>NZ_JBHXRF010000009.1:0-233607 GCF_042717545.1 Rhodococcus sp. NPDC058639
GCCCCTCCCCGAATCGGGAGGGGCACCGTCGTCTGTAGCGCCGGGCGGGATCTCTACGTGTCGCGGAACAGCCGCGGGCGGTCGTTTTCGGCGACGACGCGACGCAGGTCGCTCTCTGCTTCGAGTTGTGCGGACGTCCGCGCCCACACCACGCGTGCCCAGTGGAAGACGATCACCATCATCGCGAACCAGCCCAGCACGACTCCGAAGCCCGGGCCGCCTGCCACCGACTCGACCGGCAGCGTCTGACGGGTCCAGATCGAGAGCATCCCGAACACGAGTGTCACCGACGAACCTGCCAGCGTCACCCAGGCCAGAACCCATTTGCGGGTGAGCAGCGCCAGGATCGAGCCGAGTGCGCCGAAGATCAGGGCGAACCACACGAACAGTCGGGACGGGAGGGCGATCTCCTGCGTGACGGCGTCGGGGGCGAAGGCCAGCACCTCCCAGCCGTTCGCAGAACCCGCGTGCGGGAGAGCGAACGCGCCGAGCAGCACGAGCACTGCGATCGCCACGACCATCGCGCGCGCACCGGGATCGATCTCTTTGGCGGCGTTCCGTTCGGCGGCCTCGAGGCCGGCACGGATCTCCTCGGTCATGCGTTACATCCCATCTGGGTCGGGAGGTCGGCAGGAGCACCGATCGTGGGTAGCCCCAGACCCACGCCGATCGGCGGAGTCTTGGGGAGTTTGCCCTGCTCGAAATGGTCTCCGGCGCGGGTACGGCGGTGGGTGAGTATCGGGTCGTCGGCGATCAGGTGGTGCGGCGCCGCCCCGGTGACGACAACTGTGATCACGTCGCCGGGACGGACCGCAGTGTCGATGTTGCCTTCGGGACGGAAGTGCACGAGGCGGCCGTCGCGTGCACGCCCGCTCATGCGCGCGGTCTCGGCGTTCTTGCGCCCTTCCCCGGCGGCGACGAGCAGTTCCACCTCGGTGCCCACCAGTTCGCGGTTCGCCTCGAGCGTGATGCGCTCCTGGAGTGCGATGAGCCGCTCGTAGCGTTCCTGCACGACTGCCTTGGGGACCTGGCCGTCCATCTCGGCTGCCGGGGTGCCGGGGCGCTTCGAGTACTGGAACGTGAACGCACTGGTGAAACGTGCCTTTTCGACGACGTCGAGGGTGTCCTGGAAATCTTCCTCGGTCTCACCGGGGAAGCCCACGATGATGTCGGTGGTGATCGCGGCGTGCGGCATCGCGGCGCGCACTCTGTCGATGATGCCGAGGAACCGGTCCTTGCGGTAGGACCGGCGCATCGCCCGCAGTATCCGGTCGCTGCCGGACTGCAGCGGCATGTGCAGCTGCGGGCAGACGTTCGGTGTGTGCGCCATCGCCTCGATGACGTCATCGGTGAACTCCGCCGGATGGGGTGAGGTGAACCGCACACGTTCGAGGCCCTCGATGTCGCCGCACGCGCGCAGAAGCGAGGCGAAGGCGCCGCGGTCGCGGGGCTGTTCGGGATCGGCGAAGGACCGGCCGTACGAGTTGACGTTCTGCCCGAGCAGCGTCACTTCGAGGACACCTTCGTCCACGAGGGCTTTGACCTCGGCGAGGATGTCGCCCGGACGCCGGTCGACTTCCTTACCTCGCAGCGACGGCACGATGCAGAACGTGCAGGTGTTGTTGCACCCGACCGAGATGGACACCCATCCCGCGTACGGCGACTCCCGCTTGGCGGGCAGCGTGGAGGGGAAAGCCTCGAGGGAATCGAGAATCTCGACCTCCGCGCGGCGATTGTGACGCGCCCGCTCGAGCAGCGCCGGCAGGTTCCCGATGTTGTGGGTGCCGAAGACTACGTCGACCCACGGTGCCTTCTGAACGACGAGACTGCGGTCCTTCTGTGCGAGACAGCCACCGACCGCGATCTGCATGTCGGGGTTCTCGTCCTTGACGGGCCGCAGATGACTGAGGTTGCCGTAGAGCTTGTTGTCGGCGTTCTCCCGGACTGCGCAGGTGTTGAAAACAACGAGGTCAGGAGACGTTCCTGGGGAAGCACGATGAAAACCGGCGTCCTCGAGCAATCCGGACAGGCGCTCGGAATCGTGCACGTTCATCTGGCAGCCGTACGTACGGACTTCGTAGGTCCGGGCGGCGGCGTGGGAGACATTCTCGTCGATCAGTGACACGTCTCAGGGTAGCTCACGCGGACGAGCGAGCTTCCCGCCGGTGACGCCGGGCGACCACCGAACCGGTCTGTTCCTGTGGCGGCCGTAAATTTTCCGTGACAGCATTCACTCCACGGCCCGAAATGCGAGGAATCGGCGAGCGGACCGCATAAGGTCTCCCCATGACATCACCGGCAGCCGGGACGGAGAAGCCGTCCGACAACTCGGACAGCACCCCCTCGATGATCTCCCTCTCCCGAGTCGACAAGCACTTCGGCGACCTACACGTGCTGCAGGACATCAACGTCGAAATCCCTCGCGGGCAGGTCGTGATCGTGGTCGGCCCGTCGGGATCGGGAAAATCCACACTGTGCCGCACCATCAACCGGCTCGAACCGATCGACTCGGGAGAGATCCGGGTCGACGGCACGCTGCTTCCCGCCGAGGGCAAAGCTCTCGCGAAGCTCCGTTCCGACGTCGGTATGGTGTTCCAGTCCTTCAATCTCTTCGCCCACAAGACGATCCTCGAGAACGTGACGCTCGGGCCCGTGAAGGTGCGGAAGATGAAGAAGGCCGACGCACGCGAGGCCGGCATGCAACTCCTCGAACGAGTGGGCATCGCCAACCAGGCCGACAAGTACCCCGCGCAACTGTCGGGTGGCCAGCAACAGCGCGTCGCCATCGCGCGGGCTCTCGCCATGAACCCCAAGGTGATGCTGTTCGACGAGCCCACGTCGGCGCTCGATCCCGAAATGGTCCAGGAAGTCCTCGACGTCATGACCTCGCTGGCGAAAGAGGGCATGACGATGGTCGTCGTGACCCACGAAATGGGCTTCGCACGCAAGGCCGGCGACCGGGTGCTGTTCATGGCGGACGGCCGGATCGTCGAAGACACCGACCCGGACAGCTTCTTCACCTCGCCCAGTTCCGATCGTGCCAAGGACTTCCTCGGCAAGATCCTCAGCCACTGAGCCGACCTCGTGGGCGACCGCCCCACGAGGTCCCTGCAAGCGCCGGTGCGGAGATGTCCGCGCCGTTTCCACCCGCACGACACCCGCAAACCGGAGGTACTCGATGAAACTGTCCCGCTCGATCCGCCTGGGCATCGGCATGATTGCCCTTGCCGTCACCGCGACGGCCTGCGGCGGCGACGAGACGCGCAACGTGTCGCAGTCCGCCGAGAACGGCAACCTGACCGTCGGCATCAAGTTCGACCAGCCCGGACTCGGCCTGCGTAACCCCGACGGCACCTTCAGCGGGTTCGACGTCGAGGTCGCGAAGTACATCGCCGGTCAGCTCGGCGTGTCGGAAGAGAACGTCGAGTTCAAGGAAGCACCCTCCGCACAGCGCGAAACGCTCATCCAGAACGGCGAGGTCGACTACGTCGTCGCGACCTACTCCATCACCGACGCCCGCAAGGAGAAGGTCGACTTCGCCGGCCCGTACTTCGTCGCCGGCCAGTCGCTGCTGGTGCGCGAGGACAACACCGACATCACCGGCCCCGAGTCGCTCACCGGCGGCAAGCGCCTGTGCTCGGTCGCGGGATCGACACCGGCACAGAAGGTCAAGGACACCTACGCACAGGACGTCCAGCTGCAGGAGTTCGACACCTACTCGGCGTGCGTCGAGGCACTGCGGAACGGCGCTGTCGATGCAGTGACCACCGACGACATCATCCTGGCGGGCTACGCGGCCCAGAGCCCCGGACAGTTCAAGGTCGTCGGTGAGCCCTTCACCGAAGAGCGTTACGGCATCGGCCTCGCGCTCGGTGACGACGAGTCGCGCACCGCGATCAACGAAGCGATCGAAGAAATGATCGCCAGCGGTGCGTGGGAGACAGCGTTCCAGGAGACGGTCGGAGCGTCGGGCTACCCGCTGCCCGAAGCACCTTCGGTCGACAAGTACTGAGTAAAACCCGGCACCGGTCGATCCGGTTCCGGAAGTCCCCGCCGAAGTAGCGCCCGGCCGGTTCGTCGACGACGTCGCGAACCGGCCGGACCGCTCCGGCAACCGCCCTCCCCTCGATCCGGAGTAGACCTGTGGATCTGTTGAGCAAGTACGGAAGCCAGCTGCTCGATGCGTTCTGGACCACCATCCAGCTGACGGTCGTGTCGGCGATCGGCGCGCTGGTCCTCGGAACGATCCTCGCGGGCATGCGGGTTTCCCCCATCCCCGTCGCGAGGGCCATCGGCACCGCCTACGTGACCATCTTCCGTAACACGCCACTGACGCTGATCATCATTTTCTGCCTGTTCGGGTTGTCCCAGACACTCGGAGTGAAGCTCGCCTCGGAGTCCTCCCCGACGTTCCTCGTCGACAACAACTTTCGCCTCGCCGTGCTCGGTCTGACCGTGTACACCGCCGCGTTCGTGTGCGAGTCCCTGCGCTCGGGCATCAACACCGTGTCGCTCGGACAATCCGAGGCCGGGCGCTCTCTGGGCCTGACCTTCGGGCAGAACCTCCGGCTGATCGTGCTGCCACAGGCATTTCGTGCGGTGATCGCGCCGCTCGGTTCGGTGCTGATCGCCCTGACGAAGAACTCGACCATCGCCTCGGTGATCGGTGTGTCCGAGGCGTCGCTGCTGATGAAGACGATGATCGAGAACGAAGCCGCGATCTTCGCGATCGGTGGCATCTTCGCCCTCGGGTTCGTGATCCTGACCCTCCCGACCGGCCTGCTCTTCGGCTGGCTCAGCAAGCGATTCGAGGTAGCACGATGAGTGCACGCGGAAGCGTTCTCTACGACGTACCCGGCCCCCGCGCGAAGGCGATCTACCGGATCCTGTCCGTGGTGGTGGTCGCGCTACTGCTGCTGGCCGCGTGGTTCATCTACCGAGCGCTCGACTCGCAGGGTCAGCTGACCGCGGCGAAGTGGGAGCCGTTCCTCGAATCGACCAGCTGGACAACGTATCTGCTCCCCGGTATCCGGGGAACGCTCATCGCAGCGGCCGCATCGATCGTTCTGGCGCTGGTCCTGGGTGCTGTGCTGGGGATCGCGCGCATGTCGGATCATCGCCCGGTACGGATCGTCGCCGGAACCATCGTGGAATTGTTCAGGGCCGTCCCCGTCCTGATCCTCATGATCTTCGCCTACCAGGTGTTCGCCGAGTACCGCGTGTTCAAGTCGGACTATCTGGCACTCGCTGCGGTGATCACCGGCCTGACGCTCTACAACGGATCGGTGATCGCCGAGATCGTGCGCGCCGGTATCAACTCGCTTCCCCGCGGCCAGACCGAGGCTGCGTCGGCGATCGGCATGCGGAAGAACCAGGTCATGCGGCTCATCCTGCTGCCGCAGGCGGTCACGGTGATGTTGCCGGCGATCGTGTCCCAGATGGTGATCGCGTTGAAGGACTCCGCGCTCGGGTACCTCATCGGTTACGTGGAAGTGGTGCGTTCCGGACAGCAACTCGGCGCCTTCTTCTCCAACTACCTGCCGTCGCTGCTCGTGGTGGCCGCCATCATGATCGTGCTCAACAGTGCTCTGACCCAGTTCGCGACGCGACTCGAGAAGCGTTTGCGCTCCGGACGCGGCAAGAAGGGCGCGGTGCCTGCGGAAAGTCCTCAGACGATCCCGGTGCTGGCGGTTCCGGGTATGGACATCACGCACCCCGAGACGCGGTAGGCGTTCAGTCGGCAGGAAGATCCTCGGTTTCGGCACCGAGGGTAGCGAGTTCCTGCCGGACCACGTCGAAGGCCATGCCCTGTGCATAGCCGCGTCGTGCCAGCATCCCCACCAGCCGCCGCACCACCTTGTCGCGCTCGAGCGCACGTTCGCGCCGGTCGCCCTCGGTGGACAGCGGCGGCTGGGTACGAAGCTTCTTTCGGACCATTTCGACGGCGCGCTCTCGTTCGTCGTCGCTGTCGATCTGGTCGAGCGCAGCTTCCGCGTCGTCGGCGTCGATGCCCTTGCGGCGCAACTCGAGCGCGATCGCGCGCTTGCCTCTGCCGGAGTACAGATGACGTGACCGCGCCCATTGCTGGGCGAAGTCCGCGTCGTCGATCAGCCCGACCTCGGTAAGACGGTCGAGGGTGCGTTCGGCGACTTCCGCTGTGAAACCTTTCTGCTCGAGCTTCGCGGCAAGTTCGGCGCGGCTGCGGGCGCGGTCGGTGAGCAAGCGAAGGCACACATCTTTTGCCTGTGCTTCGGTTCCTCCGCCGGGCTCCTTGCCGGTGCCCCGGTCGGTCCGGGAGCTTCGGTCGGATCTGTGTCGGCTACTTCCCCGGTTGCCGCCTCGGCTGCTGTCATCCATGGTGCGGACCCTAGAGGAGGGCACCGACGGAGACGCCACAGACGAGGGCGTCGACCGGATACGACGAAGGGACCGGCCACACCGGCCGGTCCCTTCCTCACGAACCTCGGGAAGTCTCGAACTCTAGAAGTCTGCGGGCTCTTCGGCCTCGACGGCGGTGAGTACCGCCCCGATGCCGAGCTTCTCCTTGATCTTCTTTTCGATCTCGTCGCGCACGTCGGTGTTCTCGAGCATGAACTTACGGGCGTTCTCCTTGCCCTGTCCGAGCTGATCGCCCTCGTAGGTGTACCAGGAACCCGACTTCCGAATGAAGCCGTGCTCGACACCCATGTCGATCAGCGAACCTTCCTTGCTGATGCCATGGCCGTACAGGATGTCGAACTCTGCCTGCTTGAACGGAGGCGACACCTTGTTCTTGACGACCTTGACGCGGGTGCGGTTGCCCACCGCATCGCCGCCGTCCTTGAGCGTCTCGATCCGTCGCACATCGAGGCGCACGGAAGCGTAGAACTTCAGCGCCTTGCCACCGGTGGTGGTTTCGGGGCTGCCGAACATCACGCCGATCTTCTCGCGCAACTGGTTGATGAAGATCGCAGTGGTGCCGGAGTTGCTGAGCGCGCCGGTCATCTTTCGCAGAGCCTGGCTCATGAGCCGGGCCTGCAGGCCGACGTGGCTGTCGCCCATTTCGCCTTCGATCTCGGCTCGGGGCACGAGAGCCGCCACCGAGTCGATCACGATGATGTCGAGAGCGCCGGAACGGACGAGCATGTCTGCGATCTCGAGAGCCTGCTCACCGGTGTCGGGCTGGGAGACCAGCAGCGCGTCGGTGTCGACTCCGAGGTTGCGGGCATATTCGGGGTCGAGCGCGTGCTCCGCGTCGATGAAGGCGGCGAGGCCGCCGTTTGCCTGCGCGTTTGCCACCGCATGCAGTGCCACCGTCGTCTTACCCGAGGACTCCGGCCCGTAGATCTCGACGACGCGGCCACGCGGGAGACCACCGATTCCGAGCGCGACGTCGAGTGCGATCGACCCCGTCGGGATCACTGCGATGGGCTGGTGGGCTTCCTCCCCCAGTCGCATCACCGAGCCCTTGCCGAAGTTCTTGTCGATCTGCGCGAGGGCGAGCTCGAGCGCCTTTTCGCGATCGTGAGTCTGTGCTGCCATGTTGGTCCCCTTCATCGAATCTCGTCCTGCTTGTCGACGACGTTAGAAGCCGGTACCGACAAGTTCGCTGCGGCGAGCACAGAACGTCTCTTCTGTGGATGGATTCGCTGCGTGTGGACGGCGTCGTCACCGCCCGGCCACCCCAGCATAGACGAACATCTGTTCGAACGTTCGGAATAGGGCGCTCCCCGCTGCGCTGCGGTCACCTTCGCGCCGGTGGCACATCGAACTCTTCGCACAAAGCCCGCCACACCTCCCGAGGTTCCCGGCCTGCCTCGATCGCCTGGGCGGCCGTACGGCCACCCAGTTCGAGGAGCACGTGGTCTCGCAGCAGGGCATCGCCGTGCATCTGCCCGAATTCGTCTCGGACCATCTCGTGGAATTCCGTCAACCGCACTCGCCCCACGGTAGTCGTCCCCGACGACGCGGTGCCGCATCTGCCCGGGGCATTTCGATCTGCCTCACCGCACATGCTTCAGCGGAGGGCAGCCTCGCACACCGCGACCGGGTCCTCGACACTTCCCGCGGTGGCAGCTGCGGCGCGGGCCGCAACCGCGAACTCCGGGCGCGACAACACCGTCTCCACCGCGGCTCGTACCGCTCCCGCATCCAGCGGCCGGACGACCACGGCGCTGCCCTGGCGGGCCGCACGGTTCGCAAGTTCCCACTGGTCGCCTTCACCGGGGACGATCACGGCGGGAACTCCGGCGCTGAGCGCCTTCGCCAGCATTCCGTGCCCTCCGCCGCACACCACCACGTCGGCGGCACGAAGCAGCACGTCCTGACGGCCGCGTCCGGCGACCGCCCAGTCCGGCAGCGAACCGGCCGGCGGGTCGAGCATCGTCGCCGCCACCCGCATCCCCGTGCCGGTCAGCCCCTCGCACACCGCCTCGACCATTCCCACGACACCCGTCGTGGCGGTCGACGGCGCCACCATCACCAGCGGCCCGGTGCCGGGCGGAGGTTCGAGCACCACGTCGGTGGGTTCCCACAGCAGCGGGCCGACGACGTGAGCGTGCGCAGGCCAGTCGGGCCGGGGCACCTCGAGGGCGGGCACGGTCGCGACGAGGCGCGCACACGGTCCGGGGTCGCGGGCCGGCAGACCGATCCCGATCCGCGCGCCCGCCCTGTGCCGGACGCCCTTTCGCAACGAACTCGCGGTCATGGCACGCAGCACGGTGTCGCGGAGCCGTCCTGTCGGTCCGGTGCCCACGGCAAGCCCGCTGCCGATCGGAGGCAATCCACGAGACGGGAGGTAGAGGGGGTGCGGCGACAATTCGATCCAAGGAATGCCCAGTCGCTCGGCCGCCATGCCTCCCCCTGCGGTGATGACGTCCGACACCACGAGGTCCGGGAGCAGAGCACTGAGGTCCTGGAGCATCTCGGTCGCGATGTGAGCGGCCCGTCCATGGATCTTGGCTCCGGCGTCCGCGTCGTCGTCGTCCGACCGCGGAGCCAGCCCCTTGAGCTCGGCGACGGTCACTCCCGGAACATCGATGCCGAACCAGCGCTCACCGGTGAACAGAATCGCCTCGTGGCCGGCGGCGGCGAACCGGCGCGACAATTCGATCGCCGGAATCGCATGGCCTGCATCGGGTCCTGCCACCACTGCCACTCGCACGCAGCTCAGACTGCCACAGCCGATCAGGACGGTCCGCTGCTACCCCGCGGCGGTGAACAGTTCGAATCCGACGGCACGCTCGGCCGGGAACCCCGGCAACGCTCCCGACGACATCTGCACCTGTGCCCGGGCCTGCTCGTCGACGTCCACGGTGCTCAGCGCCTCGAGATATCGCCGGTGCGCCGCGAGCGAGCGCTCGGCGGTCTCGACCGTCTCGGTGACGTCGACCGCGTGCGTCGGTGACGGCGTGTTCACCGCGATCCACCGCACACCCGGCCAGGGTTCGAGCCCGTCGCGGGTCAATTCCGGAAAGATCCACTCGTTGGCGGCGTCGGCCACCGCGTCGAGGACGCAGATGCCGAGTGCGCGATGGTCCGCGCTGTTGAGCATCCCGGGGAACCAGGTGGTCCCGAAATGGGCCGTCACGACCATCTGCGGCCGATGCCGCCGGATCGCGGCCGCGATGTCACGGCGCAGTTCCGGACCCGCGACGAGCCGACCGTCGGCGTGCCCGAGGAACTCGACCGAATCGACCCCGACGATCCGAGCGGACTCCCGCTCCTCGTCCTCACGTACAGGCGCGGATTGTTCCGGCGGAAGGCCGGCGATACCCGCTTCGCCGCTTGTCGCGAGGACATACCGCACGTCCTTGCCCTGCCGCGTCCATCTCGCGACCGCCGCCGCCGCGCCGTATTCGATGTCGTCCGGATGCGCCACCACCACGACGCCGCGGTGCCAGTCCTCGGGTACGGGTTCCATCCGTCCACTATCCACCCGAGCGCGGTCTCCCGGAGGGCGCATACGAGCCGACACGAGAGTGACCCGGCGGAGGGTACCGCCGGGTCACAGCTCGATGCTTCCCGTCGGAGCGGTCAGAAACGACTGAGGTCGTCTTTCCTGTCATTGCCCGACATCGCTTTGTACAGCAGATATCCGCCGAAGATGATCGCGCTGAGCACGAGGATGCCGAACAGGTGGTCGAACAGGGCGCCGATCACCGCGAGGCCGACCCATACGAGTGCGACCATTCCTACGATCTTCCAGAACATCGTGTTCTCCCGCCTGGCACCTGAGCACCGTCGCTGTCGTACACATTCGATCCTCACACCGTCGCGACGGAAAAACACCACGTCATCGCATAGTTCAGGAAAAGATCAGGGGATACCCGCAGCGCGCGGGGCAGGCGTCTCAGGGGTGCGCCCCGAGCGGGGGTGGTGGCGTCGGGAGCGTTCCGGACGCTTACGCTCTACACGTTCGGTCCCGCTGCTACTCGACCCGCCGTCAGAAGGCTGAGAAAACGTGTCCTCGACCCGTCGTATGCCCGCTCGCGATCTCGCGCAGATCGCCGTCTTCGCCGCTCTGATCATCGCGCTGGGTCTGCCCGGTCAGATCACCATCGGCTCTTCCGGCGTCCCCATCACCCTGCAGTCTCTCGGCGTGATGCTGGCCGGCGCGTTGCTCGGCGCCCGGAAGGGTGTCCTGTCGGTCACGACGGTGATCGTGGTCGGTCTCGCACTCCCCGTGCTGGCGGGCGGCCGTACGACACTCACGTCCCTGGCCGGACCGACCGCCGGTTTCCTGATCGGCTGGATTCCCGCCGTCGCCGTCATCGGGTGGCTGAGCATGCGGATGCTCCCCCGGTACCGGACGGTGCTGGGCGTCGGAGTGAACGTGCTCGGCGGCATCGTCGTTCTGTATGCCCTCGGGATCGCCGGCATGGTGCTCCGGACCGACCTGACGGTGTGGGCAGCGGCCGCCGCGAACGTCGCCTTCCTTCCGGGCGACCTGATCAAGGCCGTCGTCGCCGCTGTGGTCGCGGCGCAGGTCCACCGTGCCTACCCGGCGCTCCTCGCCGCCCGGATCCAGCGGCAACCCGCAGCCGACCCGACGCACTGACGGACGGAGCGCACCGGTCGATGAGCGAAATCTGCTTCCGGCAGGTCCGTCACTCCTATGGTGACCGGACCGTCCTCGACGGCATCGATCTGACGCTGACCCAGCGGAGGGTCGGCATCGTAGGGGCGAACGGGAGCGGCAAGTCGACGCTCGCGCGCATGATCAACGGCCTCGTGGTGCCCTCCGCCGGTGCCGTGACGGTCGACGGTTTCGACACCGCGAAGAAAGGCCGGGAGGTCCGCAAGCGTGTGGGCTTCGTCTTCACCGATCCCGACCATCAGATCGTGATGCCGACGGTCGCAGAAGACGTAGCATTCTCTCTGCGACGCAGCGGACTTGGCAAGGCGGAACGCGCCGACCGGGTGCGGGAGGTGCTCGCCGAGTTCGGTCTCGCCGGCCACCACGATCATCCGAGCCACCTGCTCTCCGGGGGGCAGAAACAACTGCTGGCACTCGCGGCGATCATGGTCACCGATCCGGACGTGCTGGTGGCCGACGAGCCCACCACCTTGCTGGATCTGCGCAACACCAAGCTGATCGCCCGCACGTTCGCCTCGCTCCGCCAGCAACTCGTGGTGGTGACCCACGCCCTGGACCTGCTCACGGATTTCGACCGCGTCCTCGTGGTGGACTCGGGTCTGATCGTCGCCGACGACGAACCCGGACCGGCCATCGCGTACTACCGGAAGCTGATCGGGTGAACACATTCGGCCTCTACCACCCCGGGACGTCGGTGCTGCATCGAGTGCCCGCCGGACCGAAACTTGTCGTCACCGCATCGATCATCGTGGTCCTGAGCCTGTGGATCCGGCAGCCCTGGCAGGTTCTGCCCGCTGCCGCGCTCGCGGTGATCGCGTACACCGCTGCGCGGATACCCCTGCGGCTCACGGTGATCCAGCTGCGGCCGATCGTGTGGATGCTGGCGTTCGTCGGCGCGTTCCAATGGGTCGTCGCGGGCTGGGAACGCGCTGTCGTGATCTGCGGTTCACTGCTCGTCGCCGTCGCACTCGCCGCGCTCGTCACCTTGACGACACGCATGACGGACATGCTCGACGCCATCGTGTCCGCCGCGCGGCCGCTGCGCCGTGTGGGCGTCGACCCGGATCGTGTCGGTCTCGTGCTGGTGATGACCATCCGCGCGATCCCGCTGCTGGGCGCGGTGGTGACCCGGGTGACGGAGGCACGGAAAGCCCGGGGGCTCGGATTCTCGCTGCGCGCTCTGGTCGTGCCGGTCGTGGTCGGTGCGCTGATGACCGCCGAAGCGATGGGTGAAGCACTCGCCGCGCGGGGCGTCGACGACTGAGGGCGGGCTTTCGTCGCGCCGGCTACGGACGGCCGCGGTAGCGCCGCTCGATCTGCGCGACGTCCTGCCAGGACAGCGCCCAGCTTTCGAGCTTGTCCGACGTGGTGATCAGCTCCGCTCGATGCTGTTCGAGCAGCGCCATCGAGCGGCTCCCCTCCGGGGCGGCAGCCAGGCGTGCGGCCGCCGCAACGAGTTCCTCGTACTGGTCGACGCCCGACTCGAGCCGCTGTCCCGCAGCGGTGATCGCTGTGTCCAGGTGTGCACCTGCCGCAGCACTCCCCCGCGACGCCGCTTCGAGCGCGACGACGTCCTCGACCACTGCGTCGAGCGCGGACGACGCGGCACGTGCCGCCTCGCCGATCTCGTCGAGGTCGTCGGCGGCGACAGCGCCGGAGCGTGCGATGACGGCGAGCAACCGGGCCAGGCTCTGCTCGTCGGCGGACAGTCGCTCCATGGGGGCGCGCGCCACCGATCCTGCGGGAGGCAGAGTCCGGCGGCCCGGTCCGGGCGGAGGTAACGGCAGCGCATCGAGGCGGCGGAATGTCCGCACCGCCATGACTGCCGGAACGACGAATGCGGCTGTCGCTCCACCGGTAGCGACGATCGTCCAGTCGGGCGCCGACGCGGCGATGAGTGTGGCCGTACCGATACCCCCGGTGCCGCCTGCTGCGCCGAACAAGCGGGCGCGACGACGGGCCCGGCGCTTCTTGCGCCGGACGCGCGCCGCGGGATCCCGCCAACGGCGGGCAGCATCGACCGCAGCGCCCGTGGCGTCTCTGAGCACGGCAGCGGCCGGGCCGGAGATGCTTCCGGCCCGGCCGCTTCCGGGTGCGTTCATGGCGAGGTCACGTTCCTGGGGTGGTCGCGTGCGTTACTGGCTACCGGCACTGCCCGCAGCGGCGGGCGGCTCCTTGCCGATATCGACGGCGGGCGTCGCGGGCGCACCGGGCAGTGCATCGCCCTTCATGGAGGCGCGGATCTGCTCGAGCCGGCTGTGTCCGGCCATCTGGACGGTGGCCTGCTGGACCTCGAGCATCCGTCCCTGCACCGTGTTCTGCGCGAGTTCGGCAGAACCGAGTGCATTGGCGTAGCGACGCTCGATCTTCTCGCGCACGGCATCGAGACTCGGTGTGGTGCCGGGCGCGGACAAGGTGGAATCCATGGAGCGCAGGGACTCGCTGACCCGTTCCTGCATCTTGGCCTGCTCGAGCTGGCTGAGCAGCTTGGTGCGCTCGGCCACCTTCTGCTGCAGTGCCATCGCGTTCTGCTCGACAGCCTTCTTCGCCTGTGCCGCAGCCTGCAGGGACTGGTCGTGCAGCACCTTCAGGTCCTCGACCGACTGCTCGGCGGTGACGAGTTGCGCGGCGAAGGCCTCGGCGGCGTTGGTGTACTGAATGGCCTTCTCGGTGTCGCCCGCAGCATTGGCCTGGTCCGCCATCATCACGGCCTGCCGGGCACTCGCATTGAGCTTCTCGACCTCGTCCAGCTGACGGTTGAGCTTCATCTCGAGCTGCCGCTGGTTTCCGATGACGGACGCCGCCTGCTGTGAGAGTGCCTGGTGCTGCCGCTGGGCGTCCTCGATGGCCTGCTGAATCTGGACCTTCGGATCGGCCTTTTCATCGATCTTGGAGTTGAACAGCGCCATCAGGTACTTCCAACCCTTGACGAACGGATTAGCCATGGGTGTGATCCCGCCTCCATCTGGTAAGCCGCGCAGAACGCGACCCGATGCGCGGCCCTCGCGCACCGATTCCGGACCGCCCTGCCGGTCGTATCCCGGCGGTCCAACCTGCCGAGCCCGGATCACCGCTGGAGGCGAAGCCGGGATATGTCGCTTGTCCGCGCCGGATGCCCGGTGCGATCTTCAATCCATGTTAGGCGGCAGCAAGCGCCCGCGCCGCCGGTGCAGGGATCACAACTCTGGTCTCTTGCGCAATCCGCGCAGAATCCCGCGCCACCCCGTCGGATCCCGCGAGATCGGAGATACCGACCTCGGCAACCCGCTCGTTCATGCCACTGCGGCGGGGAACCGCGTCGGCCAGCGACTCGCTCACGTCGGAAAGGACGTCGGAGAGCGGGACGGCGAGCGCGTCGCAGATCGCCGCGAGAAGCTCACTCGACGCTTCCTTGCGCCCACGTTCGATCTCGGAGAGATACCCGAGGCTGACCCTAGCGCTACTGGAGACTTCGCGCAGGGTGCGGCTTTGCGACACACGGGTACGCCGAAGGCTGTCCCCCAGTGCTTCGCGTAGCAACAGCGCCATCGCATCCTCCTTCGTCCTTCGTACCTATACCCCGACAACGCGCAACGGCGCCGCGGGGTTCCCGCTTCTCGATCGAACCTCGAGAACGCGGTGAACAGACATTACAACGCCGACGTCGTATGCAGGCGGGCGAGTAGTCCCGACACGGCGGCATCGACCGATCCGAGCCGGATGCCCCACCGGTCGCCGCCCACCTCGGGCCGACCCACACGGGTACCTCCCGGCCCGCTGATTCCGATGTACACCGTGCCGGGGGGATGTCCGTCCTGGCTGTCCGGTCCGGCCACGCCGGTCAGTCCCAGCCCCCAGGTGGCGTCGCATCGGGTACGCGCACCGTCCGCGAGCGCCGCGGCCGCGGACTCGGAGACGGGACCGTCGCGCTCGAGGATCTCGGTGTCGACACCGGCCAGCGCGGCCTTCAGATCGGTGGCGTACACGATCAGCCCCCCGCGCAGCACCGCGCTGGCGCCGGGCACGCCGGCGATCGTCGCCGCAAGCAGCCCTGCGGTGAGGGACTCCGCGGTCGCGACGGTCTGTCCGCGTGCCGACAACTCGGCAACGAGTTCCGCTGCCCGCGTCGCGGAGGCAAGCGGATCGGACGTGGTCACGACGACGTCCGGTCCCCGGCGCCGTCGTGCGTGGGCTCGCCGGCCCGCACCGCCGTACGCAGCCTGACCGCCTGCACGACGTAATCGAGGCCCGTCACGACGGTCAGCACCACCGCGAGCACCATCATCGCCACCGCCACCGGCGCGATCGCGTCGGGCAGCGGAAGCAGGTAGATCCCGATGGCAAGGGTCTGGACGAACGTCTTGGCCTTGCCACCCCGGCTGGCCGGGATGACAGCGTGCCGCAACACCGCGAATCGCAGCGCGGTGATGCCCAGTTCGCGAGCCGCGATGATCGCGGTAACCCACCAGGTGAGGTCGCCGAGAAGCGAGAGCCCGACGAGCGCGGCACCGATGAGCGCCTTGTCGGCGATGGGGTCGGCGAGCTTGCCGAAGTCGGTGACCAGGCCGTACCGGCGCGCCAACTGGCCGTCGATACGGTCGGTGATCGCGGCGACCGCGAAGACGGCCGTGGCCGCGAGACGCCACCCGGTGTCGTGCCCGTCGCCGACGAAAAGCAACACCAGGAATACCGGGACCAGCGCGATTCGCAGCACCGTCAGGATGTTCGCGATGTTCCACAAAGGCACCGGATCGTGCGGGGAACCGGCGTTCGGTCCCGGGGCGGCGCCGCTCCCGCCCGATGCGGCGACGTGCTGGCGGGGCGTGCTCATGGGCCCCACAATATCGCCTGAGGCACGCGCTACTGTTCACCGCATGACAACAGCGGCGCCGGAATCCAGCACAACCGATCGAATGGTCGTGCGTCGGGCCCGAACGTCCGACGTGCCGGAGATCAAGCGGCTCATCGACATCTACTCGGGAAGGATCCTTCTCGAGAAGAACCTGGTGACCCTGTACGAGGCCGTCCAGGAGTTCTGGGTGGTCGAGGTCGGTGCGCGTGTCGTCGGGTGCGGAGCACTGCACGTGCTGTGGTCCGACCTCGGTGAGGTCCGCACCGTGGCCGTCGACCCGCAGGTCAAAGGGCGCGGCGCCGGTCATCTCCTGGTCGCGCGGCTGATCGAGGTGGCCCGGGAACTCGAGCTCGAGCGGCTGTTCGTGCTCACCTTCGAAGTGGACTTCTTCGCCCGCCACGGATTCAGCGAGATCGAGGGCACCCCGGTGACGGCCGAGGTCTATGCGGAAATGTGCCGGTCGTACGATACCGGTGTCGCCGAATTCCTGGACCTGAGCTACGTGAAACCGAACACGCTCGGGAACACCCGGATGTTGCTCACACTCTGAGCCGCGACGTCCGTCTCCCACCGGATCGAGGAACTTCATGGCCATGTTCGCCGTCGAATACACGTACTCCGACTCCACCGCCGCGGCGCGCGACGAGCACCGCCCGAAGCACCGGGCATGGCTCAGCGGTCTCGTCGAGGACGGACGGGTCCGGGCAACCGGCCCGTGGACCGACGGGTCCGGGGCGCTGATCCTGCTCGACGTGGCGGACGAGGCCGCGGCGCGGGATCTGATGGCTCAGGATCCGTTCGCGCAGCGCGGCCTCGTCGATGCGGTACGCATCACCGCCTGGACTCCCGTGATGGGCGCTTTCAGCGGTTAGAAGATCGGCGCCTTCAGCGCTTGGCCGATGCTTCCACGTGCCGCGTCCGCAGCAAGCTCGCAACCGTGGTGATGATGAGAACACCGACGATCACAGCCAGCGACAAGCCCGTGGAGATCTCGGGGACCGCCACGTGTTCGCCGCCGTTGATCCAGCCGAGCGTGTTCTCGTGCAGCGCGTGCAGCACGAGCTTGACGCCGATGAACGCCAGGATCACCGAGAGTCCGTACGACAGGTACACCAGGCGCTCGAGCAGGCCACCGATCAGGAAGAAGAGCTGCCGCAGGCCCATGAGCGCGAACGCGTTGGCGGTGAACACGAGGTAGGGCTCTTCGGTGAGACCGTAGATCGCGGGAATCGAGTCGAGCGCGAACAGGATGTCGGTGAAGCCGATCGCGATGAGGGCCAGCAGCATCGGCGTGACCATCTTCTTGCCGTCGATGCGGGTGACGAGCTTGTCGCCGTCGTATTCGTCGTGGACCGGCAGGAACTTACGCGCGAGAACCACCATCTTGTTCTCGGAGATGCTTCCCGGGTCCTCACCGTGGTCGCGGATGAGCTTGACGGCGGTGTAGATCAGGAAGATCCCGAAAAGGTAGAACACCCAGCTGTACGCGTTGATGGCGGCGGCGCCGACGGCGATGAACAGGCCGCGCATCACGAGGGCGAGAACGATGCCGATCGTGAGTACCTTCTGCTGGTATTCCCGGGGCACCGCGAACGTCGCCATCAGGATCACGAACACGAAGAGGTTGTCGACGGACAGTGCCTTTTCGGTGACGTAGCCGGCGAAGTACTCCCCGCCGTACGTCGGCCCCCACACCATGAAGACGACCACACCGAAGATGATGGCGATCGTGATGAACACCGCAGACCAGAAACCCGATTCGCGCAGCGTCGGCGCGTGGGGCTTGCGTACGTGGGCATAGAAGTCGAAGACGAAAAGTCCGACGATCACCGCGATGGTGATCAGCCAGGTCGTCAGGGTTACGTGCATACCTCGGCCTTCCGGTAGGTGTATACCTGCCGGAGGTCTCTCCCGCCCTGCATGAATGCCGGACCGACGGCCCCGGAACGGCATCGGTGCCGTACGTGTTGACGAGACCGCCGCGAATTAGGGGATACTCCCCTCCACAGCTGACACGATTGTGCCATATGTGTGTCAGGCGTCTCCGGACCCGGATCCTGCGTCGTCCGGATCGCCGCCACCGCGGATCGAGTACAGGAGTCCGTCGAGTTCGTCCGGTTTGACGAGCACCTCGCGCGCCTTGCTGCCCTCGCTCGGACCCACCACCCCGCGCGTCTCCATGAGGTCCATGAGCCGGCCTGCCTTCGCGAACCCCACGCGCAACTTGCGCTGCAGCATCGACGTAGAGCCGAACTGGCTCGTCACGACGAGTTCGACGGCCTGGAGGAACACGTCGAGGTCGTCGCCGATGTCGGCGTCGACGTCCTTCTTCTCACCGGCCTTGGGTGCCGTGACGCCCTCGGTGTACTCGGGTTCGGCCTGGTTCTTCGCGGCGTCGACGACCGCCGAGATCTCCTCGTCGGTGATGAACGCACCCTGCATGCGGACCGGCTTGCCGGCACCCATGGGCAGGAACAGTCCGTCGCCCATACCGATCAGCTTCTCGGCGCCGGGCTGGTCGAGGATGACGCGCGAGTCGGTGAGAGAGCTCGTCGCGAACGCGAGCCGCGAGGGCACATTGGTCTTGATCAAGCCGGTCACCACGTCCACCGATGGACGCTGGGTGGCCAGGACGAGGTGGATGCCGGCGGCACGGGCCTTCTGCGTGATCCGGACGATCGCTTCTTCGACGTCGCGCGGAGCCGTCATCATCAGGTCTGCCAGCTCGTCGACGATCGCGAGGATGTACGGGTAGGGCCGGTAGACACGTTCGCTGCCGAGCGGGGCGGTGATCTCGCCCGATTTCACCTTCGTATTGAAATCGTCGATATGGCGAACGCGATTGGCCTGCATGTCCTGGTAGCGCTGTTCCATCTCCTCGACCAGCCACGCCAACGCGGCCGCGGCCTTCTTCGGCTGCGTGATGATGGGCGTGATGAGGTGCGGAATGCCCTCGTAGGGCGTCAATTCGACCATCTTGGGGTCGATCAGGATCATCCGGACCTCTTCGGGCGTGGCCCGGATGAGAATCGAGACCAGCATCGAGTTGACGAAACTCGACTTACCCGACCCGGTCGAACCCGCCACCAGCAGGTGAGGCATCTTGGCGAGGTTCGCGGAGACGAAATCTCCCTCGATGTCCTTGCCGAGACCGATGACCAGCGGATGGTGGTCGCGGCGGGTCGACGGGGCGGCGAGGACATCCGACAACCTGACCAGTTCGCGGTCTGAGTTCGGCACCTCGATACCGACCGCCGACTTACCGGGAATCGGCGCGAGCAACCGGACGTTGTCCGTCGCGACCGCGTACGCGATGTTCCGGGCCAGCGCAGTGATCTTCTCGACCTTCACGCCCGGCCCGAGTTCGACTTCGTAGCGGGTGACGGTGGGTCCCCGCGTGAACCCGGTGACCGCCGCATCGATCTTGAACTGTTCGAGGACTTCGGTGATCGACTCGATCATCTCGTCGTTCGCCGGCGACCTCTTCTTCGGCGGATCGCCCTTGGTGAGCAGGCTCAGCGACGGCAGGATGTAATCGCCGTCGACTTCCCGGTCGGGAACGACGAGGGCATGGGCATCGGACTGCTCCGGCACCGGTTCGGGTTCCGGAACCGGTGCCGCCGGGACCGGACGTTTCGCGCGGGTGCGCGGCGGTGCGGGGACGGGTTCCGGCTCGGGTTCGGGCGGCGGCGCCGCGGCGGTGGCCTCGTTGTCCGGCCACAGGGGCAGTATCTCGGTCTCGGCCTCGAACTCGTCGGGTGGGTAGTTCTCGACGGGGGTGCGGCGACGACGCGACCTGGGCTTCTCCGTGCGATACCCGTCGTCATAGAGACCCGGATCATCGTCGTAGTCGTAGTCCCCGTATTCGTCGTGACCGTATTCGTCGTCCGCGGGGTATCCGAGGCCGAAGTACTCACGGAACAGTTCGGGCAGTTCCCGGATGGTGGTGCCGGTGAGCAGAAGGATGCCGAATCCGGCGGCGAGGAGCATCAGCGGAACGGACAGCCACGCGGTCAGGCCCGCGGTGAGCGGTCCGCCGACCGCGGCGCCGACGAAACCCGCGCCCTCGGATCGACCGGTCGCATCACCCGGGAGGCCGGACGCGACGTGCCACAGGCCGAATGCCGGGAGAGCGACGAGAAGCCCACCGAGCACGAGTCTCGGGCGGATCTCGGGGAACGGTTCGGTACGCATCAGGGTCAGGGCGATGCCGATGGCGACCAGCGGGAGCACCGCTCCCGCGCCGCCCACAACGGCGCGGACACCGGTCTCGACCCAGTCACCGACCGGACCTCCGACGCCGAACCACACCGATCCCGCGACGACCACGCCGATGGCGACGAGACCCAGCGCGATGCCGTCTCGCCGGTGGCCGTGTTCGATGTCGGTGGCCATGCCCATGGTGCGCGTGGTGGCGCCGAGCGCGCGCGCCGCCATGAACCATCCGGCGGCGACACCTTTGCCGAGCGCGCCGAGTACCCCGCCGGAAGTGCGGGACCGCCGCGCTGCGGCACCGCGTGGGGTGGAAGCGCGGGGCCGGGGCGAGCGGCGGGTGCCGGAGGAGGCCGTCCCGCGGGACGTTCGCGCTCCGCCCGACGTCTTCGCCGTCGAGCCTCTGCCCGCTGCTGCCCTACCGGTACCGGCCTTGGCCTTTCCGGACTTGGCCGAGGCCGCACGGGACCGGTTGGCACCGCCCGACGAGCCGCGTGCCCCGGTCCGCGACCGTGAGGTCGTTGAGGACGAAGCGCGACTGCCCGACTTTCCTGCCATAACCGCCAGGGTAACCGCCCGGGCCTCCCGTGAACCATTTGCAACACGGGTAACGCCGGGCGGCACTGGTCACAGGTGATGCGGCGATCCCGGCCACGATGCCGCGTCGATGTGGGGCCGGCCGGTCACACTCCGCGCTTGGATCCGTCGATCTCGGCGACGGCGCTCGGCTCGCCCTCCTTGTCGACGTGCACCGCGTCGCGTCCGAATGCGTGAAGAAGTAGTTCCGCGGGCTCGCCGCGAAGGACGACGGCGCGAGGCCCACGCTTCCGGACAGTGACGCGCTCGCCGTCGGGACGCTCGAAGACGACGGTGACGTCGGACCCGCCGTAGCTGGTGCGCGCGAACATCCGCCCGGTCCGCCACAACTGGTCCTGGACCTCGGTGGAGAGGCGTCGCGGCTCCCATCCCTGCTGGGCGCGGCGCACATCCTCGTGGTGCACGAACATTTCCGCTGCGTTAGCGACGGAGTCCAGGAGGAAGAGCGGCGACCACTTCGGCGGACCGGAGTCGACCTCGGACAGCAGGTGGGCCCACTGCTTGTCCGTGGCCTCGCGACGGACCTTCTCCGTGTGGGCGGCGAACGCCGGGATCATGATTCCGGGCATCGTGTCGACCCGGCGCTCCCGGACGAGGAGATGCGCGGCGAGATCACGGGTCGTCCAGTCGCCGCAAAGGGTGGGCGCGTCGGGACCGACCTCGGACATCGTGCGGACCAGGGCATGTCGTTCCGTGCGGGCAAGACTCATCCGGCCACTCTATCGACGGCACAGGCGCGCGGCACGGGAAGAGTCCCGTGCCGCGCAACATGCCTGGTCTAGCGAACCGAAGTCGTTCAGGACACAGCGATGACTGTCGGCACGATCATCGGGCGACGACGGTACGTGTCGGCCACCCACCTGCCCACTACTCGCCGGATTCCCTGCGCGATGCGGTGCGTCTCCGTGACGCCTTCGGCCGCAAGCTCGCTGAGGGTCTTGTCGACGAGTTGGGCAGCTTCGGTGAGCGCGGTCGGATCGTCGGAGAACCCACGGCCGGAGACCTCGGGTGTGCTCACGGCCCGGCCGGTGGTCGCGTCCACCGCGACGGAGATGGAGATGAACCCACCTTCGCCGAGGACGAGGCGATCCGACAGTGTCGATTCGCCGACGTCGCCGACCGACAATCCGTCGACGTACACGTAGCCCACCGGAACGCGGCCCACGATCTCGGCGAGGCCGTCGACCATATCGACGACGACTCCGTCCTCGGCGAGGACGATTCGTTCCTTGGGCACGCCTGTGGCTTCGGCCAGCGCGGCATTGGCGCGCAGGTGCCGCCATTCGCCGTGAACCGGCATCGCGTTCGTGGGCCGCACCGCGTTGTACAGGTACAGCAGTTCGCCCGCGGAGGCGTGGCCGGACACGTGTACCTTCGCGTTCTGCTGCGTCACGACCGTGGCGCCGCGCTTGGCGAGACCGTTGACCACCGCGAACACGGAGTTCTCGTTGCCGGGGATCAGCGACGACGCGAGCACGACGAGGTCGTCGGCGCGGATGTTGATCTGCCGGTGTTCCCCGCGCGCCATGCGCGACAAGGCCGAGAGCGGCTCACCCTGCGAGCCGGTGGACACCAGGACGACCCGGTTGTCGGGCAACGACGCCGCGGCGTTCAGATCGACCTCGACGCCGTCGGGAACGTGGAGATACCCCAGGTCCTGCGCGATCTGCATGTTGCGCACCATGGAGCGCCCGACGAAGGCGACCCGCCGGTTGTAGCGGTGTGCGACGTCGACGACCTGCTGGATCCGGTGCACGTGGCTGGCGAACGACGCCACGATGACCCGGTTGTTGGCCTTGCCGATGACGCTGTCGAGCACCCCGCCGATCTCGCGTTCGGGGGTGACGAATCCGGGGACCTCGGCGTTCGTGGAGTCGACGAGGAAGAGATCGACACCTTCGTCGCCCAGGCGGGAGAACCCGGCCAGGTCGGTCAGCCGGTTGTCGAGCGGCAACTGATCGAGCTTGATGTCACCGGTGTGCAGCACGAGGCCGGCCGACGTCCGGATGGCGACCGCGAGGGCATCGGGAATCGAGTGGTTGACCGCGAAGTACTCGCACTCGAACGGGCCGTGATCGGTGCGTTCACCCTCGGTGACCTCGACGAGGCGGGGCCGCTGCCGGTGCTCGCGGCACTTGGCGGCGACAAGCGCGAGGGTGAACTTCGAGCCGACGACCGGGATGTCGGGGCGCAGGCGCAGCAGGAACGGGACGGCACCGATGTGGTCTTCGTGACCGTGGGTGAGAACGATCGCCTCGACGTCGTCCATCCGGTTCTCGATGTGCCGGAAGTCCGGAAGGATCAGGTCGACGCCCGGCTGCTGGTCTTCCGGGAAGAGCACGCCACAGTCCACGATCAGCAGACGGCCCTGGTGCTCGAAGACGGTCATGTTGCGGCCGATTTCGCCGATACCGCCGAGCGCGACGATCCGCAGACCGTTCTTGGGCGCCTTGGGAGGGGTACCGAGGCGTGCGGTGGGATCGACGGGCGGACGCGGGTCGGCACGCTGCGTCGATGCCGAGTTCTGGACGATGCGGCGCTGCGGCCGCGACGCCGGCGGGCCGGCGTTACGGGTGGCGCGGCCACGACTACTGGTAGGACGACTCATTTACAGAACCCCTGCTGCTTGAAGATCGGCCGCGAGGGCGTCGATCTGGGCCGATACCGGTGCGACCTGCGGAAGGCGCGGCTCGCCGACGTCGATACCCAGCAGTCTCAGCCCTGCTTTGGAAGCGCTGACACCACCGAGTCGAGCGACCGCGCGGTAGATCGGCACCATGGACAGATTGATCGTGCGGGCCAGGTCGAGATCGCCTGCTTCGAAGGCGGTGTGCAGTTCGCGCAACCGGCCGGGCACGAGATGACCGATGACGCTCACGAATCCCACAGCACCCACCGACAACCACGGCAGGTTCAGCGGGTCGTCACCGGAGTAGAACTTCAGATCGGTCGTGCCGATGAGTTCGGCACCCGCGTTGAGGTCACCCTTCGCATCCTTCACGGCCACGATCCGCGGGTGCTCGGCGAGCAACCGCAGCGTGTCCGTTTCGATGGGCACCACCGAGCGTGGCGGAATGTCGTAGAGCATCACGGGAAGGTCGGTGGCATCGGCCACCGCGACGAAGTGCGCGTAGAGACCGGCTTGCGGCGGCCGGGAGTAATACGGGGTCACGACCAGCAGGCCGTGCGCGCCGGCGCGCGCGGCGTCGCGCGCGAGTTCGGCGCTGTGCGCAGTGTCGTTGCTTCCGGCACCGGCGATGATCTTCGCGCGATCGCCGACAGAAGCGAGAACCGCCCGCATCAGTTCGAGCTTCTCGTTCTCGGTGGTGGTAGGCGACTCCCCGGTGGTACCGGCGAGTACCAGCGCGTCGCAGCCACCCTCGACGAGGTAGTTCGCAAGACGCACACCCGCGTCCACGTCGAGCTTGCCGTCGGCAGTGAACGGGGTCACCATCGCAGTGGCGACGGTGCCGAACGGGAGCTCGACAGCAGTTGCGGATTCACCGTTGGTCATGGTCAGAAGGCTACCGCGTGGGGGCACAGGTCCGACACACGCCCGCCTCCGCCGGGTGGGTCAGCGCTCTGTGGCAAAGGTGGGAGCGGCGATTTCGCTGCCGTCGGGCAACGCCGTGATGGTGAAGTCGGAGAAGGCGTTCGGTGCGGCATCGATGAGTTGTCGCAGGCATTCGACCGCGAGCCGCCGGATTTCGACATCGGCGTGCTCGGTCGCGCGCATCGCGATGAAGTGCCGCCACGACCGGTAGTTGCCGGTGACCACGATGCGGGTCTCGGTGGCGTTGGGGAGCACCGCTCGCGCCGCTTCGCGCACCTGCTTCGCCCGCAACGGGCCGGGAGGCAGGTGCGCCATCTTCTCGTCGAGCGCGTCGAGCAGTTCCACATATGCGTCGCGGCTGCGCCGGGTGGCGGCGAAGAACAGTTCCTCGAGATGCGGATCGCCCGCGATCGCGGGAGGAACGACAACCGGAGCATCGCCGTCCGCGACGAAACGCTGGGACAACTGCGAGAACGAGAAGTGCCGATGTCGGATCAGCTCGTGGGTGCACGAACGGGAGATTCCGGTGATGTAGAAGGTGACGGAAGCGTGCTCGAGTACCGACAGGTGGCCCACGGTCAGCAGGTGCCGCAGATACCCGGTGTTGGTCGCCGTTCGTGGGTTCGGCTTCGACCAACTCTGATAACACGCGCGTCCGGCGAACTCGGCGAGCGCTTCCCCTCCGTCGGCGTCGGTTTCCCAGGGGATGTCGTCCGGCGGCAGGAATTCGGTCTTTGCGACGAGCCTGACCTTCAGGTTTGCGGGTTCGGGAATCATGCGCGTCTCCTCCCGGTGTGATCGCACCCTAGCGAGCCGGATCCTCAGTGCGCCCACTGCCACCTACATGACGCCACAGCGACAGCACTCGTGGCGTCAAATCTTTGTTGACTGATGTCATACATGGCGTCACACTGACTGCATGAACATAGACACCTACACCGCGGCAATCACCGATGCCGTCGTCAACGCCGCCGAACTCGGCGACGAACAGACCCGCCGTACCGCAGCGGCCCTCTCCGCCGCCCTCGCCGCGCCGGCCCGGCTCGCCGTTCTCAGCGCGCTGTCGGACATGGCCGGAGAAATCAGCAAGCAGTTGGACGACCACACCGTCACTGTTCGGCTCGACGGCACGGAAGCCGTCGTGGATGTGCGCAGCGATGCCACGCCGCACACGGACTCGCCGTCGCAGACCTTCGAGGAGATGACCGGGGACATCAGCCGGGTCACCCTGCGTCTCGTCGAACAGATCAAGTCCCGCGCGGAGGAAGCGGCCGCGCAGAGCGGTGTCTCGCTCAATTCCTGGGTGGCGCAGGCCGTGCAGGGCGCACTGAAGGATCAGAAGCGGTATCAGAAGCGCGCCGAAGAGTGGCGCAGGCAAGGCACCGCGCCCACCACCCCCCCGGCCCCGGCGCCGGCGCCGGCTCCCCGAGAGGACGAAGACGGCGACACGGCCTGAAAACGCCTCCCGTGCGGTAGATTTCCGACGCACCGAACGCGGGAACGAGAGGACACCGAACCGATGGCCGTGAGCAGCACCAGAAGCTTCGAAATCAAGGCGACACCGGAGCAGGTGATGGCGGCTATCGCAGCGGTGGACCGGTTGCCCGAGTGGTCGTCGACGCACAAGAAGGTCGTCGTCGAGTCCACCTACCCGGACGGCCGACCGCACCGCGTGCGCATGACCGTCTCGGTCATCGGACTCACCGACGAGCAGGTCGTCGACTACACCTGGGACGGTGACCGGTCGATGTCCTGGACGCTCGTCGAGAGCACCCAGCAGAACCAGCAGGACGGTGCCTACACGCTCACGCCGGTGGGCGGAGCGACCAAGGTCGATTTCAGCCTGACCATCGATCCGAAGATTCCGGTCCCCGGATTCCTCGTCCGACGCGCCGAGAAGACGGCGATCGAGACAGCCGGCAAAGGTCTGACGAAGTTCGTCGAGGAGAGCTACCGCTGACGCGGACCGCCCCTCACGCCCCGTCTGCGAGGGTCACCGCGACCGTCCCACCGAGCTCGTAGCACCGTTCGCGCACCTGCGCGTCGATCGGTCCGGTGATCTGCAAGTCGGCAGCCACCTGCATCAGCCCCATCCCCGTCACCAGTCTGCGCACCGACGACACCGCTCCCGCGGTGTCGTCGTTGCCGTGGACCCACATGCCGTACGGTCGGCCCGCGACGGCGTCCAGACACGGGTAGTACACCGTGTCGAAGAAGTGTTTGAGCGCTCCCGACATGTATCCGAAGTTCGCGGGAGTACCGAACAGGTAACCGTCGGCAGCGAGCACATCCGGGACGGTCGCGCCGAGGGCGGGCACCGCACGCACCGTCACCCCGTCGATGTCGGGGTCGTTCGCCCCTGCCAGCACCGCTTCGAGCAGCTCTCGCGTCGCCGGAGACGGCGTGTGGTGGACGACGAGCAGCGTCCGGTCTGTGGCGTCGGTTCGTTCGGGTTGTTCGGTCACAGGCGAAGACTACGACGGGGGCGTTGTTCGAGCCGCGATACCTCGCCCGCTACGTCGTGCTGTCGCGTTCTGCTTTTTCGAGGGCAACCGCCCGGCGCATCGTCTCGCGGGCACGGCCCCGGTCACCCGCATAGTCGTATGCGCGCGCCAGCCGGTAGGAGTTCCGCCAGTTGTCGGGATCGGCTTCCCATTCCCGTTTGACGGTCTCGAACAGGGCATCCGCCGCGTCACGGTCGATCTTTCCGGACGGCCGTCGCGGAAGATCGGTGACATCGAGTTCGAGGCCTTCCTCGTGGATGCGCTGCGCAAGCTGCTGGTGCTGCCAGCCCGCACGCAGACTGGCGTACACGATCCAGACTCCGACGAGCGGGAGCAGCAACACGCCGATACCCAGCCCGACCGCGGCGACGCCGCCCGACCGGATGAGTTCGACTCCGCGACTGCCGAGCAACACGAAATAGAAGGCGAGCGCGACCACGATGAACGCGATCGGCACGAGGACCTTGACGAGATCTTTCTTCACAGGTCGAGGAGGGGGTCGATGCCCAGCGTCAGGCCGGGACGGGAAGCGATCTCGCGGACTGCGAGGAGTACACCCGGTGCGAACGAGGACCGGTCGATGGAATCGTGGCGGATCGTCAGCGTCTCGCCCTGGGTTCCGAGCAGCACCTCCTGGTGCGCGACGAGACCGGCGAGACGCACCGAGTGCACCCGCACCCCGTCGACATCCGCGCCGCGCGCACCGTCGAGTTCGGTGGTCGTGGCATCGGGGCTGCGTCCCACGCCTGCGGCGGCACGTGCCTCGGCGATGAGTTCTGCGGTGCGGTAGGCGGTGCCGGACGGCGCATCGGCCTTGTTGGGATGATGCAGTTCGATGACCTCGACGGAGTCGAAGAATCGGGCGGCGGCCTGCGCGAAACGCATCGACAGCACCGCGCCGATGGCGAAGTTGGGCGCGATGAGCACACCGACTCCGGGCTGATCGGCGAGGCGGCTGCGGACCTGCGCGAGGCGGTCCTCGTCGAAGCCGGTGGTGCCCACGACGGCGTGGATACCGTGGTCGATCAGGAACTGCAGGTTGCCCATGACGACGTCGGGGTGCGTGAAATCCACGACGACCTGCGTGCCGGAGGTCACGAAGTCGTCGAGGCTGTCGCCTCGGTCCACCGCTGCGACGAGTTCGAGGTCGGGGGCCGCCTCGACTGCCGTGCAGATTGCCTGGCCGACTTTGCCCTTGGCTCCGAGCACACCTACCCGAACTGCTGCTGCGTTCACTTTGCCGTCCACGACCTTCCCGTCACGTCTTTCCGAGGAAAGCGTACGCAACCGGGGTCGTGGTCTGCACGGGTGGTCACCGCGTCGGTGCGGGTGCCCGGGCGGCGGAACAAGGGTCAGCCGACGATCTCGCGCACCGGGGCGGGAAGATCCCGCGGGCGTCGGTACGGCCCGACCACTGCGGCGGCGAACGGCCGGTGCAGTAGTTCGGCGGCGACCTCACGCACTTGTTCCGACGAGACGGTCGCGATGCGCTCGAGGGTCTCGGTGAGGCTCCAGTGCCGGCCGTAGTTCAGCTCACTGCGTCCGATGCGGTGCATTCGCGCCCCGGTGTCCTCGAGACCGAGGACCAGACCACCGCGCAGGGAGCCTTTGGCACGAGCACATTCCGCGTCGGTGATGCCGTCCTTCGCGACGGAGTCGAGCACCTCGCGGATCACGGCCGCGACCTCGGAGAGATTCTCGGGCTGGCACCCGGCGTACACGGAGAACGCACCGGTGTCGGCGAAGGTGTCGATGCCGGAGTACACGGAGTACGCCAGTCCCCGCTTCTCGCGGACCTCCTGGAACAACCGTGAGCTCAATCCACCGCCGATCGCGGCGTTGAGCACCGACAGTGCCCAGCGGCGCTCGTCGTGCCGCCCGAAGGAACGAACGCCGAGCGAGAGGTGCGACTGTTCGCCGTCGTGCTCGGTGATGCTCAGGGTGGGTGTGGTGCGCAGTTCGAGCCGGCCTTCCCGGCGGGGCACCGGCCCGCCCGCGCCGTCCAGGTGCCCGGCGAAGGCGCGACGGACGAGTTCGACGGTGTGCTCGTGATCGACGTTGCCGGCGACCGCGACGACCATCCGCTGCGGGGTGTACCTGCGCACGTGGAAGGAGTGCAGCTGAGTGCGGGTCATCGCCTCGATCGAGTCGACGGAGCCGATGATGGGACGGCCGATGGGGTGATCTCCGTACAGCGCGGTCAGGAAGGAGTCACCGAGAAGATCCTCGGGATCGTCGTCGCGCATCGAGATTTCCTCGAGTACGACCTGCCGTTCGACGTCCACATCGGCGCTGCGGCACCGGCCCCGTAACACCACGTCGGCGACGACGTCGACGGCGAGCGGAAGATCGTCGTCGAGGACGTGCGCGTAGTAGCAGGTGTGTTCCTTGCTGGTGAACGCGTTGAGTTCACCGCCCACTCCGTCGATGAGCTCCGCGATGTCGAGGGCAGTGCGCGTCGGGGTGGATTTGAACAGCAGGTGCTCGAGAAAGTGTGCCGCGCCGGCGACGGACGGCTGTTCGTCGCGGGAGCCGATTCCGACCCACACGCCGACCGCCGCCGATCGCACGCCCGGCACGTGCTCGGTGACCACTCGCACGCCTCCGGGCAGAACGGTGCGGCGAACGCCGGAATCCACTGCGGGGGCGGAAGCGGGATCGGAAGGAGAAACGTGCCGGGTGGGAGCCATGTGTGAGTTCTACGGTCCTGCGGTCGGGGTCCGGCACATACGTCCGGGAACGGAACATCACACGATACATGCGCGGCCGGATACGGCGACGGTCACCAACCGCGGCGCCGGGGCTGGGAGCCGACCAGCTGACCCTCTCGCACCTCTCCCCTGCTCCGGTAGACGATGTACGGGCGGAAGAGATATCCCACGGGTGCGCTGAATGCGTGGACGAGCCGGGTGAACGGCCAGATCGCGAACAGCACCAGACCGATCAGCGTGTGGATCTGGAACGACACCGGCGCCTCGACGAGGAGTTCGCCGCGTGGCTGCAGGATCCAGATGGAGCGGAACCACGGCGATACGGTGTCGCGGTAATTGTGTTCGCCGACCACTCCCGCACCCATGAGGGTGGTGGCCAGCCCCGCGACGATCGCGGCGACCAGGACTATGTACATCACCTTGTCGTTGAGGGTGGTCGCGGAGTACACCGGGCCGTTGGTACGCCGGCGGTAGATGAGCAGGCACACCCCGATGAGGGTGGCGGCGCCGGCGATGGTCCCGAGCACGAGGGCTTGGACGTGGTACGCGTGCTGGCTGATTCCCATCGCGTAGGTCCACTGCTTCGGGATCAGCAAGCCGATGACGTGTCCGATGATGACCACCAGAATGCCGAAATGGAACAGCGGACTGCCGATGCGCAGCAGCCTGCTCTCGTAGAGCTGTGACGAGCGGGTGGTCCAGCCGAACTTGTCGTATCGGTACCGCCACCACGTGCCGACGATCAGGATCGCGAGTGTCACGTACGGCACGATGTCCCAGAAGATTGCACCCGCGCTCATCGTTACGGCCCTTCTCGTCGGTCGTGGGAGTCCCGGCGTGGCGGAACGGTCAGGGTGAACGGTTGCAGGCCGATCGCCTCGGCCGGAGGTCCGGCGTGCATCAGCTGGCGGGCCCGTTGTTCCTGTGCCTCGTCCACGGGAGGCAGCGTGGCGCACACCGCAGCGACGGTGTCCGCGTACGGCGAATCGTCGCCGACCAGCGCGCGATGCAGGACATCGATCGGTACCCGGTGCGCGACGAGCAGCCGTTCTCCTGCCTCGGGCGCGACGGTGGCCGCGAACTCGAGGACGACCGGGAGGTGGTCGGGCGCCTCGCCGACCGGCGGTTCGGCGCCGGCCTCCCGATAGGTCTGCACGAACGCGTGGATTTCCGATCCGCGGTTACGTGTGTCTCCCGCGGTCCAGTAGGTCAGGTACATCGTCGAGCGGCGACGCAGGTCGAACGTGTCGACGTACGCCTGGGCCGCGTCGAGCAGGCTGCTCCGACGCAGGTACGCGGCGGTCCGGGCGAGCCGGCCGCGCGCGGGCTCGTCGATGTGGTCGACGAGTGCCTCGACGGTGTCGAGACGGTCCGCCATCTGCTCGTCCGGGTAGGCCAGCAGCAACGAGGCCGCCTGGTGCACGAGCCGCGTCTGCAACCGGCGAGCGGGATCCTCTCGGCGCGACCCCCGCCGGAACAATGTCACCGCCGCTCCTCGCCGTCGCCCGGCCAGGCACCCGGGAACAGCCCCGTGGGCGCTCCTTTGCCGTCCCAGTTCAGCAGATTGACGCGGGAGGGCTCGCGCTCGTTGACCGCCAGGGCTTCCGTGGTCTGACGCTCCGCGAGCGCGTGGAAGGTCTCCACCGCGACCGGGACGGGTCCGCCGCTCGACTCACCGAAGGGCCCGGACTCGTACATCCCGGGGCCGCCGGCGAACGACAGAGAGCAGTCCGTGGCCGATTCCTCGAGCTTGTGTCCTTCGGTCGCGTAGGCCGTCGGGATCACGTAACGCTCTTCGTACTTGGCGAGGGCGAGCAACCGGTACATCTCGTAGATCTGTTCCTCCGTCATGCCCACGGACTCGGGGATATGCGGCTGGGTGTCGCGACCGAGGTTGATGTCGCGCATGTACGACCGCATCGCGGCGAGTCGCTGCAGGACGGCTTCCACGGTCGCGGTGTCCCCCGCTGTGAACAACTCCGCGAGATAGCGGATGGGAATGCGCAACGATTCGAGTGCTCCGAACAGGTTTCCGAGATCTTCCCCGTCGTGACCGTCGCGGCTGACCGCGTCGACGACCGGCGACAGCGGCGGCACGTACCAGACCATCGGCATGGTCCGGTATTCCGGATGCAACGGCAGCGCGACCTTGTAGACGTTGATCAGAGAGTAGATCGGTGACTTCTGCGCGCCGGCGATCCAGTCCTCGGAAATCCCTTCGGCCCGGGCCCCTGCGACGACCTCCGGATCGTGGGGGTCGAGCAGGACCTGACGCTGGGCTTCGTAGAGATCCTGTTCGTTCTCCACCGCCGCCGCGTCGAGCACCCGGTCCGCGTCGTAGAACACCAGCCCGATGTAGCGCAGGCGCCCGACGCAGGTCTCGGCACATACCGTCGGCAGCCCGACCTCGATGCGGGGATAACAGAACGTGCACTTCTCGGCTTTGCCGGTCTTGTGATTGAAATAGACCTTCTTGTAGGGGCATCCGGAGATACACATCCGCCAGCCGCGACACCGGTCCTGATCGACGAGGACGATGCCGTCCTCCGCGCGCTTGTAGATCGCTCCGGAGGGGCACGACGCGACACACGAGGGGTTGAGGCAGTGCTCGCAGATCCGGGGAAGGTAGAACATGAACGTCTCTTCGAGCGACGTCTTGACCTCTTCGTTGATCTTCACCAGGATCGGGTCGTCCGGAACGATCTCGGGCGAGCCCGCCAGGTTGTCATCCCAGTTGGCCGACCACTCCACCTTCATCGGTTCGCCACTGAGGAGACTGCGAGGTCGCGCCACCGGGATGTTCTCCCCCGCAGGGGCATTGGTGAGGGTCTCGTAGTCGTAGGTCCAGGGTTCGTAGTAGTCGTCGATCGACGGCATCTTCGGGTTGGAGAAGATCCGGCTGAGTTTGTGGAGGCGGCCGCCGTCGCGCAGCCGAATCCTGCCCTTCTTGTCCCTGATCCAGCCGCCGCGCCACTTGTCCTGATCCTCGTAGGTGCGGGGGTACCCCTGACCCGGACGCGTCTCCACGTTGTTGAACCAGACGTATTCGGTTCCGGACCGGTTGGTCCAGGTCTGTTTACAGGTCACCGAGCACGTGTGACATCCGATGCACTTGTCGAGGTTCATGACCATCGCCATCTGTGCCATGACCTTCATGATTGCCCTCGTCCGTGGGGTCCGATGGTGTACATCAGTACGTCACCTCCTGGGACCGGCGGCGCACGACCGTGACTTCGTCGCGCTGGTTGCCGGTAGGTCCGAGATAGTTGAAGGCATACGACATCTGGGCGTAACCGCCCGCGAGATGGCTCGGTTTCATCAGGATCCGCGTGATCGAATTGTGGATCCCGCCACGCTTTCCGGTGGTTTCGGTGAGCGGGACATCGATGACGCGTTCCTGCGCGTGGTAGACGAACACCACGCCCTCGGGCATGCGCTGCGACACGATGGCCCGGCACACCACCACGCCGTTACGGTTCACGGCCTCGATCCAGTCGTTGTCGCGCACCGAGATCTTCGCCGCGTCCGCCGGACTCATCCACATCGTCGGTCCGCCGCGCGAGAGCGAGAGCATGAACAGGTTGTCCTGGTATTCCGAGTGGATCGACCATTTCGAGTGGGGGGTCAGGTACCTCACCGTCAACCCCACTCCGTCGCCGGAACCGATCGATGTCTCACCGAACAATCGGTTCATGTCCAGCGGGGGCCGGTAGGTCGGAAGTTGCTCGCCCATCTCCTCGATCCAGTCGTGGTCGAGGTAGAAGTGCATTCGGCCCGTCAGGGTGTGGAACGGTTTGAGTTCCTCGATGTTGGTGGTGAAGGGCGCGTAGCGACGCCCGCCTGTTTCGCTGCCCGACCATTCCGGGCTCGTGACCACCGGTACCGGCCGGGCCTGTGTGTCGGCGTAGGTGATCCGGCGTTCCTCACTGCCTTCGGCGAGGTGGACGAGCCTGCGGCCGGTTCGTTTCTCGAGTTCGCGGTAGCCCTGCACGGCGAGACGGCCGTTGGATGCCCCGGACAGCGCGAGAATCACATCGGCCATCCGTTCCGCGGTGGTGATCGCCGGGCGCCCGGCGGCCGCACCGGAATCCATGACGCCGAACTTGGTGGCGAGTTCGGCGACCTCCTGGTCTGGGTGGGTGGTCACCCCTTTGGTGGTCAGCCCTGCCGACTCGACGAGCGGCCCGAGCGTGGCCCACTTGTCGGCGATGGCGGTGTAATCCCGTTCGACGACCACGAGAGGCCCCATGGTCTTTCCCGGGATGGGTACTTCGCCGGTTTTCCTCCAGTCGTTCTCCGTTCCACCGGGATACGACATCGCACCGGGCGTGTCGTGCTGGAGTGTCCCCATCACCACATCGGTCCGCGTCCCCAGGTGCGTGCGCGCAAGGGCGCTGAACGCCTTCGCGACCGCGCCGAACGCCTCGTAGTCCGAGCGGGTCTCCCAGGGAGGATCGATGGCGGGGCTGAACGCGTGCACGTAGGGGTGCATGTCGGTACTCGACAGGTCGCCCTTCTCGTACCAGGTCGCTGCGGGCAGCACGACATCCGAGAACAGCGTCGTCGACGTCATCCGGAAATCGATCGACATCAGCATGTCCAGTTTGCCGTCGGGGACGTCCTCCGGCCAGTCGACGTCGTTCGGACGCAACTCCGGCGCGGTCTGAGCACCCTGAATGTTCGAGTCGGTGCCCAGCAGATGCTGCAGGAAGTACTCGTTGCCCTTGCTGGACGAGCCGAGAAGATTCGACCGCCACACGCTCAGCACGCGCGGCCAGTTACGCGGCGACCCGGGATCGGTGACGGCGAGTTTCACCGTCCCCTGGGCCAGTTGTTCGGCGACATATTCGGGGATGTCACGACCGGCCGCACGAGCCTCGTCCGCCAGATCGTGTGTGTTGCGGTCGAACTGGGGATAAAACGGCGACCAGCCCATCGCGACGGCCGACGCCATCACGTCCATGGTGTGCTTGTCCCGGAAGCGCCCCCGCGACAGCGGGCTCGAGAGGGCGTCCGCCCGGTACCCGTCGTACTTCCACTGGTCGGTGTGCACGTACCAGTACGAGGTACCCGCCATCTGACGAGGTGGCCTGCTCCAGTCGGTGGCCATCGCCATCGTGGCCCACCCGGTGGTGGTTCTGCACTTCTCCTGCCCGACGTAGTGCGCCCAGCCGCCGCCGTTGCGTCCCATGGCCCCGGTCAGGAGTAGCAGGGACAGCACGGCCCGGTAGGTCGCGTCGCCGTGGAACCACTGGCAGATTCCGGCTCCCATGATGATCATGGAGCGGCCGCCCGATTCCTCGGAGTTCCGGGCGAGTTCCCGCGCCACCCGGATCGCTTGCGCGGCAGACACTCCGGTGATCGATTCCTGCCATGCCGGCGTGTAGGGCGTCGACGGGTCGTCGTATCCGGTCGGCCACTGCCCGGGCAGATTCAACTCTGCGCGCTGCACGCCGTATTGGGCGAGCATCAGGTCGAACACCGTGCAGACCATGTGCTCACCCACCCGGCGGACCGGCACGCCGCGCTCGAGGCTTCCGCCCCGACCGTCGATCGTGTCGAAACTCGGCAGATGAACGGCGAGAACCTCGGCCGCACCACCGGCCGGCGGTGCCACCGTGAGGGCGGGTGACAGGTCACCCAGTTCGAGATTCCACTTGCCGATACCGTCCTCGCCGTAGCGGAATCCGAGGGAACCGTGAGGAACCGTCACGCTGTCGGTGGCGCTGTCGAGCAGCACGGGTTTGAACGCTGCGTTCTCCACGTCCTGCCCGAGATCGGCCGCGGTGAGGTTCTTGCCCGCAACCCACTTTCCGCCCCGCTCTTCGAGTTTCACCAGGAAGGGCAGATCGGTGTACTGCGCGGAGAAGTCCGTGAAGAAAGGTACGGGCTTCTCGACGTAGCACTCGCGCAGCAGGACGTGGCCCATCGCCATTGCCAGGGCACCGTCGGTTCCGGCGGCACACGGCATCCACTCGTCCGCGAATTTCGTGTTGTCCGCGTAGTCCGGGCTGATCGCGACCACCTTGGTCCCGCGGTACCGGACTTCCGTCATCCAGTGTGCGTCGGGGGTGCGTGTCACCGGAACGTTGGAACCCCACATCAACAGGTACGACGCGTCCCACCAGTCACCCGATTCGGGGACGTCGGTCTGGTCGCCGAAGACCTGCGGGGACGCGACCGGCAGGTCCGCGTACCAGTCGTAGAACGAGGTCATGGCGCCGCCGACCAGTTCGACGAACCGGGAACCGGCTGCGTGCGACACCATCGACATGGCGGGAATCGGGGAGAAACCGGCGATCCGGTCGGGTCCGTACTCCTTGATGGTGTGCACGTGGGCCGCGGCGACCATTTCGGTGGCTTCGGCCCAGGTGACCCGCACCAGTCCGCCCTTGCCTCGCGCACGCTGGTACCGGCGCCGGCGTTCCGGGTCGTTCTGAATGTCCGCCCACGCCAGTACCGGATCACCGAGACGCTGTTTGGCCTCGCGATACATCGCGACGAGGACTCCGCGCGCGTACGGGTACCGCACCCGTGTCGGAGAGTAGGTGTACCAGGAGAAGGCCGCGCCTCGGGGGCAACCGCGCGGTTCGTACTCGGGGCGGTCCGCTCCCACCGTGGGATAGTCCGTCTCCTGGGTTTCCCACGTGATGATCCCGTCCTTGACATAGATCTTCCACGAACACGAACCGGTGCAGTTCACGCCGTGTGTCGATCGCACGACCTTGTCGTGGCTCCACCTGTCGCGGTAGAAGATGTCACCTTCTCTGCCGCCCTGGTGCAGGATGCTCCGGGTGTCGGCGGATTCCTCGCCACGGGTGAAGAATCGGCCGCTACGGACCATCAGTTCCTCGAGCGTCCCACCCACGGCGACTTTTTCCGTAGTCACGTGCTCTCCTCCGGTTGCCGATGTGGAGCGTCCCGCGACGTGGCCGGTTCACGTGCCTTCAGCCAGACCGCCGTGTAGATCAGTGCGATGAGAGCCGCCGCGACCAGGAGCAACAGACCCACGGTGTAGTCGTTGCCGACCGGGTCGTAGGTCGCGCCCATGACCAACGGCGGGAAGTATCCGCCGAGGCCACCTGCCGCCGCGACGATTCCGGTGACGCTGCCGACGGACTGTGCGGGCGAACGCCTGGCCACCCAGGCGAAGACGCCGCCGGTTCCGATTCCGAGGAAGATCGCCATCGTGATGAAGTCGACGGCCGACCACAGATCCGGCGGCGGTTTGAACGTGGCGATGAATGCGGTCACGGCAGTGCCGGCAAAGGACGCGAGAACCACGTACTTCGGCGGTATCCGGTCGGACAGTGCACCACCGATGGGCCGGGCGATCACTGCGGCGAGGGCGAAGCCCGCCGTGCGGGTACCGGCGTCGACCGCGGAGAATTCGTACACCGTCCTGATGTAGGTGGGCAGGTAGCTGCTGAACGCGACGAACCCACCGAAGACGATCGCATACAGGAACGACATTTCCCAGGTGACACGGAGTTTGCATGCCGCAAGGAATTTGGGCACCACCGGCTGGGTGTTGGGAACGAATGCGGGCGCGTTCCTCATGACGGTCACACACAACACGGCGGTCAAGGCCAGCACCACTGCGATGATCACGTGGGTGGCAACCAACCCGAACCATCCGACGAAGCGTGGCGTGAAGAAGGCCGACAGCGCTGTGCCGACCATGCCCGCACCGAATACACCCGTGGCGAAACCACGGCGCGACGGGTCGTACCAGTTGTTGGCGAACGGGATGCCGACAGCGAAAATCGTGCCGGCGATGCCCAGGAAGAATCCGAACACGAGCAGCAACGGGTACGAGCCCGCACTGCCCGCGAAGCCGACCGCGAGGACCGGCAGTATCGACGCGAGGGTGATCGCGATGAACATGACCCTGCCGCCGTAACGGTCCGTGAGGGCGCCCACCACGATCCTGCCGAGCGAGCCCACGAGGATCGGCGTCGCCACGAGCATCGACGTCTCGGAGCTGCTCAGCGACATGTCGCCGGCGTAGGTGGTGGACAGCGGCCCGATCAGGTTCCAGGCCCAGAAGTTCATGGCCGATACCCAGGTCGCCAGTGCCAGGTTGACTCCTGGGCGCGCCCCGATTCCTGTGGCTGTAACCGTGCTCACACCACCAGGGAACACCCTCGGCAGAATCGCCGTACGGCTTTTGCCGAAAGGTTTACACGTGAACGGGCCTCGGTTTTCCTCTGGTGCCGAACCTGCGGGGACGCTCCGCCGCAGGTCGCGTCAGCGACCGGACAGTCCCCGCACAACGACACCGCGCGCTGTTCCTGCCCCGAAGGGAAGGAACAGCGCGCGGTGGTGCCTGTCCCGGAGCCGGTGGCTACCGGGCGGAGCCGATCAGGACTCGGTGGCTGCCTCGGCCGGAGCGGCCTCGGCGGCGGCGTCGTCCTCGACGGGCACGAGGCTGATCTTGCCCCGGTTGTCGATGTCGGCGATCTCGACGCGCAGCTTGGATCCGACGCTCACGACGTCCTCGACCTTCGCGATGCGCTTCCCGTTGCCGAGCTTGCTGATGTGCACCAGACCGTCACGGCCCGGGAGCAGGGAGACGAACGCACCGAACGCCGTGGTCTTGACCACGGTGCCGAGGAAACGCTCGCCGACCTTCGGCAGCTGCGGATTGGCAATGGCGTTGATCTTGTCGATCGCAGCCTGCGCGGACGGACCGTCCGCAGCGCCGACGTACACGGTGCCGTCGTCCTCGATGGAGATGTTGGCGCCGGTCTCCTCGGTGATCGAGTTGATCATCTTGCCCTTGGGCCCGATGACCTCGCCGATCTTGTCGATCGGGACCTTGATCGTGGTGATGCGCGGCGCGAACGGGCTCATCTCGTCCGGAGCGTCGATGGCCTCGGCCATGACCTCGAGGATCGTGGCGCGCGCGTCGTGTGCCTGCGACAGCGCACCCGCGAGCACCTGCGACGGGATTCCGTCGAGCTTGGTGTCGAGCTGCAGCGCCGTGACGAAATCCTTCGTTCCGGCAACCTTGAAGTCCATGTCGCCGAAGGCATCTTCGGCTCCGAGGATGTCGGTCAGTGCCACGTAGCGGATCTCACCGTCGACCTCGTCCGAGACCAGGCCCATCGCGATACCCGCGACCGGAGCCTTGAGCGGAACACCGGCGTTGAGCAGCGACAGGGTCGAGGCACAGACCGAACCCATCGACGTGGAACCGTTGGAGCTCAACGCTTCCGACACCTGACGGATCGCGTACGGGAACTCTTCCTGGCTCGGGAGCACCGGCATGAGCGCCCGCTCTGCGAGGGCGCCGTGGCCGATCTCGCGGCGCTTCGGCGAACCGACGCGGCCGGTCTCACCGGTCGAGTACGGCGGGAAGTTGTAGTGGTGCATGTAGCGCTTGCTGGTCTCCGGGCCGAGCGAGTCGACCTGCTGAGCCATCTTGACCATGTCGAGGGTGGTGATACCCATGATCTGGGTCTCGCCGCGCTCGAACAGCGCCGAACCGTGTGCACGGGGAACGACGGCGACCTCGGCCGAGAGTGCACGGATGTCCGTGATCCCACGCCCGTCGATACGGAACTGGTCACGCAGGATGCGCTGGCGAACCAGCTTCTTGGTCAGCGCGCGGAAGGCTGCGCCGATCTCCTTCTCGCGGCCCTCGAACTTCGGGCCGACCTGCTCGAGAACCTCGACCTTGATCTCGTCGGTGCGCTCGTCACGCTCCTGCTTGCCCGCGATCGTCAGTGCCTCGGCCAGCTTCGTCGACGCCGCAGCCTCGACCGCGGCGTACACGTCGTCCGCGTAGGGCGGGAACAGCGGGAAGTCGCCGGTCGGCTTCGCGGCAGCAACAGCGAGCTGCTGCTGAGCGACGCAGAGGCGGGCGATGAACGGCTTGGCGGCTTCGAGGCCCTGCGCGACGATCGCTTCGGTCGGCGCCTGTGCGCCACCCTCGACGAGTGCGATGACGTTCTCGGTGGCCTCTGCCTCGACCATCATGATCGCGACGTCAGCGGTGTCCGGGTTGTCCGCACCGCCGACGATGCGGCCCGCAACCACCATGTCGAACACGGCGTTCTCGAGCTGCTCGACCGTCGGGAAGGCAACCCACTGGCCGGCCTTGTTGTCCTCGGACGTGATGAGTGCGACGCGCACACCACCGACGGGACCGGAGAACGGCAGTCCGGCGAGCTGCGTCGACGCCGACGCCGCGTTGATCGCGACCACGTCGTACAGGTCGTTCGGGTTCAGGCTCAGAACCGTGACGACGACCTGGATCTCGTTGCGCAGTCCGTCCACGAAGGACGGGCGCAGCGGCCGGTCGATCAAGCGGCAGGTGAGGATCGCGTCGGTGGAGGGACGGCCTTCACGACGGAAGAACGAGCCCGGGATGCGCCCGGCCGCGTACATACGCTCTTCGACATCCACCGTCAGCGGGAAGAAGTCGAAATGCTCCTTGGGGTGCTTCGACGCGCTGGTGGCCGAAAGCAGCATGGTCTCGTCGTCGAGGTAGGCGACGACGGCGCCGGCGGCCTGCTGTGCGAGGCGGCCGGTCTCGAAACGGATCGTGCGGGTGCCGTAGGCACCGTTGTCGAGTGTCGCGACGGCTTCGTAGACGCCTTCGTCGGTCTCGACTGCGGAATTGCTTGTCATCTTTGTATCTTCTCTTCCCTCTTCGTCTTCGCCGTACCCGCGCGGGCTCCACGGCCCCCTTGGCCGTGGTAGCGCACCGATTCACGGAGGCGGTCATCGATCGAAACCCTCCGGCGGGGGTATCTCTTACGGACACCGTGCCCGGACCGGAAAGTCACTACCGAAGACCGACACCATCGATGCATACGGTTCACCGCCGTCGGCGGTGTGGCGTGCCGGCTATGCCGGCACAAACACCGATAGCCAACGGGGCCCAGTGTAGTGGGTGCCCCGTTGGCTGTCGGAAAAGATCAGCGGATGCAGATCGTGTCGCTTCTCGGCTGCGTCAGCGACGCAGGCCCAGACGCTGGATGAGCGAGCGGTAACGCTCGACGTCGACCTTCTCGACGTACTTGAGCAGGCGGCGACGACGACCGACCAGCAGCAGCAGGCCGCGGCGGGAGTGGTGGTCGTGCTTGTGCTGCTTGAGGTGCTCGGTGAGGTCGACGATGCGCTTGGTGAGCATCGCAACCTGAGCCTCGGGTGACCCGGTATCGGTCTCGTGCAGGCCGTATTCGCCGAGGATCTGCTTCTTCTGTTCGGTGGTCAATGCCACTGGTAGTTCTCCTGAACAACTGACGTCCGCGTGACAGATAGCGGACCGGGTCCGCCGGTGCGGCCGCCGCGAACCGCAGCACACACCAGCGGTCGATATTACCAGAGCCGCGCCCACCCCCTGCGCGCCCGCCTCTCCCGTACCTTCGGCCGGCGGCCGGGGACACCCGGAGAGCGGCCGGTACGTGTGGTCAGCCTGCTGCGAGCACCTCGCGCACACGGTCGGCATCGCGGTGCATTGCAGAAATCAGCGCCTCCACGGAATCGAACTTCTCCATGCCGCGCAGCCGTTCGACGAAGTCCACCGCCACGTGCTGGCCGTAGAGGTCGGCTTCCTCGTCCAGGACGTATGCCTCGACGGTGCGCTTGCGTCCGGAGAACGTGGGATTGGTTCCGACCGAGACCGCGGCCATGTACCGCTCCCCGACCGAGACACCGTCGACGGGTGATCCCGAGCCGAGCACGGTGAACCAGGCGGCGTAGACGCCGTCGGCCGGGATCGCGGCATACATCGGGGGCGCGACGTTCGCGGTCGGGAAGCCGAGCCCGCGCCCTCTCCCGTCGCCGTGCACGACGACTCCTTCGACGCGATGAGGGCGGCCGAGCGCATCGGCCGCCGCAGCGACATCGCCGGCGTCGACGCAGGACCGGATGTAGGTCGAGGAGAACGTGACCGCGTGCGCGGCGACGAGGGTCAGCCCCTGCACCGCGAAACCGGATCGCGCGCCGATCGAGCGCAGGAGGTCGACGGTGCCGGCCGCCTTCTTGCCGAAGGTGAAGTTCTCCCCCACGACCACCTCCGCGACATGGAGCCGTTCGACGAGGATCTCGTGGGCGTACCGCTCCGGCGAGAGCTTCATGAATTCGGGGGTGAACGGCACGACGCAGAACACGTCGATTCCCAGTTCCTCCGCCAACTCGGCGCGCCGCGCCAGTGTCGTCAGCTGTGCGGGGTGACTTCCCGGCCGCACGACTTCCATGGGATGTGGATCGAACGTCATGAGCACGCTCGGGACGCCTCGTTCCGTCGCGGCTTTCACAGCGCTCGAAATCAGCTGCTGGTGCCCCCGGTGTACGCCGTCGAACACCCCGATCGTCACCACACAACGACCCCAGTCCGCAGGTATCTCGTCCAGACCTCGCCATCTCTGCACATCGGCAGCCTACGGCGCACGCGCCGGTCGGTCATCCTCGACCGGCTCCGGAGCCCACGTGGACAACATCCGGCACCCGAATGCATAATTTCGGGGTGCCGAAGATTTCCATTGGATGGGTCAAAACCGCCGTTCTGGCGGCAGCCGCCGTCACGCTCGCTGCCTGCGCCTCCCCGACGGACGCCGACGAGCGTCCGTTCGCCCTGACCACGTTCACCGTTATCGCCGACATGACCCGCGCCGTCGCCGGGGACCACGTGCGCGTCGAATCCATCACGAAGCCGGGCGCCGAGGTCCACGGCTACGAGCCGACTCCCAGCGACCTCCGCAACGCCGCCGACGCCGATCTCGTCCTGGACAACGGACTCGGGCTCGAGCGCTGGTTCGAACAGTTCCTCGAAGACGCCGACGCCTCGCACGTCGTCCTCAGCGACGGCGTCGAACCGGTGTACATCACCGGAGACAGCTACGCCGGGCAGGCCAATCCGCACGCGTGGATGTCACCGCGGAGCGCACAGATCTATGTCGACAACATCGCCGCCGCGTTGTCCGATCTCGCACCCGAACACGCAGACGAATTCGCGGCGAACGCGTCCGCGTACAAAGCCGAACTCGCGGCACTCCACGACGAACTGATCGCCGGTGTCTCGGCACTGCCGGAGGAGCAGCGAGCCCTCGTGACGTGCGAGGGCGCGTTCAGTTACCTGGCCCGCGACGCAGGGTTGCGAGAGGCCTACCTGTGGCCGGTCAACGCGGACCAGCAGGGCACGCCCCAGCAGGTCGCCCGGACCGTCGACTTCGTGCGCGACAACAGGGTCCCCGCCGTGTTCTGCGAATCGACCGTGTCGGACAAGGCGCAACAGCAGGTCGCGGCAGACACAGGGGCGCGATTCGGCGGCACCCTCTACGTCGATTCGCTGTCCGGCCCTGACGGTCCCGTCCCGACCTACCTGGACCTGCTGCGGCACGACATCTCGACGATCACGGCAGGATTGACACAATGACGGCACCCGCACTGGACATCGATACGGTCACCGTCCGCTACGACACCGTCACCGCGCTCGACCGGGTGTCCCTGAGCTTGTCGCCGGGAACGGTGTGCGGTCTCGTCGGAACCAACGGCTCCGGCAAGTCGACCCTCTTCAAGACGATCATGGGTCTGGTCCGGCCCGTGTCGGGGCGCGTGTCCATCGCGGGCGAATCCACGGTGGTCGCGCGCCGGACCGGCGCAGTGGCGTATGTGCCGCAATCGGAGGCCGTCGACTGGGATTTCCCGATCGGCGTGCGGGAAGTGGTGATGACCGGTCGCTACGGGCACCAGGGATTCATGCGCCGGCCGCGGCCGGCGGACCGCGCGGCGGTCGAGTCCGCACTCGACCGAGTCGGCATGACCGACTTCGCGACCCGACAGATCGGCCAGCTCTCCGGAGGTCAGCGCAAACGCGTGTTCGTGGCGCGCGCGATCGCGCAGGAAGCTCCGCTGCTCCTGCTCGACGAACCGTTCGCCGGGGTGGACGCGAAGACGCAACAGGCACTGACAGCGGTGATCCGCGACCTCGCGGCCTCGGGACGCGCAGTCCTCGTCGCCACACACGACCTCACCGGGCTGCCGGTTCTCTGCGACGAAGCCGTGCTGCTGCAACGACGTCTCCTCCTCCACGGTCCACCCGAGGAGGTGTTGCGTCCCGAGAACCTGGCGCTCGCATTCGGCGCTTCCCCCACCGAGTCCCCGGCGAGTGCGCCGGTCGCGCGAGAGGTGCAGTGATGGTGGATCTCCTTGTCGATCCTCTGCAGTACGGATTCATGCAGCGCGCGCTGATCGTGGCGGTCGCCGCGACAGTGGTGTGCGCGTTGCTCAGCTGCTGGCTCGTCCTGATCGGCTGGTCGCTCATGGGCGACGCCGTCTCGCACGCGGTCCTGCCCGGTGTCGTGCTCGCCTATCTCGTCGGGGCACCCTTCGCGCTGGGTGCCCTGCTGTTCGCCGGGATCGCGGTCGCCTTGATCGGACTCGTGCGCAGCACAAGCCGTGTGAAGGAAGACGCGGCGATCGGAATCGTGTTCACCACGCTCTTCGCGCTCGGTGTCGTGCTGATCTCGAAGAATCCCAGCCAGATCGACTTGAACCACGTACTTTTCGGCAATCTGCTGGGACTTGCCTCGAGCGACGTCTGGCAGGTGTCGGCGCTCGCGGCGGTGGTGCTGATCGTGCTGGTCGTCAAGCGCCGCGACCTGACATTGTTCGCGTTCGATCGGGTGCAGGCGCACGCCCTGGGTATCTCGCCCGGCAGGTTGTCGGCTCTCCTGCTCGCACTGCTGGCCGTGACCATCGTCAGCGCGATCCAGGCCGTCGGCGTCATTCTGGTCGTGGCGATGCTCATCATTCCGGGAGCAACCGCGTACCTGCTCACCGATCGCCTCGCGCGGATGCTCCTCATCGCTCCCGTCCTCGCGGTCGTGGCCTCGATCGTCGGGGTGTACACGAGTTACTACACCGACGCCGCGACCGGTGGTGTCGTCGTGCTGGCGCAGGCAGTGGTGTTCGCGGCCGTATACCTGTTCTCGCCGCGCCACGGAGTGATCACCAAAGCGATCCGGCATCGCACCGGCGCCGGCGACGCGGGTGAATCCGTGCTGCCGGTTACCTAAACTGAACGCGTGACGGACACGAGCGAGACCACCGCGACCGAGACCCTGTCCTCGGTGGCCCAGGACTATTTGAAGATCATCTGGACGGTCCAGGAGTGGTCCGGGGAGAAGATCTCCACCAAACTGCTTGCCGAGAAACTCGGAGTGTCGGCGTCGACCGTGTCCGAAGCGGTACGGCGCCTGGCCGATCAGGGCCTGCTCGACCACGCTCGCTACGGATCGATCTCGCTCACCGACGCAGGCCGGACCGCTGCCGTCTCGATGGTGCGGCGGCACCGCCTCATCGAGACGTTCCTCGTCCAGGAACTCGGCTACGGCTGGGACGAAGTCCACGACGAAGCCGAGGTGCTCGAGCACGCGGTGTCCGAACGGATGGTCGCCGCAATCGACGCCAAGCTCGGTTACCCGGAACGCGACCCCCACGGCGACCCCATCCCGTCGCACGACGGCCGTATCCCGGCGCCGCCCGCCCGTCCCCTCACCACGTTCACCGACGGCGAGCACGGGCGGGTCGCCCGCATCTCCGACGCCGACCCCGCGATGCTGCGCTACTTCGACGAAGTCGGCATCGCCCTCGACACCGACATCCGCGTGGTCGAACGACGAGATTTCGCCGGAACGGTATCGATCCGGATCGGCACCGAGGGCCGCACCGTGGACCTGGGCACCCCTGCCGCAGGCGCGGTCTGGCTCGTCTGAGCCGTCACATGTTCGCGGGCCGGACCACGAACACCGACGCCGCGCGACGCCCCTTCTCCTGGACCAGCGCTGCCGCGCGCCCGTGCTCGTCCACCGCCGCGTAGACCCCCTCGATCCCCACGGGTTCGAGCCAGCGTCCGTTAGCGAGCACTGCTGCCTCGTCGTCGCTCACGGTCCGGCACTCGAACGCGGTGCGGATCGCCTCGTCGATGCCGAGACTCGGCACGGGATCGTCCGCGAGTTCCTCGAGGGTGCGCGCATGTTCGAGGCCGAACGGGCCCACCCGGGTGCGGCGCAGTGCCGTCAGGTGGCCCCCGACGCCCAGGGTGGCCCCGAGGTCACGGGCGAGGGCGCGAATGTAGGTTCCCGACGAGCAGTCCACCTCGACATCGAGGTCGACGAAGGCACCGTCGTCGCGGCGCGCGAGCACGTCGAACCGCGACACCGTCACCGGCCGTGCGGGGATCTCGACGGTCTCACCCTCCCGCATGCGGGCATAGGCGCGTTTACCGTCGATCTTGATGGCACTCACGCTCGCCGGAATCTGCTCGATGTCGCCGGTCAGCGTCTCCATCACTGCGGCGATCTGCTCGTCCGTGACAGCCGACGCATCCGACGTCTCCACGACGTCGCCTTCGGCGTCGTCGGTGACCGTGCTCTGGCCGAGCCGGATCGTCGCGGTATAAGACTTGGTGGTCAGCGACAACAGCCCGAGAAGCTTGGTGGCCCGCTCGACGCCCAGCACGAGCACACCCGTGGCCATCGGATCGAGAGTCCCGGCGTGCCCGACCTTGCGGGTGCCGAGCAGGCGTCGGCACCGCGCCACCACATCGTGGCTGGTCATCCCCGCAGGTTTGTCGACGACGAGCAGGCCCGCGCGGGCGACGGCAGGATTGTCGGAGAATTCGTGGGTTCGGTCGGTCATCGTTCAGCGCACCGTGATCGCGGTGAGGACGAGACCGTCGGCGACGAGCCAGCGTCCGTCGAATCCGGTCAGCGGTGGGCCGTCCGGCGTGTCGCCGGGCACCAGAATCCGGGAGTGGAAAGTGCCGGCCACGGCATCGGAGGTGGTGTCGCGCTCGAACGTGATGTGCGCGTCCTCGAACCCGAGCCACCGGCCGGTGAGCGGGAACCATGCCTTGTAGGTGGCTTCCTTCGCGCAGAACAGCAGACGGTCCCAATGCAGGTCGTCGCCCGCCGACGCGAGCCATTCCCGCTCCGGTTCGAGGCTGACCGCGGGCAGAACGCCGTCGGGAAGCACGTCGTGGGGCTCTGCGTCGATCCCCAGCGACCGCACCTGCAGCGAGTAGCCGAGTACCGCGGCCCGGTACCCGTCGCAGTGGGTGAGACTGCCCACGAGCCCACGCGGCCACACCGGAGCCCCCCGTTCCCCCCTCAGGATGGGGCCGGGTTCGACACCGAGGTGCCGCATCGCTTGCCGGGCACAGTGCCGGGCACCGGCGAACTCCCGCCGGCGCTTGTCCACCGCGCGTGCGACGAGCGGTTCCTCCTGCGGATGCGGTCGCAGTCCCGGCGGGTCGGAGAACATTTCCGCAGCGGCGACACCCTCCGGCACGATGCGCGATAGCAGCGCCGCGTGTGTCTCGACCTGTTCTCCGGCGGACGGCTCGGTCACCGCAACTCCCTCTGTCGTTGTGCTCGCATCTTCTCGGCTTCGGCTTCCATCTCGGGTGTCACGGTGAAGTGACCGCCCCACTTGTTCAGGCTTCCCGGCGGGTAGTCCGGCACCGGCAGGATCTGCCGGAGAAGCCGATCGGGCAGTCCGCGCCGCTGCCATTCCCTCGGGTAGCCGACCGACACCTCTTCGAAGCGGACCCCGTCGTAGTACGTCGTACGGGGAATGTGCAGGTGGCCGTAGACGCTGCACAGCGCGCGGTAGCGCAGATGCCAGTCGGCCGTCTCGGTGGTCCCGCACCACAGGGCGAACTCGGGGTAGAACAGCATCCGGGTGGGTTCACGCACCAGCGGGAAGTGATTGATCAGCACAGTGGGCAGGGCCGGATCGAGCGCGTCGAGCCGAGCGCGGGTCTGTTCCACCCGCACCGCGCACCACGTGTCCCGGGTGACATACGGGTCGGGCCGCAACAGGAACTCGTCGGTCGCGACGACGTTGCGGTCGCGTGCGACGGTGAGGCCCTCGGCCTTGGTGGTGGTGCCGTCGGGCAGGAACGAGTAGTCGTACAGCAGGAACATCGGCACGAGTACTACCGGTCCCCCCTCGCCTTCCCAGACCGGATAGGGATCTTCGGGCGTGAGCACGCCGAGTTCGCGGCACATCGTGACGAGGTAGTCGTAGCGGGCCACCCCGTGCATCTGCACGGGATCCTTCGCGGTGGTCCACAATTCGTGGTTGCCCGGCACCCAGATGACCTTCGCGAACCGGCTGCTCAGCAGCGACAGAGCCCAGCGGATGTCGTCCGTCTTCTCCGACACGTCACCGGCCACGATCAGCCAGTCGTCGGGCGACTCCGGATACAGGTCTTCGGTGACCGGCCGGTTGCCTCGATGGCCCACATGGATATCGCTGATCGCCCACAGCTTCGCTGCCACCGGCATTAACCTCCCGACTCGTTGTGCACGCCGACCTGCCGGTCCGCGCCCGTCACCGCCCATCGACCCGAGACCGTGCGTCCCACGACGGCGAGCATCCGCAACACGATGAACACCGTAAGCCCCGTCCAGATCCCCGCCAGGCCCCAGTCGAAGGCGAGAGAGCACCAGATGAACGGCAGGAACCCGATCAGGGCCGACACCAGCGTTGCCGTACGCAGGAACGCCGCATCGCCCGCACCGAGGAGTACCCCGTCGAGTGCGAAGACGACACCGGCGACCGGCATGATCGCGACGAAGAACCACCATGCCACGTCGATCTGACCGAGTACCGCGAGGTCCGACGTGAACAGGCCCGGAATCACCGTGCGCCCGAGCAGGAACACGACGGCGAGACCGGTAGCGAACAACGCGGACCACGCGGTGACCCGCCACGCGAGCCGGGTGGCACCGCGGCGATCGGCGCCGCCGAGCGCCGCACCGACGAGCGCCTGCGCCGCGATCGCCAGCGAATCCAGCGCGAGCGTCACGAAATTCCACAGTTGCAGAACCACCTGGTGACCGGCGACCGCTGCGGCGCCGAACCGTGCGGCCACGGCCGCGGCGGAGAGAAAGCACGCCTGAAATGCCAGGCTGCGGGCGATCAGATCCCGTCCGAGGCGTAACTGGGCGCCGATCACCTCGGGCCGGGGCCGCAGCGGCACGCCCGACCGCAACAGCGCCAGGACGAACAGCGTGGCGGAGACCGTCTGGCCGAGCACGTTCGCGACGGCGGAGCCGACGAGTTCCCATCGCGGTGCTCCCAGCAGGCCGTGCACCAGCACGGGACACAACACTGCGGACAGGGCGAGACCTGCGATCACGTATCGCAGCGGCCGGAAATTGTCCTGCACTCCCCGCATCCAGCCGTTGCCGGCCATACCGATGAGGATCAGAGGCACTCCGAACAGTGCCACCCGCAGCCACGACACGGCTTCGGCGGCGATCTCGTCGTCACCTGCGATCAGGCGCGAGACGGGGCCGGCGAGGATCTGCCCGGCCAGCAGAATGAGCAACCCGACTCCGACGGCGAGCCAGGTCGCCTGGACGCCCTCACCGACGGCGTCGTCGTGGCGGCGGGCGCCGTGGAGTCGCGCCGATCGGGCGGTGGTGCCGTACGACAGAAAGGTCAACTGTGTGCTGACCGTGGCCAGGACGAGCCCGCCGATCGCGAGTCCCGCGAGCGGCAACGCACCGAGGCGTCCCACCACAGCGATGTCGAAGAGCAGGTACAGCGGTTCGGCGGCGAGGACGCCGAGCGCGGGTAGGGCCAGACCGAGAATGCGACGGCCGGAGATCTCCGGCGTCGCGGTGTGTCCCGTGGGTTCCGTCGTCACCCGAGAACGCCACGCAGTGCAGCCACCACCGAGTCCGGTGTGCCGTGCGCGGTGTAGCCGGCTGCGAACGCATGGCCGCCACCGCCGAGGTCGGTTGCGGCTGCGGATACATCCACTGCGGTCTTCGACCGGAGCGACACCGTCCACACTTCGGTTCCGACCTCCTTGAACACCGCGGCGACCTCCGCTTCTGCGGTGGTCCGCACGATGTCGATCACGCTCTCGACCTCCTCCGAACCGAGGTGTGCCGAGTCGGCGCGACGAACGAATGCGTAGACCAGTCCCCTGCCCCGCGCCGCCTCGGGCACCAGGGTCGCGGACGCCAGCACCGACGAGAGCATCGGCAACCATCCGAAGGGGTGGGTATCGAGGAGTCCGCGGGTGATCGCGGATCCGTCGATGCCGGTCGCGAGAAGACGTGCCGCGAGGAGATGCGACGCAGGCCGGCCCCAGCGAAACGAACCGGTGTCCGTCACGAGCCCGGCGTACAGGCAATGTGCGAGGTCCGCGTCGAGCACGACACCCCACTCGTCGAACAGGTCGGCCAGCACCACGGCGGTGGCCTCCGCGTCCGGCACGATGAGGTTGTCGGTCCCGAACCGGGTGTTGGACACGTGATGGTCGATGACCAGGGTGCGCGCAGCACCCGCCAGGCGGTCACGCAGGTCGCCGAGACGCCCCGCCGTTCCGCAATCGACCGTCACCACGAGGTCCGCGTCCCGGCGCACCGCCGCGACGGGCGTAACCAGGTGCCCGCCGGGCAGCGAGCGCATCGACTCCGGTACCTCTGCGGGCGCGGCGAAGGCCACCTGCACAGCGACACCCCGCCGCTCGAGCGCGAGACCGAGTGCGAGGCCGCTGCCGAGGGTGTCGGCGTCGGGCTGCACGTGGCACAGCACCGTCACCGTGGCCGCGGCGTCGAGCAGGGCCACTGCGCCCGGCAGGTCGACCGAGGCCCCCACTGCGGACGCGGTGGCGTCCGCGCGAGGAGCACCGGACCTCGGTTCGCTGCTCGGCTCGTTACTCGGCGTCGTCACCGGTGTCACGCTCACGGGGCTCCTTGTACGGATCGGGATCGCCGGCGGGGACTGCACCCTCGCGGGCGCGGGCCACATCCTCGTCGGCTGCGCGTGCCCGCGCAAGCAGCTCCTCCATCTGCCGTGCGGTGTCCGGCACGGTGTCGGTAACGAAGGTCAGGCTCGGGGTGAAGCGCACACCGGTGCCCGCACCGACCATGGTTCGCAGAACGCCCTTGGCTTTCTCGAGACCGGCGGCGGCTGCCTCCACATCAGGTTCGGTGTCGAGGTCGGCACCGCGCACCGTGTAGTAGACGGTCGCGTCGTGCAGGTCGGCGGTGACCTTCGCGTCGGTGATCGTCACGAACTCGAGCCGCGGATCCTTGATCTCGGTACCGATCGCCGTGGCCACGATGGTGGCAATGCGCTTGGCGAGTCGGCGGGCCCGTGCTGGATCGGCCATGTCGTTCGTTCCTCTCCTCGGCCACCGGTGCCGGTGGCCTTGATCTCCGTCGGCCGGGTCAATCCTCCGGACCGAACAATCTTCGTCTGGTGGACAGCAGGTCGAGTTCGGGGCGCTGTGCGACCAGTCGCTCGCAGGTGTCCAGTATGTCGCGCACGTGCGCGAAGTCGGGTGCGACCACCGCCACAGCCAGGGTGGAGCGCCGATAGAGGTCGTGCTCGCCGGTTTCCGCGACGGACACACCGAAGCGACGCAATTCGGCGAGGACCGGCCGGATGTACGACCGCTTCTCCTTGAGCGAATGCACATCTCCGAGCAGGATGTCCAGCTCGAGCGCTCCCAGGTACATCCGCATCCTCGGTGTCGGTGGTGTCGTCCCGACACGCCCGTGGCGGCGAACGACGAATCGTTCGCCGCCACAGGCGCGGGATATATCAGTCGCGCGGCTTCTCGCGAAGCTCGTACGCCTCGATCACGTCGCCGACCTTGATGTCGGAGTAGGTGACCGTCAAACCACACTCGTAGCCCTCGCGGACCTCGGTGACATCGTCCTTCTCGCGTCGCAGCGACGAGATGGTGATCGTCTCGGCGACAACATTGTTGTCGCGGAGCAGACGAGCCTTCGCGTTGCGCTTGACGATGCCGGACTGCACGAGGCAACCCGCGATGTTGCCGACCTTCGACGACTTGAAGATCGCACGGATCTCGGCGCGGCCGAGCTCGACCTCCTCGTAGACCGGCTTGAGCATGCCCTTGAGAGCCTTCTCCACCTCGTCGATCGCCTGGTAGATGATCGAGTAGTAGCGGATGTCGACGCCCTCGCGGTTCGCCAGCTCCGTCGCCTTGCCTTCGGCGCGGACGTTGAAGCCGATGATCACCGCGTTGGACGCAGCTGCCAGGTTGACGTTGGTCTCGGTGATGCCACCGACACCGCGGTCGATGACCCGCAGACGCACCTCGTCGTCGATCTCGATACCCATGAGGGCCTCTTCGAGGGCCTCGACGGTACCGGAGTTGTCGCCCTTGAGGATGAGGTTGAGCTCGTTGTGCTCCTTGAGAGCGGCATCGAGATCCTCGAGGCTGATCCGCTTACGGCTCTTCGCAGCGAGCGCATTGCGCTTGCGTGCGTTGCGCCGGTCGGCGATCTGGCGAGCGATACGGTCCTCGTCGACGACAACCAGGTTGTCGCCGGCGCCGGGCACCGACGTGAAGCCGATGACCTGGACGGGCCGCGACGGAAGCGCCTCGAGGACGTCCTCGCCGTGCTCGTCGACCATTCGCCGGACGCGACCGTAGGCGTCGCCGGCGACGATGGAGTCGCCGACCCGCAGCGTGCCGCGCTGGACCAGCACCGTGGCGACCGGACCGCGACCGCGGTCGAGGTGCGCCTCGATGGCGACGCCCTGCGCCTCCATGTCGGGGTTGGCCCGCAGATCGAGCGATGCGTCTGCCGTGAGCAGCACCGCTTCGAGCAGCTGGTCGATGTTCAGCCCCTGCTTCGCCGAGATGTCGACGAACATGGTGTCGCCGCCGTACTCCTCGGTGACAAGGCCGTACTCGGTGAGCTGCTGACGGATCTTGTCCGGGTTCGCGCCCTCCTTGTCGATCTTGTTCACCGCGACCACGATCGGCACGTCGGCCGCCTGGGCGTGGTTGATCGCTTCCACCGTCTGCGGCATGACACCGTCGTCGGCCGCGACCACGAGGATCGCGATGTCGGTGGACTTCGCGCCACGGGCACGCATGGCGGTGAACGCCTCGTGACCCGGGGTGTCGATGAAGGTGATCAGGCGATCGTCACCGTTGAGATGTGTGAGCACCTGGTAGGCACCGATGTGCTGCGTGATGCCGCCGGCCTCGCCCTCGCGGACCTTGGCCTGACGGATCGTGTCGAGCAGTCGGGTCTTGCCGTGGTCGACGTGACCCATGACGGTGACCACGGGCGGACGCTGCTGGAGGTCTTCCTCGCCGCCCTCGTTCTCGCCGTACTGAATGTCGAACGACTCGAGCAGTTCACGGTCCTCGTCTTCGGGGGAGACGACCTGCACGACGTAGTTCATCTCCGAGCCGAGCAGCTCGAGGGTCTCGTCGTTCACGGACTGAGTGGCCGTGACCATCTCACCGAGGTTGAACAGTGCCTGCACGAGTGCAGCGGGGTTCGCGTCGATCTTCTCGGCGAAGTCGGACAGCGATGCGCCACGAGCGAGCCGGATGGTCTCGCCGTTGCCACGCGGCAACCGCACGCCACCGACCGACGGCGCCTGCATCGAATCGTATTCCTGCCGCTTCTGCCGCTTCGACTTGCGACCACGACGCGGAGCACCACCGGGGCGACCGAACGCACCGGCTGCGCCGCCACGGCCACGACCGCCGGCGCCACCGCCGCCGGGACGACCACGGAAGCCACCGGGAGCGCCTGCTCCTGCGGGTGCGCCGCCACCGGCGCCACCACCGCGGTAGCCGCCGCCACCGCCGGCGCCGCCACCGGGACGACCGCCCGGAGCACCGCCGGGACGACCCGGACGCCCGGCCGGAGCCGGACGTGCAGCCCGCTGCGGCATGGCACCGGGGTTGGGGCGAGGGGGCATCGAACCCGGCGTCGGGCGAGGTCCGCCCTGACCGGGAGCCGGACGGGGACCGCCCTGGCCGGGAGCCGGACGGGGTCCGCCCTGACCTGCGGCGGGACGACCCTGGCCGGGAGCCGGGCGGGGACCGCCCTGACCTGCGGCGGGACGACCCTGGCCGGGAGTCGGGCGGGGACCGCCGGGACGCGGAGCCGGACGCTCTGCCGGAGCAGACGAGTACGGGTTGTTACCAACGCGCGGGGCCTTGGGGCCGGGACGCGGGCCTGCCGGCTTGGGACCGGGCTTGGCCGACGGAGCCTGCGGGGATGCTGCCGCAGCGGGTGCCGCTGCTTCGGGACCCGACGCAGCCGGAGCCTCGGCAGCCGGAGCGGCCGGTGCCTGCGCGGCCGGAGCGGCCGGAGCCTGCGCGGCCGGAGCCGGAGCTGCGGGAGCCGGCTTGGGAGCGACCGGCTTGGGAGCGCCGGGCTTCGGCCGCGAACCGGCGGCCGGGCTCGGAGCCGGTGTGGTCTCGGCCGGCGCGGTCTCCGCCGGTGTTGTTTCGGGGGCCGGGGCTGCAGCCGCCGGCGCGGGTGCTGCCGGGCGCGGACCCGGACGGGGTCCTCCGCCGGGACGCGGTCCCGGGGTGGGTGCGGCCTTACCGGCCGTAGCGCCGTCTTCCTTCGCGCTGCCGAACGATTCGCGCAAACGACGCGCAACCGGGGGCTCGACGGTCGAAGACGCCGACTTCACGAACTCGCCCTGCTCCTTGAGCCGTGCGAGTAGTTCCTTACTGGTGACACCGAGTTCTTTAGCCAACTCGTGCACGCGGGCCTTGCCTGCCACTGCTCTCCTCACTGATGAGGTCGAGCCGGCCAATGCCCGCACGACCTCGGGTTATCTCCGATGGACGTTCATCGCTGGTGCTTCACGGTGTGCTCATGAGTGTTCGTACCTGTTCTTCTCAGAGTTCGATGTCACTGTTGGTGCCTCGTCGCCGATCTCACTGTCACGCAGTCCGGTGACAATCGCCGGACTCCGCCACGTTCTGTGAGCTCGCCGCCGCGGACCCGACCAGCTGATCCAGCGCCGCTGTATCCGGGTTTCCGGATACTTTGAGTGCTCTGCCGAATGCTCGGCGCCGAACGGCCTGACCCAGGCACTCCGGGGTGGGGTGCAACCATGCACCTCGCCCGGTAAGCCTGTGCCCGGGGTCGGGAACCACGACGAACATTCGTGATTCGTGCTCGCGTGCCACGACCCTCAGCAGCTCGGCAGCCAGCGTTCGCTGCCGACAACCGATACAGGTACGCACCGAGCCGGTGCGCGACCCATGGGCCGAGGGCAGTTCATGCTGAACCATCGACCACTCTACCGTTGTTTTGCGAAGAATCCCGCATTCCACGCCTACCTGCCTGTCGGCGCGTTACCGGAAGCCTCGTTCGTGGCGGGTGCGGCGTCACTGCGGATGTCGATTCGCCAGCCGGTCAGGCGTGCTGCCAGGCGGGCATTCTGACCCTCTTTGCCGATGGCCAGGGACAACTGGAAATCGGGCACCACGACGCGCGCGGCGCGTGCCTCGGGGTCGACGACCGTGACCGATACCACCTTCGACGGCGACAGGGCATTTCCGACGAACTTCGCAGGGTCCTCGTCGTAGTCGATGATGTCGATCTTTTCCTCGCCCAGTTCGCGCATCACGTTGCGCACGCGCTGACCCATGGGCCCGATGCACGCACCCTTCGCGTTGAGGCCCGGAACGAGCGAATGCACGGCAATCTTCGACCGGTGACCGGACTCGCGGGCGACCGCGACGATCTCCACCGAGCCGTCGGCGATCTCGGGCACCTCGAGCGCGAACAACTTGCGAACCAGGTTCGGGTGCGTGCGCGAGAGCGTGATCTGCGGTCCGCGCTGGCCGCGGGACACGCCCACGACGTAGCACTTGATGCGGTCGCCGTGCTCGTACGTCTCGCCGGGGACCTGCTCGGCGGGCGGGATGAGCCCCTCTGTGCTGGTCGTCTCGCCGCCGATCTTGACCACCACCATGCCGCGGGCGTTCGCGCGGGAGTCGCGCTGGACGACACCGCTGACGATTTCGCCCTCGTGGGTGGCGAACTCGCCGAACCGCTGCTCGTGTTCGGCGTCGCGAATGCGCTGCATGATGACCTGGCGCGCGGTGGTTGCGGCGATGCGGCCGAAGTCCTCGGGGGTGTCGTCCCATTCGGCGACGACGTTGCCGTCCTCGTCACGTTCCTCGGCGAGCACCTGGATCGCGCCGGTCTTGGTGTCGACGGCGACCCTGGCGTGCGGCTGGTGACCGTCCACATGGCGGTACGCCGTCAGCAGCGCGGTTTCCAGCGTCTCGATCAGTTCTTCGAACGGGATGTTCTTCTCGGACTCCAGCATTCGCAGAGCCGCGATCTCGATATTCACTTGTCCAGCCTCGTTTCGTTCACGTCTTCTTCTTCGTCGTCTTCTTCGTCGCCGAGGACCTCGGCGATCTCGCCTGCGGCCGCCCTGCCGTCCGGGAGCCCCCCGGCCAGTTCGAGCTCGCGCGGGTTCGGCTTGGCGAACTCCACCTCGACCGATGCGTGGCGGATCTCACTCAAGGGGATAGCGCGCACGAACGGACCGGCACGATCCGGCAGCACGACGCGGATCTCGTCACCGACCAGTTCTCCCACGCGCGCGACGATCGTCTCGTCGGCGAGCTGGATCTTCGCCTTGCGCCCTTGAGCCCGCCGCCAGTGCCGATCGTGGACGAGCGGGCGGCCTATACCCGGACTGGTCACTTCGAGCATGTAGGGCGCCTCCCCGAAGTCCGACACGGAGTCGAACGCCTCGGAGACCACTCGGCTCAGTCGTGCGGCCTCGTCCAGGCTGAGGCCGGCATCGCTGTCGACGAGCAGCCGGACCGTGCTGTGTTTTCCGGCCGCGGTCACCACCACGTCTTCGAGGTCGTATCCCTCTTCGGCGAGAAGATCGGAGACGAGCTCGACGATCCGTTCCGGGGGCGGCACAGGCATTGCGGGCGGGCTCCTCGTTAAGTTGTGGTCACAGCGGACAGCCGGCCGATACGGATCCGAACCGGCTGGGTCAAGCGTAACGCGCAAATCGAGGTGCCGTGACCAGGCCGCCGTGGTTCGCCACCGGGGTCTGCTGGCACGATGGTGCGGTGCCGATGTCAGTTACCCGTACCACCCTGTCCCGACGAGCGCTGTTGCGATGGTCCTCGGCGACGATCGGCGGGGTCGGTGTCCTGGGAGTCACCGGATGCGGGCTCTCCGACGACGACACCGAATCCGAGCCGGATCCGCTGCTGGCGCAGGCAGCAAGCGCGCGGCGGGATGCCGCGACCGCCCGCGCACTCACGGCCCAGTACCCGGATCGGGCGGGCGCGCTGAGCGTGATCGCCGACGAACGCACCGCGCACGCCGACGCGTTGGATGCGGACGTCGCTCGCATGGCGGGAATCACTGCCGAGACGACCACGTCGGGTGCCTCGTCCACCACTTCTGCGCCCGGCGCGGAGCAGCCCACCATCGAACAGTTGCGGGAAATGCTGGTCCGGTCGCAGCGCAGCGCGGCGGACCTCGCTCGCACGCTCACCGGCTACCGAGCCGGTCTCCTTTCCTCGATCAGCGCCGCATGTGGAGTCCAGACGGAGGTTCTGCTGTGAGTTCCCCGGAGCTCGGGCCCGAGCAACAAGCCCTTGTCGACGCGCTGGAGGCGGAGCATTCGGCCGTCTTCGGGTACGGACTCGTCGCCGCGTTCGCGGACCCCTCCCGTTCGGGTGAGGTCGCCGCCGACACCGCCGCGCACCGTGCCCGACGCGATGCGACCATCGACGCACTCCAGTCCGCCGGAGTAACACCGCCCACCGCCGCGCCCGGGTACACCGTGCCGTTCCCGGTGACCGACCCCGTCGAAGCCGCGCGACTGGCCGTGCAGATCGAGAGCGACACGGCGGTCGCGTGGCGGTCCGTCGTCGAGCGCGCCCGCAGTGAGGCGACGCGCGGAAACGCGCTCGACGCGCTCACCGAAGCCGCTCTGCGCGCTGCCCGCTGGCGTGTCGTGGAAGGGGTTCCCCCGACCGTCGCTTTTCCCGGCCGGCCCTGACAGCGGCGCCGTGGCCGAGCCCGCAGGCTCGACCACGGCGCGTGGTGTGTGCTGCTTGCCCGGCCGGAGCCGGACGCGCGACGGTCAGACCGTCGCCAGTCGGCCCGACTCCCGGGACTCGGGCAGGACCGACGGCGACTCGACCGGGAGGTTCGCGTCGCGCACCTCGCGGTACTGGCGCAGGTGGGTGTACAACTCGTCGCGCAACGGGTTGCGGTGCCGCGTGACGATGGTGAACACCTGGTAGGCCGCGACGGCGATGTTGGCCGCGAGCGACAGGGCCGACACGACGAACAGTGCGGTCGGGTTGTGCGACGACTCGACGGCGAACTGCGACGAGGTGACGAACGTCGGGACCGCCATCGTGAACATCATCCACAGGGCCAGCGTGTGGGCGCGGTGCTGCAGCCAGGCGCCCTTCTTGATGAAGAAGGCGGGGATGGTGCAGGAGATGAGCAGGGCCGCACCGGCGTAGAAGGCGTGGTCACCGACGCAGTTGTAGACATAGGCGAAGTTCCACAGGTCGTACGCGATGATCCAGAACCACATCATGTCGGGCCAGATCATGTCCTTGGACCGGTCGCGCGAGACGATGATGCCGGCCCAGCCGCAGATGGTGACCAGGTTGAGGATCCCGGCGATGCCGTTCATGTAGTTCCACGGACCGCCGACCATGAAGACGCCGTCGTGCATGCCCTGCAGGCCCGCCACCTCGAAGTCGCGAATGACTGCCTCGCCGATGTTGATCGCCAGGATCAGGGCGGGGAACGTCAGCATCCAGCGGTTCTTCGCCAAACGCGGGACGTACCGGATGAGCATGAAGCCCAGGCACCCGATGAGTGCCGAGTACACCTTCACCCAGTGGAACCAGGTGCCCGTCGACGAGCCTGCGCCGGCCGTCGTCGGCCACACGAACAATGTCAGGACGAGAGGCAGCGCCACGAAGAAGCCGAGACCGGCCCACTTCCAGCGGCGCGTCACCTCGTTGAGGGCGATGAGGGCGGCCAGGACGACGCACCACATCACCCAGGAGTACCAGGGAATGGATTCGAACAAGAACATCGAAGCTCCTCTTCGCGGCCCGCGGCGTGCGTGCCGTCCGGATATCTTTCGCGGCCCGCGGCATGCGTGCCGTCCGGATATCTACGGTAGGAAACCCGGCACAGAACGTCACTAGACATCTGACGCGATGTGTCCAGGGACGTCGGGCGGTACCGTGAGCCATGGCCGACGAACGCGCCGATACGCACCGACGTGCAGGTGCACGCGACGCCCTGGCGGCCGCGCTCAAGGCCCGGCTACGGACCGAGCCGCTCGACAAGGTGACGGTGACGGAGCTGACGCGCGACTGCGGACTGACGCGGCAGGCGTTCTACTACCACTTCCCCGACGTGCGGCACCTCGCGGTCTGGGTGTTCGAGAGCGAGGTCGCCGGCCGGGTCCGCGCGTTCGCTTCAGAGGAGGGCTGGGCCGACGGCCTGGTCCGGTTGATGCTGTACATGCGTGACAACCGCTCGTCGACGCTCGGGGTGCTCGACGGGCTGGGCAGATCCGGGCTCGAGCGCTTCCTGTTCGGGCAGATGCGGCCCATCACCGAGGACGTGATGGACCAGGACGGCGGTGGACCGGCGCGCACGCAGGACCGCGTCCTGGTGGTCGACTTCTACACCTCGGCGGTGCTCGCCGTGGTGCTGCGGTGGGTCTCGGACGGCATGGTCGAGCACCCGTACCGCGTGGTCGGCGATCTCGAGATCATGCTGCACGGCGCGGTGCGGGAGTCCGTCCGCCGGCTCGATGCTCGTGCCACGCCCCCGCGGCGAGCTCAGGGCCGGTGACCGGTAGGGGCCGACCTTTCCCGGACAGTCCGGACCTTCACCGGTTCAGTGCGCGCCGCACCGCCATCTCCACCGGGGCAGTGCCGGTGGCGTCGAGCCGGAAGGGTGCGACCGTCTCGATCGGCGGCTGGGCGATGATGCGCGGTGGCCGAATTCCGTTCCCCTGCCCACTGTTCGGCGGTTGCGCGCTGCGCATCGGCTGGGCCGCATGCACCAGGAACGGGTGGCACACGTAGACGTCGCCCGCGGCACCTGTCGCCTCGACCATGGGCCGGGACGGTGCATCGAGCATGCCGTCCTCGTCCATGGCGCGGCACAACTCCAGCAACGAACGCCCGTCGCGGTAGTCGACGAGGTACTCGGGCACGTCGAGGTGGGAACCCACCTTGATCCTGGTGGGAGCGTCGTCCGGTCCTACGTCGGTGAGCAGGAACAGCACCAGCAGACCCCGGCCGCGTGAGCGGAGATCGACGTACGGCCAGGTCTGTCCCTCGACGACGAAACTACCGTCGACGTGCCATCCTGTATCTCCGGGATCGGCGGGATGCGGAAATCGGATGGGAAACGTGCCGAGACCGCGGGGCCGAACCCAGCGGCCGGTTCCCAGCAGACGGTCGTAGACGTCGAGAAGGACCGGCATCGTGGAGGCCTCGACGAACGGTAAATCCCATCGGCCTCCGACCCGCACGACGGGTTCGGTCCAGGTGCCCGGGTCCGATCGGTCTGCGTCGAGGTCTTCCCAGAGGAGGTCGCAGCACCGTTCCGTAGTCTCCCGCGGAACGGCACCTGCGATCCGCAGATATCCCTCTTCGATGAAGCGCTCGGCGTCGGCGGTTTCCCGGATATCGCTCACACGAACAATGTTCGGCGGCCCGGACACCGGGCGCCACCGATTTTCGGCCGGACCGGCAGTACCGGCCTACGGTTGCTGTTCGACGACGAGTGCCAACGCGAAACCGTCCCAGCCCTTGACCCCCACGGTCTGCAACGCCGTGGCGTCGAGACGGGGTTCGGCCGCCAGCACGGCGAGCAGTTCGCGCGATGCGCGGACCTTCGAGTCGTCGTCGTCCGGATCGCTGATCCCACCGGCACGGACCACGTTGTCGACGACGATCACCGTGCCCGGACTCGACAACCGCAGCGCTTCCCGCACGTAGTTGCTGTTGTTCTCCTTGTCGGCATCGATGAACACCAGGTCGAACGGTCCTTCGAGGTGCGGGAGCGTGTCGAGCGCCGCACCGACACGAATGTCGACGCGCGCTCCGACGCCGGAACGGTCGAGGTTGGCACGCGCCACCTCGGCGTGCCGGGGCTCGTACTCGAGGGTCGTCACGTGTCCCGACTCGCCGACCGCGCGTGCCAGCCAGATCGTCGAGTACCCACCGAGCGTGCCTATCTCCAGCACCCGGCGGGCGCCTCGGATTCGGGCCAGCAGGTACAGGAACTTGCCCTGAACCGGCGCGACGTCGATGGGCCGCAGTCCCGCCGCCGCGTTCGCCTCGAGGGCGGCGTCGAGGGCGGGATCGTCGCCTATGAGGAAATCGGCGAGATAAGTGTCGGTCGCGCTCCAGTTCTCGGACATGGGCCCATTCTGACCCACCGGCTCCGAGTACGCGGTCAACGCCCGAGGATCTCCCGTACTGCCTCGCCCACCGGCACCTCGCTCGACTCTCCGGTGAGGCGGTTACGCACTTCGACGTTGCCGTCGGCGAATCCGCGTCCCACCACGACGACCAGGGGCATGCCGAGCAGTTCCGAATCCTTGAACTTCACACCGGGCGACGCTTTGCGATCGTCGAAGAGCACGTCCAGGCCGGCATTCGACAATTCCTCGACCAGGTTCTCCGCACCGGCACGAGCCTGCTCGTCCTTGTTGGCGATGACGACGTGCACATCGAACGGCGCGACCTCGGACGGCCAGCGCAGGCCCTTCTCGTCGTGCTGCTGCTCGGCGATCACAGCCACGAGCCTCGACACGCCGACGCCGTACGACCCCATCGTCGGGCGCACCGGCTTGCCGTTCTCGTTGAGCACATCGACGGCGAACGCGTCGGTGTACTTACGGCCGAGCTGGAAGACGTGGCCGATCTCGATGCCGCGGGCGGACACCAAGGGGCCGGCACCGTCCGGCGACGGGTCACCGTCGCGGACCTCTGCGGCCTCGACCGTGCCGTCGGCGACGAAGTCACGCCCGGCGACGAGCCCGAAGACATGCTTGCCGTGCTCGTCCGCGCCGGTGATCCACGCCGTTCCGTCGACCACGCGCGGGTCGACGAGGTAACGGACGCCGTTGGCAAGCAGCGCCTTCGGACCGATGTAGCCCTTGACGAGGAACGGGTTGGCGGCGAAATCGGACTCGTCGAGTAGCGCGACCTCCGCCGGCTCGAACGACGCCTCGAGACGCTTGTCGTCGACCTCGCGGTCTCCGGGGATGCCGATTCCGACCAGTTCCCACTCCCCGCCGGGCTGTCGAACCTTGACGAGGATGTTCTTCAGGGTTTCGGAGGCGTCGACCTCACGGCCGAGGATCGTGGTGGCCGCCTCGACGAGCGAACCGATCGTCGGGGTGTCCGGGGTGTCGTGGACGACCGCGTCCGGCAGTCCGTCGAACGGAATCGGTGCGGGCGCGAGCGTCTTGACGGCCTCGACGTTGGCGGCGTAACCGGACTCGACACACCGGACGTAGGTGTCCTCACCGACCTCGCTCTCGGCCAGGAACTCCTCCGAAGCGCTGCCGCCCATGGCACCCGACGTCGCGGACACGATCACGTACTTCACGCCCAGGCGGGCGAAGATCCGCTCGTAGGCGTCGCGGTGTGCCCGGTACGACTGTGCGAGGCCCTCGTCAGTGAGATCGAAGCTGTACGAGTCCTTCATCACGAACTCGCGGCCGCGCAGGATGCCGGCGCGGGGGCGCTCCTCGTCGCGGTACTTGGTCTGCACCTGGTAGAGGGTGACCGGGAAGTCCTTGTACGAGTTGTACTCACCCTTGACGGTGAGCGCGAACAGTTCCTCGTGAGTGGGCCCGAGCAGGTAGTCGTTGCCCTTGCGGTCCTGGAGACGGAACAGTCCGGCGCCGTACTCGGTCCAGCGGTTCGACGTCTCGTAGGGCTCGCGCGGCAGCAACGCGGGCAGGGAGATCTCCTGCGCTCCGATGCTGTTCATCTCCTCGCGGACCACTCGCTCGACCTGACGCAGCACCTTCAGCCCCAGTGGCAGCCACGAGTAGATGCCCGGCGCGATCCGCCGCACATACCCGGCCCGGACGAGCAGTTTGTGGCTGGCGACCTCGGCATCGGCCGGGTCGTCGCGGAGAGTGCGGAGGAACAGGTGCGACATGCGAGTGATCACGGTCGATGAGCCTACCGCTCGCCGGAATCGGGCTCTCGGTACGGTGGGCTGTTGTGCTGGTGCTTCTCCCCCCTTCCGAAACCAAATCCACCGGCGGCGACGGCGGGCCGCTGGATCTCGGCGACCTCTCGATGCCGCAGTTGACCGAGACCCGAGAGCTGCTCGTCCGGGCTCTGGTCGAGCTCGCCGCCGACTACGACGCGTCGAGCCGGGCGCTCGGCCTGGGCGCGAACGGAGCAGACGAGATCGAACGCAACGCCAAGTTGTGGGTCTCCCCCACCCGCCCCGCACTCGAGCGGTACACCGGGGTGCTGTTCGACGCCCTCGACGCCGCAAGTTTCACGAAGGTGCAGCGTGAGAAGGCGTACCGGCGACTGGCCGTCGGCTCGGCGCTGTTCGGTGCCGTGCGTGCGAGCGACCCCATTCCGGCCTACCGCCTCTCGGGGGGCTCGAAGCTTCCCGGGTTCGGCACCCTCGCGGCGTTGTGGCGGCCCGAGTTGACCGACGCGCTCGCCGCCGAGGCCGGAGGTGACCTCGTCGTCGATCTCCGTTCGGGTGCCTATCAGCAGCTCGGTCCGGTCCCCGGCGCGATCACCGCGACGGTGCTGACGGAAAAACCCGATGGCACCCGCTCGGTCGTGAGTCATTTCAACAAGCACCACAAGGGGCTCCTCGCCCGCGCACTGGTGCAGACCCGGGCCGAGCCGGCCGACGTGCGGGGTCTTGCGCGCGTGGCGTCGAAGGCCGGACTGCGGGTGGAGATCGCCTCCCCGACGGAACTGGTCGTCCTCACCTGAATCCCGGACTCCCGGCGGAACGCGCCGGGAGTCCGGGGTGACACCTCACCCGGACTGAGCGGACTTCTCGGCTTCCTGAGCCTGGGCCACCTCTTCGGAGGTGAACCGGATGAAGAACGCCGCGATGCCGGCGATCACCGCGCACGCGGCGCATCCGACGAGGGCGAACATGTACCCCTCACCCTGCGCGGTAAGTTGTGCGGCGGTCATGTCCGCGACCGCGCCGGGCGTGCCTCCGAGCGACATCGTCTTCGAGGTGGCCAGCGCGCCGATGACGGCGAGGCCGAGAGGTCCTCCGAGCGTCTGCGCGACCTGCGCGATGGCGGACAGCGGCCCGATCTCGTGCGCTCCGACGCCCGCGATGGCGCACAGCGGAAGCGGAACCACGGCCAGACCCACCCCGAACCCGACCACGAGCACCAGCACGAACAGCGTCGGGAAGTATCGCACCGTCTCGTCCATCGTCGACCCGTAGAGCAGGCTCAGGCTCATGATGACGGCACCGGTGACCACGAGCCATCGGGGCTGCACCCGTGCCGCGAGCTTGGACGAGGCCGCGGCCGCTCCCCCGAGACCGAATGCGAACGGCACGAACGCAAGCCCCGCCTGCAGCGGCGTGTAACCGAGGATGTCCTGCACGAACAGCGCGACGAACGCCGCGAGGCTGAACATCACCGCACCGGCGAAGAAGATCGCCACGAAGGTCGCCACGCGGTTCTTGTTGCGGAACAGTACGAAGGGCAGGAGGGGGTTCTCGGCACGGCGCTCGACCAGCAGGAAGATCCCGAGCAGGATGACGCCGGCAGCGAGCGCACCGATCACGGCGGCGCTCCCCCAGCCGAGTTCGGGACCTTCGGTGAGGCCGAACACGATGCCGGTGCATCCGAGCGTCGCAAGGATGGCACCCGGAACGTCCAGCGCCAGACGCTCGGACGACGTTTCGCGCAACGCACTGAGGGCCAGCACGACGATCACGACACCGATCGGGACGTTGATGAGGAAGATCCATCGCCACGACACCTGCGTCAGCGCACCACCCAGGATGAGGCCTGCGATCGATCCGACGCCGGTCATGGCCGCGAAGACCGCAATGGCCCGGTTACGGGCGGGACCGGCGGCGAATGTCGTCGCCACGAGCGCAAGCGCCGTCGGTGACGCGATCGCGGCTCCGACTCCCTGTAGCGCACGCGCACCGATGAGCATCGCCTCGTTGGTGGCCAGGCCGCACAGCAGCGACGCGAACGTGAACAGGCCCACGCCGGCGATGAACATCCGTTTGCGCCCGAAGCTGTCTCCGAGGCGGCCGCCGAGCAGCATCAGACCACCGAACGCGAGCGCGTACGCGGTGAGGACCCAATTCCGGCCGGCGTCGGACAACCCGAGTTCCGCCTGCAGTGGAGCGAGAGCAAGGTTGGCAACGGTGCCGTCGAGCACCACCATGAGCTGCAATCCGCTGAGGACCAGGGTGGCCAGAGCGAGTGCGCGAGCGGTCATGGGGTGCGCGGCGCCCGAGGCGTGTGCGGTATCCGAGGTGTGTGCCACGGGGTCCAACGTTACCGACCTTCCGGACCGAACCCGGCGACCGGACCGATGACGATGATGGCGGGTGGACGGGTCCCCTCTTCGCGGACCCGGGCGGCGACGTTCCCGAGATCGGTCCGGAGCACCCGCTGGGTGGCCAAGGTTCCTTCCTGAACCACCACCACCGGGGTGTCGGCGGGCCGGCCCCCGGCCGTCAGGGCGTCCGCGAACTTTTCGATGCGTTCGACGGCCATGAGCAGCACGAGCGTCCCGCGGAGTTTCGCGAGGGCACTCCAGTCGGTGAGCGAATCGGGATGGTCGGGCGCGACGTGCCCACTCACCACGACGAACTCGTGTGTCACCCCCCGATGGGTCACCGGGACACCCGCGGCGGCCGGCACCGAGATCGCGCTGGTGATACCGGGGACGACCGTCACCGGTATTCCGGCAGCGGTGCACGCCTCGAGTTCTTCGTATCCCCGTCCGAAGACGTAGGGGTCGCCGCCTTTGAGCCGGACCACGAACTTTCCGGCCTTCGCCCGATCGATCAGGATGTCGTTGATGACCTGCTGCGCCATCGCACGGCCGTACGGCAGTTTGGCGGCGTCGATCACCTCGACATGCGGATCCAGTTCGGCGAGGAGTTCCTGAGGGGCGAGGTGATCCGCCACCACCACATCGGCACGGGCCAGCAACCGGCGGCCTCGAACGGTGATGAGGTCCGGATCGCCGGGTCCACCGCCGACCAGCGCCACGCCGGTCGGTTTCTGAGCCGCGTCGTCGGCGACCTCGGACAGTGCCGCGCCCGCGAGGGCGTCCCGGATGGATGTGCGCACTGCCGCGGACCTGCGATGGTCACCGCCGGCGAGGACGCCGACGGAGAGCCCGTCGTAGCGAGCGGTCGCGGGTGTGACGGCACTCCCTTCGCGTGCGCTGTCGGCACGCACGCAGAAGATCCGGCGGCGTTCCGCCTCGGCGACGATAGCGGCGTTGGTGTCGGGCTCGTCGGTGCAGGCGATCGCGTACCAGGCGTCCTCGAGGTCGCCGTCGCGATAGTCGCGGACGTCGAGCGAGAGGCGGCCCTTCGTGGCCATGCTCTCCACAGCGGGTGTCGCGGCCCGTGCCACGACGTGGACATCGGCTCCCGAGGCCACCAGCAGGCCCAGACGACGTTGTGCAACGCTGCCGCCGCCCACGACCACCACACGTCGTCCCCGAAGGTCGAGCCCCACCAGGTAATTGGTCTCGTCGTCGGCTACCGGCACCGGCATTCCCATCTCTCGTATCGAAGCGAACCGTCGAGAGATCAACCCCGGGAGCGCTCCTCGTCTCGCCCGCCCGTCGCGGACGAGTGCGGCCCGGCTCGGAGCCGGGCCGCGATATCCGTGCCGCGGATCAGACCGCGGCGGCTTCCATCGGTGCGACCTGACCGCGACCCGGAACGACGTCGAGCTGAAGCGTTTTGGTGGTGTGGTCCCACACCTGACGGAACAGATCCTGGTTGTCGGTGAGCTTGACCCCGAGGGACGGCACCATCTCCCGAAGCTTGGGCTGCCATGCGGCCCACTGCTGCGGGAAGCAGCGTTCGAGGACGTCGAGCATCGCGGGAACCGCGGTGGACGCACCCGGCGAGGCTCCGAGCAGACCCGCGATCGAACCGTCGGCAGCGCTGACCACGGCGGTACCGAACTCGAGCACACCGCCCGCGCCCTTACGGCGGATCACCTGTACGCGCTGGCCGGCGACGATCAGCTCCCAGTCTTCGAGTCGCGCTTCGGGCGCGAACTCCGCGAGGGTGCCGATGCGATCGGCGGGCGACTGGGTGAGCTCACCGACGAGGTACTTGACCAGGCCGAGTTCGGTCACGCCGACTCCGAGCATCGACATCAGGTTGTTCGGCCTGACCGACTTGGGCAGGTCCATGATGCCGCCCTGCTTGAGGAACTTGGGCGACCATCCGGCGTACGGCCCGAACAGCAGACCCTGCTTCCCCCCGATCACACGGGTGTCGAGGTGAGGCACCGACATCGGGGGCGCGCCCACCGCGGCCTTGCCGTACACCTTGGCGCTGTGACGAGCGATCACCTCGGGATTGGTGCAGCGCAGGAAGGCACCGGACACGGGGAATCCGCCGAAGCCCTTGGCCTCGCTGATACCGGACTTCTGCAGGAGGTGGAGGGCGCCGCCACCCGCGCCGACGAAGACGAACTTGGCGTGGACCTTGCGGGACTCGCCCGTGCGCCGGTTGCGCACCTTGACGATCCAGCTGCCGTCGGACTGCTTGGTGATGTTGGTGACCTCGTGGCCGAAGAAGACCGTGCCACCCGATGCCGCCACATTGTTGATGAGCTGCTTGGTGAGGGCACCGAAGTCGACGTCGGTTCCCGTCTCGGTCCAGTTCAGCGCGACCGGATCGGAGAAGTCCCGGCCGGTGGCCATGAGCGGCAGCCGCTCGGCGAAGAACTCGGGGCTCTCGGAGTACTCCATGCCCGCGAACAGCGGATGGCCCGCGAGGGCGTCGTACCGGGCACGCAGGTACTTCACGTCGTCCGCGCCGTGTACGAAGCTCACATGCGGGATCGGGTTGATGAAGTCCTTGGGGTCGCTCAGGATGCCGTTGTCGACCGCGTACGACCAGAACTGGCGCGAAACCTGGAACTGCTCGTTGACGTTGACCGCTTTCGCGATTTCCACCGTGCCGTCGGGCTTGCCGGGGGTGTAATTCAACTCACACAGCGCCGAGTGGCCGGTGCCCGCGTTGTTCCACGGGTCGCTGCTCTCCGCCGCTGCGGCGTCGAGCCGCTCGAAGGCGGTGATCGACCAGTCGGGCTGGAGTTGACGCATCAGCGCGCCGAGGGTCGCGCTCATGATGCCGGCGCCCACGAGCACTACATCGGTTTTCGCCTCTACCACGTTCTCTGACACGGGGAAATCGACTTCCTTGTCTGTTCGCACGCGCCGTCGCGCCTTCGCGCACCGCTTACGTGAGTGTCCCGAACGCGCCCGCACACAATCCTCGAGTTCAGGATTCGTCCGCAGCCGCGCGACTGCGACGCACAGGTTACCCGGGCGTATACCGGCTCTTCATTTTCACCTCATTGTCTACCCGCGGCACCCCCCGCCGAACCCTCCTAGAGTGTGATAGTGACTACTTGGCAGCCCGACATCCTGGGCGACGGATACGAGCAACTCGTGTTGCCGCTGGGCGACGACCCGGACGGTGAGGGCGACATCACCGCGACCCTGGTGCGGTATCAACCCGCCACCGGCGCGGTGACCGAGCCGAGCGCGCTGCCCCACCGCGCGGTTCTCTACGTCCACGGCTTCACCGACTACTTCTTCCAACAGCACCTCGCGGAGCATTTCGCCGCGCAGGGATATCGGTTCTTCGCACTCGACCTCCGAAAATGCGGACGCTCGCGCGCACCGGGCCAAACGCCCCACTTCGTCACCGACCTCGAGTATTACGACCGGGAACTCGACGAAGCGCTGCGCATCGTCTCGGCCGAGGTGTCCGGTGGCGGCGTCGTGCTGGCCGCGCACTCCACGGGTGGCCTCGTGCTTCCCCTGTGGCTCGACCGCCTCGAGCGTCGACCCGGCGGATCTGCCTCGGCCGGGGTGAGAGGACTCATCCTCAACAGTCCATGGTTCGACCTGCAGGGCCCGTCGTATCTGCGCAACGTCGGTACCGCCGCGATCGACGTACTCGGACGGGTTCGCCCACACTCCGCCGTGCCCGGGCGAAAGCTGGATACCTACGGTGTCAGCCTCCAGCACGGTGGCTGGTCCTACGACCTCGACATGAAACCGCTCACCGGCTTTCCGATCCGCTTCGGGTGGCTGCGTGCCGTGCGCATCGGGCACGCTCGCCTGCACCGCGGTCTCGATGTCGGGGTGCCGTCGTTGATCCTGCGTTCCGGGGCGTCGCGCTTCGCCCCGAAATACGACGCCACGATCGACACCGTCGACGCGGTCCTCGACGTGCGACAGATCGCGCGGTGGGCAGGCTGCCTGGGAGACCGCACAACGATCGTGCCGATCACCGGTGCGCGACACGATGTGTTTCTCTCCACACCGGAGCCCCTGGCTGCGGCATTCCGGGAATTGGACCTGTGGCTGGGATGGTTGAACGGAGACGGAACCGCGGGCGAGCCCGCCGGGGCCGGGGATGTATCCGCACCACCACAACCCACGGGAGAACACGCGTGACCCACTACGACCTCGCGATCATCGGCACCGGATCGGGCAACTCGATCCTCGACGAGCGCTACGACGGCAAACGCGTCGCGTTATTGGAGGCGAGCACCTTCGGCGGCACCTGCCTGAACGTGGGCTGCATCCCCACCAAGATGTACGTCTACGCAGCGGACGTTGCCCGCACCATCCGGTCGGCACCCAAGTACGGGATCGACGCCACCATCGACGGGATCCGGTGGAACGACATCGTCGACCGCGTCTTCGGCCGTATCGATCCGATCGCCGCGGGCGGTGAGCAGTACCGGCGCGAGGGCTGCGCGAACGTCACGGTGTACGACGGTCTTGCGCGGTTCGTCGGCGAGCGCACGCTCGATTCCGGGACCGGCGAGACGATCACCGCCGACCAGGTCGTCGTAGCGGCCGGCGCGCGCGCCGAGATCCCGCAGGAAGTGCTCGACGGCGGGGTGACCTACTACACGAGCAACAACATCATGCGGCTCCCGAAGCTCCCCGAATCGATGGTGATTCTCGGAACCGGCTTCATTGCGATGGAGTTCGCCCACGTCTTCTCCGCCCTCGGCACCAGGGTGTCGGTGATCGGACGGAGCGGCAGACTGTTGCGCCACCTCGACACCGACGTCTCCGACCGTTTCACCGCCCTCGCGCAGCAGAAGTGGGACGTCCACCTGGAGAACCCGGCCCGTGCCTTCCGGCCGGTGGGCGACGGAGTGGAGGTCGAACTGGCCGACGGCGCCGTGGTGGCCGGAGACGTGCTGCTCGTCGCGACGGGCCGGCACCCGAACGGCGATCTGCTCGACGCCGCAGCGGCGGGGATCGAACTCGACGCGGCCGGGTCCATCGTCGTCGACGAATTCCAGCGCACGACGGCGGAAGGTGTCTTCGCGCTGGGCGACGTGTCGTCGCCGTACCAGCTCAAGCACGTCGCGAATCACGAAGCGCGGGTCGTGCAGCACAATCTCCTGCACGACGCGTGGGGACCGGATACCTCCGCTCTGCAGCGCACCGACCATCGATTCGTGCCTGCCGCGGTGTTCACCGATCCGCAGATCGCGACCGTCGGGCTCACCGAGGAGCAGGCCCGCGCCGCGGGATACGACATCTCGGTCAAGATCCAGGACTACGGGAATGTCGCCTACGGCTGGGCGATGGAGGACACCGACGGTTTCTGCAAGCTGATCGCAGACCGGTCCACGGGGCTGCTTCTCGGTGCCCACATCATCGGTGCGCAGGCATCGACGGTGATCCAGCCGCTCATCCAGGCAATGGTGTTCGGCATCACGGCACAGGACATGGCCACACGGCAGTACTGGATCCATCCGGCGCTTCCCGAATTGGTGGAGAACGCACTGCTCGGCCTGTAGAGCCGAACTCCTCCGGCCCTCGCGCCCTCCGGGGCTGCGGGGGCCGGATGCGTTGTGGCCTACCAGCTCCCGGTGCGCAACGCGATCGCCGACGCGAACTCTGCCGCTGCCCGTGCGGGCACGTTGTCGATGCTGCCGAGGTCGACCACACGAAACTCTCCGGTCACGTACCGCATCGAGGCGTCCGCTTCCGGCTTGCGGGCCGGGTCTCCGATCACGATGGTGGTGGGTACTTCCGCCACCGGTGCCGACGCGTCGCGTACGGCGCCGTCGAACATCGGGACGACGGGGTGGCCGCGGTCCACCACGACGAGACTCGCGAAGCGGCCGAAGCGGCCGGACGCGGCCGCCCAGGCCATTTCGGCGCCGGCGCCGATGCCGGCGAGATGCACCCACGGCAGCGACAGTTGATCGAGCACGGCGAAGATGCCGTCCGGGGTCAACCCGTCGAGCGTCTCGGGCACGATCGTGCGCAGATCCGAATTGTGCAGTCGCTCGCACACCGCGTCGAATACGTCGGCGCGTTCCCCCGCGTCGGGCAGCAGCAGCACGGAGTGCCGGCTGTCCGGTCCGTCGACGCGCACCTCGATCGAACCCGAATCGGTGGTCACCATCGTCGATTCCATGCCCCGAAACGCTACACGTCCCCGCAGCGACCGGCCTGCGTCCCGTACCCGGGAAACCCATACGGGCACACTTGTCACCTCTACGATCTCCCGGCGGATCGGTGTCTCGGGTTTAACCGGATCCAGCCCGGGAAATCGGCCGCTATGACTCCGACGAGCAACGGCGACCGCTCCCCCCGAAACGACCCGTCCGACACTATCTCCGGCCACGATCCGGTCTCCACCCTCGACCGAGCCACCGAACACGAGGAACGTCACGCACCGGCGGAATCGTCGGAACCGGAGAACACCCGACCCGAGGACCCCAAGCTCGGTGGCTACGTGGCAACCCTCCTGCTGTACGGGCTGTTCGTGGCGGTGGTGGCCGTCCTGACCGCAGTCACCCCTCGGCGCCTGCCGGGACGGCTGACTGTGCGCGACATCGTCGTCTCCGCCGCCGCGGCCCACAAGTTGTCGAGGACGGTGACCAAGACGTCGGTCACGCGCCCACTGCGCGCCCCGTTCACGAAGCCCGGTGAAAAAGGCGGCCCCGGCGAGGTGATGGACCGGCCGGTCGGGCACGCGGGGCTCAAACACAGCATCGGAGAGTTGCTGACGTGCCCGTTCTGCTTCGACGTGTGGGCGATCACCGCCGTCACGGTGGGCAGGGTGTTCGCACCGGCCGCCACGGTTGTCGTGGTGGATGCGCTCGCAGCGCTGACGGGCGCAGATTTCCTGCATCTCGCGTACGCCCGCGCACAGCAGATGGCGGAGGGGTGATCCCAGCGGGTCAGCGGACTCGGCGACGGGTAGGTGAGGCGGCCCGAAGGGGGGTTACGGAACCGTCAGAATCTCGGCTCCGGTGTCGGTGACGACGAGCGTGTGCTCGAACTGCGCACTCCACTTGCGGTCCTTGGTGACGACAGTCCAGCCGTCCTCCCAGATCTCGTAATCCGGAGTGCCGAGATTGATCATCGGCTCGATGGTGAACACCATGCCCGGCTCGAGGACCGTGTCGATGTCCGGGCGGTCGTAGTGGAAGACCACCAGACCGTTGTGGAAGGTCTCGCCGATGCCGTGACCGGTGAAATCGCGCACCACCCCGTACCCGAACCGGTTCGCATACGACTCGATGACGCGACCGACCACGTTGAGGGCTCGCCCGGGCGCGACCGCCTTGATCGCCCGGGCTGTCGCCTCACGCGTACGTTCGACGAGAAGCCGCGCTTCCTCGGACACATCACCGGCGAAGAACGTCGCGTTGGTGTCGCCGTGAACGCCGTGGATGTACGCGGTCACGTCGATGTTCACGATGTCGCCGTCCTCGATCACCGTGGTGTCCGGGATACCGTGACAGATCACCTCGTTGAGCGACACGCACACCGACTTCGGAAATCCCCGGTAGCCGAGATCGGACGGATACGAACCGTGGTCACACATGTACTCGTGTGCGATGCGGTCGATCTCGTCGGTGGTGACGCCCGGTGCGACCGCCTTACCCGCCTCGATCAGCGCTTGTGCCGCGATCTTCGAGGCGATCCGCACCTTCTCGATCGTCTCGGGGGTCTGCACCCACGGCTCGTTGCCCTCGTTCGCGGTCGGCTTCCACACGTATTCGGGACGCTCGATCGACTTGGGTACTTCACGGATCGGTGTCGCGGTTCCGGGGACGAGCGGGGCGCGGGTAGGCATGGAATCAGATTAACCCGCGCGCCCCGCTCGCACCGACACCCCGGCTGAGCCCGGCGTTCTCGTTACGGAGTGGCGCCCTGGCGACGCAGAATGTATCTCTGGACCTTGCCGCTCGGAGTCTTGGGAAGGTGCGGAACGAAATGCACGGTCCGCGGGTAGGCGTGGGCCGCGAACTTCTTCTTCACCAGTTGCTGAAGATCAGCTTCGAGCGCGTCGTCGCCCTCGATGCCTTCGCGCACCACGACGAACGCTTCGAGGACCTCGCCGCGAAGTTGGTCGGGCACTCCCACCACGGCGGCCTCCACCACGTCCGGGTGCATCACCAGAACCGATTCCACGTCGAACGGCCCGATGCGGTATCCGGCCATGATGATGACGTCGTCGTCACGTGAAGAGAAGAAGAAGAACCCGTTCTCGTCGACCCGCCCGGCGTCGCCGGTCAGGTACCACCGGCCGTCGTCGCTGAACCGGTCCGCCGTCTTCTCCGGCGCGTCGACGTAGCCGGTGAACCACACGAGCGGGCTGGCGGGGACGTCGATCGCGACTCTGCCCACCTCTCCCGGGGCCGCGACCTCGTCGCTGTCGTCACGCAGTACCGCGCAGGTCCATCCGGGCAACGGCTTGCCCATCGATTGCGGCGGAACCTGTTCGCGCAGCCCGTCCGCCCAGGCGTCGACCACGAACATGCCGTGCTCGGTCTGGCCGTACTGGTCGCGCACCACGACACCGAGTGTCTCTTCGGACCACGCCAGCACGTCGGGAGTGAGCGGCTCCCCCGCCGACGACGCACGGCGCAGCGTCACCGTGGGATGTGCCGCGGTATCGGCTCGCAGACTGCGGTAGACGGTGGGCGCGGCAGCGAAGTTCGTGACGCCGAAACGGTCGAGGATCTGCCACGTCAGGGCCGGCGAGAAACCTCCGTGGAGGAGGATGCTGCGGCGTCCCGCCGCGAGCGGGCCGAGCAGGGCGTAGTAGAGGCCGTACGCCCAGCCGGGATCGGCGGCGTTCCAGAACACATCGTCCTCACGCACGTCGAGCCCGAACTCGAGGTACGCGTGGAATGACGCGAGAGCCCTCACCGGCACCGGCACACCTTTCGGGGTGCCGGTCGTGCCCGAGGTGAACAGTTGCACGAGACCACCGGTCGCTCCGACCGCGACCGCCTCGGCACGCGGGTCGTCGGCCGAGTGGGATTCGAGCAGGTCCGCAAAGCGCACACCGACTCCGCTGCTCTCTCCCGCGACCACGACCTGCCACGGAGCGTCGTGCGGCATGTCGTCGCCCGGTGCGAGTTTGCCCACCTGATCGCCGTCCGCGACGACGACCCGCGCACCGCCGGCCCGCAACCGGAAGGCGATGGCGGGCGGCGCGAAGGCCGTGAACAACGGCAGGTGTACGGCACCGCGACGCCAGATTCCGAGCAGCGCGACGACCAGGTCGGCTGACTTGCCCATGAGCGTGGCGACGTGGTCGCCGGGTTCGACGCCGAGGTGCGCGAGTGCCGCGGCGAAACGCTGCGATCGTTCGCGGAGTTCACCGTAGGTCAGGTCGGTGGAGGTGAGGTCGGGTTCGATCACGGTGAATGCCACCGCGTCGGCGGGATGGCCGTCGCACAGCAACTGCGCAGCGCACGCGTCAGGGGTGTCGTAACGATCCAGCAGTTCCCGAACGCGTGTCGCTGTGTCGACCATCAGGTCTGTCCTCTCCTCGTATCCCGGCGGGCCCCGCTCTACGCGGCACTCGTATGCCTCTATGATCCGAGTCACACATTGGTTCCGATACCCCCGGAAAGGGGTGACATCCGGTGTCGGTCGTCTCATCGCCGCTGCTTCGCCCCCGTGACGGGGATGCACTGCGTCTCGAACTCCGTCGCACCGCCGCGCAGGCACAGGTGCCCGTGGTCTTCGCCGGCCAGGTCCAGAACAACGACCTGCATCTGAGCGAGTTCTTCGGGACGCGCACCAACAACCTCGCGGGCGTCGTCGTGCCACCCCGCGCGGGGCTGGGAGGCCGTGTGCTCTCGGAGGGCCGCACCGTCACCGTCGCGGACTACGGGAGATCGTCGTCGATCACCCATCACTTCGATCGTCCGGTCCTCGGGGAAGGTCTCCGGTCGATCCTCGCGGTGCCGGTGATGGTCGGCGGAGTCGCGCGTGCGGTGTTGTACGGGGCGGCGCGGGAATGCGCTCCGCTCGGCGAACGCGCGGTGCATGCCTTCGCGCAGACGGCAAGCCGGCTCGCGAACGAGATCGCGGTGCGCGACGAAGTGGACCGGCGGATGGCGATGCTCACGCACCTCGGGCAGAGCGGGCACGATCCGGTCGCGACCGCTCACATACGAGAAGTCCACGCCGAGTTGCGCACTCTCGCACGGGATGCCGGCGACGAGCAACTGCAACGGCGCTTGCGCGGGCTGTCCGAACGACTGGCGGCCGCGATGGGAGGCACAGAAAAGGGGCGGCCGGAGATGACGCTCTCGTCCCGCGAGACCGATGTCCTCTCCTACGTCGCCCTCGGGTGCAGCAACGCCGAGATCGCGAGGCGGTTGTCGGTGGGCACGGAAACGGTCAAGAGCTATCTGCGCAGCGCGATGAGCAAACTCGATGTCCATTCCCGCCACGAAGCGGTGGTCGCCGCGAGAAAATCAGGGCTGCTGCCCTGACCCCTTCGGGTACCGGATCGGTCGGGCATCGGAAAGGAGCGTTCGATGCCGGAGACCACCGCAGCGCCCGAACTCAAACGTGTGATGGGACCGGGACTGCTGCTCCTGTTCATCGTCGGGGACATCCTCGGCACAGGGATCTACGCACTCACGGGCAATGTCGCGAACGAAGTCGGCGGGGTCGTCTGGCTGCCGTTCCTGACCGCGTTCGTCGTCGCCACCATCACCGTGTTCAGCTACCTCGAACTGGTCACGAAGTATCCGCGCGCCGCGGGTGCCGCGCTGTACACGCACAAGGCCTTCGGGATCCATTTCCTCACGTACATGGTCACGTTCACGGTGATGGCATCCGGTATCACCTCTGCATCGACGGCGGCACGCGCGTTCGCGGCGAATTTCGGGGAGGCGTTCGACCTCGACCTCGCGGGCGGAATCGGGATCACCGTGGTGGCGCTGGGGTTCATCCTCGCGGTCGCCGTGATCAACGTGCGCGGGGTCAGCGAAAGCGTGAAGACGAATGTCGTGCTCACCGTCGTGGAACTCTCGGGCCTGCTCATCATCATCTTCATCGGGATGTGGGCGCTGGGGTTCGGTAACGGTGACTTCTCGCGAGTGGTCGAGATCGATACCGGTGATCGCTCCGTCTTCACCGGGGTGGTCGCGGGCACGGCTCTCGCGTTCTTCGCCATGGTGGGGTTCGAAGATTCCGTGAACATGGCCGAGGAGTGCAAACACCCGACGCGGATCTTCCCGAAGGTGCTGCTCGGCGGTCTGTGCATCACCGGGCTCATCTACGTGCTGGTCTCCATCACGTCGGTGGCGCTGGTGCCGCCCAACCTGCTCGGGGAGGGTGAGACACCGCTGCTGCGGGTCGTGGAGGCGGGTGCGCCGGCCTTCCCCCTCAGCATCTTCGCGTTCATCACGATGTTCGCGGTTGCCAACACCGCCTTGATCAACATGCTGATGGCGAGCCGTCTTCTGTACGGCATCTCCCACGAGGGGGTTGTCCCCGCTGCGCTGGGCAAGGTGCACCGGACGCGGCGCACGCCCCAGGTGGCGATCGCCTTCACCACCCTGCTCGCCGTCGGGCTCATCACGTTCGTCGGGGAGATCCCCGAACTCGGCGGCACGACGGCATTGCTTCTGCTCATGGTGTTCACGATCGTCAATGTGGTCGTGCTGGTCCTCCGTCGTGATCGGGTGGACCACGACCATTTCCGGGCACCCACGGTGCTGCCGGTCATCGGTGCCGTGAGTTGCCTGTTCCTCGTCTCCCCGTTGGTGGATCGACCGGGCACCCAGTACCGCATCGCAGGTGTCCTGCTCGGGATCGGGGCACTGCTGTGGGTCGCCACCCGCCTGCTCGCACGATACGGCTGGATGACCCACCAGACGTCCGCGCCGGCGGAGCCACCCGTGGACTGACCGATCAGGCTCCGTCCCGGTAGTCGGGCGGCAATGCGGCGAACATGTCCCGCGTGACCGCGACGGCATTGTCCGAACTACCGCCGCGCACCACGAGGGTCGCAAACGCGAGATCACCCCGGTAGCCGACGAACCAGGAGTGCGAACCGCCCTCCACCTCTGCCTCACCGGTTTTGCCGTACACGTCGCCCTGATCCCGGATGCGATCGGCGGTGCCGCTCGTGATCACCAGGCGCATCATGTCGCGCAGGCCCGCCACCACATCCGGAGAGACCGGAGAGGGATCGCCCTGCACGACCGTCTCCCGGCCTTCGATCAGATACGGGACGGGTGTGCGGCCGCTCGCAACGGTCGCGGCAGCGAGCGCCATCCCGAACGGGCTGACGACCACCTTGCCCTGCCCGAATCCGTCCTCGGTGCGTTCGACGAGATCGTCCGCGGGCGGCACCGACCCGGTGAATGTCGGCATGCCGACCACCTCGTAGTCGACGCCGATGCCGAATCGCGCAGCGGCGGTGTGCAACGCATCCGATTCCATCTCGGAGGCGAGTTTGGCGAACGAGGTGTTGCACGACCTCGCGAAGGCGGTGGCGAGTGTGACCGAGCCGAGCGCGAACTCGTTGTAGTTCGGGATACTGCGGTCGCCGATGGTGATGCGGCCCGGACACGGAACGATCGTGTCGGGCAGTGCGAGACCGCTCGACATGGCGGCGCCCGATGTAATGATCTTGAATGTGGAGCCGGGCGGGTATTGCCCCGCGAGCGCCACCGGTCCGTCGCGGTCGGCAGCGGAGTTCTGGGCCACCGCCAGCACCGCGCCGGTGGAGGCCTCGATGACGACGGTCATCGCCTGCTCCGTCCGGGCGCTGACCGCGTTCTGCGCGGCCACCTGGATCGGACGGTCGAGGCTTATGGAGACCGACGGCACCGGCAGGGGTTTCGTCTCGGTGAGCACATCCGTGTCGACGCCGTACTGGTTGACGACGACCACACTCCACCCCGCGGTCCCGTCGAGTTCGTCGATCACGGTCTTCTTCACCTGCCCGACGAGGTCGGGCGCGAAGGTACGGTCCGTCGAGACCAGGTCGGACTGTTCGGTCACCACTACACCGGGTATGGCGGCAAGCCGGTCGGCAACGAGTTCGTAGTCGTTCTCCGCGAGCCGCATCACCGACCGTGGGCCGGACACCGCGGTCACCGACTCGGCGATCGCCTGGGCGCTCAGCGAAGAGTCGAACTGCACGAGGGCGGCGGCCAGAGCCTTCGCCGCGGACGAGACGTCCCTGTTCTGCGTGGCATCGAAGGCGATGCCGTACACGGTTCCCGGAACAAGCACGTCGCTGCCCGCATGCTCGTTGACGCGGGCGCGCGGCGCCGGGGTGCTGCGCAGTTGCATGGTCTGGCGGTTTCCGAGCTGCGGGTGCAGAGCGGATTTCGCCCACCGGACCGACCACTGCTCGCCGCTTCGGCCCATGTGCAGTTCACCCGTGTACTGCCACACCCGCTCTCTCGGCAGGTGCCATTCGTAGCTGTATCCGACGGTCGCGGAATCACCGTCGATGCGCGTGGAGGTGGTCGTCGCCACCAGGGATTCGGCTTGCAGCCCGCCCCATACCTCGCCCAGCGCGCCCTCGGCCTCGTCCGGCCGGTCCGAACGCGCGGCCGCTGCCGCGAAATCCTGCGCCGCGAAGTCGTCGAGAAAAAGCTGCGCGGCGGCTTGGGGCCCGGTGACGCCCGGTGTACACGCGACGACGAGACCGCACAGCAGCGCCGTCACCGCCCAGGCCGCGACGACACGGACACGACCGGGTCGCGTGGGCGCCAGGGGTGAACGTCGAGGGCTCATCGCCCGTCATGGTAAGCGGACGAGCGCCCGAATCGGCCGAGGCGCGTCAGTCGAGCAGCACGGTCGTAAATGTCGCGACCTGGCGGAAACCGATGCGTTCGTACGTGGCGCGCGCCCGGGTGTTGAAGCTGTTGACGTACAGGCTCGGCAGACGCCCGGTCGCGGTGACGGCCGCGCCGACCGCGGCCGTTCCGGCGGCACCGAGACCGGCGCCGCGTTTGTCCGGGTCGACCCACACGCCCTGGATCTGGCCCACCGTCGAGGACTGGGACCCGACCTCGGCCTTGAACACGACCCGGCCGTCCTCGAAGCGCGCCCAGGCGCGTCCGGCGGCGATGAGGCTCGCGACTCTACGTCGGTATCCCGCTCCCCCGTCGCCGGCACGCGGGTCGGCTCCGACCTCCTCGATGAACATCGAGATGGCGGCGGGGAGGTAGGCGTCGAGTTCTTCCGGGCGTACCCGCCGGACGCGCGGATCGGGGGCGATGCGGGGTTCCCGGTCGAGCACCAGCAGCGGTTGCTCGGCGCGAACCTCACGCGGCGGCCCCCACGCGGATTCGAGTGCGTCCCACATCGGCAGCGCCAACTCGGCGCGGCCCACGATCGACGAGCACAGACGCGGCCCGCGGACGGCTCGCTCGGCGAAGGCCCGGATGTCGTCGGGATTCCCGAGCAGGGGTATGAGGTTTGCGCCGGCGAAGCACAGTGAGGACTCCGGACCGCCGCGACTCCACATGTCGCCGCCGACAGCACGACCGTCGAGACCGTATTCCTCGACGCGACCCGCCACCATGCACGACGCCACAGGGTCTCTCGCGAGCACCCGCAACACCGAGGCCGTATCACGGCCACCCAGCGACCGGACACCCAGAAGCTTGAGCACTCGCTCACCACCCGTCGACAAGCCGATACGAGATCAGGGTGCCACGCGTCACCCGCTCAGGGAAATCGGGGTATCAGCCGACGGACACGACCGGGTTACCGGCTCCGGCGTCGCCTTCCATCTCCTCGGCGATCCGCATCGCCTCTTCGATCAGCGTCTCCACGATCTGCGCTTCCGGCACCGTCTTGATGACTTTGCCCTTGACGAAGATCTGGCCCTTACCGTTGCCTGAGGCGACACCGAGATCCGCCTCGCGGGCTTCACCCGGACCGTTGACGACGCAGCCCATCACGGCGACGCGCAGCGGGATCTCCATCCCCTCGAGTCCTGCCGAGACCTCGTCGGCCAGCGTGTAGACATCGACCTGTGCGCGCCCGCACGACGGGCACGACACGATTTCCAGCTTGCGGGGGCGCAGGTTCAGCGATTGCAGGATCTGCGTGCCGACCTTGATCTCCTCCGCGGGAGGAGCGGACAGCGACACGCGGATGGTGTCGCCGATCCCTTCGCTCAGCAGCGCGCCGAACGCGACCGCGGACTTGATCGTGCCCTGAAAGGCCGGTCCGGCCTCGGTGACACCGAGGTGCAGCGGGTAGTTGCACTGGGCGGCGAGCTGACGGTAGGCCTCGACCATCACGACCGGATCGTTGTGCTTGACCGAGATCTTGATGTCGCCGAAGCCGTGTTCCTCGAAGAGGCCCGCCTCCCACAACGCGGACTCGACGAGGGCTTCGGGCGTCGCCTTGCCGTATTTCTGCATCAGGCGCGGGTCGAGGGAACCGGCGTTGACGCCGATGCGGATCGGGATGCCCGCGTCGCCGGCGGCCTTCGCGACCTCCTTCACGCGGCCGTCGAATTCCTTGATGTTGCCGGGGTTGACCCGCACCGCGGCGCATCCCGCGTCGATGGCAGCGAAGATGTACCGGGGCTGGAAGTGGATGTCGGCGATCACAGGGATCTGGCTCTTCTTCGCGATGGTCGCGAGAGCGTCGGCATCTTCCTGCCGAGGGCAGGCAACACGCACGATGTCACAGCCCGAGGCGGTGAGCTCGGCGATCTGCTGAAGCGTGGCGTTGATGTCGTGGGTCTTGGTGGTGCACATCGACTGCACCGAGATGGGGTGATCGCTGCCGACACCGACATTGCCGACCATGAGCTGGCGTGTCTTGCGTCGCGGCGCGAGGACCGCGGGCAGTTCGGGCATGCCCAATCCGACGGGGCTGGTCACAGTTCGCCTTCTTTCGTAGCTACCCGGCAATTCTAGCGGCGCAGGTCAGAACAGCTGGATGGGGTTGATGATGTCGGCGGTGAGGGTGAGGACCATGAACGCGCCACCGATCACGACGGCGACGTAGGTCAGCGGAAGCAGTTTCATGTAGTCGACGGGCGCTCCTTCCGGGAGTCCGCGCAATCCGCGCACCCAGTTGCGGATGCGTTCGTAGATCGCCACGGCCATGTGCCCACCGTCGAGCGGAAGCAGTGGCAGGAGGTTGAAGGCACCGAGGAAGAAGTTGAGCTGGGCGAGCAGCAGGACGAAGGACTGCCAGATCCCGCGCTCCGCGAACTGCCCGCCGATGACACTGGCACCGACCACGCTCACCGGGGTGTCGATGGCGCGCTCACCGCCTGTCACCGCAGTCCACAGATCCGACACCTTGCTGGGCAGATCCATGAGCGACTGCGCGGTGATCACGGCCAGGTCGCCGGTGAATTGGAACGTCGCCGGAATCGCCGTGAGTGCGTTGTACTCGGTCGGACGATTTTCCTCTCCCGTCACGCCGATCGCGCCGACGGTCTCGGAGGTGATCTCCCCGGTCGCGGTGTTCTCCACGTACCGCTGCACCTGTTCGACGGTGACCGGCACGGTGAGGGTTTCCCCGCCTCGCTCGACCGTGAAGTCGACGGTGCCCGTAGCGGCACGTGTCGCCTCGACCAGCGCGTAGAACCCTTCGACCTCCTGGCCGTCCACAGCGACGATCACGTCACCGGGCTGGATTCCCGCCTCACCGGCAGGCCCGGTGCCGGTACACGGGGCGAGCGCGTAATCGCCTTCTGCCCCCGCCTGGCTGGGTGCCACACAGGACACCTCCGCGACAGTGGCCTTGGGATGCAGTTGCGGCAGCGCCCACGCGACGGCGAGGACATAGATCAGGACGATGCCCAGCGCGAAGTTCATGCCGATGCCGCCCATCATGACGACCAGGCGCTTCCACGTCTTCTGCTTGTACATCGCGCGGTCGTACTCGTCGGGAGCGAGTTCGTCGAGGGCGGTCATGCCCGCGATGTCGCAGAAACCTCCGGCCGGGATCGCCTTGAGACCGTATTCGGTCTCACCGCGGCGGAACGCGAAGATGCGCGGCCCGAAGCCGATGTAGTAGCGCCGGACCTTCATGCCCAGCTTCTGCGCGGTCCACATGTGGCCGGCCTCGTGCAGGGCGACGGAGGCCGCGATGCCAAAGGCGAAAACCACAACGCCCAATACGAACATCATGTGTGGCCGATCCTCCTAGTCGACGAGTGTGCGCGCCCGGCTGCGGGCCCAGCCGTCGGCTGCGAGCACATCGTCCACGGTACTGGGTTGAGCCGACCACTCGTCGGCGTCGTCCAGCACGGCTTCGACGGTCTGCACGATCCGGGGGAACGAGAGCCGTCCCGCGAGGAACGCCTCGGCGGCGATCTCGTTCGCCGCGTTGTACACGGCGGTCAGGCAGCCGCCGCGGCTTCCTGCGGCGCGTGCGAGTTCGACGGCAGGGAACACGGCGTTGTCGAGCGGCTCGAACTCCCATGTCGACGCCGTCGAGAAATCGAGCGCCGGGGCCGCGTCCGCGACACGGTGCGGCCAGCCGAGCGCGAGCGCGATCGGCAGAGTCATCGACGGCGGCGACGCCTGGGCGAGCGTGGACCCGTCGGTGAAGGTCACCATCGAGTGCACGATCGATTGTGGATGGACGGTGACGTCGATCCGGTCGTAGGCGATACCGAACAGCAGGTGCGCCTCGATGAGTTCGAGTCCCTTGTTCACGAGCGTCGCGGAGTTGAGGGTGTTCATCGGGCCCATCGACCACGTCGGATGCGCGCCGGCCTGCTCGGGCGTGACCGACTCGAGACGATCTGCCGTCCAGCCCCGGAACGGCCCACCCGACGCGGTGAGCACCAGACGTGCCACCTCGTCGGCAGTGCCGCCGCGCAGGCACTGCGCCATCGCCGAATGCTCGGAATCGACCGGCACGATCTGGCCCGGAGCGGCCGCTGCCGTCACAAGCGCACCGCCGGCGACGAGGGACTCCTTGTTCGCCAGCGCGAGGCGCGCCCCGGTCTCGAGAGCCGCGAGGGTCGGCGCGAGCCCGAGCGAGCCGACGAGTCCGTTGAGCACCACGTCGGCTTCCACTTCCCGCACGAGCGCGGTTACCGCGTCGGGACCGCTGCGCACCGGACGGTCGAGGCGCGACGCGGCGGTGGGATCGGCGACCGCGACCTCGGAGACACCGAACAGACGGATCTGCTCTGCCAGCAGGTCGATGTTGCCACCGCCCGCGGCGAGGCCGACCACCTCGAACTTGTCGGGATTCGCGTCGATCACCTGGAGCGCTTGGGTCCCGATGGAGCCGGTGCTGCCCAGCAGCAGCACGCGTGTACGGGAGGAGTTCTCTGCTTCGGCCACGGATGCATTGTTCCCGACGCCGGTGTCTACGTCATGAACCGGTGGTCACGGGCCGTGCCGGACTTGCCGTGAGAGCGCCCCCACTTCATACGACGGGCGGTCGTATGTCACGATTAGCGGCAACAGGACCAACTGGCAAGCAGGAGGAAACGGTGGCCGGTACCGAGCTGGAGTCCATTCATGACAGAACGGTGGCGGAGGTGCCCTCGGCGGAGTGGGGCTGGAGCGGTGAAGCACCGCGCGTGTTCCGTGCCGCAGGCTGGATTTTCGCCGCGTTCCTTCTCCTGATGATGATCGGCAACCACACCGGCCGCGTCGAGGACCTGTACCTCATCGGTTTCGCTGCGGTGATCGTGTTCATCCTCGTGCGCGACATCGTCAGTCGCCGTCGCATGCGGTAACACCACTGTCGAACGGCGAGGGCCCGCCCGGAGCGATCCGGGCGGGCCCTCGCCGTCGTGGTCCCTGCATCTCCCGCCACTGTGTTCAGACTCAGCGGCCCGCCACTGGGCAGAATCAGCGGCCCCGCCACTGGGGCGCACGTTTGGCCGCGAATGCCCTCGGCCCTTCCTGCGCGTCCTCGCTGTTGTAACAAAGCTCGGACGCGTGCCGGGCGGCCACCAGCGCAGCCGAGCGTCCCATCTCCGTCGAGAGCATCACCGTCTCCCGCGCCGCGCGGACCGACAGGGGTGCGCCGGCAAGGATCTCGCCCGCCAGGTCGAGTGCCACCGCGAGGAGGTCGCCGGGCTCGGCGAGCCTGTTGACCAACCCGATCTCGTAGGCCCGCTGTGCGGTGATCGGCTTTCCGGTCAGCAGGATCTCCATCATGATCCGCTGCGGGATCATGTGGATCAGTGGAGAAGCCCACGGTGAGCTCCTGCCCACCTTCACTTCTGTCACCGCGAACGTCGCACCGGTACTCGCCACGCACAGGTCGCACGACTGCGCGATCAGCCAGCCCCCGCCGAACGCAGCCCCGTTGACCGCCGCGATCGTGGGCTTCGACAGTTCGACGGTGTCGTACGGGACCGGTATCAGCGTGCGGGGCGGAACCGTCATCCCCGTCTCGACCATCTCCTTGAGATCGCCGCCCGCACAGAACGCCTTGTCCCCTGCTGCGGTGAGGACGGCGACCCGCAGGTCGGGATCATTCTCGAAGCGGTCCCATGCGGCGTACAACCCCGCGCGCACCTCCGCGGTGAGACAGTTGCGCGTCTCCGGCCGGTTCAACGTGATGACGGCGATGCCGTCGTCCCGGGCATCGAACAGCACCGCGGCGTTCGTCGGATCCCCGGTCATCGGACAACTCCGCTCATCAGAAACCTCTCTGTCGGATCACGTGTGCCTCGCGGTCGAGCGCCTCACGGAAGTCGGGGTGGGCGATGGCTATCAACCGTCGGCTTCGCTCGGCGAGGGTCTGTCCACGCAGTTCTGCGGCCCCGAATTCGGTGACGACGACGTCCACCTCGCTTCTCGCGGTGGTGACCGGGCCCGAGAGCCCAGCGGTGATCCGGCTGACGGTGCCGCTCTTCGCGGTCGCCGGCAGCGCCATGATGGCGTGGCCTCCCGGCGAACGTGCGCCCGCACGCACGAAATCCACCTGCCCACCCGTGCCGCCCAGGTACGCGGACCCGCTCTGTTCCGCGTTGACCTGCCCGGTCAGGTCCACCTCCATTGCGGAGTTGATCGTCACCAGGTTCTCCAACTGCGCCAGCACGCCGGCGTCGTGGGTATACGAGGTCGTGCACATCCGGATCTTCCGGTTGCGGTGTGCGAAATCGTAAAGCCGCGCGGTGCCGATCAGGGCGCCGGTGATCGACACCCCTCTGTCGATCTTCTTGCGCGCGTTGGTGAGTGCGCCCGACTCGACGAGATCGACGAGTCCGTCGCCCAGCATGCCGGAGTGCACCCCGAGATCCCTGCGGTCGGAGAGCAGGCGCAGGACGGCGTCCGGGACAGCGCCGACCCCCATCTGCAGGACCGCACCGTCACCGATGTACTCGGCGGCGTGCCGGGCGATCGCTTCGTCGGTCTCGCCGATCCTTCCCGGCGGAACCTGCACGGGTGGGCGCGAGACGTGCACCGCGTAATCGATTCTCGACTCCGGGAGCATTTCGCCGAAGGTGAACGGCACCTGATCGTTGATCTCTGCGACCACTACCCGCGCCCGCGCGACGGCGGCCTGCACATAGTCGCTGACAAGACCGAAACTGTGGTTGCCGTCGCCGTCGGCGGGACCGACCTGCACGAATGCCACGTCGCAACCGATGATCCCGGCCTCGATCATGGGGCCGACCTGACTGACGTGGCACGGAATCACGTCGAGGCGATGCGCCTTGCTCATCGACCTCAGGGCACCGATGGCGCCCATACTGGACAGTGCAAAACTCTCGGCTGATTCGGGAGTGAAGATTCCCGAGAAGCTGGTCGCGACGAACACCGTCAGATCGCCGACGTCGCGACCCTGCGCGATCAGCGCCTCGAGCACGCTCGACGGTTCACCGCACGCCTGGCCGACAACGATGTGGTCGCCCCGGCGGAGGAACTCGCGGACATCGATCGCCGCGTCGGTACGGACCTGTGTCATGGCTCTTCCGTTCCGCGGGCGCCGTTCGAATCGGAATCCCCTGCACGCGAACATGGTTCGGTGACGCGCCGGAGTTGCTCGATGACGTCGGCGGTATCGGCACCGAGCCGGGGCGCCGGTCCCGCGATCCGTCCGGGTGTACGCGAGAACCAGGTGGGCGGCCCGGGATAACGGATCGGTCCGTACGGCGAGTCGACCTCGTCGAAGAAGCCGGTCTGTTCGAGATGTGGATTGTCGAACAGTTCGTCGAGTGTCCGCACCGGAGCGGCGGGGATATCGCGAGAACGCAGGAGATCGAGCCATTCCTGCGTCGTGCGCTCCTCGAAAGTCGTGCCGAGCAGTTCGTAGACCTCGTCGATCCGTCGCGCCCGCTGTTCGAGAGTCGCGAAGTGCTCGCCGGCCCATTCCGGTTTCACGGCGTCGACGAATGCCGCCCATTGCTTGTCGTTGTAGACGAGCGCCGAGATTTGGCCGTCCTTGGTGCGGTAGGGCTTTCGGTTCCTCGCGACGACGCGCGGGTAGACAGCGGGGCCCAACGGCGGCGTGAACATCGCGCCGTTGCCGTGCTCGACGAGCATGAAGGCCGCCATGGTTTCGAACATGGCTACTTCGACTTCCTGGCCCTCTCCGGTCCGTTCACGATGGAACAGTGCCATCATCGTGGCGTAGAGCGCCGTCATCCCGGCGACCTTGTCGGCGATGATCGTGCCCACGTACCCCGCCTCGCCGGTCAACTGCTCCTGTACCGACGGCAAGCCACATTCCGCCTGGATCGTGTCGTCGTAGGCCGTGAGGTTCGAGTCGGGTCCGCCGCGCCCGTATCCGTAACAGTTGGTGTAGACGATCGACGGGTTGAGTGCCGCGACCTCGTCGTACCCGAATCCGAGACCCGCTACGGCGGTCGCACGCATCGAGTGGATGAACACATCGGCGTCGACGATCAACTCCCGGAGCGTCGACGCGCCCTCGTCGGTGCGCAGATCCAGCACGACGCTTCGTTTGCCGCGGTTGACGTTGACGAAGACACCGCCCATCCCGGGCTCGGGACCGACCGAGATGTAGCGGGTGTTGTCGCCCGCCGGCGGTTCGATCTTGACTACGTCCGCCCCCATGTCGGCCATGATCTGGGTGCAGTACGGACCCATCACCATCGCCGTCAGGTCGACGACTCGCACTCCTGACAGGGGACCTCGGTGTTTCATCGACAGAACCTCGCTGCTGCGTCGGGTCGGATTCCCCGGCGCGCGGGCCTTCCGGGAACGGCGCAAAACTATCAGATGAATCTTTACAAGGATAGTGGTATGACTGGGTGGTGGACAGAACCAGCGCCCTCTCGGGCACGATCGACACGGTGCTCGACGCAGCCCTTTCGTCCCACCCGGACGCACCGGCGATCGAGGCCGCCTCGGGAGTGTGGTCGTACGCCCAACTCGACGATCAGGCCCGACGCGCCGCGGGGGCATTGTGGAGCCTCGGCGTCCGGCCCGGCGACCGGGTGGCGGCGTGCCTGCCCAACGACCTCGACATCGTCGCGGCCTTCCACGGAGCGCAACGCGTCGGCGCGGTCTGGGCAGGCGTCGGCGAAGCGCTCTCCGCCGCAGAGCAACAGAACCTGCACGACATCTGCGCGCCGACCGTGGTGCTCGCCGGACCCCAGTACAAGGCCGGCGGGTCGCGGTGTGTCGGTCCCGATCGCTGGGCCGAACTCCTCGCGGCCGGCCACGAGTGCCCGCCCCTCGCCCACGATCTCGATCAGCCTGCCGGAATCGCCTTCACCAGCGGAACTTCCGGGACACCGAAAGCCATCGTGCACAGCCAGCGCAACCTTCTCCTGCCCGGAGCGGTGCTGGTCGCCACCCGGGGCTGGGGCCGGGAACTCCGGAAGGGAGACAGCTTCCCGCTGACGATCCTCAATCTCATGGTGCTCTCCACCCTGCTCACCGCGCAGGCAGGCGGGTGCGCCGTGATCATGAACCGGCGCGACCTCGAGGGTGTCGCACACTGGATATCCTCGCGTCGCGTCACCGTATGGAACGGCGCCCCGGCCCAGCTCTACGATCTCGCCGCGCGACCCGACCTGGATCTCGGTTCGCTGCGCGAGGTGTGGAGCGGCGGCAGCGACACCCCCGACGGTCTGCGCCGATCCTTCGCCGACGCACACGGGCTGATACCGCGCGTCACCTACGGCCTGACGGAAGCACCTACCGTCGTGTCCATCGACCCGGCGGGCACCACATGGCGGCCCGGAACGAGCGGACAGGTACTGCCCCAGTACGACGTCGCCGCGTACGACGACGAGGGTCGTCGCCTTCCTCCCGGTGAGCCGGGTGAGCTGCGGCTGACCGGCATGACCACCGGACGCTGGGCACACGCGTGGACGCCGATGCTCGGCTACCTCGAGGACGGGAACATCCGGGCACCGGAACCCGGAACCGTCCCGACCGGCGACATCGGGACCGTGGACGCCGACGGCTGGCTCACCGTCGTCGACCGTAAGAAACTCGTCATCATCCGGGGCGGAGCGAACGTCTATCCGCTCGAGGTCGAGCGGGTCATCGCCACCCATCCGGACGTCGCGAAAGTCGCGGTGTACCCGGTGCCGGACGACCGGCTCGGCCAGCGTGTCGCCGCGGTCGTCGAAAGTTCCGGAAAAGAACCGGATTTCGACGCGCTCACCGAATTGTGCCGACGTGAACTCTCCCCGTACAAGGTCCCGGAGATCTGGAGCCGGATCGACTCCCTGCCCGTCAACGCCATGGGCAAGATCCAGCGTGCCGGGTTGTGCGAACTCGTCGACGCGCACCAGCGGTCCGTGCCGGACCCGACGTGACACTCTGCTCGTACATCGATCCACCCCCGAACCCGAGGAGCGCCCCGTGGCGTTGAACAACGAGATCGTCACACGAATGTTCGGCCTGGAAGGCCGGGTGGCGATCGTGACCGGCGCGTCCTCCGGACTCGGTGCGACCGTCGCGGAAACCCTCGCGGGCCTGGGCGCCGAGGTTGCCGTCGTGGCCCGCCGGAAAGACCGGCTCGAAGAACTCGCCGAACGAATCGGCGGCTTCGCGGTGGCCGCCGATCTGACCGATCTCGACGCGATCGGACAAGTCGTGCCTGCCGTGGCCGAGAGGCTCGGGCCTCCCGAAATCCTCGTGAACGCAGCCGGAAGCATGTTCACGGAGGAGCGGGCCGAGTCGGAACCGCTCGACGCGATGCGCCGTACCCTCGACCTCAACCTGCTGGCGCCGTTCCGGCTCGCACAGGACGTGTTCCCGCACATGCGCGCTGCCGGGCGCGGCGCCATCGTGAACGTCTCGTCCATCAGTGGACGAGTGGGGGTCCCCGGTATCCCCCAGGCCTCCTACGCAGCAAGCAAACTCGGGCTGTCCGGTCTGACGGCCGAGCTCGCCGTCCAGTGGGCGCGACACTCGATCCGGGTGAACACGGTGGCGCCCGGGTTCTTTCGCAGCGAGATCACCGGGCCGCTCTACGACAGTGAACGCGCCTCCGAATACCTGCGGAGAAACACTCCGCTCCCGAAGGACGGAACCGCCGACGACATCGTCGGCGCGATTGTGTGGCTCGCCGGTGACGCCGGTAGCTACGTCACCGGCCAGACCATCGTCGTGGACGGCGGGTGGACGGCGCGCTGATCTTCCGGCTACCCGGTACGGACGCCGGCCCCCGACCGCCTCGTCGACGGGTCCGGCCGCTGAGAAACACTGCCGGCTGTCTGCCTGCCGCAGAATGTCCGGCGCGCACTTGCACTCCGCGGGCCCTGGACATGCGGCCGATGCCGTCCCCAGGGTAGTTCTGATGCTGCAGCTCCGGTTCCGGTAGCTCGGCGCCTACGCGGCCCGCCGGGAGATATGCAGTCGGGACCGGTCCTGTGCTTGTAACAACCGTGCTGCCGGAACCGGTGTAGTCGACTGTGAAGACATTGGCGTGTGCCGTGGCTCTCGCCGCCTTTACGGCGACGGCGTGTAGTAGCCAGGGCGAGACTGCACCGAGCACGTCGAGTTTTACCGCCATCAGCAGCACAACGACGGTGGCGCCGACCCGCGTGGAAGTCACGGCGACCGAACCTACGCCGGAGGCGGTCGCTCCTGCAGCTGTCGAGCCTTCCACAGTGGAGACCGTCGCCGAGCCGTACATCGTCTCGTGCCAGATCGGGCTCGGGCCGATCGAGACATATTGGTCGGACGGCTCGGTGACCGGGTATTCCAACCACTGCCAGTCACAACACGACCACGTGCTCGCCGCCGAAGTTGCAGCGAACTCGCGAGTGTGCGACGGGACAGTGTGCCGGACCCCGTCCGGGGCAATCCTGCCGGACCCGAACGCAATCCCGACCACGACGAAGCGTCCCTACCCGACCGAAGACGAATCGTTCGTCCAGACGTGTATGGCCAAATCCGGACAGACCCGCGAGGTATGCATCCAGCAGATCCAGGAAGGGATCGATACTGGAACCGTTCGCATACCGTAATCGCAACGCTCACCACCGTTGATGCCCCACGAGACACGGTGATGCCGTCCTCCGACTCGAACGACGGCCATCTCCGGCACGAACTCCTCGCCCTCGGCGTTTGACCGTCGACGTTGACCGCCATCACAGTTCGCTCCGCGCACGGCCGTCTCCGACCCGGCCCCTTCGTTTCCCGACCCGTCGCGCCACCGCAACCCGCGACAACCGTGAGCGACACGAAGGCCACCAGCAACACGTGGCATTGTTCGCCAGCTCACTGTCACTCTGGTATTCCTGTCATAGTTTCTCCGCGGGTGCGGTGGCGATCGGGACTAGTCGGTGACCCAGATCTCCTCGGGCAACGGCGATCCGAGGGCGTACACGTCCACTCCCTGCACGTTCTTGCCCCACACGACGGCGGGCACAGCGCGGTAGTACCAGATGCCCGGGTTCAGCTCGACCAGGCGCTCCTGGACCGTTTTGTAGGCCGCCGTACGCTCTTCGACGGTCACACCGATGCGGCCGGCGTCCAGTGCTGCGTTGAGTTCCGCGTCGTCGACGCCGACCGTGTTGCCGGACGAGTCCTTGTGGAAGGCCAGCCACAGCGGGTTGTCGGGATCCTGGATGACGGCCGACGAAATAAGCATGTCGAAGTCGCGTGCGCCGGTGCGTGCAGTCGCCTGGGCGTAGTCGACGACGTCCACCTTCGCCTCGACGTTCTGGAACGCGCTCAGCTGCGCCTGCAGTGCCTCGCCGAGTGTGCGGCTCTCCGTCGTCGGGTAGGACAGGAATGTGAACGAGACGGGCTTGCCTTCAGCGGCCAACTCGTCGAACAGTTTCTGCGCGGCCGCCGGGTCGGTTTCCTTGAGCGGGATGTCACTGAAGAACTGTGAGCTCTCCTCGAAGAGAGTCCCGGGGATCTGACCTTCGTCGTTGTAGACGGCCGTGTTGATCGCGTCGAGGTCTACGGCGAGGGACACCGCCCGGCGTGCACGGGCGTCGTCGAAGGGAGCGCGTGCGAAGTTCATGCCCACGAACTGCCCGCCACCTGTCGGGACGACCTCGGTGTTCAGCCCTGCGGCTTCGACCTTGTTCAGACTCGCCCAGTTCGTTTCGGACGCCAGATCTGCGGCACCGGTCGTCATCGCGTTCACGCGCTGGTTCGTGTCACTCACGGTCCGGATGGTGAGAGTGTCCAGATACGGCTTGGGCGCATCCCAGTAGTCGGGATTCTTGGCCAGTTCGATCGCATCCTGGCGCGTCCACGATGTCAGGGTGAAGGGACCCGCACCGACGGGGTTCGCATCGAACTCGCCCGGACCCTTCGCCAAAGCGGCCGGCGACGCGATCCAGTTCAGCGAACTTCCCACGATGGACTGCGCGTAGTGCGGGTTGGGGGATCTCATCGTGACCTGCAGCGTGGTCGGGTCTTCGACACGCGTCTCGGCAATCTGGGCCGCCCACCGGCCGGATGTCGAGCCCAGGGCCGGATCGACGAGGCGATCCCAGTTGAACTTCACCGCAGCAGCATCGAGCGGGGTGCCGTCCGTGAACACGAGGTCGGGCTGGAGTTTCAGAGTGAACGTGGCTCCGCCGTCGGTGGTCGAGAAGTCGGTGGCCATCTTGTACTCGATGTCGAGCGACTCGACATCGTTGATCATCAATGTCCCGTACAGCGCGTTGCCGAGGGTGGGCTGGAACGCCCAATAGTTGGTCAGGGCCGCAGGATCGAGCGAACGTGGCTCGCCGGTCTGCAGGACGGTGAGGGAGCCACCCGCGACCGGGTCACCGGCCTCGGTGGTCGACGCGCCTGCGTCGGAACTCGACTCGCCACACGAGGTCAGCAGCAGCGCCGCGGCGCATGCCGCGGCTACCGCGGGCAGGAAACGTCTGTGTCGGAACATGGGGACCTCTCGATGGAGATGGAACAGCCGGGATGAGGCACACGGTGCGCGGGTCGGTGAGCAGGAAATCGGGTGATTTCGGCGCGTGACGGCTCTCGCCGCCCAGAAACGACTCCCACACTCGAACGCGATGCATCGTGACGACGATCACAGGGAGTATCACCGGTCCAGCCCGAACATTCAAGTATTGCCATCCTTGTAATGATTGAAGTACGGTGCGGTCGGAGTGCAACGTCCGAACGCACCACGGGCGGACCAAGGAAGGAAGTCTCTACAGATGTTTTCGGCACTAGTGATCGAAAAGGGCGACGCCGGCCAGACGGTAACCCTGAAGAACCTCGAGGACAGCGATCTCCCCGACGGCGACGTCACCATCGATGTGGAATATTCCACGCTGAATTTCAAGGACGCACTGGCGATTACCGGCAAATCCCCGGTGGTGCGCAAGTTCCCGATGGTCCCCGGAATCGACCTCGCGGGCGTCGTCACCGACAGCGCCCACGCAGAGTGGTCGCCGGGAGACCGGGTCGTCCTCAACGGCTGGGGAGTCGGCGAAACCCATTGGGGTGGACTGGCTCAGCGGGCGCGACTCGACGGAGACTGGCTCGTCCCCCTGCCCGACGAATTCACGGCCCGGCAAGCGATGGCGATCGGCACCGCCGGCTACACCGCGAGCCTGTGCGTGGAGGCCCTCCTGAACTTCGGTATCACCCCGGATCAAGGAGAAGTTCTCGTCACCGGCGCGACAGGCGGTGTGGGCAGTGTCGCGATCGCGCTGCTGACCAAGGCCGGATTCACCGTGGCGGCCGCGACCGGAAAGACGTCCGAAGCCGACTACCTCCAGCAACTCGGCGCGTCCACCGTCATCGACCGCGCGGACCTGTCCGGGCCCGGCAAGCCGATGCAGAAGGAACGCTGGGCCGGCGTCGTCGATACGGCCGGCAGCCATACGCTCGCGAACGCGTGTGCGCAAACACGTTACGGCGGTGCCGTCGCCGCATGCGGACTGGCGCAGGGCATGGATTTCCCGGCCTCGGTCGCGCCGTTCATCCTGCGCGGCGTGTCCCTGCTCGGGATCGACAGCGTGATGGCGCCGCGCGAGCGACGTGTGACCGCGTGGGCTCGCCTGTCCCGCGATCTCGACGCGAACGCACTCGACGCCATCGCCCGGGAAGTGTCGCTGAAAGAAGCGATCACCGCGGCGGACCACCTCATGGACGGCACGGTGCGCGGGCGCATCGTCGTCGACGTCAATCGATAATCGGGAGCACAGATGAGCAAGAAGTCCTCAGCGCCGGGAACCGTGGGACTGGACCTGTCCGACGTCGAACACCGCGTCGGCAAGCCGGTCGGCGGCGGGCAACTCTGGGATCCGTGCAGTACGTCCGACATTCGGCGGTGGGCCATGGCGATGGACAATCCCAACCCCCTGCACTGGAACGAGACGTTCGCGCGCGAATCCAAGTTCGGAGGCCTGGTCGCGCCCCAGTCCATCGCGGTGGCTCTCGACTTCGGGCACGGCGCCGCACCCGCGTGCGTCGGCTACATCCCGAACAGCCACCTGATCTTCGGTGGCGAGGAATGGTGGTTCTACGGCGTCCCGGTCCGCCCCGGCGACAAGCTCTTCCAGGATCGCCGCTTCCACGACTACAAGGTCACGGAAACGAAGTTCGCGGGTCCCACGATGTTCTCGCGTGGCGACACCACGCACACCAATCAGCACGGCGCCCTGGTCGCCCGTGAACGTTCCACTGCGATCCGCTATCTCTCGGCGGAAGCCACCAAGCGTGGCATGTACGAGAATCAGCTCGGCGAGATCAAGAAGTGGACCAACGAGGAACTCCTCGAGATCGAGGCCCTGCGCCACGAATGGCTGTTGTCCAACTGGGCGGGCACGTCACCGCACTTCGACGAGGTCAAGGTCGGAGACACCCTCCCCCGCCGCGTGATCGGACCGCACAGCATCGCCACGTTCACCACCGAATACCGGGCGTTCCTCTTCAACATCTGGGGCACCTTCGAATGGGTGGCACCGGAGGGCGTCGAGGATCCGTGGATCAACCAGGATCCGGGCTGGGTCGAAGGCTTCGGCTTCGACGAAGAAGGCGCCATGATCGACCCGCGCAAGCGGGACGGTTTGTACGTGGGCCCGTCGCGCGGTCACATCGACGCCGAGAAGGCCGGCGAGGTCGGCATGGCCCGGGCCTACGGCTACGGCGCGACCATGGGCGCGTGGTGCACCGACTTCCTGGCCAACTGGGCAGGGCACGAAGGCATGGTGCGCCACATCAAGTCGGACTTCCGCGGCCCGGCCTTCGAGGGCGACGTGACGTACTTCGACGCCGAGGTCGTCGGCAAGGAGACCGACACCACGTGGGGTGTGCCTCTCGTCCAGGTCAAGCTGCGCCTGACCAATCAGGACGGCAACGTCCTCGTCTCCTCCACCGCCGAGGTCGAGCTGCCGCTCTGACGGCACCGTAGACAAGGGAGTCATCATGAGCACTGAAACGAAAACGGAAGTGGTGGAGTCCGTTTCGATCGTGTCGGGACCTCCGCTGAGTGAAGAGCCCGGTCTGGGTGCCCTCACCCTGCCCGGTTTCCTGCGCGAAGTGACAGAGTTGTACAGCGACCGTGAAGCGCTCGTGATGCACGACGCGGACGGCACCACACGCTGGACCTATGCCGACCTGTGGGAACGCGCCATCGAAGTGGCACGGGCACTGCGCGGCGTCGGACTCACCAAGGACGGCCGCGTCGGCGTGTTGATGACGAACCGGCCCGAATGGATCGCGGCGGTGTTCGGCACCTCCCTCGCGGGAGGGGTCGCCGTCACCTTGAGCACTTTCTCGACCCCGGCCGAACTCGACTACATGCTCGAGACATCGGGGGTGTCGGTTCTGCTGTTCGAGCGCACCGTCCTCAAAACGGATTTCGCCGCCGCCCTGGCCGGTCTGGAACCGCAGATCGGCACCACGACGTCCGGCGTGGTGCAGTCGGCGAAGTACCCGTTTCTGCGCTACGTCGCCATGGTCGGATCCCCCGACGGAGTCGCGTCGGTTCCGTCGTGGGAGGAATTCCTGGCCCACGGTCAGGCGCAGCCGCGCGCATTGGTGGAAGCCTCCGCGGCGGCTGTGCGGCCCAGTGACGTCGCCGTGCTGTTCTTCTCTTCGGGTTCGACGAGCAAGCCGAAGGGAATTCTCAGTGCCCACCGCGGCGTGAGTATCCAGATGTGGCGCTTCCGGCGGATGTACCGATTCGCACCGGAACACAACATCCGATGCTGGACGGCCAACGGCTACTTCTGGTCCGGCAACTTCGCAATGGCGTTGGGCAACACCCTCGCCAGTGGCGGCTGCCTGGTGCTGCAACCCACGTTCGACCCCGTGGAAGCACTCGACCTCATCGAGAAGGAACGGGTGAACTTCCCGTTCGCCTGGCCGCACCAGTGGGCACAACTCGTGGGCGCACCCAACTGGGACGGTGCGGATCTGAGCAGTCTGCTCTACGTCGATTTCAACACCCCGGTCGCGCGGCATCCCACGGTGACGGCGGAGTGGTACGAACCGGGGCACGCGTACGGCAACACCGAAACGTTCACGATCAGCGCGTGTTACCCCGCCAACACCCCGGCCGAGGTCGCTGCCGGAAGCAGTGGCGAACCACTGCCCGGCGTGACGATCGAGATAGTCGAACCGCTGACCGGCGCAGTCCTGCCACGCGGCGAGCGGGGCGAAATCTGCGTCAAGAGCCCGACCCTGATGCTCGGATACGTCGGTACACCTCTCAGCGAGACGCTCGACGACAACGGGTTCTTCCACACCGGAGACGGCGGCTACGTCGACGAGGCGGGCCGGTTGTTCTGGGAAGGCCGGCTCACCGACATCATCAAGACCGGCGGCGCGAATGTGTCACCGCTCGAGGTGGACGAGGCACTCGTCGCGCATCCCGGGGTGAAGGTCGCCCGCACCGTCGGCGTTCCGCACGACACGCTCGGTGAGGTCGTCGTCTCGTGCATCGTGGCGCATTCCGGCGCGGACCTCGATGTCGACGGGATCCGGTCGTACCTGCGGGAGCGACTCGCGAGCTACAAGGTTCCGCGCGAAGTGCTGTTCTTCGACGAGGACGAGATCAGTTTGACGGGCAGCGCGAAGATCAAGTCGAACGAGATCCGGGACCTGGCTGTCGCGCGTCTCGGGTGACGGAACGTTGGTAGCTTTCTGCCCGCTGAGCGGGCAGAAAGCTACCAACGTTGTGAGCCTCAGCCACAGGTCGGCTGGGAAGCTTCTCCGGTCCGCACCTTGTCGACGAAAGCCTTCGCCTCGGGGAACGATTCCTCCAGCACACCCCGATGGTCCACACCGTCGTAGACGCTGTAGGTCAGTGCGGCACCGTTGCCGCACAACGCTTCGGTGATCCGGTCGGTGGCGGCCCGGGAGACGAGGACATCTGCGGTGCCCTGCACGACCAGTGTCGGCACGGCCGGCGTGAGTGACTCGAGTTCCTGGGTCGCGTAATACTCCCCGATACGGCTCATCTCGGCATCCGGCGCGAACAGGCTGTCTACGGGAACCGTTTCAGCCACCGCACGCACATCGTCCATGCACCCGGTGCGGGCCGCGGCAAGCAACGGGCGTGCGGAGTCGGTGAGCATCGCGTCGGCCGACAGGCTCGGGTCGGCCGCCTCCGCACCCAGCAGAAGGACCGGCAGGAAACTCAACGCCTGCTCGATCCCCGGGCCGCCGGACGCGAAGAATCCCGCGACGTCGCTGGTTCTGCTTCCGGGCGCGAGCACGACCGCCGCTTGCAGTTCGAGTTCCGGAGCGCGGTCAAGACCACCGGCAGCTGTGAACAAGGCGGCGTGCCCACCTTGACTGTGCCCCATCACGGTCCACCGAGTTCCGACGCCGGCATCGAGTTCACGTGCCGCACGCACGATGTCGACGACCGAATTCCGTGCGCTCTCGCCGTTCATGTAGGGATGCCCACCGGGCGTACCGAGCCCTTCGTAATCGGTCTGGACCACGACGTACCCGTCGGCGACCCAGCGATCGAGCATCGCCCCCGCTCTCGAGACGTAACTGTGTGCGGGTCCGCCTGCCGTGTCGGCCGACGGAGCGCACGCGTCACCGACGCCCGTCGTCCCGTGTGCCCAGCTGACAACCGGCCATCCGCCTTCCGGCGCATCGCCTCGCGGCATCGCGACAGTGCCGGACACCAGGACCGGTTGTCCGGCGGCGTCTTCGGACACGTAGGTGATCAACTCGGTGCGTACCGCGCTCGGCAGCGCCGCAGCGGTGGCCAGCGCCCGGTGGGTGACCAGCGACCCGGGCGAGAGCTCACCTCCTTCCGCGGATTCGTCGTTCGCACACCCCGCGAGGCCCAGCATCGAGGCGAGCACGAAGGCCACGAGGACGGAACGGGTGGAGGAGTCGTTCATGGAGCTCCCTAAGAAGAACGTATTAATACTTGAGGTGAGCTTCTTAGTACAGTAGGGGGATGGCAGTGTCAACAGGTCGCCTCGCTCTTCTGGACGCGGCGGAGAAACTGGTCGCCCTCAAGGGAATTCACGGGACGTCCGCGCGCGAACTCACCAAAGCCGCGGGTCAGCGGAACAACTCGGCGATTACGTACCACTTCGGATCGTGGCACGGCCTGCTCGACGCGGTTTGGAGCCGACATGCGCCGCGGATCAACATCGAGCGCGCCACACTCGTGGAAGTCGCCGAACTCGACGCGCCACCCGCGATCGAGCGCCTCGTATACGCGTACGTCCACCCGATCGCCACAGAGGTCGCTCGGGGTAACCCGAGCTACTGGGCACGTTTCAACGAGCAGTGGCTCGCTGCCGCACCGCTCGAGTTTCTCACCGTTCCCGGGCCGGACAACGTCGGAGCCGACTACTACCCCAGCGATGAGTCCCTCGACGTGCTGACCGCTCTTCTGATCCGGATCGCGGAAAGGCTCGACCTTCCCGATGGCGCTGCCCGACGCCGGGTAGGGCTGATGGTGCGCTTCGTCATCGGCTCGTTCGCCACCTGGGAGCGCGCCGAGGACAGCGGCGCCGCACCGGACCTGACGACATTCGAAACCGAAGTCCTCGACATCGCGTGCGCGATGCTGCGTGTACCTCAGCGGTGAGAGGTGGACTCTCAGCGATCACGAAGACTCTTCGATTTCATCCGGTTCCGGCCCGGTACCGCTCCGCCACACGCGCGCGATGCAACGCCGGCGAGCCGAACAGCGAACGGTTGAGCGTCGCCCGCTTGAGGTATACGTGGATACCGCTCTCCCAGGTGTAGCCCATACCGCCGTGCAATTGCATTGCCTTACCGGCAATCTCGACTGCTCCGGCACACGCATAGGACTTCGCCATCGATGCCGCGACCGACGCGTCCGCGTCCCTGCCTGCGATGCCGCGAACGGCCGCATCGACGAGCCTCCGCGCGACCGTCACCTGAACGAGCATGTCGGCGCACGCATGCTTGACGGCCTGAAAGGAACCGATCTTGCGGCCGAACTGTTCCCGCGCGCCGGCGTAGGCGACCGTGGCCTCGAGCATCGCCTCGCTCAGACCCAGGCTGTCGCATGCCACCGCCACCGCGGCCCGGTCGTGAAGGTGTCCGATCGCCTCCCGGGGGTCGCCGCGAAATCGCCACACCGACTCGGAGGGAACGCGTAACTCTGCCGCAAGGACGGAACCGAAACTGCGGGTCGCGTCGATCACCGGTTGCTCGGTGACCATCAGGCCGGGAGTTCGCCGATCCACGTCGACGACCACGATCGTCCCGTCGGGTTCCTCGGCCGGCACGAGAATGCGGTCGGTTCCGGGCGCCCCGAGAACGAAGGGCGCCGTGCCGTCGAGAACTGCGCCGCCCGGCACGTACTCGAGACGGAAAGGTATCCGGCCCGTGGGCTCACCTGCTGCGGCGAAGACCGGAACAGACGTCCCCGCGACGGTGTCGCGAAGCAAACGGTCACGATCCGGGGAAGGCTCGAGCAGACCGAGTGCCCCCATCGCCAGTACGGCGACCGCCGGGTACCGGCCGGGAGCGGCCGCACGACCGATTTCGCGGAGCACCACCGCCACTTCCGCGAAAGTCGCGTCGGCACCGTCGAACTCCCCCGGTGCCTCGAATCCCAGCCAACCGGAGCCGGCGATCGATTCCCACCCCGGCGCGGTCTCGCTTCCCGATCGGCCGAGGATGTCTCGGGCGACCGCGCGCACATCGTCGTGAAACTCGGAAAGGTCGGTGAGCGACTCCGTCATCGGTTGCCTCTCGGTTCGTAGGGCAGGCCGAGGCCGCGTTCCCCGATGATGGTGCGCTGGATTTCACTGGTTCCACCCGGGATCGTCCATTCCCACGACCCGATGAAATCCAGTACCCATGCACCGGATTCCCATCCGCTCGACGACGGCTTGCGAAGCTGGGTGTGGGCCGAGAGGCCGGCGATCTCGGTGCCGAAGCCGGTCATGCGCTGGAGCAATTCGCTGTAATAAAGCTTGACGATCGACGCATCGGCCGGGCCGGGCCGATCGTCCGCGACGAACTCGGCGCACAGCGCGCGCAGTCCGGTGAGTTCGATCTCGAACTGGGCGAGTCGGTCGGCGACCAGAGGATCGTCGAGTGGCCTCGTCCCGAGCGGCCCCGGTCGGGCGCACAACTCGACGAGCCACCGGAATCCACCGTTGCCCAGCCGCTCTGCGAGTTCGAGCATGGTCATCCCGCGTTCGGCCCCGAGCGTTTCCTGTGCGACGCGCCAGCCTTCGTTCTCGGGACCGACGAGGTCGGTCTCCGGCAATATCACGTCGTCGAGAAAGATCTCACAGAAGTGCGATTCTCCGGTCGCCTGCCGGATGGGCCGTACCTCTATTCCGGGTGTGCGCATATCCATCAGGAAGTACGAAATGCCGCGGCGCTGCGGGGCGCTGGGATCGGTGCGGGCGAGCAGGAGGCACCGATCGGCGTGCATCGCGCCGCTCGCCCACAGCTTCTGCCCGTTGACGACGTACGTATCGCCGTCCTTGCGTGCGCTCGTCGTGAGCGCAGCCATGTCCGATCCGGCGCCGGGCTCGGAAAATCCCTGGCACCAGATCTCTCCGTCGAGGATCGCGGGCAGGTGGCGCTCCCGCTGTTCATCGGTGCCCGCCGCCAGCAGCGTCGATGCGGCGTGATGTATCGATACGAAGGGCAGGACCAGACGAGGCGCGTCGTGTGCGGCCAGTTCCTGATACAGCACGACCTGTTCGGCGACCGGCATCCCGCCGCCCCATTCCTTCGGCCAGTGCGGCACAGCGAAGCCTGCCTCGCGCAGCGTCTGGAACCACTCCTTCTGGAATCGCACGAACTCGCCGTCCGGCACTCCGGTCTGCGCCCGGCGCCAGTCGGCCGGAACGTGGTCGCGACACCAGTCGCGGACCGTGGCCCGGAATTCCGCGAGCGTAGGGGCCGCAGACTTCATCGCGTCGACTCCTTCTGTCTCGACGCGTTCTTCCGGAGCGCGGTCAGCCGGTCCCGATGCTCTGCGGACTGCATGGTCGCGACCTCAGCCGCGAAACCGGCCTGCATCGGACCGCCGAGCGCTTGGGACAGGTACATGTTGACCACTCGCTTCGTATCCCGCAATGCCTGCGCGGGTTGGGCGGCGAGCCGGGCAGCGAGGCGGTGGGCCTCGGGCAACAGATCCTGGGGTGCGGTGACGCGGGTGGCAAGGCCGAGTTCGACCGCCGTGCTCGCCGTGATCTTGTCTCCGGTGTAGAGGTACTCCCGGGACCGCATGATCGGGGTGAGCAACGGCCAGAAGGCAGCGCCACCGTCCCCCGCGACAAGACCGACTGCCACGTGCGGATCGGCCAGGTATGCCTTCTCCGACATGAGGACGACGTCGCAGAGCACGGCGACGCTGCAGCCGAGGCCGACTGCCGGCCCGTTGACCGCGGCAATCACGGGGAGCGGGAAGCGCAACATCTCGTCGATGATCTCGGCACCCTCGCGAATGCTCTCGTCGCGCCCGACCGGGTCGTCGAGGAACGAGGTGATCCAGTCCAGGTCACCACCGGCACTGAATGCGCGGCCGGCTCCGGTGAGGATCACCACCGCGGCGTCGGTGTCGGCCGCCAGTTGCCGCCACACGGTCGCAAGTGCCCGGTGCAGATTCTTGTCGACGGCGTTGAGTTCGTCGGGGCGGTTGATTTCGACGATGCGGATCGGGCCGTCGCAGGTCACGGTCAGGGCGCCCGGGAATTCGTAGTTCATCGCATCGCTTTCTCGTGAGCGTCACCGAACAATCCCGTCAGTCCACGCCGCCCGATCCGGCGGGTGAACGCGTCGAGCGTCCCGGACGGTCCCCACGGGATGCGTCGTATCGGCAAGCTGTACCGCGAGATCCAGGACAGCGTCGTCTCGTCACAGAACCCGCTCGCGCCGTGCAACTGGTGCGCGACCCGGAACACCGTCTGTGCAGCTTCGACGGCCGCCAGGCGCAGTGCGAGCGCATCGTCGACTGCTTCGGCGTTGCCGGCCTGAATGCTCCACAGTGTGTACTTCGCGAGTACGTCCAGTCCGGTGCGTTCGACTTCCGCCTCGGTGAGCTGGAACTGGACACCTTGAAGCTTGGCGAGCGGCGCACCGAATTGTTCACGAAGGAGCACGTGCGAGCGCGTCAACTCCATAGCCCGGTCGAGCATTCCGAGCAACGTCCAGCACGGCAGGGTCAGTGCGAGCGCAAGGTCCGTCGCACCGTTGTCGTCGACGTGCTGCAGGTCGAGTTGCGCGACGAACGCCGAGGTTCTCGGCGGGGTGCTCGGGGGCCGTGCCACCGCGATACTGCGCCGTCCGTCCAGCGAGACTGCGGCCCAACGTAGATCGAGACATCCGACGGGCGCCTTGGGGTCGGAGTCCGCGACGACGAGCAGTCCGTCGACGTCGAGATCGGTAGGGCGCGCCAACCGCTCCGCGACCGGGTAGGGCACCGCCCAGTAGCCCACGCTGCGGCACAGGGCGGCGGATGCCTCGAGTTCGTCGGCGTTGCCACGCGGATCGAGATCCCACGCACCCAGCTCACCGAGCAGTGGTGCCACGGTCGTTCGGCGACGGTCGGGGTCGTTTTCGACTGCGAGGGTGAGGTCGTCACCTCCGGCCGCTTCCAGCGCTCGGACCACTTCGCGTCCGTAGTCGGTTGCTTCCGTGCTCAGTTCCGTGTTCATGATGCCGCCAGAAGGGTTCGGGCCAGCAGTATCCGCTGCATCTCGATGCTTCCCGATGCCACGGTGGCTGCTTGTGAATACCGCCAGTGATCTTCGACCGCGCGCCGGAACCATTTGGCGGTGTCGTCGTCGAATCGGTTCGCATCGGCGTCGGGCGGTGTCGCGTAGGCAGCTATCTCGGTGAGTACCTCGGCACTGTCCTGATCGAGCGTGGTCACGGCGATCCGATATGCCGCGGCGTCGCCCGGTTGCACGTCGCCGGCACTTTGCAGCGACACCACCCGGTAGGCGAGAAGCCGGGCCCGGCGGCAATGGGTGAGCATCCTTGCCCAGCGTGCTTTCAGTTCGTCCGGCACATCGTCCCACCGGTCGCCGAGGACCGACGGCGCCGCTTGCAGGAGACGCTCGCATCGGGCGTACCGGGCGATGCCCACGCGTTCGTAGGCAAGCACTTCCTGCACCACTTTCCAGCCTTCGTCCACCGTGCCGAGAACATCGGCGTCGGTGACCCGGAGGTTGTCGAGGAACACTTCGTTGAGGTGGTGGGGCCCGAGCATGGCGCGGATGGGCCGGACCTCGATGGCAGGATCGGACATCGGCACGAGGAACACTGTGAGGCCCTGCTGTTTCCGCGCGCCGGTCGAGGTCCTCGCCAGCAGGAAACACCACTGCGCCATCGTGGCGTAGGAGGTCCAGATCTTCTGGCCGGAGATGAGCCACCCGTCGCCGTCACGGCGCGCAGCGGTCCGCAACGAGGCGAGGTCCGAACCGGATCCCGGTTCACTGAACCCCTGGCACCAGATCGCCTCGCCCCGCGCGATGGGCGGCAGATGGGTGCTCTGCTGGTCCGGGGTCCCGTGACGCATTATCGTCGGCCCCACCCAGTTCACGCCCATATACTGTGCGCCCCTGGGCTCGTGGTGCGCCCACATCTCTTCGCGGACCACCGTCTGCTCCCAGATCGACGCTCCACGACCACCGAATTCCTCGGGCCACGTCATGCACAGCAGGCCACGGTCGGCGAGGAGCCGACAGAACGCCTGTGCCGCTTCGAGATCGGCGGGGTCGTCGGTAAACGCCCCCAGAAAGTGCGAGGGGACGTGCTCGTGTACCAGCCGGCGCAGCTCACTCCGGAGTTCCGGGGCCGCCCCACCCATCGTGAAGTCCATGCCCGGACATTACGACAATCCTAACAAGGATAGCAATGCTTAAGAGAATTAACCTCCTAATACTTGGTAGAATAGACAGCCTGTCGCTAGACTCACGTTCCATGTATGGAAGGCGCATTTCGTGACGACCCCGCGGCGCGGCCGGGTACCCCAACGCCGCATCGCCGAGACCGTTGCCGCCGAATTGCGCGACCACATCCTGTCCGACGACAACTACCGCCTGCCGACGCAAGATCAGTTGGTCAAGGACTTCGGCGTCAGTTACCCCTCGATCCGGGAAGCACTTCGCATCCTCGAAACCGAGGGCCTCGTCACGGTGCGCCGAGGCAATGTCGGCGGCGCGGAAGTGCATCGCCCCGACGAATTCTCCGCGGCCTACCACCTCGGACTCTCGCTTCAGGGCGCCCGTGTGACCCTGCGCGACCTCGCGGCCGGGTTGCAGATGCTCGAACCGATGTGCGCAGCCGAGTGCGCGCGACGCGAGGACCGACTCGAAGTGGTCGTGCCCGTCCTCGAAGCGGCAGTCGAGAGTTCCGCCCAGGTGGTCGGCGATGGCGTCGCCTTCACACAGACAGCGCGCGAGTTCCACGATCTCGTCGTCTCCTTCACACCGAACGTCACGATCCGCTACGCCGTCAGCAGCTATGTCGCACTGTGGTCGGCGCAGGAAGAGGCATGGGCAGAGGCCCTCACCCGACGCGGTGAGTACCCGGCCGAAGAGGATGCGAACGAAGCGGTCCGGGCCCACCAGCGCATCGTCAAGGAAATTGCGGCCGGCCGTGCAGACGAGGCCGAACGTCTGGCGCGCGTGCACTTGGCCGCGACTCAGACCCTCGTACTCGAACGCTTCGGCGACAGCGTGGTCAACGCGTCGGCCGCACTCGAGCGCAACGCCATTCGCTCCGGCCGGCGTTCGCGAATGTAAGCACTCCCCAACTCCACGGGCACTCCCACCCGGTACGCCACCGAACGGCCGGGCACCGCGTTTCGACGCCGTGCCCGGCCGTTTCGTCGTGTAGCGGGCCGAGTCGGCGTCGGTCCAGCCCTTCGGATCCCCTGGGCGATTTGACGAGAATGCGATTCTCGCCGTAGCCGACGTGCACTTCGTCTATCCTTGTAAGGATAACAATACTTGTAACGCTGTCGCGTTCGTGGTTAACTGCGAAACACAGCCGGGAGTGGCTTACGTCACTACTTTTACACCGATTCTCCGCATGCACGTCACGACAGGCCCACTCTCGCGCCCATGACGGCAGAACCATGTTCTCGAATAACGCAGAACTCGGTTCTCTTACAGAAGGGGACCCACCTTGACGCAAGGGTCGCGCTACACAGGTTCATCGACCAGCCTCGCCGAAGGATGGAGTCTCGAACGGCTCACGCCTCCCAGCCGGCTGTTCGGCGCAAACGGGATCCGTGCCGGCGCGGACGGCCGCATCTACGTCGCACAGGTGGCCGGGAGCCAGATCAGCGCCTTCGACCCGGAGACCGGCGCACTGGAGACGATCAGCGCCATGGGCAGCGACATCACCGCGCCCGACGACCTGGCTTTCCACCCGGACGGCGAGCTCTACATCACCGAGTACTACGACGGCCGAGTCAGCGTGCGGGGCAAGGACGGAAGCACCCGCCTGTTGCGCGACGACCTTCCCGGCGCGAATGGCATCACCTTCCACCAGGGCCGGCTCTTCGTCGACGAATGCCGCCCCGACGGTCGCCTCATGGAGATCGATCTCAACGGCGGTGCACCGAAGATCCTCGCGGAAGGCCTCCAGCTCCCCAACGCCCTCGAAGTCGGGCCGGACGGAAAGCTGTACTACCCGATGCTCGGCACCAACGACATCTGGCGGATCGATCCCGACGGTGGTGAACCCGAGCGTGTCGCCGGCGACCTCGGCGTGCCGGTCGCGCTGAAGTTCGACGCCGAGGGCTACATCATCTCTCCCCAGGTGGCCTCGGGACAGGTGCTGCGCATCAACCCCCGCAACGGCGAAAGCACCGTCATCGCGGACATCGGTTCGGGCCTCGACAATCTCACCTTCGTCGGCGACCGCCTGTTCGTGTCGAGCTTCACCGGGCAGATCACCGAGGTGCTCGGGGGCGGCGAGACGAAGACGGCCCTCGCGGACGGGCTGACCTGGCCGCTGGATCTGACGGTGGGCCCGGACGGCACCCTCTTCGTCGCCGACGGAACCTTCCTGCTCGCGCTCGGCTCCGACGGCGAACTGCACACCGCCGGAATGCTCTTCCACCCCGGCTGGCCCGGTTACATCCGCGGCGTCACGGCCGTCGGGGACGGCGAATTCATCGTCGCCGGCGACACTCACGTCTCCCGCTACCGTCCCTCCACCGCCGAGAGCGAGACGCTCTTCGGCGGACTCTCCCAGGCCTACGGCGTCGCGGTCTCCGGGAACGGAACCGTGGCGGTCGCGGACCTCGGCACCGGCAAGGTGCACTCCGTCCGGTCCGGACAGTCGGAAGTGCTGGCCTCCGGATTGCAGGACCCGACCGGTGTGGCATTCACCGCAGGCGGAACCCTTCTCGTCTCCGAAGCCGGAGCGGGACGCGTCGTCTCCGTCACGAGCAGTGGTGTCGACACGCTCGTCGACGGTCTCGAACGGCCGCAGGGGATCCTCGTGCACGACGGAAAGCTCTACATCGTCGACGCCGGGTCGAAGCAGTTGATCAGTGTGGACCTGGACACCAAGGCGCAGCAGATCATCGCCCGGCACCTGCCGGTCGGCGCGCCCGAGGGCGTGACACCCAAACCTCTCAAGGGCATCGTTCCGTTCGCCGGCCCGCAGGGACCGTTCGCCGGAATCGCCGCAGGCCCCGACGGCACGCTGTACGTCTCCGCCGACGCCGAGGGCAGCATCCTCGCGATCCGTGAGCAGAGGTGAGCACCCCGATGAACAACAGCTTCCTCGATCTCAGCGGACGCACGGTCATCGTGTCCGGGGCTGCGGGCGGCGGCATCGGCACGTCGGTGACCAGAATGGTCGCCCAGGCCGGCGCGACAGTCGTTGCGGTGAGCCGCTCCGAGGAGAACCTCGGTAAACACATCGAACCTATGGCTGCCGAGGGGCTTTCAGTGGTTCCGGTCGCAGCGGACGCATCCACGGACGAGGGGATCGCCGCAGCCCTGGAGGCCGCTCGCCGGACGGACGGCGAGCTGTACGGACTGGTCAACGTCGCCGGTGGCGCCGCACCGGCCACGTGGATGCCGTCGACCCGAGTCACCCGGGCGGATTGGCGAGCCCTATTCGCCCAGAACCTCGAGACGATGTTCTTCATGAGCCAGGCGGTGGCGACCGAACTCAAGTCGCGGTCACTGCCCGGATCGATCGTCTCCATCTCGTCGATCAGTGGCATGAACACCGCGCCGTTCCACGTCGGATACGGCACTGCCAAGGCCGCACTCGTTGCGGCAACACGCACGATGGCCGTCGAACTCGCCACGGACAACATCCGTGTGAACGCCATCGCGCCCGGGGTCACCGCGACCCCGGCCTCCGGGACCTATGTCGACGACGACGTCGAGCGCGACCGTCGTGCCATCGCCATGGGCCGCCGCGGCAGACCCGAGGAACAGGCAAGGGCAATTCTCTTCCTGTTGTCCGAACTGTCGAGCTACATCACGGGGCAGACGATCCTCGTGGACGGCGGACTGAACCTCAAGTGGACCCACATGGGCGCCGACCACACCTCGCTGTTCCTCAAGGACGACACCTTCCGCGCCGCCATCACACGCTGACACAGCACGGTTTCAGAGGAGATCCCATGACCGACACTGTCGACAACATCGAAGACACTGCGTCCACCGAACCGCTTTCGACCCCGCTCACGATCGGCGTGGAGGCGTACACCTCCCGCGAATACGCACGCGCCGAGGGCGACAAACTCTGGGCGAAGGTGTGGCAACAGGTCGGCCGCGTCGAGGAACTCGCCAAGGTCGGGGACTTCCTCACCTACGAGATTCTCGACGACTCGATCATCATCGTGCGCACGTCCCCCGAGACGATCCGCGCGTATCACAACGTCTGTTCGCACCGGGGGCGCCGACTCGTCGACACCCCGGCCGGCGCCCGCGAAGCGCACGGGTGCGCAAAGCAATTCGTGTGCGGTTTCCACGGATGGCGTTACGACCTCGACGGCAACAACACCTTTGCGCCGGAACGGGACGACTGGAAGGAAAGCCTGACGGCCGAGCGGTCCCGTCTCGTGGACGTCAAGGTCGACACCTGGGGCGGCTGGATCTGGATCAACATGGACCCGGAGTCCGAGCCGCTGCGGGACTACCTCGAGCCGGCCGCTTCCCTGCTCGATCACTTCCAGCTCGAGAACATGCGGTACCGCTGGCGCAAATGGCTGGTCTTCGATTGCAACTGGAAGGTCGCGCTCGAAGCCTTCATGGAGACCTACCACGTGCCGTACACCCACCCGGAGTTCATGAACTTCGGCAACTTCCTGGGATGGTCGCGAGCGCAGGGCAAGCACAGCAACATCGGTTACGACGCGCCGAAGGGCATGGAGGAGAACCAGGCGAAGCTCCGGGTCGGAAACGGTCCGGACGCGCGCAAGGCCACCATCCAGCTGCAGAACTTCACGTGGGAGAACGCGAACACCAACACCACCCGGACACTGGTCGACGCCGCACAGCGGCTGATCGACGAGCTGCCCGAAGGCACGCCTCCCGATCAGGTGCTGCGGCACTGGCTCGACTCGGCCCGCCGGGACGACGAGGCACGCGGCGTGGTGTGGCCGACCGTTCCACCCGAGGTGGTCGCCCAGAGCGGTACCGCGTGGCAGATCTTCCCGAACTTCCAGATCGGGCATGCCCTCAACAACATGCTCTGCTACAGCGCCCGTCCCTACGGCGACGACCCCGACAAGTGCATCTTCGAAGCCGCTGTGTACGAACTCTTCCCCGCCGGTGAGGAGCCGAAGACGGAATGGGAGTACACCCCGGCGGACGACCCGGGCTGGCGCACGGTGCTTCCCCAGGACTTCCACAACATGGCCGCAGTCCAGAAGGGCATGAAGACCCGCGGGTTCTCCGGTCCCAAGCCGAATCCGTACCGCGAACGCAGCGTCGCCAATCTCCACCACAATCTCGCCACCTACATGGGTACCGGCGCTCCGCGCGATCTCGCCTGAGCCCGAATCCCACCCCTAGCCGAGGACCTCCGCATGCAGAACTGCGCCCCCACCCAGACGCCCGACGTCGACATCCCCGCCCTCAGAGAGAAGTACCTCGCCGAGCGCGACAAGCGACTTCGCCCCGAGGGCCAGAAACAGTACCTCGAAGCCGACAACGAGTTCTCGGAGTTCTACGAGGGCGATCCGCACATGCCGGTCGTGCCACGGCAACCGATCACCGACGACATCGAGGTAGTCATCCTCGGCGGCGGGTTCTGCGGTCTCATCGCGGCACATCGTCTTCAGCAGGCCGGCGTCACCGACTTCCGCATCGTCGAACTGGGCGGCGACTTCGGTGGCGTCTGGTACTGGAATCGCTACCCCGGCATCCAGATCGACTCTGACGCGTACTGCTATCTCCCCCTGCTCGAGGAAACCGGCTACATGCCGAAGGAGAAGTACTCGAAGGGGGACGAATGCTTCGAGCACGCCCAGCGCATCGGTAAGCAGTTCGGCTTGTACGACAACGCGATCTTCCACACCCTGATCCGCTCCCTGGAGTGGGACGACGAGATCGATCGCTGGCAGATCCGCACGAATCGGGGCGACGAGATCCGTGCTCGCTTCGTCGTCATGGCGCAGGGTCCCTACAACCGCCCGAAGCTTCCGGGCATTCCCGGGATCACCGACTTCAAGGGCCACACCTTCCACACCGCCCGCTGGGATTACGACTACACCGGTGGCGACCTGCACGGCGGGCTCGACAAGCTTGCCGACAAGAAGATCGCCATCATCGGCACGGGCTCGAGCGGCGTCCAGGCGATCCCGCACCTGGCGCGTGGCGCGAAGCACCTGACGGTGTTCCAGCGGACCCCGTCCTACATCTTCGAGCGGGCCAACTACCCGACCGACCCCGAATGGGTGGAGAGCCTCGAACCGGGCTGGCGGGCGGCGCGGCAGCGCAACTTCCACAATGCGGCCTTCGCCTTCTACAACCCGGGCGAACCCGACCTGATCTGCGACGGGTGGACCGAGGTCGCCCGCAACATGGCGGCCAAGCTCAACGAGACCAACGGCTGGGCAGCGTTGGCGGATCCGGCGAAGTTCATGGAATTGAAGGAGATCGAGGACTACCGGGCGATGGAGCGCCTCCGTCGCCGGGTGGACGAGATCGTCGAAGACCCCGAGACGGCGGAGAAACTGAAGCCGTACTACCGCAACATGTGCAAGCGGCCGGTGTTCAACGACGAGTACCTTCCGACGTTCAACCTCCCGAACGTCACCCTCGTCGACGTGTCGGAGACCAAGGGCGTCGAACGGATCACCGAGAAGGGCATCGTCGTCGACGGCGTCGAGCACGAGTTCGACTGCATCGTCTTCGCGAGCGGATTCGAGATCACCACCGCGCTCGAGCGCCAGTTCGACATCGCGCCGTTCGCCGGCCGCGAAGGCACTTCGCTCTACGACCACTGGGGTAAGGGTTTCCGCACGCTGCACGGCATCATGGCGCACGGGTTCCCGAACCACTTCGCGACCGGATTCGTCCAGGGCGGTGTCACCGCGTCGACCACCCTCATGTTCGAGCAGCAGGCCGACCACATCGCCTACATCATCAAGGAAGCGCAGACCCGCGGCGCCACCGTCGTCGAGCCCACGGCCGAGGCGGAGGAGGACTGGATCCAGACCGTCCGGACGTACTCGGTGGACAACAGCACCTTCACGACGGAGTGCACTCCCGGCTACTACAACAGCGAAGGCGAGCCGAGCGGCCGTTCGTTCCTCGGCGATCCCTTCTGGGGCGGCTTCTACGAACTCACAGAGCTTCTCGAAAACTGGCGTAGCACAGGGAAGCTGGAGGGTCTGGTGCTCGAGAAGTGACACCTGCACCCCACCCCCACATCGCGACGGCACGAGGAGTGTCCGATGTCTGACCTGCGGTTCGACGGCCGCGTCGCCGTGATCACCGGCGCCGGCCGCGGGTTGGGGCGCGACTACGCGCTCCTGCTCGCATCCCTGGGTGCCAAGGTCGTCGTCGACGATCCGGGCGCCGCCATCAACGGAGACAACGTCGACTCCGGCCCCGCGGACGAAGTCGTTCGCGAAATCCGCGCGGCCGGCGGCGAGGCCGTCGCGTGCACCGAATCCGTCGCGACCGCCGAAGGTGGCCGCGCGATCGTCCAGGCCGCGCTCGACAACTACGGCCGCATCGACATCCTCATCCACAACGCCGGTAACAATCGCTATGCGTCGCTGTCGGAGATGTCGTACGAGGACTTCGACGCGGTCCTCGACGTTCACCTGCGCGGGGCGTTCCACGTCGTCCGTCCGGCATTCCCCCTCATGTGTGAAGCCGGATACGGGCGAATCGTGCTGACCTCGTCGATCGGCGGCATCTACGGCAACGCGAACGTCGCCAACTACGCGGCGTCGAAAGCCGGGATGATCGGGCTGTCCAACGTCGCCGCGATCGAAGGCGCGGACCACGGCGTCACGTCCAACGTCATCATCCCGGCGGCTCTGACGAGGCTTGCCGACGGACTCGACACGTCGTCGTACCCCCCGATGGGACCGGAACTCGCGGCTCCGGTCGTCGGGTGGCTCGCCCACGAGTCCTGCTCGCTCACCGGCGAAATGTTCGCCGCGATCGCCGGCCGGGTGGCGAAGGTGTTCGTCGCCGAAACCCCAGGGGTCTACCGCCCGTCATGGTCGATCGACGAGGTTGCGGAAAACATCGACGCCATCCGGAACACGGACGATCCGTGGATCCTGCCGGCCGTCTCCGGTCACGTCGACCACATCACGAAAAGCTTTGCGATAGCCATGGAGGGCAGCACGCATGTCGGTTAAGGTCTACGAACGCATTTTGGATCTCTTCGAAGCCGAGGGCATCAACACCCTCTTCGGCATTCCCGATCCGAACTTCGTTCATCTGTTCCATCTCGCGGAGGAGCGCGGCTGGAACGTCGTTGCGCCTCACCACGAGGAGTCCGCCGGCTTCATGGCCGAAGCCGTCTCCCGTATGACGGGCAAGGCCGCGTTGTGCATCGGCACGCTCGGGCCGGGACTCGCGAACCTCGCGGGCGCCATCATGTGCGCCAAGGTCGAGAACTCCCCCGTCATCTTCCTCGGCGGGCAACGCGCCCGGATCACCGAACAACGCGTCCGGCGCGGACGCATCCAGTTCGTGCAGCAGATGGCATTGGTCGAGAACTCCGTGAAGTACAGCGCCAGCATCGAATACGCCGAGCAGACCGACGAGATCATCCGCGAGGGCCTGCGCAAAGCCCTCTCCGGCACTCCCGGTCCGGTCTACATCGAGTACCCGCAGCACGTCATCCAGGAAGAACTCGACCTTCCCCCCGTTCTCCCGCCCGAGGCCTACCGCCTCGTCGGGCAGACCGCCGGTGCGGACCTCGTCGCCAAGGCAGCCGAATTGATCGGTGCCGCAAAACAACCCGTTCTGCTCATCGGTCACGGTGTGCATACGTCCCGGGCGGGCGCATCCGTGAAGGCCCTCGCCGACCTGATGGCCTGCCCGGTCATCCAGACCTCCGGCGGCACGTCCTACATCGAAGGACTCGAGGACCGGACCTTCCCCTACGGATTCTCTGCCGCCGCCATCGACGCGGTCGTCAAGTCCGACCTGTGCCTGGCCATCGGCACCGAACTCGGTGAGCCGGTGCACTTCGGTCGCGGACGGCACTGGGTCGCGAACGAGGCAAACCGTCACTGGATCCTCGTCGAACAGGATCCCTCGGCCATCGGAGTGAACCGGCCGATCGACGTTCCGCTGGTCGGCGACCTGCGGGCGATCGTGCCCCAGCTTGTCGACGCGCTGAAGGACTCCCCGCGCACCCCGTCGCCGGAACTCGAGGGCTGGATCAAGCAGGACGCCGATCAGCTGGCGGAGCTCGCGGAGACGGCACCGTCCGGCATGTCCCCGGTGCACCCGGCCCGCCTGATCGTCGAGGCCACCAAGGCATTCCCGGAAGACGGCATCATGGTCCGCGACGGCGGCGCCACCACCATCTTCGGCTGGACGTACTCACAGGCGAAGCCGCACGACGTGATGTGGAACCAGAACTTCGGCCATCTCGGCACCGGTCTCCCCTACGCCGTCGGCGCGGGGGTCGCGGCCGGAGGCAAGCGGCCGATGATGCTCATCACCGGCGACTCGTCGTTCCAGTTCCACATCGCCGAACTGGAAACGGCTGCGCGTCTCGGTCTCCCGCTCGTCTGTGTCGTCGCGGTCGACTACGCCTGGGGCCTGGAAGTCGGTGTCTACAAGCGCACCTACGGTCAGGGATCGTTGGAGACCGGTGTCCATTGGAGCAAGGACACCCGCTTCGACAAGGTCGCCGAAGGGTTCGGATGCTACGGCGAGTACGTCGAGCGCGACGAAGACATCGCGCCCGCGATCAAACGCGCCTACGCCAGCGGCAAGCCGGGCGTCATCCACGTGGCCGTCGACCCCAAGGCCAACTCGGAGGAAATGCCCAGCTACGACGAGTTCCGTACCTGGTACGCCGAAGGTCAGCAGTGACACCGCCTTTCCGGAGTTCGGCAGTGACCTCCGGGTCGAACAACACGAGAGAATCGGGCAAACATGCGTGAGTACCGGAAGTTCTATATCGACGGGCAGTGGGTCGATCCAGCGCAGTCGGAGACCTTCGAGGTCGTCAACCCGGCTACCGAGGAGGTCGCGGGGATCGTCGCACTCGGCTCCGCCGCGGACGTCGACAAAGCGGTCGGAGCCGCCCGTCGCGCCTTTCTCGCTTGGTCCGAGACGAGCCGCGAGCAGCGACTGGGCGTGCTCCGCAACATACTCGACATCTACCAGCAGCGAATGGGCGATCTCGCGTCCGCACTGACCGAGGAGATGGGCGCTCCGAAGGCGCTGGCGGGTGGCTTCCAGGTGAACCTGGGACTCGGTCACCTGACCACGGCGATCGACGTACTCGAGCACTTCACGTTCGAGGAGCAGCGTGGCGGCACCCTCATCGCCAAGGAGCCCATCGGCGTCTGTGGCCTGATCACACCGTGGAACTGGCCGCTCAACCAGATCGCGGTGAAGGTGTTCCCCGCCTTGGCCACCGGCTGCACCATGGTGCTCAAGCCGTCGGAGCAGTCGCCCTTCAGCGCACAGGTCTTCGCGGAGATCCTGCACGAAGCGGGTGTCCCCGCGGGCGTGTTCAACCTGGTCCAGGGTGACGGCGCCGGCGTCGGCCGGGCGATCTCCGGCCATCCCGATATCGACATGGTGTCCTTCACCGGTTCGACGCGCGCCGGAATCGACATCGCCGCCGCCGCGGCGGTGGGCGTCAAGCGCGTGACGCAGGAACTCGGCGGCAAGGGCCCGAACGTCATTCTCGACGACGCCGACTTCGCCGCGAATGTCGGAGCGGGCGTCGCCACCATGATGGTCAACTCCGGCCAGACCTGCAGCGCCGGATCGCGCATGCTCGTTCCCAGCGAGCGCATGGCAGAAGCCATCGATGTCGCGGCGCAGACGCTGTCGCAGATCACCGTGGGCGACCCCGAGGGCGATTTCTCGATCGGGCCGGTGGTGTCCGAGGCACAGTTCGACAAGATCCAGTCGCTGATCCAGAAGGGCATCGACGAGGGCGCGACTCTCGTCGGCGGCGGTGTCGGGCGTCCGGACGGACTGAGCGTCGGGTACTACGTGCAGCCCACCGTCTTCGCGGACGTCAAGAACGACATGACGATCGCACGCGAAGAGATCTTCGGGCCGGTGCTCACGATCCTCGGCTACGACAGCATCGATCACGCCGTCGATATCGCCAACGACACCGACTACGGCCTCGCCGCATTCGTGGCCGGCGCGGACCTCGAGCAGGCCCGCAGCGTCGCACGTCGAATCCGCGCAGGCAACATCACCATCAACGGCGCATTCGATTTCGGTGCTCCGTTCGGTGGCTACAAGAAGAGCGGGAACGGGCGCGAGTGGGGCGAATTCGGCTTCCACGACTACCTCGAGATCAAGGCCGTGATCGGCTACGCGTCCGAGGACGGCCCGGAGTGAGCGAAGACCCCGACCTCGACGTGCTTCTCGCACACCATCGGGTCCGTGCGCGCGTCGTCGGACTCGCGCGCGGCGAGGATCGCCGAGACGGTGAGTCCGTCCGCGCCGCCTTCTGGCCGGACGCGACCGTGGATTTCGGCATCTTCGCGGGGTCGTTCGACGACTACCTCGCATGGGTCGTTCCGGGCTCGCCCGCCGTTCTGGTGACACAGCATCTGCTCGGCCAGACCCACATCGAACCGGCTGGTGATGCGTTGCTCGCTGAAACCCATGTCGTCGCCTACCACCGCGTCGACATGGGCACCGAGGAACGCGACACCGTCCTCGGCGGCCGCTACCTCGATCGATTCGCGCAGCGCGACGGACAGTGGCGGATCGCGGAACGCACGATGCTCTACGACTGGTTCCGCGACGACGGCGTCTCGGTCGACTGGTCGCAGGGCGTCATGGGCACGCCGTTCAGCGACGACCGGTTCACGGGCAAGGCCGCCGGAGATCACAGCGAAGCGTTCTTCGCCGCCGGCGACCTCGCCACACGGAAGTAGCTCGCCACAGCGGTAAGGAGTTGGAATGGGTGCGTTGTCGGGCAAAGTCGCTGTCGTCACCGGCGCCAGCCGCGGTATCGGCAAGGGTATCGCCCTGGCGCTGGCAGGCCAGGGTGCGACGGTGTACGTCACCGGCCGCACGAAAGCGCCCGGCACGCACCCACTTCCCGGCACCATCGGGGAGACGGCCGCGGAATGCGATCGACGTGGGGGCCGCGGCGTCGCCGTCCAGGTCGACCACGCGGACGACCAGCAGGTCGCCGGCCTCTTCGAGCGCGTCGGCAACGAACAGGGTCGCCTCGACATCCTCGTCAACAACGCGTTCTCGCTTCCCGACGATCTGACGGACCCCGATCCCTTCTGGGAGAAACCGTTGTCGAACTGGGAGATGGTGGATGTGGGGGTGCGATCGAACTTCGTGGCCGCCCGGCACGCCGCAACACTGATGGTTCCTCGAAGGTCCGGGCTCATCGTGGCGGTGTCCGGTTATACCGGCGTCGCCTATACCTACGGGGTCGTCTTCGGGACGGCCAAGTCCGCGGTGGACCGGATGGCCCGCGACATGGCGGTCGAACTCCAACCCCACGACGTGGCGTCGGTCTCGCTCTGGCAGGGGCTCACCTTCACCGAACGCGCGGAACGCAATCTTGCCGCCGTCCCGGGACTGGCGACGGGTTCCGCGACGCGTCCGGAAAACGGCTGTTCGCCGGAGTTTCCCGGTCTGGTAGTCGCGGCTCTGGCGAACGACCCGGCGGTGATGACCCACTCGGGCGGCACCTTCATCACCGCCGAACTCGCACAGCACTACGGCATCACAGACATCGACGGCAGAGAGATCCCGTCTCTCCGGGCGACGCGCGGCGAACCCATCTGGTCACCGATCGCGACGTCCGACTCCTCCCCCCGAATGCAACGGAGCGCACCATGACCACGCCGGTGACAGGACTTTCCGCAGACAGGATCGCCAGACTCGAGTCGGTCCTCGACCGCCAGGACATTCTCGATACGCTGACCCGATTCAGCCGGGCGATGGATCGCTTCGACCGCGATCTCTTCCTCTCCGCCTTCCACCCCGACGCGATCATCGCCGCGGGCAGCTTCGTCGGCGGACCGGTGGACCTGTACGACTGGTCCACCGACATGCACGCCCGGGGCCAGAAGGCCACCCACCACAATCTGCTCAACACACGTGCGATATCGACGGCGACACCGCACACACCGAGACCTACTACCTGTTCGCCGCCCGGAACCTCGACGACAGCAACTGGATTGCCGGCGGACGCTACATCGACCGGCTGGAACGCCGCGACGGCCAGTGGCGTATCGCTCTGCGCACCAACGCGATCGAGTGGTCGGGAATGGTTCCGTCGATGGAGATCCCGTTCGCCGACGTGCCCGGTGTCCACGACAACGGCGCACCGTCCCGCAGTACGAGCGACCCTTCGTACACCCGTCCGCTGACCAACGTCCGGGAGCCGAACATCCCGGGCTGACAGCAGGATTCGAATCTGCCGACGGTACCTGTCCGCGAACCCATGATCACAAGCGAGGAATGACGGATGCGCACACTCACCATAGAAAAGCTGAGCGAGAATGTCGGGGCCGAGATCCTCGACGTCGACGTCGATCGACTGCTCCACGACGAGGACTTGCCCGGCGCATGCCTGGACGCGCTCGAGCAGTACGGCGTCCTGTTGTTCCGCGAGCTGCACGCCGACGACGACGCGCAAGTGGAGTTCGGCCGTAAGCTCGGCCCCCTGCGCGCATTCCCTCATCTGCCTCCGGCAGCGGAGGAAGTCATGGAAATCAGTTTCGATCCCGCCAATGGGAACGCGGAGTACCTCGCCGCCAACGTCTTCTGGCATATCGACGGCCTGACCGACGACGTTGCCTCGAAAGCGTCGATGCTGAGCGCGCGAGTCATTCCCGGTGAAGGCGGTGAGACCGAGTTCGCCAGCACGTACGCCGCGTACGACGCGCTCACCGACGACGAGAAGGAGCGATTGGCCGGTCTTCACGCCGTCTACACCTTCGAAGCCATCCAGCGCCGGTCCTACCCGAACCCGACGCAGGCACAGCTGGACGAGTGGGCGTCGCGGACTCCGCGGGAGCACCCCTTGGTCTGGGAACACGATTCCGGGCGCCGCTCGCTGGTGATCGGGGCGTTCGCATCGCACATCGTGGGGATGGACTTCGAGGAGGGTCGGGCGTTGCTCGAGGATCTCGAGAAGCGTGCAACGACCCCCGATCGGGTGTATCGACACACCTGGTCGGTCGGTGACCTGGTTGTCTGGGACAACCACGGCCTGCTGCACCGAGCCTGCGCCTTCGACAGGTCGCAGCCGCGCGTGATGCACCGCTCGACCATCGCCGGACGGGAGCCGATCAAATGAGCAACCGCATCGCGATCGTGACCGGCGGAGGTTCCGGGATCGGCCGGGCCATCGGCCTGCGTCTCGCGTCCGACGGGAACATGGTGGCGATCTTCGATCTCGACGGCGATGCCGCAGCCGCCACGGCCGACACGATCGTCGAGGCCGGAGGAAAAGCACTCGGTGTGCAGGTCGATGTCACCGACCGAGCGAACATCGACGCCGGTGTCGCCGAGGTGCGCTCCCGTCTGGGCCGGCCGACCGTTCTCGTGAACAACGCCGGGCTTTCCCTCGACTCTCCTTTCCTCGACATCACCGCCGAGTTGTGGCAGAAGTCGCTGGCGGTCAACCTCACCGGCACATTCGACTGCTGCCAGGCCGTGCTTCCCGACATGCTCGACGAAGGCTGGGGCCGCATCGTCAACATCTCCTCCTCGAGTTTCCACAGCGGCTCCCCCGAGCTTGCGGGCTACGTGTCCGCCAAGTCCGGTGTCGTCGGACTGACCAAGGTGCTGGCCCTGGAATTCGGCAAGCACGGTGTCACCGTCAACACGATTCCACCCGGCTTCATCGACACACCCATGTTGCGCCGGACGGTCGAGAAGGGATTCGTCGACCTCGATCAGCAAACCGCGAAGACGCCCGTCGGGCGGATCGGGCAGCCCGAGGACATTGCGGCGACCTGTGCGTTCCTCGTCAGCGAGGAGGCCGGCTACATCACCGGCCAGGTCATCGGCGTCAACGGCGGACGCAACACCTGAGATCGGGCTCTGCCGAGCACTCATCTTCCCGACGAAAGGACACCGAACACGATGGTCCGGATTTCTCCTGCTCCCCAAGAGGATTGGACAGAGGAGATAGCAGCGTACGTCACCGGGTTCCGTTCCGCCGTCGCGAGCAACGCGCCCGAAGAGGACCGGCAACCGGGAACCAACCTGCTCGGCACGCTGGCCCGCCACCCGTCGCTGGCGATGGCGTTTCTGAGCTTCAACCGGCATTTGCTGGCGCAGTCCACACTGTCGATCCGGCAGCGGGAACTGATGGTTCTCCGAGTCGCCATACTCCGCCATTCCGACTACGAATGGGCCCAGCACGTCATCCTCGCGGACCGTGCCGGCATCGCGGCCGACGAGATCGCCCGCATCGCCGAAGGTCCCGCAGCGCCGGGCTGGTCCGATATCGACCGCGCACTGCTGGCGGCCACCGACGAACTGATCGGTGACGGCGCGGTGTCCGACGAAACGTGGCGTGTGCTCTCCGGCGAGTTCGGAGAGCAGCAACTCATGGACATCGTGTTCACGGTGGGGTGTTACGCGATGCTGGCGACCGCGTTGCGCTCGTTCGACGTGCAGCCCGAACCCGGCCTCGTGCCGTACCTCCCCGAACACACACTCGTCGCCCGATCTCTCACTTCCCGCGACTGATTCGAGAAAGTGGCACACCAATGAAGAAGCTCCACATCGGTGCGATCGCAGCAGTGGCCGCACTCACCGTGTCGGCGTGCGGTTCGAGCGGCAGCGAGGGGTCCGGAGACTCTGCCGCACCCACCGGCGCCCCCATCGTCATCGGCGCACAGGCACCGATCAAGGGTGCAACCGCCTACCCGCAAACCGCGTACGGGCTCGAAGCCGGTGTCCAGTACGTCAACGAAGTGCTCGGAGGCATCAACGGCCGTCCACTCGAAGTGGATGTGTGCGGCGGTGACGGCAGCCCCGAGACGGCCATCAACTGCGCCAACGGTTTCGTCTCGAAGAATGTGCCGCTCGTGATCGACGCGGTCGATCAGAGCATGGGAGCCGCAGTACCGATTCTCGGTTCGGCGGGCATCCCCATCATCGGAACGCTCGCCGGATCGTTCGTCGCCGACGCCGCCGAATACGGGCAGGCGTTCTACTTCACCGGCCCGGTGTCGTTCGCAGCGCTCGCCAGCATGTCGGCGCTCGACACCATGGGGAAGACGACAGCGTCTCTCGCGGTCAACGAATCGCCCACCTCCCATGCCTACGTCGACGATCTGATCATGCCGATCGCCGAGGGAATGGGGATCGATGTCAGCGTGCAGTATCCCCCGGCCTCGGGCGCGAATCTGAATGTCGTTGCCGCGACACAGCTTGCGGACAACCCCGACATGGCCGGTGTGATCGCTCTGCCCGAAGACGGCTGCACGAGCCTGTTCCAGGCCTTGCGCCGGCAAGGCTACGAGGACACCATCCTCGCGGGGTCGTGTTCCCAGTTCATCGACGATATGGGATCCGACGCCGCCGGTATCGTCACACAGCCGCGGTTGTGGGTGCCGCTGGCCAAGGAGTCGGCGCCCGCCGAGGTCCAGGAACAACTCGACGTCTTCGCCGACGCGATGGACGCGGTCGGTTACGGGGACGAACTGTCGTCACGGTCGATCTACACGTTCGCCGCGATCGTCAACATCGCGCAGATCCTGTCCGAACACGGCGGAGAGATCACAGCGGGCACGGTCACGGACGCGTTCAAGGCCGTGAAGGACTTCCCCTCGTTCGCAGGACCCACGGTGACGTGCGACGGGCAGCAATGGCCCGGGGTCGCCACCACCTGCAACGCGCAGGCCATCTTCTTCGAGGTCCAGGAGGACGGGACTCTCCGCTCGGTGGACGAAAGCGGATACATCGACCTCGATCCGTCGCTGATGCCCGCGTCCTGACGATCACCACATGACGACTGAGACGCACCGGAGCACACCATGAGCACCTACCTGCAGTTCATCGTCTTGGGGTTCGGCCTCGCAGCGGTGTACATCGGGCTGTCGGGCGGCCTGCTGCTCGTCTACCGGTCGACCGGCATCATCAACTTCGCCCAGGGCGCGACCGCGATGTGGGGGGCGTACGTCTTCGCGCAGTTGCGCCGCGACGGAACACTGGTTCTGCCGATCGGAAGTCTGGAGTTCGACGAGAAGCCGTCCACCCCGGTGGCGCTGGCCATCGGGCTGCTCATGGCACTGCTGCTCGGCCTTCTCACGCACTACCTGGTGTTCCGGCCCGTCCGGCGGGCACCGGCACTCGCGCAGGTGGTCGTCTCGGTCGCATTGATGCTCACCATCCAGGCGCTGGTGGTGCTTCGGTTCGGCCCGAACAACATTCCGATCGAGGCGATCGTCCCGGACGGCTCCCTCGACGTCTTCGGCACCACCGTCTCGTCCGCCGAGTTGATGATGGCGGGGATCATGGTGGTGCTCTCCGCACTGATCTGGGCATACTTCCGCTTCACGCGGGCCGGTGCGGCCACCCGGGCGGCCGCCGAGAACGAGCGGGGGGCGACGCTCATGGGATTCTCGGCGGACCGCCTCGCCGCACTCGCGATGGTGATGGCGTCGTTCGTCAGCACGATGGGTGTCGTCCTGGGAGCAAGTCTGACCGGGTTGAATCCGCTCAACTATTCGCTGCTCGTCGTGCCCGCTCTCGCGGTGCTCCTCGTCGCCCGGATGGAGTCCGTCGCGACGATCGTGATCGCCTCGCTCGCCCTCGGAGCATTCCAATCGGTGCTCAACCTTCTCACCGGTGAGAGCTGGTGGCCGGTGTGGGCGCAATCCGGCGTCGACCAGGTTGTGCCGTTCCTCGTGATCATCGTGATCCTCTTCGCGTTCGGCGGACGGATACCGTCCCGCGGTTCGCTCCAGACGGTCAAGCTGCCCGATGTGCGGATTCCGCGCTTCCGGCCGATCACCGCCACCGTAGTGGTCGTCGCGGCCGGGGTACTGCTGGCGGTCACCTCCGGCACGTACCGTTTCGGGTTGACCTATTCGGTCATCCTGATGCTGCTCGCCCTGTCGTACGTGGTGATCACCGGTTACCTCGGACAGATCTCGTTGGCGCAGGCGGCATTCGCCGGTGCGGCAGGTTTCATGCTGTCGAAGGTGACCACCGGCTGGGGTCTGCCTTTTCCGGTGGCACTGGTGTTCTGCTCACTCGTCGCGGCGGGGCTGGGAATGCTGGTCGCGTTGCCCGCCTTCAGAATTCGGGGCGCGCAACTCGCGATCGTCACCATCGCGGCCGCCCTGGCCATCGAACGGTTCGTCTTCAACAATTACAGCCTGACCCCTCCGTCGGGAAATCCCATCGCCAACCCCACGCTCTTCGGGATGAATCTCGGTGTGCGCGAAGGCAGCGAAATCGCGCGGCTGTCGTTCTCGCTCACCGTCCTGGTCGTCGCGGCCCTGGTCGTCTGGGGATTCATCCGGCTCGCGTCCGGCGACACGGGCCGGACGTTTCTGGCCGTGCGCGCCAACGAGCGCGCCGCCGCCGCGAGCGGCATCAACGTGCGGCTGACCAAGCTCGTCGGCTTCGGTCTCTCCGCCTTCATCGCCGGTGTCGCCGGTTGCCTCATCGGATACAGCGCAGGCCAGCTGTCGGCGGAGTCCTTCACGGTCTTCGTGGGATTGCAGGTGCTGGCGGTCGCGTACCTGGGCGGTATCACCTCGGTCGGCGGCGCGGTGATCGCCGGCGTGATCGGGCCGCTGGGCATCGTCTACGTGTTGTTGCACAACGTGTTCGATTTCGGTGACTACTACGCCCTGATCTCCGGACTGGCGCTGATCGCCACCGCGATCCTCAACCCCGTCGGCGTGGCGGGAGAAGCATCCCGGATAGGCGATCTCGTCCGCACCCGCCGGTCGCGGCCACCGGCCCCGGCGGGGAGCGACTCCGCTCCGAACGCCGATGACAGAAAGGTTGCGGTGAGTGATGCCGGATGAGAAGCCCGCGCGGTTGTCCGCGCGGAACGTGACCGTGACCTACGGAGGCGTCGTCGCCAACGACGACGTGTCGGTGACGGTGGACGCCGGAGAGATCGTCGGGCTGATCGGGCCGAACGGTGCGGGCAAGACCACGTTCGTCGACGCAGTCACGGGCTTCACCGAATACAGCGGTGAGATCACTCTCGGCGACACACGGCTCGACGGACGTGCGCCGCATCTGCGCAGACGCGCCGGACTCTCCCGCACATGGCAATCCGGTGAGCTCTTCGGCAACCTCACCGTTGCGCAGAATGTCGTCGCGGCGCTGCGTCCCGGCGGACCGGCCACGCTGTGGCGGGATCTGTTCGGCCGCCGCAAGACCGGCACGGACGAACTCGTAGCCTCGACGCTGCTCGCGGTGGGCCTCGGCGACCTCGGTGAGACCACGGCGCGCGATCTCACCCTCGGACAACAGAAACTCGTCGGCGTCGCACGTGCCCTCGTCGGGAACTGCCGCGTGCTCCTGCTCGACGAGCCCGCCGCAGGCCTCGACAGCCAGGAGAGCCTCGACTTCGCCGAGCGCATCCGCGCCGTGGCGCGGGGTGGCCCCGGGGTGTTGCTCATCGACCACGACATGTCGCTGGTTCTCGGTGTGTGCGACCGCATCTACGTCATGGAGTTCGGGAAGGTGATCTTTTCGGGCACACCGGAACAAGCGAGAAAGGACCCCGCCGTGATCGCTGCGTACCTCGGCACACCGATGGAGACCACTCATGGCTGACGTGGTGCTCACCGCCGAATCCATGACGTCCGGTTACAACGGTGTCGCCGCGGTCTCCGATGTGAACCTGACGGTCTCCGCCGGCGAGGTCGTCTCGATCCTGGGTTCCAACGGCGCGGGCAAAACCACAACGCTGCTGACACTCGCGGGACTGCTTCCGGCGATGGGCGGGCAGGTCACCGCCCTCGGTGCCCCGGTCGACCACCGGAAGCCGTACCGGATGGCGCGGCGCGGTGTCCGGCTCGTCTCCGACGACCGCGGACTGTTTTCGGCCATGACCGTGCGCGACCATTTTCGTCTCGCCCGACGTAAACCCGACCACGCACGGGAAGAACTTGTGCTCGACAGGTTTCCGGCTCTGGCCCGGTTGCAGTCGCGCACAGTCGGTCTCCTGTCCGGCGGTGAACAGCAGATGCTCGCGATCGCGGTCGCACTGCTGGCGGAACCGCGAATCCTCATGGTCGACGAGATGAGCCTCGGGCTGGCACCGCTCGTCGTGGAACAGATGCTGCCCGCCCTCCGGGATCTCGCTCGCGACGAGGACATCGCCGTCGTGCTGGTCGAGCAGCATGTCGAACTCGCGCTCGCCGTCTCGGACCGCGCGATCGTGCTCGGGCACGGCCGGGTGGTTCTCCAGGGCGACGCGGCGACATTGCTGGCCGACCGGGATCGCCTCGAGGCCGCGTACTTCGGCGCCGCGGACCTCGAGGCCGAGCGCCAGGATCGAGCAGTCTGAGCCGGCGGGGCGAGGAACAGCGCGGTGGACGTCGCACCGACAGCCACCGCGCCGTACTCGCGTGACGTTCCGGTATCAGCCTTCGGCAGCGAGCTGCCCGCACGCCGCGGCAATCTCCTGGCCGCGGGTGTCACGCACCGTGCACGAGACGCCCTGGGCCTGTACGCGCCGCACGAACTCGCGTTCGACGTGCTTGGGGCTTGCGTCCCACTCACTGCCCGGCGTCGGGTTGAGCGGAATCAGGTTGACGTGCACCAGCGCGCCGAGTGCCTTGTGCAGCTTCTTGCCCAGCAGGTCGGCACGCCACGGCTGATCGTTCACATCGCGAATCAGCGCGTACTCGATGGAAACCCGGCGACCGGTCTTGTCGGCGTAGTAACGCGCGGCGTCGAGCACCTCCTTCACCGACCAGCGGTTGTTCACCGGCACGAGGGTGTCGCGCAGCTCGTCGTCCGGGGTGTGCAGCGACACGGCAAGCGTCACGCTCAGCCCTTCGTCGGCCAGCTTGCGGATCGCGGGAGCCAATCCGACCGTCGAGACCGTGACCGAGCGCTGGGACAAACCGAGACCGTCGGGTGCCGGCGAGGTGATGCGACGGACCGCCGCGACGACCCGCTTGTAGTTCGCGAGCGGTTCGCCCATGCCCATGAACACGACGTTGGACAGTCGCCCCGGCCCGCCGGCCACGTCACCGTCGCGAAGCGCCGCCGCGGCCGCACGCACCTGGTCGACGATCTCCGCCGTCGTCAGGTTGCGGTCGAGACCGCCCTGGCCGGTCGCGCAGAAGGGGCACGCCATCCCGCATCCGGCCTGGCTCGAGATGCAGAGTGTCGCGCGGTCGGGGTAGCGCATCAGCACACTTTCGAGGAGTGTGCCGTCGTGGGCGCGCCACAGCGTCTTGCGGGTCTCGCCCTTGTCGCAGGCGATGTGCTTGACCGCGGTGAGCAGAGGCGGGAACAGTGCCGTGCCCACCGTGTCCCGCACCGTGGCGGGCAGGTCGGTCATCTTGGCCGGGTCCGCCTCGAGTCGCCCGTAGTACTGGCGAGCGAGTTGGTCGGCGCGAAACGCCGGCAGACCCAGCTCACGCACCGCCTCGCGTCGCTGCTCGGAATCGAGGTCGGCGAGGTGCCGCGGCGGCATGCCGCGCTTGGGTGCGTCGAATACCAGGGGCAGAGAAGAAGCCATAATGATCCATTCTCCCATGAACCGGAGCGGGCCGGACTCGTCGTTGCTGTGATGCTCGCCTACCGGCGGGGGACGATGGCTGTATGGCGGACGCCGTATGTCAACGCGGCGTCGAGTCCCAGCGCCGAGGACGTCGGATGGGCACGCCAGGTGATCGACGAACTGGACGAGGACGGCCACGGTGTGCACGACGGCAGCGACCTGCCCACACTGGCGAAAGCGAAGAAGATCACCGAACTGGCGAGGGCGTTCCACGTCGGCGTGTCGCGCTGAACGGGCACGACGCGGTCCGGCTCAGCGTATTTCGACGCCCGCCGGTTTGCGGCGGACGTGGAGGCGATAGCGAACGGTCAATGTCGTGCCGGGTGTTTCCCTGATCGCCCGGGACGCCACCTCGGGTCCGAATTCGATACCCAGCACGCGCTCGAGGGCTGCGCGGTCCGGAAAAACCCAATCCGTGTCGACGCGTCGCAGGTCGAATCCCTGGGCTCGGAAGAAGGCTTCGACGGCGGGAGGATCGTAGTGCGGGAGGTCGGCGCGCATCCACTCTCCGTACGGATGGGCGGTCGCGTCGAGATCGACGACGGCGAGCGCTCCCCCGGGCCGCAGCACGCGCATGGCCTCGAGGATGCCGGCCCCGCATCCGGGGCCGAAGAAGTAGGCGGTGCGGGCGTGGACGAGATCGGCGGAGCCGTCCGGCAACGGCAGGGCCGCGGCGGATCCTCGCAGAACCCGGACGGTCGACAGATTCTCGACGCGGCGCCGTGCTGCCGCCACGAGCGGCGGGTGGGGTTCCACACCGGTCACCGTGCGCGCCGCCCGGGCGAACATCGGCAGGTGGTAGCCGCTGCCGCATCCGACGTCGACGACATCACGGCCGGTCCAGTCGACCGACTCCCGCAGCGCCGCATAGACGGCGCCGCGGGAGTCCTGGGCCCGGTTCTCCTCTTCGTAGACCGCAGGCCAGCGCCAGATGTTGGGGCTCGCTATCACGCCCCGGCCCCGGCCGCTGTTGCCGACAGCCACTAGATGAAGGCGGTAAGGATCAGCCAGGTGACGAATGCGGACGGCAGGATCGAATCCAGCCGGTCCATGATGCCGCCGTGGCCCGGCAGGAGTGTGCCCATGTCCTTGATGCCGAGTTCCCGCTTGACCTGGGATTCGATCAGGTCGCCGGCCGTGGCCGTGAAGACCAGGACCACGCCGAGGACGGCACCGACCCACCACGGGCCTTCGAGCAGGAAGGTGACGGTGAGGATTCCCACCGCCACACAGGCGACCAGCGAACCTCCGAATCCTTCCCAGGACTTCTTCGGGCTGATTGCCGGGGCCATCGTGTGCTTACCGAACAGCACGCCCGCCGCGTAGCCCCCGATATCGGACGCCACGCACACCAGCATCAGGCAGAAGACGCGGGCGGCACCCTGATCTTCGAGAACCATCAACGTCGCGAACGAGGCGAGCAACGGCAACCACGCCGCGGTGAACACCGCTACCGCGGTGTCCCGGAGATAGTTGTGTGGCTGCGCCGCCAAGCCGCGATCGAACAGTCGCCACAGCATGGTGACCACCACGGTGCCCGCGAAGGCACCGAGTACGCCGGTGGTGCCGTACGGCCACCCCAGCCAGATGATCGCCTGCCCACCGAGGAGGAGAGGCACGCGCGGAACCGACACGTCGGCTTCACGGAGGCGCTTGGTGACCTCCCACGTTGCTATGGCGATCGCCGCCGCGACCACCGCAAGCCAGGCAGTCGGGGCGAACAGCAGAATTACGATGACAAGTCCGCCGAGCCCGGACCCCACCGCGATCGCGGCAGGGAGGTCTCGACCGGCACGGGAGGCCGGCTTCGCGGGTGCGGTACCGGATGTCGAGTCCGAGACTGCGGGGGTGGCACCGGAGTCGCCTGCGGCACCGAGTGGAAGCTGCGGGGTTGAAGACCCGTCGGCTCTGCCCACCGTCAGACCTCCATCAACTCGGCTTCCTTGTGCTTGATCAGTTCGTCGATCTGCGCCACGTACTTGGCCGTGGTCTTGTCGAGTTCCTTCTCCGCGCGGTTGACTTCGTCCTCGCCGGCTTCGCCGTCCTTCTGGATGCGCCCGAGTTCTTCCATCGCCTTGCGCCGGACGTTGCGCACGGCAACCTTCGCGTCCTCGCCTTTCGACTTGGACTGCTTGACGAGTTCGCGGCGACGTTCCTCGGTGAGCTGCGGCACCGAGATACGGATGATGTGCCCGTCGTTGCTCGGGTTCACGCCGAGATCGGAGTTGCGGATCGCAGTTTCGATCGCGCCGAGCTGCGACTGCTCGTACGGCTTGACGATGACCATGCGTGCCTCGGGCACACTGATGCTGGCAATCTGCGTGACAGGCGTCGGCGAGCCGTAATAGTCCACCACGATGCGGTTGAACATGCCGGGATTCGCGCGTCCGGTGCGGATGCCCCCGAGCTCGTCCTTGGCCACCGTGACGGCCTTGTCCATCTTCTCCTCGGCTTCGAAGAGGGCTTCATCGATCACGGCAGTTCCTCCATGTTCCGTTGTCCGTTCATGACCGTACGAGCGTTCCGATCTTCTCACCGTTGACGGCCCGGGCGATATTGCCCTTGGTCAGCAGGTTGAAGACCATGATCGGCATGGAGTTGTCCATGCACAGGCTGAAAGCGGTCGCGTCCGCGACCTTGAGGTCCTTCTCGATGACCTCGCGATGGGTGATCTCCTCGAACATCACCGCATCGGGAACCACCCGCGGGTCGGCGGAATAGACGCCGTCGACGGCTTTCGCCATCAGCACGACATCCGCTCCGATCTCGAGCGCGCGCTGCGCGGCGGTGGTGTCGGTCGAGAAGTACGGCATGCCCATGCCCGCACCGAAGATGACGACGCGACCCTTCTCGAGGTGCCGGCGGGCGCGAAGCGGGAGATACGGCTCGGCGACCTGACCCATCGTGATGGCGGTCTGCACGCGGGTGTCGATGCCCTGCTTTTCCAGGAAGTCCTGCAGAGCAAGGGAATTCATGACCGTGCCGAGCATGCCCATGTAGTCGGAGCGAGCGCGTTCGAGCCCGCGCTGTTGCAGTTCCGCGCCGCGGAAGAAGTTTCCGCCGCCGATCACCACGGCAACTTCCACACCGCTGCGCACGACCTCGGCGATCTGCTCTGCCACTGTGGTCACGACGTCGGGATCCAGCCCCACCTTGCCGGTGCCGCCGCCGAACATCTCGCCGCCGAGCTTGAGGAGCACCCGGCGGAAACCGGGCCGTTCGTGGGCGTGTTCGGACATGACTCTCCTCTGGTTGCGCATGAATCGGCCCTTTCATCCTGCCTCATCGACCCGGTAGAACCGAGACCGGGCGCGAGACGACACGCCTTGTTGTGTCCGTTCGCGCAGCGGCGGACCGTCCGTGCGGCGGCCGTGCGCGTGCCGGTGGGCGTGCCCTGACACACCTCGACCCCGCCGGCAGAGAGCCGGCGGGGTCGAGAAGCGGACATTCTAGCTGGCGCCGACCTCGAACCGCACGAAGCGGACGACGGTGGCTCCGGCCTCGTCGAGGATCGCCTTGACGGTCTTCTTCGAGTCGGTGACGGAGGCCTGCTCGGTGAGCACGACATCCTTGAAGAACCCGTTGACGCGGCCTTCGACGATCTTCGGGAGCGCACCCTCGGGCTTGCCCTCGGCCTTCGCGGTCTCCTCGGCGATACGACGCTCGTTGGCGACGATGTCCTCGGGGACCTCGTCACGGGTGACGTACTTGGCCTTGAGCGCAGCGATCTGCATCGCGGCGGCACGCGCGGCCTCGGCGGCTGCGTCGCCCTCACCGGTGTACTCGACGAGCACGCCGACCGACGGCGGCAGGTCCGACGCACGCTTGTGCAGGTAAACAGCCGACTGGCCGTCGAATGCAGCGACGCGGCGCAGTTCGAGCTTCTCACCGATCTTGGCGGACATCTCCTGCACGAGCGCGTCGACCGTCTTGCCGTCGACCTCGACGGCCTTGAGGGCGTCGACGTCGGCGGGACGCGCCTGCGCAGCCGCAGTGACGATCGTGTCGGCGAGAGCCTTGAACTCGTCGTTCTTGGCGACGAAGTCGGTCTCGGAGTTCAGCTCGACCAGCACGCCGTCCTTGGCCACGACGAGGCCCTCGGCGGTGGAGCGCTCGGCGCGCTTGCCCACGTCCTTGGCACCCTTGATGCGCAGCTGCTCGACGGCCTTGTCGAAGTCGCCGTCGTTGTCGGCGAGAGCATTCTTGCAGTCGAGCATTCCGGAGCCGGTGAGCTCACGGAGACGCTTGACGTCGGCGGCGGTGTAGTTCGCCATGGAAGCGAGCCTCCTGTGTCTGTGATGGAAAGTCTCGGAGTGCGGGCGGCGCAGCACATGTCCGGGCCGCTCGCGAACAGACGGCCCCGACCATGGATCTTGCGATCTACCGGTCGGGGCCGTCCATCGGGATCAGGCCTCGGGCGTTGCGTCCGCGGCAGGTGCCTCGGCGGCGGGAGCTTCCGCGGCGGGAGCCTCTGCAGCAGGGGCCTCGGCCTCGGCCTCGGCGGCCGGGGTGGCCTGCGAGAGCAGTTCCTGCTCCCACTCGGCGAGCGGCTCGGCGCCGGCCTCGGGCTTGGCGTCGGCGTCCGTGCTCTTGCCGGCGCGGGCCTGGAGGCCCTCGGCGACGGCGGAAGCGACAACCTTGGTCAGAAGCGCAGCCGAACGGATCGCGTCGTCGTTACCCGGGATCGGGTAGTCGACGAGGTCGGGATCGCAGTTCGTGTCCAGGATCGCGATGACCGGGATGTTGAGCTTGCGAGCCTCACCGACGGCGATGTGCTCCTTGTTGGTGTCGACGATCCACACGGCCGACGGAACCTTGGCCATATCGCGGATACCACCGAGGGTGCGATCCAGCTTGTTCATCTCACGCGTGAGCATGAGGATTTCCTTCTTGGTGCGACCCTCGAAGCCACCGGTCTGCTCCATGGCCTCCAGCTCCTTCAGGCGCTGCAGGCGCTTGTGGACGGTGGAGAAGTTGGTGAGCATGCCGCCGAGCCAGCGCTGGTTCACGTACGGCATTCCGACGCGAGTGGCCTCTTCGGCGATGGATTCCTGCGCCTGCTTCTTGGTGCCGACGAACAGGATCGTGCCACCGTGGGCGACGGTCTCCTTGACGAATTCGTACGCCTTGTCGATGTACGTCAGCGTCTGCTGCAAGTCGATGATGTAGATGCCGTTGCGGTCGGTGAAGATGAACCGCTTCATCTTCGGGTTCCAGCGTCGAGTCTGGTGACCGAAGTGGGCGCCGCTGTCGAGCAGCTGCCTCATGGTTACGACAGCCATGGCTGTTGTCTCTCTTTCGTGTCGGTTGATGCGGGCGATCTTTCGATCCCCGCCCTGGCGTCCACATGCCCGTCGAACCCTTGCGGGACCGAACGACGGCCATCGGGTGTACACCGTACGAACGGGTGACACCGTGCGCGGACGCGCGAAGTCGATCTGCGAACACAGACCGCCCGACAAGTGTACGTGCCCAGGTGCCGGATCACTAAACTCGCATGTCGTCCCTGTGGAGCAGTCCCGCTTTGTCCACAGGCCCCGGACCGGGTCTGTCGCGATGGCGGCGTCGGGCGGCACTCTTCCTGCATGAGAATCGCGACCGCCCGCCGGATCGTGTCCCGGAGCGCCTGCCTCGCGGTGCTGGTGTTCACCGCGGGGACCCTCCCGGCACACGGCGGCCCCCTCCAGACCGACCGGTCGCACGCCGGCCAGTCGTTCGGCTGGCCCCTCGATCCCCGACCCGCCGTCACTCGCGCCTTCGACCCGCCCGACCGGAATTGGCTGCCCGGTCACCGCGGCGTCGACCTGGCCGCGTCTCCCGGACAGGACGTCCAGTCGGCTGGTGACGGTGTGGTGGTGTTCGCAGGCACTGTCGCGGGGAAGCCTGTCGTGTCCGTCGACCATCCCGGTGGGCTGCGCACGACGTACGAACCCGTGGTCGCCGCGGTGGTGTCCGGGCGGCGCATCGGGCGCGGCGATCCGATCGGCACCGTCGAGAGCGGTCACGAGGGGTGCCCGGTCGCGGCGTGCCTGCATTGGGGACTGCGCCGGGACCGGGACGATTATCTCGATCCCCTCCCCCTCGTGGAGCGTCCGGTTATCCGCCTCCATCCGGTGTGACCGGTATAGAGGACGAGCAGTAGCCGGGAGCACCGCTGCCGATTCACCGATCATCGCCCGGGTAGATGCCGCAGACTCGGCCTATGCCTTCCGCGTCGACGGAACCATCCCCGATGCTGGCGCCCCTCGGCGTGTTGCCGGGGACGGCTGGGCCTTCGAGATGAAATGGGACGGAGTCGCTCGACGCCAAAGGAACTCCTGTTGCCGGCCTGAACCAGCAGCATGTCGACGCCTACCTCGACACGAGCCCCGCCAATCTCAACGCGTTGTTCACCTTCATCTCATGGATGGGCGCGCGCGGCCTCGTCGCCGGTATCGATATCGTCCGTCCCAAAAACTCTCTCCCACAAGAATTTCAGGGTGAGTAAGACCACGCCGAACAGCTGCGGCGATGCCTCACCGATGACTCTCTGCCGCTCGAGATTCGAGTAGTCGGCGCTCTGATCAGGCTCTATGCACTACCTGTAGTTCGCATCGTCGAACTCACCACCGACCGATTCCGTCGTGAGGATTCCGCGGCGTACCTGACGGTTGACGAGAATGCTGTCATAGTCCCGCCTTCGCCGGCTGTACTCATCGATGAACGAACTCCGAAAATCGACGGACAATGTTCGAAGCAGCAATACTCGGCACCCCGTCTACCTGTTTCCGGGGAGGACGCCGAGTCGACCCCGAAGTACCCAACTTCTGTGGCATCAGTTGAAACAAAACGGGTTGCCTACCCGCGCTGCCCGGAACACGGCCATGATCGCCAACGTCACCCATCTCGACGCCGTCGTGGTCAGCGATCTCTTCGGTGTTGCCCCTGAGACGGCACATAAATGGGCTCGGTATGCGAGCACCAGTTGGGCCACGTACCTAGCGGCGCAGGACAAGTCCAGGTAAGCAATCGAATTCGGCTATCAGCAGGGAGTCGATCGAAACACCTGGTTGCGCTTTCACAGACTTAGCCGACAAATGGGAGCGGGGTGAAAGGTCATGGCGAACGGCGCGGCGCGTTGTGGATTCGGGAACTAGCAGCTTCGAGGGCGAGTCGGCGAACCTCAACGATGGCTCGTTCGAGTATTACGGTTCCGATGAGCATCGTCTCGACGGCGGATGTCCGATCCTGCATGGCTCGGGCGTACTCCACTTCGATATGCGCAGTGCGCTCGATCATATCGGCGACACTGTCGAAGTCGGTGAGGGTTGTCGGGAAATCGAACCGGCGCAGCGTAGCGACAAGTTCGGCCAGCCGATGCGGCGCGGGAGCGTCCGGATCGATGTCCCAGCTCCTGGACGAAAGCCATTCCTGCACTTCGTCGTAGGCCGTCTGGATGTCGGTGGGCCGGGTCTCGGTGGGCACCTCGTCGAGGCCATGCATTACCGCCCCGAATGCGTCGTGCATGGGCGTCGATTCATCGTCAACCGCTGCGAGTGTGGCACGCACATGTGAAATCGAGAGGCCGCCGATATCGATCAGGGAGCGGATCAGCCGCAGTCGCCGAATGTGCTGTTCGCTGTACACGGCCTGGTTGGTGGCCGTCTGCACACCGCCTGTCAGCAGGCCCTCACGCAGGTAGTACTTGATGGAGGAAACCGACACCCCGCTGCGCTGACTGAGTTCAGAAACCTTCACTCGTCGTTCCTTGACTTCACAAGTAGATAGTAGCACTATCCACTATGGATAGGAGCACTATCCATACCGTGAATCGATCACGGGACCGACAACGAAGGGGGCGCTCCGATGGCCCGAAGTCGAGTCCAGACCGGCCGCTACACCGCAGAGATCGATGACGACTTCGTCGTCTTCCTCATCGGCATCCGCATCAACAAACTCTGGAAGATCCACAAGTGGATCGGCCCATTCTTCTCGATGCCTCGAATGCTGCGCGAGCTGCGCCGGCACCCAGACAAAGGCCTGTTAGGGGCTCGAATAGCGCTGGGCGGACGCACTTTCACCGTGGTGCAGTACTGGCGCAGCTTCGACCAACTCGAAGCGTTCGCAAAGAATCCGAACGATCCACACCTGCCGGCATGGAAAGCCTTCAACAAGAAGGTCGGCGCCAGCGGCGACGTCGGGGTCTACCACGAGACCTACCGCGTCGGCGCCGGTCAGCACGAGTCGATCTACTCGAATATGCCCGTCATGGGACTGGCCGCAGCCGGCAGGTCTGTCGTAGTGGGTAAGCGCAGCGAAACAGCGAGAGCCCGTATCGCGAGGCAATGAACCGAGCAGCGGGTTTGGGAGATCTCCGCACGTTGCGACTTGGCGAATCTCGGGCTGACTTTCGCTAGGTTCACCGCAGACGTCCGACGACGATCGCGAATCTCTACAGCCACGATGATCTGCGGTGTTTCTCGTAGGAGCAGGTGGCAGGGGTGATGCCCCGATAACGGCAAAGATTGAACGAATAGCGCAAGGTTCGAGTACCTACCGCCCACCGGTTTACGCAGGCGGGAGCCTTCGCCATCCGAGCTGGCAAGGACTACGGACCGACAAGTCACCGGCCGAGGTCGAGCTACCGGGCAAGCACTGAGGACGCGCCGCCACCCCTCGGCCGGCCCGGAAACGCCCGGATCGTCAGCCGCGGCCGGCATGCCGGCCGGACAACGGTGGAAAGTCGTCCGCCACGATCGCGGCGAGCTCGACGAAGGCGCGCCGGGTCGCAGGCCGTAACCGCTCGAGGTCGATCTCGGCTCCCTCCGCCAGATGTTCGTCGAACGGGACAACATGCAGTGCGCGGCACCGCGCCAGGAAATGCCGAGTCAGCGCATCCATGTCGATGGTCGACGTGCCCGGACGCGGCGCGCTGATCACCACGACCGTGCGGTCGACCAGATCGTGGTACCCGTGGGCCTGCAACCAGTCGAGGGTCGCGGCAGCGCTCCGCGCGCCGTCGAGCGCGGGCGACCCCACCAGCACGAGGGCATTCGCCAGATCGAGCACCCCTCGCATCGCGGAATGCATGATGCCGGTACCGCAGTCGGTGAGGATGATGTTGTAGAAGACCTGGAGGATGTCGACGACAGCGCGGTAGTCGTCCTCGCTGAACGCCTCCGACACCGCCGGGTCGCGTTCGCTCGCCAGCACCTCGAGCCGGCTCGGCGCCTGGGAGGTGTGCGCCCGGACATCGGAATAGCGCCGGATCGTGGGCGCTGCCGCGAGCAGGTCCCGGACGGTGGCGTCGATCTGCTGCGGGATGCGCTGCGCGAGCGTGCCGAAATCCGGATTCGCGTCGACAGCCACGACACAGTCGCCGCGCAACGAGGCGAATGTGGAGCCGAGTCCGATCGTCGTGGTCGTCTTGCCCACCCCGCCTTTGAGGGACAGCACCGCGATGCGGTAATCCCCCGAGATCGGTTGCCGGATCCGTTCCACGAGATGCTCGTGGCGAGCGCTCCCCGCGGGGTCGCCGGTCTCGAGGAGTCCCTTCGCGAACCGATGTACACCGCGGCGCCACCCGGCCGACGAAGAACGACGGGATCGTCGGACCAGCACGTCCGACGCGAGATCGACAGTGGACGGTTGGTGCTCGAACGCGTGCGGGAGGAACGCCGACGGATCGTGTTCACCGGCCTGGGGCGGCACCCACGGTTCCTCGGCCTCGATCACCGGATCGGGGTCGTCCTCGTCGGCCGCGTCCACCGGGGATGGATCGGAATCCGTGACGGCGGGCTCGGTCTCCTCGGCGCGCGTCTCCTCGGAGCGGGTGTCCTCGGAGCGTGGCGCTCCGGGCGCCCGGCCCGGCTTCTCTCCTGCGTCATCCGCCGAACCGGCCGGGGGCAGGAGTGGTGTTCCGAACGGGACCGACGCGACGGGGTGCTCGGCCGACTGCACAACGGTGGCAGCTGTCTCGAGCGTCTCACTCTTCGTTTCGGAGCCTGTCCCCTCCTGCCGGACCACCCGGCGGAAAGCCTTCCGTGCCGGTGGTGGCTCACTTGCGGCAGGTGGCTGGTCCCGCAGCCACGCGGGCAGAGCATGGCCCGGTTCGTCGCGTCTCATCTGATCCCCCCGAATTCGATGGTGCGGCGCGCACGCTATCAATCCGGGCGGGACTGTGCACGTCCGCACCGCTCGAACCCGTGCGCAGAGGACACTTCGCGCGGGCGACGAGGGCCGACGTTCCAGTCGTCAGGCCCGCGGGTGTGCTTGTTCGTGCACGGCACGCAGCCGCGCGACGGAGACGTGCGTGTAGAGCTGTGTGGTTGCGAGGCTCGAATGCCCGAGCACCTCCTGGACCACTCTCAGATCGGCGCCGCCCTCGAGGAGATGGGTCGCGGCACTGTGCCGGAGTCCGTGCGGTGCAAGATCGGGGGCTCCGGGTATCGCCGACACCGCGTCGTGCACGACCGTGCGGACCTGGCGCTGGTCGATGCGTCCGCCGCGCTTGCCGAGGAGCAGCGCATCGCCGGACGACGGCCGCACCAGATGCGGGCGGCCGTGACGGAGCCAGGCATCGAGCGCGTCGGCTGCCGGAACGCCGTAGGGCACCACCCGCTCCTTGTCACCCTTCCCGAGCACACGCAGTACGCGCCGGTCGTCGTCGACGTCGCCGAGGTCCATCCCGCACAGTTCGCCGACCCGAATGCCCGTCGCGTACAGGATCTCGAGGATGACCCGGTCGCGGAGTGCCATCGGATCGAGTTCCTGCGCACCCGATTTTGCGGCCTCCATGACCTCGATCGCCTGCTCGTCGTGCAGCACGGTGGGCAGGGTGCGATGTGCCCGCGCCGACGCGAGGCGCACTGCCGGATCATGGTCGAGCCGCCCGGTCCGAACCAGCCAGGCCGTGAACGCCCGCGCCGTCGACGTGCGTCTCGCGATCGTGGTCCGTGCCGCGCCGGCCTTGACCTGCCCCGCGAGCCACGATCGCAGCGTCTCGAGGTCGAGGTCCGTGATACGAGCGTTCGGGTTCGTTACAGCCAGGTGGGCGAGCAGGGAACGGACATCGGCGGAGTAGGCGCGGACGGTGTGGGCGGAGCGGTTGTTCTCGAGGGCGAGATGGTCGGCGAAATCGTCGAGGTGCACGGCGAGCGTGGGCGGCAGTTCTCTCGGACCGTCGGTTCGCATGCGTCTACCGTGCGCGGAGTCACCGCAGGGCGCAACGAGCCACGCCGTTACAGTTCGTTAGTGAGTAAAACAATCCCGTTGTCGATGCTCTGCGCGCTCGCGCTGCTGTCGGCGATCGCACCGCTTTCCACGGATATGTATCTTCCCGGCCTGCCCATCATGTCGGAGAGCCTCGGCACGACCACGGTCGGTGTGCAGCTCACCCTGACGACGTTCATGGCCGGTCTCGGTCTGGGACAACTCCTGATCGGTCCGCTCTCCGACGGCTGGGGACGACGCCGACTGCTGATCATCGGCACGCTCGTCCTGGTGGCGAGCAGCGCACTGTGCGCGCTGGCGCCGACGGTGGAGGTGCTGATCGCCGCGCGTCTGGTCCAGGGATTCAGCGGCGGAATCGGAATCGTCCTGGCGCGTGCGGTCATCGCCGACCGCGCGAGGGGCGACCAGGCTGCCAAGCTTTTCAGCATCATGATGATCATCGGCGGTATCGCGCCGGTGGCCGCGCCCCTGCTCGGCGGCGCGCTGCTCGGTCCGATCGGGTGGCGTGGCATCTTCTGGGTTCTCACGGCGCTGGCAGTCGCGATGACCGTCGCGGTGTTGTTCTTCGTCCCGGAAACCTTGCCGCCGGAGAAGCGGCATGGCGGTGGGTTCTCTGCCATGGCCGGCAACTTCGGGTACGTGCTGTCGCAGCGGCGGTTCGTCGGCTACGCCGCGACCTTCGCTCTCAGTTTCGGGGCGATGTTCTCCTATATCTCGGCGTCGCCGTTCGTGACGCAGGAGATCCTCGGACTCAGCCCGGGGCAGTTCTCGCTCGTCTTCGCCGTGAACTCGGTGGGTCTCGTCGGTGGCAACATCGTCAACAGCCGGCTGATCGGACGTTTCCCGACCCGGTCGCTGCTGCGCGCCGGCGTCACCACCCTTTTCTGCGGTGGAACACTCCTGCTGCTGTCGATCCTGGTCGTCGGGTACGCACCGTGGCTGATCCTCCCGCTGATGTTCGTGTGCGTCAGCAGCCTCAGCTTCATCCTGGGCAACGCCACCGCACTCGCCCAGTCGCAGGTCCCCAAGGCAGCCGGCACCGGTTCGGCGGTGATCGGCGCGTCCCAGTTCGGGCTCGCGGCACTGGTGTCGCCCCTCGTCGGACTCGGCGGCGAGGACACCGCGGTACCGATGGCGATCTCGATCCTCGTGTGCGGGGCCCTCGCGCTGACCGCGTTCACCGTGCTGACCAGGGAATCCCGCGTCGAGTCCGCCCGCGAGCCCGCGCACTGACGCGGGCGCACCCCGTCGTGACCGCGAGTGCGGCCCGGCTCCCTCACCGGGGATCCGGGCCGCACTCGTCGTGGATGCCGCTAGGACGCTTCGGTGGTCGCCAATTCCTGCTTCCAGGTGCGGAAGCCTTCTTCGGTACGACCACGACGCCAGTACCCGGAGATGGAGGCGCGCGCAGGACTCACGCCCCGGTCCTTTCGCAGGTACGGACGAAGATGCTTCATCACCGTCTCCGCCTCACCGTGCACGAACACGTGTACGTCCCCGGCCGGCCACGGAAGCGACTCGACCGCTGCGACGAGCGGAGCGTCACCGTCGATCCGGTCCTGCGGTGCGTCGCCCGCGGCCATCCCACGATGCACCCAGTGCACCTCGACACCCGCCGGAGCAGACAAGGGCAATTCGTCGGATGCGCCCGCCACCTCGACAAATACCGCGCCCCGAGCGTCGTCGGGCAGCGACTCGAGCGCAGCAGCGATCGCCGGGAGCGCCGTCTCGTCGCCCGCGAGCAGGTGAAAATCCGCAGCGGGATCGGGCCGGTATCCACCGCCCGGTCCGCGCACCACCACGTTGGTCCCGGGCTGCACGCTGCGCGCCCACGGTCCGGCGACACCCTCGTCGCCGTGCACGACGAAGTCGATCCAGATCTCGCGGGCAGCCTCGTCGACCCTGCGCACCGTGTAGGTGCGGACCGCTGTGTCCTCCCCCGCGGGAAGCTCGATCTTGACGTAGCTGTCGGTGTCGGCTCGCGCAGCGAAGTCGCCGAAGCCGTCCCCGCCGAGGACCACCCGGACGAAGTGTTCGGCGATCGTCTCCGTGCGCAGCACGGTGAGGGTCGTCGATGACGGAGATTTCCGGGCCACTGCGCCTCCTGGTAAGGGTTACCTATTTCGGCGCAACCGTACTCCGCGACGGGTCCAGCGGGGACGTCACCCCTCGGGACGCTCTAGGCTCGATACCCATGAGCACCACCGCGACCGAGATCGCCACCTGGATGACCGACATCATCACCACGGAACACAAGGTCACCCAGACCGACATGGTCGACGCGATCGAGGCCAAGTTCGGCCCCGAGTGGACCTACGTCAACGACAACGGTCACGTGTCGATCGATCGGGCAGTTCTCCGGGAGTTCCGCAAGGCCCACCGCGGTGGCGTGAAGTGGGACCGGGAGGATCGCGCCTGGTACGTGGACGACGCCGCCTCCGGTACCGAGGATGCCGGCACGGAGACGACCGAAGACTGAACGACGCCGCCCCGGCGAAGCACACCCGCCTGGGCTGATTCCGAGATACGTCGACTCCGGGACCGGCCGAAACGTCCGAACGACGACGCACGACAGACTCCGGTCGCCATACTGCCGAGTGTGGATCCTTCTCGATCGCCTGCGTTCGATCCCTTCACGGCCGCGCCGCTACGGTGCGGCCGGCGGTCGTAGCCACCCACCGGCCCTGGAGAGCGCATGGCGGAATCACGCGACGAAACGGACGAGCCGCCCGCAGTCGCGCGCGAACTCGCGATCGTCTGCCTGGTCGCTGCTGTTGCCGGCGCGCTCATCGGCTTCGTCGGAGGAGCGTTCCGCTGGTGTCTGCTGAGGGCTGACGCAGCACGGATCGATCTTCTGGGCTGGGCGCACGAGTTGCCCGGACCGGGATGGTTGATCCCGATGGCGGTGACCGCCGTCTGTGCCGCGATCGCGGCGGTGATAGTCCGCTGGGTGCCGTTTGCCTCCGGTAGCGGTATTCAGCATGTCGAGGCCGTCTCTCGCGGCGAGGTCGACCCACCGCAGTTCCGGATATTGCCTGCGACGTTGGTGGGTGGCGTCCTCAGCATCGGGTCGGGTCTCGTGCTCGGACGTGAAGGCCCCATCGTGCACATGGGCGCAGTCGCGGGGGCCGAGACTGCTCGCCGCGCGGGGATGGACGTCGATCACCAGCGACTCCTGCAGACGTCGGTATCCGGCGCGGGACTGGCGGTCGCGTTCAATGCGCCCATCGGTGGCGCGCTGTTCGTCTTCGAGGAAGTCATGCACTCGTTCCGGCTCCGGACTGTGGTGCCGGTTCTGGTGTCTGTCGCCGTCGGGGTCGCGTGCTCCCGTCTGATCGTCGGAGATTCGCCTGACTTCTCGGTCGGCCCGGTCGATCCCCCCTCGATCACCCTGCTCCCGGTGTTCGTCGTCTTCGGTCTCCTCACCGGAGTTCTCGGCGCTGCCTACAACCGTGCGGTGATGGGTTCACTCGCCGTCGTGGACGCTCTCCGCTCGGTCCCTTCGGTGGTGAAGGCCGCTGCGATCGGTGGCGCCATCGGCTTGCTCTCCGCGGCCTCACTTCCTGCTACCGGTGGTGGCGACTCCCTGGTGCAGCACGTGCTGTCGGGTGGTGCACTCGCGCTGCCGCTCGTCGCGTTGTACGTCGCACTGCGCTTCGCCACAGGGCCCGTCTCGTATGCCGCGGGCACTCCGGGAGGTCTGTTCGCTCCACTACTCGCGCTCGGTGCCCTGTGGGGCGTGCTCTACGCCGGGATCTGCCACGCAGTGATTCCCGGAATCGATTCCTCTGTTGCGGTGCCGATGGCAATCGTGGGAATGGCCTCGATGTTCAGTGCGACGGTGCGCGCACCCGTCACCGGCGCGGTCCTCGTCATGGAGATGACCGCGACGACCAGCGTCACCGTCCCGATGCTCGCAGCCGTCGCCGGGGCATTCGCCATCGCGCAGTTGATGGGATCCTCGCCGATCTACGACAGCCTGCGAGAACGCATGCTCGCGCAACTGCACCACCACCCGCGCGGAGGCTGACACCCGGACCTCGGGAGTTTCACGCCCGCCGCCACCCACCGTCCGTCAGGACAACGAGTCCGTCCAGTTCGAGAAGCGTCAACGCCGCCCGCACCTGCTCGACCGGAACCCCCGCCGACTCCGCCAAGACCGACGGCGTACAGGTACCCGAGGCCGGAAATGCCTCGTACACAATCGAACTCTCCCTCGACAGATCATCGAGATCTCGGTGGAACAATGCATCACGGCCGTCGTCGCGGGCAAGCAACGGACCGCATTCCTCCACGACCTCGTGCGCACTGCCCACCAGACGCGCCTCACCCTCCCGGATCATCCGGTGGCACCCCTGCGACGATGCGGAGGTCACCGGTCCCGGCACCGCCATCACGGGCTTACCGAGCCGTCGAGCCCACGTCGCCGTGTTGCGGGCACCGCTGCGCCATCCTGCTTCGACCACGACCGTGCCGGCAGAGAGCGCCGCGATCAGCCGATTACGCGCCAGGAATCGGTAGCGGGCAGGCGTGGTTCCCGGTGGATACTCGCTCACGACGAGGCCCGTTTCCGAGATCGAGCGCAGCAGCGCGGAGTGCGCTGCGGGATAAGCGCGGTCGACTCCACACGCGAGGACCGCGAGCGTCGTTCCCCCGACCCCCAGCGCCGCTCGGTGCGCTGCAGCATCGACTCCGAACGCCGCACCGGACACCACTGTCCACCCGTCGACAGCGAGATCCCCGGCGATCTGCGCGGTCACGTGTTCGCCGTACCCGCTCGCCGCGCGGGTACCCACGATGCCCACGGACCGGTCGGTCAGTTCGTCGATTCTCCGCTGCCCCCACACCCACAGCGCGAGAGGCGGCGCATCGGTGTCGGCGGTGGTGGTCAGCGACTCGAATCCGAGTAGGTGCCACGCCTGCCACTCCTCGTCGTCAGGTGTGACCAGGCGCCCTCCCGATCGAGCGAGCCTGTCGAGATCCTCCGCCGCCGTGTCGAGATGGACCCGCGCGGCAAGCCGGGACGACAGCCGTCCTCCGGTGGCGCCCTGTCGAACGGCCTCGGCCATCTCGACCACGCCGTGTTCCGCGATCGCCGCGGACAACGATCGGGACGCGCCCTGCGCCACCGTGGACAGATATGCCCAGGCGAGGCGTCTCTCATCCGCGGCGGTCACACCAGCCCCCTGTCGCGGAACTGCAACGCTGTGGCAACGTGGACCTCCGACGGCGAGGTCGCGCCCGCGAGATCGGCGAGCGACCACGCGACGCGCAAAGCCCTGTCGGCTCCTCTGGCGGTGATCGCACCCTTCCGCAGCGCTCGTTCGACGGGCCGCAGCGCCGTCGGAGCGAGCCGGAACTTCTGCCGCAGAGCAGGTCCGGGAACCTCCGCATTGGTGGACCACCCGTAGTCCGCCCACCGCTCCCGAGCGGCATCACGTGCGTTCGCGACCCGGGCGCGCACCTCGTCGGTACTCTCACCCGTCTCGTCCATCAACGCGCTCGTCGCGACGGATTCCATGCGGATGCGTAGGTCCACGCGGTCGAGCAACGGACCCGAAAGCCTCCCGAGATACCGGCGTCGCGCCGTGGGAGCACAGACGCAGTCGGCGTCGCGTGCGGGTGCGCACGGGCACGGATTTGCCGCCAGGATCAACTGGAACCGCGCCGGGTACCGTGCCACGCCGTCCCGCCGCGCAATCCGGACTTCACCGTCCTCGAGGGGCGTTCGCAGCGCTTCGAGTGTTTTCGTGCCCATCTCGGCGACTTCGTCGAGGAAGAGGATTCCGCGGTGCGCTCGGCTTACCGCACCCGGCTTCGCCATCCCCGTCCCACCCCCGATCAGCGAACTCACCGAGGCGGTGTGGTGCGGGGCGATGAAGGGAGGTTCCGTCACCAGAGGACGGTCGGCGGTGAGGGTACCTGCCACCGAGTGAATCGCGGTCACTTCGAGGGCGTGCTTTTCGGTGAGCACGGGAAGGATGCCCGGAAGCCGCTGCGCGAGCATCGTTTTCCCGATGCCCGGTGGACCGGTGAGCATGATGTGGTGCGCTCCCGCCGCGGCCACTTCGAGAGCCCGGCGTGCCTCGTACTGCCCGACGACTTCGCTCAGGTCCCCGCGCACCACACGTGGAGGGGCACGACGCTCGCCCGGACGCTCGAGGGCACCGTCACCCTGCAACCAGCGCACGAGGTCCGCGAGGGTATCGGCGCCGTAGATCTCGATCCCCTCCACCAGCGCGGCTTCGATCATCGTCGCGGTGGGCACCACCACCCTCCGCCACCCGTGGTTCATCGCGGTCACGACCGCCGGCAGCACTCCCCGGATCGGCCGCAGCCTGCCGTCGAGTGCGAGTTCACCGAGAAGGATGGTCTTCTCGAGCAGATCGAGGGGGACGACGTCGGCGGCGTTGAGCACCGCACACGCAAGACCCACGTCGTAGACGCTGCCCACTTTCGGCAGAGTCGCGGGCGACAACGCCAGCACGACTTTCGAATCCGGCCATGCGGCACCCGAATTGGACACCGCGGCTCGCACCCGATCGCGCGACTCCTGGAGTGCGGTGTCGGGCAGACCCACCATGGTCACGCCGGGTAGTCCCCGGCCGATATCCGCTTCTATCTCGACGACCTGCCCGTCGACACCCGAGACCGCCACCGACCAGGCTCTCCCCAGCGCCATCACAGCACCTGCCGCAAGTGGGTGATGACGGGCGCGTAGCCGCGCTGGAGCAGCACTGTCACGACATCCACCCGGATATGCGTCCACCGCCTGCTCTGCGCGGCGAGCCACATGCCCGCGAGACGCCGGATCCGTTCGGTTTTACCTCGGGTGACGGCTTCGGCGGGTGTCCCGTACCCGAGACCCGACCGGGTCTTGACCTCCACGAATACGAGGACCGCACCGTCCTGCGCGATCAGATCGAGTTCCCCGTACCGCGTGCGCCAATTACGTTCGAGCACCACCATTCCGGCGGACTCGAGGAATTCTGCGGCGAGGTCTTCGCCGCGTATCCCCAGATCCCGATTACGTCCCATGCCCGCTCCTCCCCTGCGTGCACCTACTGTGCAGCGGGGAGGTCGCGGGGCAACGGAAACAGAGGCGCCTCGGCGTGATCTGTGGATGAGGACGGGCCTTGTGGACAGACCGCCTCGGGCCGGCTATCCCAGCTTGTCGGGCAGCCTCAACTCAGGCTTGTCGAGTTCTTCGATGTTGACGTCCTTGAAGGTGATCACCCGGACGTGCTTGACGAACCGCGCGGGGCGGTACATGTCCCAGACCCAGGCGTCGGACATGCGTACCTCGAAGTACACCTCACCGCTCGCATTGTGCGGGAGCAACTCGACCGCGTTGGCGAGATAGAACCGTCGCTCGGTCTCCACGACGTACGCGAACTGACCGACGATGTCCCGATACTCCCGGTACAGCGAGAGCTCCATCTCGGTTTCGTACTTTTCGAGATCCTCGGCACTCATCGCTTTCGGTGTCCTCCCAGTCCGGTGTGTCCTGTCATCATCCCGCATCTGCCTCGTCGATGAACAATCGCCGCCGGAACGGGGTGTCGCCGGACACCGCCGCGACGTTTGCCCACGACCGTCGATGCTCGTGGCACGGGCCGCGTTCTCGCAGCGCCGCGATGTGGGCGGGTGTGTTGTAGCCCTTGTGTACCGCGAAACCGTACCCCGGTATCTCGCGATCGAGGTCCACCATGATCCGATCTCGCGTGACCTTGGCGAGAATACTGGCCGCCGCGATACACGCGGCCGCACCGTCTCCGCCGATGACCGGAAGCGATGGAACCGGCAGACCGGGCACCCGGAATCCGTCGGTGAGCACATAGCCGGGTGCAAGGGACAGGCCCGCGACGGCGCGTCGCATGCCTTCGATGTTGGCCACGTGAATACCGATCGCGTCGATCTCCGCGGCCGGCACCTCGACCACGTTCCACGCGAGGGCCCTGCGCGTGATGACCGCGTACAGCTCCTCGCGAGTCTTCTCGGTGAGCTTCTTCGAGTCGTCGAGCCGATCGAGCGACGGGTGCGGTTTCGGGCCGAGAATGCAGGCCGCGATGACCAGCGGGCCGGCGCATGGACCTCGCCCGGCCTCGTCGACGCCCGCCACGGGGCCGAGTCCGCACCGCACGAGGGCGGATTCCATCGTCCGCAGGCCTGCGGACCTGCGGATCACCGGCCGCGGGGGCCAATTGTCCAGAACGGTCACGAGGGAAGTATCTCCGGTGAATCGATCAGGCCCCACCGTCCGGGGGGCAGCACAATGAACTGGGCCTTGCCGATCACGTTGTCCAGGGGAACGGCGCCCTGGTATTCGTCGCCGACGTGATACCGAGAGTCTGCGGAGTTGCTGCGGTTGTCGCCCATGACCCATACCGCGTCCTCGGGGACGGTGATCGGTCCGAAGCAGCGGCCGGACGGTACTTCGGTGTCGCAGTCGACCACACCGGGCGTGAACGGGTAGTCCATCTGCACATAGGGCTCGTCGAGTGGTTTTCCGTCGACGAGGACGCGGCCCTGGTCGTCGCAGCACTCGACCGTCTGACCCCCGACTGCGATGACGCGCTTGACGAGATCGTTCTCGTCGGGCGGCACGACACCGATCAGTGAGCCGACCTCTTGGAGACCGCGGAGGACGACATTGTCGGAGCGGGTGGAGGTGTATCCCGCCGACCACGAGTCGGGTCCCTTGAACACGATGACGTCGCCCGGCCGGGGATCGGTGAAGCGGTAGCTGATCTTTTCGACGACGATCCGGTCGCCGGTGCACCCCGGGCATCCGTGGAGCGTGGGTTCCATCGACTCGGACGGGATGAGGTAGACGCGGGCGACGAAAGTCTGGAGCAGGAAGCTCAGTGCCAGCGCGACCACGATGAGGATCGGGAGTTCGCGCCAGAAGGACTTTTCCTTCTTCGTGTCCGTGTTGTCGTCCTTGCGGGAGAATCCACCGCCCGGATCGGTGTCGTCGCGCCGGTGGTGTGCACCGGAGGTTCGGTGGTTGCGGGCGACGGCGTCGTCGCTGTAACGGTGCGCACCCGGACCGGCCGGATCGTGCGGGGAATCTGCCACCACGACAGCCTAGCGTCTGTCCCCACGCTCTCCGAACGGCGACAACCCGGCACGGACGAATGTCCGTACCGGGTTGTCGAACGCTTGGTTCAGCGCGTGGAGATCAGCGCTTTTCCTTGATCTTCGCAGCCTTGCCGCGCAGGTCGCGCAGGTAGTACAGCTTGGCGCGGCGCACGTCACCGCGGGTGAGGACGTCGATCTTCGCAATGTTGGGGCTGTGTACCGGGAAGGTGCGCTCGACACCGACGCCGAACGACACCTTGCGCACGGTGAAGGTCTCGCGGACGCCGCCGCCCTGACGCCGGATCACGACGCCCTTGAAGACCTGCACGCGCTCCTTGGAGCCCTCGATAACCTTGACGTGCACGTCGAGCGTGTCGCCGGGACGGAAGTCCGGGATGTCGTCGCGCAGCGACTTTGCGTCCAGAAAGTCCAGGGTGTTCATCGGTTACATCCTCTTTTTTGCTCGAGCAGAGGAACCTGGCGGCGACCACCGTGAGGCGGGCTCGACCGGTTCATACCCAGGTCAGGTAGGCGTGCCCTAACGGGGCAACCCGTCAATTGTGCCAGACGACGCCGCCGGAGGCGAAATCGACGGCGGCGGCAGCGCAGGATGGACCTCCCGGTCGAGGACCTCCTCCTCGGCCACGACCTTCGAATTCTCCATGCTTCCGCGCACCGTCTCGAGTGTCGGAGCCCCCGCCACGTGGTTCTGCACGACGATCTTCGCGCGGATGATGGGGCGACGTACTTTCCGTTCCCGCGCGAGCGACCGAGTCATCTTGCGCGAGTCGGGCGCGTACCGCGTCCGTGCCCACGGTGCCGACGGACGCGACAACCGGAGCGCACCCACCCACAGCAGCGGAGCGAAGAACAACCCCACCGGCCCCGTCCAGATCTTCCCTTTGGACAGGACGACCATCGCCAGCAGCAGGTCGATCACCGCACCCACCACCAGCAGCCCGCGGCTGATCAGGTCGCCGGTGTCTTCGAAGTTGGCAGCGTCGCCGAGGTCAAGCGGCCGGAGTCCGACGAGCAACATGCCCGTGACGGCGACCGCAACGAACACCGCATCGACCGAGACGCGGCCTTCCTCATCCCAATAGACATCGTTGAGGTAGAAGATCAGCGCGAACTCGTCCAGGGTCAACGCGGCGCCGATCCCGAACAGTGTTGCGAACACGACACCGACTGCCCGGTTGCCGTCCTCGTAGAAGGCGATCAGGCCACCGCCGGCGATCACCATGGTCATCGCAGGTGCGGGGCCACGCCGCGGAACAACGTGACCCCGCACCGGGATACGAACTACTTTCCGAATCCGGCTCGTCGCAGCGCGTCGGCCATGGATCCCGTGGTGGGACTCTCGGATCGACGGCCCGCCGACTGCCCGTCGCGGTTCCGGCCGCCCTGTCCGTTGCCCCGGGGCTGGTTGTCGCCCTTGCCCTGGTTGTTGCCCCGGCCCTGGGCGCCGGCCGGTCCCCCGCGGCGTGCGCCGCCGCGGGACGGACGCCCGTCGGACGCATCGGGCGTGGTCGACGGCAGTTCGTCGTCGAGGCGGAGGGTCAGGGCGATGCGCTGTCTCGGCACATCGACCTCGAGGACCTTCACCTTGACCACTTCGCCGGATTTGACGACGTCGTGCGGATCCTTGACGAAGCTGCGCGACATCGCCGACACGTGCACCAGACCGTCCTGGTGCACTCCGACGTCGACGAACGCACCGAACGCGGCGACGTTGGTGACGACTCCTTCGAGCACCATCCCGGGCTTCAGGTCGCCCACCTTCTCGACGCCCACCGCGAAGGTGGCGGTCTTGAACTCCGGGCGGGGGTCGCGTCCGGGCTTTTCGAGTTCCCCGATGATATCGGTGACCGTCGGCAGCCCGAACTTGTCGTCGACGAAGTCGTCGGGACGCACTGCACGGAGCGTCGCGGTGTTGCCCAGCAGGTCGCGCACGGCTGTCCCACTGCGCTCGGCGATCCGTCGCACCACTGGGTAGGCCTCGGGGTGCACGGCGGACGCGTCGAGCGGGTCGTCACCGTTAGGGATGCGGAGGAATCCGGCGCACTGCTCGAACGCCTTGGGACCGAGCCGCGCGACGTCCTTGAGCGCCCTGCGGCTGGGGAAAGGACCGTTCTGGTCGCGGTGGGCCACGATGCTCTCGGCGAGCGACGACGTGACACCCGAGACGCGCGAGAGCAGCGGCACCGACGCCGTGTTGACATCGACCCCCACCGCGTTCACCGCATCTTCGACAACCGCTCCGAGGGACCGGGCGAGCATCGTCTCCGAGACGTCGTGCTGGTACTGCCCCACGCCAATGGACTTCGGATCGATCTTGACCAGTTCGGCGAGCGGATCCTGCAGCCGCCGGGCGATCGACACCGCACCGCGGATCGACACGTCGAGGTCGGGCAGTTCCTGTGAGGCGTACGCGGAGGCCGAGTACACCGAAGCCCCTGCCTCGGACACCACGATCTTCGTGAGGCCGGGCGTGCCGAGCTTCGCGATCAGTTCGGTGGCGAGCGCGTCGGTCTCCCGCGACGCCGTGCCGTTGCCGATCGCGATCAGTTCGACGCCGTGCTTCGCGACGAGTTGGGCGAGGGTCGCCAGCGACTGGTCCCGCTTGTTGTGGGGCTGGTGCGGGTAGATCGTGGCATGGTCGACGACCTTGCCGGTGGCGTCGACCACCGCGACCTTGGTGCCGGTGCGGAAGCCGGGGTCCAGGCCCATGGTGGGACGGGATCCGGCGGGGGCGGCGAGCAGAAGGTCCTTGAGGTTCGCAGCGAAGACGTCGACGGCGTCCTTCTCGGCGGACTGCTTGAGCCGCATCCGGAGGTCGACACCGAGCGAGACCTGCAGGCGGGTGCGCCACGCCCAGCGCACGGTGTCGAGCAACCAGCGGTCGGCTGCCCGGCCGCGGTCGGCGATTCCGAATCGTGCGGCGATGCGGCCCTCGAAGTACGACGGCTCCCCCGGCTCGGGTTCGTCGGCGTCGGGAACGAGCGTGAGAGAGAGCACCTCTTCCTTCTCGCCGCGCAGCATCGCGAGGATGCGGTGGGACGGGAGCTGGGTGAACGGCTCGGAGAATTCGAAGTAGTCCGCGAACTTCGCGCCGTCGGTCTCCTTGCCCGGGCGGACGGCCGCTTTCATGCAGCCGCGGCTCCACATCGCCTCGCGAAGTTCGCCGACGAGGTCGGGGTCCTCCGCGAAACGCTCGACGAGGATGGCACGTGCACCGTCGAGTTGCTCGGCGGAGAACCCGGTGGGATCGGTGGTCGGGTCCGAGTAGAGGGCATCGGCGACGGGTTCGTGGCCGGCTTCCCGGGCGATCTGCGCTTTCGTGCGCCGCTTGGGCTTGTAGGGCAGGTAGATGTCCTCGAGCCTGGCCTTGGTGTCCGCGAGGCGGATCTGGGCCCGCAGGTCGTCGTCGAGTTTGCCTTGTGCCTCGATCGATTCGAGGATCGCGGTGCGGCGCTCGTCGAGCTCACGCAGGTACCGCAGTCGCTCTTCGAGCGTGCGGAGCTGGGCATCGTCGAGTCCGCCGGTCGCTTCCTTGCGGTAGCGCGCGACGAACGGAACGGTCGCGCCGCCGTCGAGCAATCCCACCGCCGCAGCCACCTGGTGTTCGCGGACGTCGAGTTCGTCGGCGATTCGCCGGATCACGGTGTCGGGTTCGGTTGTCACGACGATCGACCCTACATTTATCCTTGCGAAGCTCCCCGGGCGCCACATCGGGTTCCGGACGACGGAGCATCGACGGCGGACGCGTGGACGCATGGTGCTGCGCGCCGCACAATGGCCTACAGGAGCAAACGATGAATCGGGGTCGCCGGACCGGTGCTCGGTCGTACGCAACGGTGCTGCTTGCAGCGGCAACGGTAGCTGCGTGCGGATCGCAGTCCGACGGGTCGAAAGAGATCGTGCCGGCTCTTGCCGCGCTGAACCCGGGTGTCACGGTTACCGACGGTGACGGGTACGCGGACCTCGCCCTGCAGATGGGTTCGTCCTCGCTCGACGTGGAGTCGCTCACCGACCGCATCGAAGCAGCGGCAACCCTCGCGGAACGCCGGGGTGCCCGGATGACCATCGCCGTGCTGGATCGCACCACCGGCGCACGCACGGTGGGCGGCATCGACGAACCCGTGGAAACCGCATCGGTGGTGAAACTGTTTCTCGCCGACGACCTGCTGTTCCGCGAGTCGACCGGCGAGGTGACACTCACCGAGGACGACTACGACCTCATCGAGAACATGCTCCGCTCGTCCGACGACACGGCCGCGAGTCTTCTGTGGGCGCAGCACGGTGGTTCGGAGATGGTCTTGCGGGTCGCGGAGCGGCACAACCTCACCGGGACCACGCCGCCGTTCTCATCGTGGTGGTGGAACACGACGACCACGGCATCGGACCTGCTCACCTGGTACGCCGATGTGCTCGGTGGTCGCGGCGGGCTCGACGACGAGGCGCGCGCCCGGATCATCGGATATCTGACCGATTTCACACCGACAGGATCGGACGGGTACGACCAGACGTTCGGCCTGCCCGAAGGGCTGCCGGGCATGACCGGTCTCGGGGTCAAGCAAGGCTGGATGTGCTGCCTCGACGGCGAGTGGGTGCACCTGTCCACCGGCTTCTTCGGCGAAGACCATCGTTATGTGGTCGCTGTGACGTCACAGGAAGAGGTCACCTACGAGGAGGGTGATCCCGAGTTCGGCACGGGAATCCTGCCGGATACGGCCCTCTACGATGTGACCTACGACGGAAGCGCCCGTCATGCGCGCGAGACGGTGTCGATGGCGGTGGAGACGATGCTGGGCAGCAGCGCCGACCGCTGAGCGGCACCGGGCAGGGCGGTCAGCTCTCGTCGGGCAGCAGGTCGGGTCGGCGTTCCCGGGTGCGGGCGAGCGATTGCTCTCGGCGCCAGGCGGCGACCTTCGCGTGGTCGCCCGAGAGCAGCACCGCCGGTACGTCCAGTCCACGCCAACTGGCGGGCCGCGTGTAGCTCGGTCCCTCGAGGAGTCCGTCGGAGAACGAATCCTCCTGGTGCGACTGCTGATTGCCGAGGACGCCGGGGAGCAACCTGACGACGGCCTCGACCATGACGAGTACCGCGACTTCCCCGCCGATCAGTACGTAGTCCCCGATGCTCACTTCCTCCACGCGCACGCGGCGGGCAGCGTCGTCGAAGACGCGTTGGTCGATACCTTCGTACCTCCCGCACGCGAAGACGATGCGCTTCTCCTGCGACCAGCGCTGGGCAGTGGCCTGGTCGAACGGCCGCCCCGCGGGGGTGGGGACGACGAGCAGGACGTCGGGGTCGGTGTCGCCGTCGGGACCGGCGAGCACATCGTCGAGGGCAGGCCCCCAGACGGTGGGTTTCATCACCATGCCGGGACCCCCGCCGTACGGCGAGTCGTCGACGGCCTTGTGGACGTCGTGCGTCCAGTCTCGGAGGTTGTGGATGTCCACGGAGATCAGGCCTTTGTCTATGGCCTTGCCGAGGAGGGCTGCACGCATCGGTGCAAGATATTCGGGAAAGATGGTGACGACATCGAGTCGCACGGAACTACCTGTCTCCCTTGCTGTTCCGCTGCGACGCCTTCGACGGCGGCTCCCCGAAGTCGGGGTCGAGCAGCCCTTCGGGCGGATCGATCTCGATGACACCGTCCGCGAGAGACACGGTCGGCACGATTGCGGTCACGAACGGGATCAGCAGTTCTGCGCGCTCGTCGTCGGCGGGACGGAGCGAGAGCAGTTCACCGGCGGCCGTGTGCAGCACCTCGCGCACGGTGCCCACCACGGTGCCGCCGTCGGGCCGGCCGGCGACGATGCGCACCGACAGCCCTTCGAGTTCGTGATCGTAGAATTCGTCGGGATCGTCGGAGGGCCCTAGGTCGTCGCTGTCGACGACGAACAGGGTTCCGCGCAGCGCGTCCGCCGTGCTGCGATCGTCCACCCCGTTCAAGCGCAGCAGAAGCCGCCCGGAATGCTCCCGGGCGGCTTCCACCGTGTAGTCCTGCAGGTTCTTCTCGCGGGGTTTGCGGCCACGCAGGACCGCACCCACAGCAAAGCGTTCCTCGGGTTCGTCGGTGCGAACCTCGACGACCACCTCACCCTTGATGCCGTGCGACTTCGCCACCCGGCCCACCACGAGCTCCACCTGCATGCGCCTATCGGTCGGTGTCGACGACGTCGACGCGAATGCCCCGGCCACCGATGCCCGTGACGAGGGTCCGCAGCGCGGTGGCGGTACGCCCACCACGGCCGATCACCTTGCCGAGATCGTCGGGGTTGACGTGAACCTCGACGGTGCGTCCCCGTCGGCCTGTGATCAGGTCGACGCGGACGTCATCGGGGTTGGCGACGATTCCACGAACAAGATGCTCGACGGCGTCGGCGACCACGGTGCTCATTACTCGGCGGCCTCGGTGGACTCGGCCTCGGTGGCCTCTTCCTTGGCAGCCTTCTTCTTCTTCGGGGTGGTCGCTGCGGCGGCCGGCTCGTTCTCGGCCTGCGCGAGAGCGGCCTGGAACAGCTCGAGCTTGGACGGCTTGGGCTCTGCGGTCTTCAGGGTGCCCTCGGTGCCCGGCAGGCCCTTGAACTTCTGCCAGTCACCGGTGATCTTCAGAAGGTTGAGGACGGGCTCGGTCGGCTGTGCGCCGACGCTCAGCCAGTACTGCGCGCGCTCCGAATCGATCTGGATCAGCGACGGCTCTTCCTTGGGGTGGTACTTACCGATCGTCTCGATCGCCCGGCCGTTGCGACGGGTACGCGAGTCCGCGATGACCACGCGGTACTGCGGGTTGCGAATCTTGCCGAGACGGGTGAGCTTGATCTTCACAGCCATGGCTGAGTTCTCCTTCGAAGCGCACAAGGCGCATGTCACGTGCAATTCGGACGGCGCACCCTTTTGGCACGCCCGGTTTTGCCTCTAACCTGTGACCGTCGCGCGGTACGTAACCGGATGCGACGACAGCGGTCCATTCTGCCAGATCGCCGAGCCAGGACGAAACCGGAGGTCACGCGAGTGACGCACTCCGCGTGACGACCGCACCGCGGAGGACGACGAGATCCGGACGTGCTGCTGCCGGGTCCCGGCGCGGGTCCTCGGCGTAGACGATGAAGTCGGCGGGAGTGCCCGGTTCGAGGCTGGGGTGCCCGAGCCACGCCCGGGCCGCCGACCCGGCCGCGGCGAACGCCTCGGTCGGGTCCAGACCCACCCGGCCGAGTGCCGCGATCTCGTCCGCGATCCGGCCGTGCCGGACGTGCCCACCGGCGTCCGTGCCGGCATAGATGGGGACCCCGGCGTCGTGGGCCGCGCCGATGGTGTCGGCGACGCGGGCGTGCAGGTCCCGCATATGCGCGGCGTACACCGGGAAACGCGTTGCGGAATCGGCGATTTCGGGAAAGTTGTCGATGTTGACCAACGTGGGGACAAGCGCGGTGCCCGCTGCCGCCATGATCGCGATCGTCTCGTCGGTCAGGCCGGTGCCGTGCTCGATGCAGTCGATCCCCGCGGCGAGCAGACCGGGCAACGCGTCTTCACCGAACACGTGCGCGGTGACGCGTGCGCCCTCGCGGTGTGCCGCGGCGATCGCCTCGGCGAGGATGGCATCGCTCCACAACGGCGCCAGGTCGCCGGTCCCCCGGTCGATCCAGTCGCCGATCAGTTTGACCCAGCCGTCACCGGCGCGCGCCTGCCTCACCACCTCCGCGGGAAGTTGCGATTCGTCGTCGAGTTCGACCGGCAGACCCCGGATGTACCGCTTCGGGAGTGCGATGTGACGGCCGGCGCGGACGATGCGCGGCAGAGCCGGATCGTCGTCGAAGCTGCGCGTGTCGGCGGGAGACCCGGCGTCGCGGAGCAGGAGGACCCCCGCGTCCCGTTCGACGATCGCCTGCGCACGTGCACCGGCGGCGTCTTCGATTCCCCCGCCGTAGCGAATGCCGACGTGGCAGTGCGCGTCGACGAGCCCGGGCAGAATCCAGCCGTCGGCCGAGATCGTCTCCGCGCCGGGTATCGGCTCGGACTCAAACATGCCATCCGAGCCGACCCACAGGTCGACGGGCTCACCGTCGAGCGTCTTTCCCCGAACCGCGAATGCCTCGGCGGTCCCCCCTGCCATCGGTCGCTACTTCTTCGGCATCTTGAACTGCGAGAAGTCGAATCCTTCGAGGCCCGGAGGCAGCTCGTCGAGCCCCTTCGGCATCTTCGACAGGTCGGGCATGCCACCCGGGAGCCCACCGGGCAGGCCTGGGAAGCCTCCGGGCAAGCCGCCCCGCAACTTCGGCTGGGTGGGGCCGCGTCCGCCCTTCTTGCCCTTCTTGCCCTTCTTCGACCGCTGGTTCTTGCGAGAACCCATGCCCATCTGCCCGGCCATCGCCGTCATCATCTTGCGGGCTTCGAAGAAGCGGTCGACCAGCTGGTTGACGTCGGAGACCTTCACGCCGGAACCGTTGGCGATGCGGAGACGACGCGAACCGTTGATGATCTTCGGGTTCGCCCGCTCGGCCGGGGTCATGCCGCGGATGATCGCCTGGATCCGGTCGAGCTGCTTCTCGTCGACGTTGGCCAGCGCGTCCTTCATCTGACCCGCGCCGGGCAGCATGCCCAGGAGGTTCGCGATCGGCCCCATCTTGCGGACGGCCATCATCTGGTCGAGGAAGTCCTCGAGCGTGAGCTCTCCCGAACCGATCCGGTTGGCGGTGGCTTCGGCCTGCTCGGCGTCGAAGACCTGCTCGGCCTGCTCGATGAGGGTGAGTACGTCGCCCATGCCGAGGATGCGGCTCGCCATGCGCTCGGGGTGGAAGACGTCGAAGTCTTCGAGCTTCTCACCGGTCGACGCGAACATGATCGGCCGGCCGGTCAGCTCGCGGACGCTCAGTGCGGCGCCACCGCGCGCATCGCCGTCCAGCTTGGTCAGCACGACGCCACTGAATCCGACGCCGGCGCGGAAGGCCTCGGCGGTGCTGACGGCATCCTGGCCGATCATCGCGTCGAGGACGAACAGCACCTCGTCGGGATTCACCGCGTCGCGGATCCCGGCGGCCTGAGCCATCAGTTCCTCGTCGATACCGAGACGACCGGCGGTGTCGACGATCACGACGTCGTACTGCTTGCTCCTCGCTTCGGCGATGCCCTGTTCGGCCACCGCGACGGGGTCCGCCGCCGTGATGCCCAGAGCGTTCTCGCCACCGCCGATGGACGTTCCCGGGTGGGGCGCGAACACCGAGACCCCGGCGCGTTCACCGACCACCTGAAGCTGCGTCACGGCACCGGGCCGCTGCAGGTCGCAGGCGACGAGCAGTGGCGTGTGGCCCTGATCCTTCAGCCACTTCGCCAGCTTGCCGGCGAGCGTCGTCTTACCGGCACCCTGCAGACCGGCGAGCATGATGACCGTCGGAGGGGTCTTCGCGAAGCGCAGCCGGCGCGTCTCACCGCCGAGGATCGTGACGAGTTCCTCGTTGACGATCTTGACGACCTGCTGCGCGGGGTTGAGCGCGCCGTGCACCTCGGCACCCTTGGCGCGTTCCTTGATCTTCTTGACGAACTCGCGCACAACGGGAAGGGCGACGTCGGCCTCGAGAAGCGCGAGGCGGATCTCGCGGCACGTCGTGTCGATGTCTGCGTCGGACAGGCGTCCCTTGCCCCGCAGGTCCTTCAGGACCCCTGTCAACCTGTCGGAAAGGGATTCGAACACCGAATGCGCTCCTGGGCTATGACGAAGATGCGGACAATTCTGCGAACCAGGGTAGCCGCTCCCGATACACGAGCATCGAGTGCGGCCACCCAGTCGGCAGGATCACGGTCGTTCAGGACTCCGTTGCGGGCTTCTTCGGCTCGGCCGTAGGCAGGACGGCGAGGAGTTCGCGCTCGAGGCGCTCCCGCGACGCTCGCGTGTCGAGCCCGGTCAGGTCCACTCCGAAGGCGTCGACCACGGTCGTGCCGAGCGTGGTCACCCGCGCCCAGAGCACGTCGGCGCCGACCCGTTCGAACACATCGGCCAGCCTGCACAACAGTCCGAGGCGGTCCTCCGCGCGCAGTTCGAGCACAACCTGTCCGGGCTCGGACGCGTCGAACCAGATCAAGCGCGGTGGCGCCTGCGCGTACATGCCGGGCACGGCGTGCTCGGCCCGCTCCGGAGTCCGCCCTTCCCTCGCGGCGCGGTCTTTCGCGTCCAGTTCGGAGAGCAGATCCAGGTCTCCGGATCGAGCTCGGCCGAGTTCCTGCCGGAGCAGGCTCGCCTCCGGTGGTCCACCGAATCGGGGCACCACCACGAAGGTGTTGACCGTGCTGCCGGCATGGCTGCCGATCGACGCGGACAGCACCCGGAGTCCGTGCAGGGCAAGGACACCCGCCTCGTCCGACAACACACCTCGTTCATCGGGAGCGATGAAGGTGGCCTCGTAGCTGCGGCCGTCCTCGCGCGGATCGAGCGCGACGTGCGTGGCGCCCTCCGCGGCCAGCGCCGCCAGTTCCGGATCGATGGGATCGGGAACGGGAAGCTCCTCACCGGCCATCATCATGCGGCACCGCCGCACCAGTTCCCGCATCAGCGACGCCTTCCAGTCACCCCACACCCCGGGGCCGGTGGCCTGTGAATCGGCTTCCGCAAGCGCGTGGAGCAGTTCGAGCAGGACGGGGTCACCGTCGAGTGCCTCGACCACAGACGCCACCGTCTCGGGGTCGTCGAGGTCACGCCGGGTCGCGGTGTGCGGCAGCAGCAGATGGTGCCGCACCATCGCGGTGAGCATGCCGAGATCCGACGGCCACAATCCCATGCGCCGGCCGATCTGTTGGGCCAATTCGGCCCCGACGACGCTGTGGTCGCCACCCCTTCCCTTCCCGATGTCGTGGAGGAGGGCGCCGAGGACGAGCAGGTCGGGACGCGCGACGCGCGTCGTCAGTTCGCTCGCGTACACCGCGGTTTCGACGAGGTGCCGGTCGACCGTCCACGTGTGGATCGCGTCGCGCGGCGGCAGATCGCGCACCGCGCCCCATTCGGGCAGCAGCCGGCCCCACAGACCCGTCCGGTCGAGCGACTCGATCACGTCCACGGCGCGTCGCCCGGAACCGAGCAGCACCAGCAGGTCGTTGAGCGCTTCCCGCGGCCACGGTTCACGGAGCTCGGGTGCGTTGTCCGCGAGCCTGGTCAGGGTGGCCGCGGAGATCGGCAGGCCGGACTGCGCCGCTGCGGCAGCGACCCGCGTGATCAGTCCCGGGTCGCGTCGCGGGTGTGCGTCCCGCGCGAGAGCCACCTCTCCCCCGTGCTCGACGACGCCCTCGTCGAGTGGCCTGCGCACCGGTCCGCGCCTCAACCTCGACAAGCCCTTCCGGGGCAGCGAGTTCGCGGCGGTCCGGAGCCCGACGTCCACCGAATAGCTCACCGTCCGTGCGGATTCGGTGAGTACACGCGCGAGGTCGAAGCGGTCGCCGATGCGGAGCGCCGCCCCGATCTCGTCGGCGTCCTGCGCGCGGAGCTGGTCGCGGCCGCGTGCCGCGACGCGGTGGAGTTCGGTACGCACGTCGAGGAGCCGGCGGTGCGCGGCGGCGAGACCACCGCCGGGCACGTCCGGACCGAGTCCCGGCATGCCGTCGGTGAGCTGCGCGACGGACAGGGCATTGAGCAGCTGTACGTCCCGCAGCCCTCCGCGACCGCTCTTGAGGTCGGGTTCGGCGCGGTGCGCGATCTGCCCGCTGCGCCGCCATCGGGTCTCTGTCATCTCGAGCAGCTCGTCGAAGCGGGAGCGGATCCCGGTACGCCACTGGCGCCGCACCCCGCCGATCAGCAGGTTGCTCAGCTCGACGTCACCGGCGATGTGCCGGGCCTCGAGCATCCCCAGCGCTGCCGTCAGGTCCGAGGAGAACACCTGCAGTGCCTGCGGGACCGTGCGCACACTGTGGTCGAGTTTGATGTGGGCGTCCCACAGCGGGTACCAGAGCTTGTCGGCGACCTGGGACACCACGGCGCTGTCCATGTCGTCGTGAAGGAGGATCAGGTCCAGATCCGAGTACGGCAGCATCTCGCGCCGGCCCAGACCACCCACCGCGACGATCGCGAATCCACAGTCGTGCTTGATGCCGAGCTCGGCACCCTTCGTGGTCAACCAGAATTCGTGCAGGTCGACCAGTGCGTGCCGGAGTGCGGGCGTATCGAGGCGCCGGTTTCGGGAGGTGCCGGCCAGGAGGGCATCGCGGGCGGCGGCGAGGTCGGCCGCTCCGGAATGTGTGGTGTTGTGGCCCGAAGACACCGAGGGCCCCGGTCCCGCCGCCGAAGCGGCGGGGCCAGGGCCTCGAGTTCCGGACCCGTTGGGGTCAGAGTGCATCCGTTCCTCGTTCTCCGGTACGAACTCGGACCACCGACTCGACGGGGGTGATCCACACCTTGCCGTCGCCGATCTTGCCGGTGCGAGAGGCCTCGACGATGGTCTCGACGACCTTCTCGACCGCCGAGTCGTCCACGACAACCTCGACGCGCACCTTGGGCACGAAATCCACGGAGTACTCGGCGCCGCGGTACACCTCGGTGTGACCCTTCTGGCGCCCGTATCCCTGCACCTCGCTGACGGTCATGCCGAGCACGCCCGCCTGTTCGAGACCCGCTTTGACATCCTCGAGCGTGAACGGCTTGATGATTGCCGTGATCAGCTTCATATCCTCATCCTTCCCAGTGCCCACTGGCTACTGCGATCACTGCCCGCTGTCTTGGTCTTCTTATCACTTCGGTGCGTTGGAGAAGTCGTTCACTTCAACGCGGTGGCGAAGTCGTATGCGGATTCCGCATGCTCGGCTTCGTCGATTCCGCGGGCTTCTTCCTCGTCCGTCACACGCCAGCCGAGCGGCTTGAGGGCGTATGCAATCACGAGCGTGACGACACCGGTGAACACCAGGGCGACGACCGCGATGACGATCTGGACCACGAGCTGCTTGTAGTCGCCACCGTAGAACAGGCCGGTCTCGGTTCCCAGGAATCCGATGGCGACGGTGCCCCACAGGCCGGAGACGAGGTGCACGCCGACGACGTCGAGCGAGTCGTCGTACCCGAACTTGTACTTCAGGCCGACGGCCAGAGCGGACAGCACACCGGCGATGACACCGAGGGCGATCGAGCCGACCGGGCTCAGCGAGCCGGCTGCCGGAGTGATGGCGACCAGGCCGGCGACGGCACCCGACGCGGCACCGAGGCTGGTGGCCTTGCCGTCACGCAGTCGTTCGGTGAGGAGCCAGCCGAGGATCGCGGCGGCGGTGGCGGTGGTGGTGTTGACCCAGGCGAGACCCGCGGTTCCGTCTGCGGCGAATGCCGAACCCGCGTTGAAGCCGAACCAGCCGAACCACAGCAGGGCGGCGCCGAGCATGACGAACGGGAGGTTGTGCGGGCGGAACGCGGTGCGTCCGAAGCCGGCGCGCTTGCCGACCACCAGCGCCAGCACGAGGGCTGCGACACCGGCGTTGATGTGGACCACGGTGCCACCGGCGAAGTCGATCGGGGAGACCGTGGCAACGAGCCCACCTTCACCGTCGTCCGACGTGCCGAACAACTTGGCCGCGAGTCCGTCTTCCGAACCGGAGAGCAGGCCGCCACCCCACACCATGTGGGCGAGCGGGAAGTAGGCGCAGGTGACCCAGATCGCCGCGAACGCCATCCAGGTACCGAACTTGACGCGCTCGGACAGAGCGCCGCTGATCAGCGCGGTGGTGATGATCGCGAAGGTCACCTGGAAGCCGATGTCGATGATCTGCGGGTAGTTGCCGAGACCGGGCAGGAACTCGCCGCTCTCGTCGTAGATCGCGCCCTGCAGACCGAAGTGCTGGAACGGGTTCGCGAAGATGCCGGCGATGTCTTGCGAGCCGTAGGACATCGACCAGCCCCACAGGACGTAGATGACGCCGATCACGGCCATCGCCCCGAACGACATCATCATCATGTTCAGGACGGATTTCGCCCGGGACATTCCGCCGTAGAAGAACGCCAGGCCCGGTGTCATCAACAGCACGAGCGACGCTGCCATCAGCATCCATGCTGCGTCCCCGGTGTTCACCACTTCCTCCACTTGCAACCTCCCTGTTGGTCGCGCCGGACGGCGCGTCGTCATCGAGGGAAAGCTTGGCGGCGACATGTTTCATCGGAAGCGCCGCACTGTTTCGGAGGTGTGAACGACGAACTGGACTGTGTTTCGTCTGTGTTTCGCCCGCGGAGAACAGCGGTGCGCGCATGGCAAATTCGCTTGTTTCGTCCGATTCACGCGCGGACGTGATATGCGAGTGGCCGCTCCCCTCTGTCGAGGGAAGCGGCCACATCGAGCGTCGCGGCGGTACCGTCAGCCGAGCAGAGCGTCCACGAATGCCTCCGGCTCGAACGGCGCGAGGTCGTCGGCGCCCTCTCCGAGACCGACGAGCTTGACCGGCACACCCAGCTCGTGCTGAACCTGGAACACGATGCCACCCTTGGCGGTGCCGTCCAGTTTGGTGAGGACGACACCGGTGATGTCGACGACGTCGGCGAACACCCGGGCCTGCATGAGACCGTTCTGGCCGATGGTCGCGTCGAGCACGAGCAATACCTCGTCGACCGCGGCCTTCTTCTCCACGACTCGCTTGACCTTGCCGAGCTCGTCCATCAGGCCGACCTTGGTGTGCAGGCGCCCCGCGGTGTCGATCAGGACCGCGTCGACACCGTTCTCGATCCCCTTCGCCACCGCATCGAACGCGACGGCGGCAGGGTCGGCGGAATCCTTGCCGCGCACCACTTCGGCGCCCACGCGTTCCGCCCAGGTCTGCAACTGATCTGCCGCAGCGGCACGGAAGGTGTCTGCGGCGCCGAGAAGCACCCGGCGGCCGTCGGCGACGAGCACGCGGGCGAGCTTGCCGGTGGTGGTCGTCTTTCCGGTGCCGTTGACGCCCACCACGAGCAGCACGGCCGGATGGTCCTTGTGCGGCAATGCGCGGATCGACCGGTCGAGTTCGGGCCGCAACTCGTCGACGAGGACGCTGCGCAGCAGGGCGCGCGCCTCCGCCTCGGTACGGACCGTGTTCAGTGCGATCTGTTCGCGCAGACGGTCGACGATCTTGGTCGTGGTCGCGGCACCGAGGTCTGCGACGAGCAGCGTGTCCTCGATCTCCTCCCACGAGTCCTCGTCGAGGTCGCCGCCGCCGAGCAGCCCGAGCAGGCTCTTGCCGACCGCGGACTGCGAGCGGGCGAGGCGTCCGCGCAGGCGGACGAGCCGTCCCGCGGTGGGTTCGATCTCGTCCAGGTCGGGCGCGGCCGGTGCGGCGGGCTCGACCGGTGCCGGCGCCAACTCCGTCTCGACGGTCGTCTCGGTCGTCGGCTGCGTCACGACGACGGGTGCGACGGGCTCCGTGGTCTCGGGAGCTGCCTCGGGCGCGGGAGCGGTCTCGGGCGCCGTCTCGGATGCGGGAGCAGTCTCGGGTGCGGGAGCAGTGTCGGGCGCAGTCTCAGGTGCGGGTGCGGTCTCGGGAGCTACTGCGGGCTCGGCCGGACCGGTTTCCGGCGGGGCGGCCGGCGGGGTCGGCTGCGCCGGAGCTTCGGTGACCTCCTCCGGCAACGGCACGGTGCGCGGTGCGGGTGCCTTGTCGGGCGCCGGCCGCTCGACAGGCTGTGGCGGCGCTGTGGCCGTGGGCCCCTGGGTGAAACTGAACCCGCTCTGCGCCGTGTAACCGCCGGAGCGGTCCTTGGTGTCGGCGGTGTCGAGCTCAGGCGTGTCCTTCACCTGGAGCGACACCTGTCGACGCCGGTACAGCGTCAGACCGACGACGAGCGCAACGAGAACAACCGCCAGGGCGGCCGCGATGATTATCCAAGCTCCGGTACTCACGCCCCCATACTGTCAGGCTTGCGCCTCTTCCTCCGGTCCGGGGACGGGTGTCGGGACGTTCTGGCCGCGCATGCGCTGGGAGATGACACGGGTGATGCCGTCGCCGCGCATGCTGACGCCGTAGAGCGCGTCGGCCACTTCCATCGTGGCCTTCTGGTGCGTGATCACGATCAACTGGGATTTCTCCCGCAACTGCTCGAACAGTCCGATCAGCCGCCGGAGATTGGTGTCGTCCAGTGCGGCCTCGACCTCGTCCATGACATAGAACGGGGACGGTCGGGCCCGGAAGATCGCGACGAGCATCGCCACCGCGGTCAGCGACTTCTCGCCACCGGACAGCAGCGACAACCGCTTGACCTTCTTGCCCGGGGGCCGTGCCTCGACCTCGATCCCCGTGGTGAGCATGTTGCCGGGCTCGGTGAGCACCAGCCGGCCTTCACCGCCGGGAAACAGCTTCGCGAACACCTGCTCGAATTCGCGTTCGACGTCCACCCACGCCTCGGTGAAGATCTGCAGGATCCGGGCGTCCACCTCGTCGACGACGGCCAAGAGGTCCTTGCGGGCGTTCTTGACGTCCTCGAGCTGAGTGGCCAGGAAGTTGTACCGCTCTTCGAGGGCGGCGAACTCTTCGAGTGCGAGGGGATTGACCTTGCCCAGCGTGGTGAGATCCTTCTCCGCGCGCTTGGCTCGCCGCTCCTGGGTCGTCCGGTCGTAGGGCATGGGTTGAGGCGCGACCACCTGCTCCCCCCGCTCACGAGCTTGCTCGTACTCCGCGATCTCCACCTCGCTCGGAGGCAGCGGCACATGGGGTCCGTATTCCGCGACCAGATCGTCGAGCGCGATGCCGTACTGCTCGAGAATCGTCTGCTCGAGCTGCTCGATCCGCAGCGCCGCCTGAGCACGGGCCACCTCGTCGCGGTGAACGGAGTCGGTGAGCTGATCGCGCTGCGTGGTGAGCTCCCGCACGAGTGCACGCGCGTGTTCCAGTTTCTCGGTGCATTCGGTGCGCAGGCGCGTGAGTTCCTCGCGGTGGGCGAGTGCCTCTGCGACAACTGTCCCGAGATGCGCCGAGACCCGGCCTCCCGCTTCCGCGACCGCCGCGGCGACCGCAGCGGCCTGTCGCCGGCTCCGGCGGGCACGCTCGGCCCGGGCGCGGGCCTCCCGTTCGGCCTGTGCGGCGCGCCGCAGAGAATCGGCTTTACCGCGAAGGGATTCCGCGCGTTCCTCGGCCGTACGAGCCGCGAGCCTGGCTTCGACCTCGACTGCACGCACCTCGGCCAGGGCCGCAGCAGTCATCTCACGCTCGGCCGCGGTCGAGTCGGTGCCGCTGCCGTCTCCAGTGCCGGACTGTTCGTCTTCTGCGAGCCGCAGCCGTTCTTCGAGCTCGACGAGTTTCTCCCGCGCGGTGTCGCGTTCCTTCTCTGCCGCCGAACGCTGAGCGGAGAGCCGTTCCGATTCGGCGTGCGCATTCCGCGCCACCTGCCCGAGCCGCCCCAGCTGCTCGTACACCGCCGACATCGCGGCATCCGACTCGTTGAGTGCGGCGAGGGTCTGCTCGACGTGCTCGGCGCGATCTTTCTGTTCGGTGAGCGCTCCGGCGAGCGCCGCCGCAAGTTCTTCGGACCGCCGGACCGCGCGGTCGAGACCGTCGCGAGAAGTATCGATCGCGGCCTGGATCTCGAGGGTGCTCGGCGCACGATCCGATCCGCCGATCACCCAGCCGGAACCGGCGAGATCTCCCCCGCGGGTCACCGCGCGCAGGTCGGGGCATTGAGCACACACCTCTGCCGCTGCGTCGAGATCGTCGACGACGACGGTGCGGGCAAGCAGTGCGTCGAGCGCTCCACGCAGGTCCGAGGGGCAGTCGACGACGTCCCGGACCCAGCGCGCGCCGCTCGGTGGGTCGCCCGCATCGCCGGGGCCGGACGCGTCCGCGGCGACAAACGCAACCCGTCCTTGGTCGGCTGCCGCGAGGGCGGCCACCGCATCGTTCGCGGACCGCACCGACGCCACCGCGAGGGCATCGGCGGCGGGTCCGAGCGCGGCCGCGACCGTGGCCTCGTACCCGGGCGTCACCCGCAAGCGCTCGGCGAGAGATCCGAGCAGTGCTCCTCCGGTGTCGTTGCCGAGCAACCAGGCAGCGCCGTCCTTACGTTCGAGTCCCATCGACAGTGCGTCGATGCGGGCCTCGAGCGAGGCGACCTCCTTGCCGGCTGCGCGTTCGGCTTCCTGCAGTTCGGTGACCCGCGCGTCGGCGAGGCGCTGCGCAGCGACCGCCCGTTCGTGTTGTGCGTCCGCGTCGATCTCCCCCGCGTCGAGGTCGGCGATACTGCGTTGCGCGGTTTCGAACTCCGCCTGAGCCTCGACGCCACGCAAGCGTGCTTCTTCGATCGCGACGGTCAGGCGCGCGATCTCCGAGTCGACGGAGTCGGCGCGGGTGCGGAACGTGTCGACCTGCCCGGCGAGGCGTGCGAGCCCCTCGCGCCGGTCGGCGATGGCACGCACCGCCGCCATGTGTGCCCGTTCGGCGGCGACTGCGAGTTCTTCCTGCGCGGCGAGTTGTTCCCGCGCGGCCTCGAGCGTTCCGTGCGCGATCTCGACAGCTTCGACGAGTTCGGCCTCCTCGGCGGCGATCCGGTCGGCGCGGGCCTCCATCTCGTCGGGGTCCTGCCCGGAGCGGTCCTCGGGTTCGCTGTGCAGGTGGCGGGCACGCTCCTGCGCGACCCGCACTGTCGCCGACACCCGTTCGGCGAGTGCGGACAGCCGGAACCAGGCCTGGGACGCGGCCTCCGCGCCCGGAGTGAGCTGCGCCAGCGACTGCTCGTGGTGGGCGAGTTCGATATTGGCGTCGTCGAGGGCGGCCAGGATGTGGTCGAGGCGTTCCCGGATCGTGCGTTCCTGCTCGTCCTGGCCGGCGAGTTCCGCGCGGCGGGTGACGAGGTCGTCGGCGGCGAGCCGCAGCCGCGCGTCGCGCAGATCGGCCTGGATGCTCTGTGCACGGCGTGCGACCTCCGCCTGCCGGCCCAGCGGTTTGAGCTGGCGGCGCAGTTCCGCGGTGAGGTCGGTGAGCCGGGCGAGGTTGGCCTGCATCGAGTCGAGCTTGCGGACGGCCTTTTCCTTGCGGCGGCGGTGTTTGAGAACACCGGCAGCCTCTTCGATGAAGGCGCGGCGATCTTCCGGGCGCGACTCGAGGATCGCGGCGAGGCGTCCCTGTCCGACGATGACATGCATCTCTCGCCCGATGCCGGAGTCGGAGAGCAATTCCTGCACGTCCATGAGGCGGCACGAGCTGCCGTTGATCTCGTATTCGCCGGCGCCGTCGCGGAACATGCGCCGGGTGATGGAGACTTCGGAGTATTCGATGGGAAGTGCGCCGTCGGCGTTGTCGATCGTGAGGGTCACTTCGGCGCGGCCGAGTGCCTGCCTGCCCGCGGTGCCCGCGAAGATGACGTCCTGCATCTTGCCGCCGCGAAGCGCCTTCGCGCCCTGCTCCCCCATGACCCAGGTCAGGGCATCGACGACGTTGGATTTGCCGGAGCCGTTCGGTCCGACGACGCAGGTGATACCGGGCTCGAAGCGCAGAGTCGTCGACGACGCGAAAGACTTGAAGCCCTTCAGCGTCAGACTCTTCAAGTGCATGGGAGAGAACCTTACCGGCGACTCAGCGCTCGACGAACCCGGTCAGCCCGCCCCGCGCAGGTTCCCAACTCTCGACGACAAGCCGGACCTCGCCCGGCGTCCCCGGCGAGCGGAGCAGATCGAGGAGGCGTTCCAGGTCTGCGAGCGGACCTTCGGCGATGACGAGGACCCGCCCGTCGGGGTGATTGGTGGCGTGACCGACCAGACCGAGTTCGAGTGCGCGCGCCCGCGTCCACCAGCGGAATCCGACGCCTTGCACGCGTCCGTGCACCCACGCGGTCAGGCGCTGCGGTGTCTCGGTCACGGTGCCCCTATGCGTCCGGAGTGATGGTCAGCGTCACCTGGGTGCCCCGCTCGAGAGTACGGCCGACGGTGCACACCTTGGCGATGGAACGCTCGACGAGTGCGATCAGTCGTTGCTGCGCGTCGGCGTCGAGTTCGGACATATCGACCTCGAGGTTCTCCGCCAGGTGCGGGTAGACCTCGTTCTCACGATCGGCGGCACCTGCGACGCGGATGGTGGCGTCGTAGTCGTCGCCGAGCCTGCGGGAGAGCGGAAAGTCCGAACTCATTCCCGAGCATGCGGCGAGTGCGATCTTGAGCAGTTCTCCGGGAGTGAACACACCTTCGACGCCCTCGGAACCGATGGCCACTTCGGCGCCGCGTGAACTGCGGCCGGTGTAGCGACGGGTGCCGGTGCGCTCCACCCACAACTCGGTGGGCGCGGTATCAGGAGTCGGGTCAGCCATACCGGGAATCCTGCCATGCGGGGCCGACACGGACCGCACGCAGGACCGCGTATCCGCTCACCGCCCGGCGCGCGGCCGCGGTTGGCACTTGGGGCAACTGTACGAAGAGCGGTTCATGAACTTCTCGCGCCGGATGGGCGCCCCGCACCGCCTGCACGGCAGGTTCTCCTGGCCGTACACGTTGAGCGACCGCTCGAAGTAGCCCGATTCACCGTTCACGTTGACGTACAGCGCATCGAAGGAGGTACCGCCCTGGTCGAGCGCCTCCCCCATCACTTCTCGCGCGGCTTCGAGGACCGACCTCAGTTTCGGTCCGGACAGGCTGTCGGTGAGGCGGTTGCCGTGGATCTTCGCGCGCCACAGCGCTTCGTCGGCGTAGATGTTCCCGATTCCGGACACCACCGTTTGATCGAGCAGTGCTCGCTTGATCTCGGTGTGCTTGCCGCGCAACACTTTTACGACCGCAGCCGGATCGAACCGCGGATCCATGGGGTCGCGCGCGATGTGCGCGACCGGCAGCGGGAGACGTTCTCCGTCGACGTCGAGCAGCGGCGCGAGCGCCCATCCCCCGAACGTGCGCTGGTCGACGAAGCGCAGTTCTGCACCGTTGTCGAGGACCGCCCGGATGCGTAAATGCTTCTCCTGCGGCACCGTCGGGGGTTGCACGAGCATCTGACCGCTCATCCCGAGGTGTACGACGAGTGCGATGTCGCCGGGCTCGAGCACGAGCCACATGTACTTACCGCGCCGCTCCGCCGCGGCGATGTGCTGCCCGGTCAGTTGCAGCGCGAGATCGCGCGGTCCCGGTTCGTGCCGGCGCACCGCGCGTGGATGCAGAACCTGAACGGACTCGATCGTCGCGCCGAGGACGTGCGCCTCGAGGCCCCGACGGACCACTTCCACCTCGGGGAGTTCGGGCACGTACTCAGGCGTCCTCGGAAGAAGCGTCCGTCTCTGCGGTCTCGCCGGTGGACTGATCGGAAAGGGCCTGCCACGCCGTGGCGGCCGCCTTCTGCTCGGCTTCCTTCTTGGTCCTGCCTGTGCCGACACCGAGCGGGGTACCGCCGATGATCGCGGTGGCGGTGAATTCCTTGTCGTGATCGGGGCCGGTCGCGGTGATCTCGTACACCGGAACACCGAGGCCTCGCTCCGCAGTGAGTTCCTGCAGGCTCGTCTTCCAGTCGAGACCGGCACCCAGACGCGGGCCGCGCTCGAGGAGATCACTGAACAGACGCAGCACCACCTCGCGGGCCACGTCGATGCCGTGCTGCAGATGCACGGCGCCGAGCAGGGATTCCATGCCGTCGGCGAGAATGCTCGCCTTGTCCTTGCCTCCGGTGAGTTCTTCACCCTTGCCGAGAAGCAGGTGTGCGCCGAGTCCGCCGGGGCCGAGCTTGCGCGCGACCTCCGCGAGAGCGTGCATGTTGACGACGCTCGCACGGATCTTCGCGAGCTCACCTTCGGACTTGTCCGGGTGGGTCAGATACAGCTTTTCCGTGACGGCGAGTCCGAGGACCGCGTCGCCGAGAAACTCGAGACGTTCGTTGGTGGGAAGACCGCCGTTCTCGTACGCGTACGAGCGGTGTGTCAACGCCAGGATCAATAATTCGGGTTCCAAAGTCACGCCGAGGGCGACGAGGAGAGGTGTGTACTCTTCCTCGTCGCCCACGGGTGGTGTATTGGTCGACTTGCTCGTCACGTGAATACCGTTACTAGACGGGCGCGGTCACCTGACGGCCGTTGTACGTACCGCACGACGGGCACGCCACGTGGGGCAGCTTCTTCTCGCCGCAGCCACGGTTCGGGCAGGTAACGAGCGTCGGCGCAGTGGTGTTCCACTGGCTGCGCCGCGACCGGGTATTGGAACGCGACATTCTGCGCTTGGGGACGGCCACGTCTACTTCTCCTCGTTGTTCATGCTGACGATTTCACTGCTGGATTTTTCGGAGCCTGCACCGAACTTGGCTGCCAACCCAGCCCAGCGAGGATCCATTATCTCATGCCCGTGCCCGGATTCCGCAATCGCCAGGCGAATGCCGCATTCGGGACACAAGCCCGCACAGTCGTCGCTGCACAGCGGCTGGAGCGGAAGCTCCAGACCCACCGCATCGACGAGGACGGGTTCGAGGTCGATCAGGTCGTCTTCGACCCGGTAGACCTCATCTTCGGCGGAAGTCTGATCCGTGATGCTGTTCGGGTAGGCGAACAACTCGGTGAGAAACAGATCGACAGGTTCGGTGAACTCCTCGAGACAACGCGAGCAGTCACCGACAGCCTCGGATCGAACTGTACCCGTGACCAGAACACCTTCGGACACCGCCTCCATCCGAAGATCGAGTGCGATATCGGTTCCGGGCTCGATCGCGATCAGATCGAGCCCGATCCGAGAGGGAGACGGAACGACGCGCTCTACCGTACGCATGGAGCCGGGGCGCCTGCCCAGGGAGAGCGTATCCAGAACCAGACCGCCCTCTCGATCGCGACGAGAAGCGTTGGTATGGCGGGAGGACACGAAAACTCACTTTCGGATAGACGGCACTGCCAAGTGATTGGGCAACCGTTCTATAATACGCGATCACGCCCTCGGCAGGAAACCGTCGGATACTCCGGTTCGCTACACCGGTCAGCGCCGGCGCACAGCGCGATGATCGGCTTCCGCGTAGTCGGGAACGCCGGAGGTACGCAACTGCTGACGTCCGCGGCCTACCGACCGCAGCGTGCCTCCGAGGAGTTCTTCGAACTCCGCGAGCTTGCTGTCGATGTACTCGTCGCATTCGGTGCGCAACCGGTCCGACTCGGCGTGGGCGGAGTCGATGACCCGGGCCGACTCCGCGTGCGCGGCCTGCACAACTTCGGTCTGCGACACCAGGCGTGCCTTCTCCGCCTCACCGTCGGCCACCGACCGCTCGTACGAGGCCTGCCCGGCCTCGGCCATACGTTCGGCGTCGGCGCGTGCCCTGCCGGTGAGAAGTTCGTACTGCTGCTTGCCGTCGGTGATGAGATCGTCCGCTTCGACCCGCGCGTCCTGCACCAGTTCGTCGGCGTGCGCACGCGCCTCCCCAACCATGCGATCGGCCTGTGCCTTCGCGTCCGCGAGCATCCGGTCGGCGTCGGCACGCGCGTTCTCGAGGAGGGTGCGGGCCTCCTCGTCGGCGTCGCCGACGGTCTTGTCGGCTTGCGCACGCGCGTCGTCGATCAGCTTGTCGCGATGGTCGAGGACGTCCTGTGCGTCGTCGAGTTCGGGCGGTAGTGCGTCGCGGACGTCGTCGAGAAGCTCGAGTACGTCACCGCGGGGAACCACACAGCTCGCGGTCATCGGGACGCTGCGCGCCTCTTCGACGATCGCGACCAGTTCGTCGAGTGCCTCGAATACCCGGTACACGTTCTACCCCAATCACTCGCTTCACCCGGCCGCTGCGACCGTGCTGCATCCAGTCTGCCGCAGCGCGGCCCCAGGCCGTGTTCCCGCGCCGGTGTGTCGAGAAACCACGAGAAACGGAAGAGAGTGTGAGAAGTCTCGCTCAGCGGCCGCCGTTGCGGGCAGCGGCCCGTTCGGCGATGCGGGCGAGCAGCCGTTCGTGGACGGTCGCCGGCAGCATGTCGTGCACGTCTCCCCCGTACGTCGCGACCTCTTTCACCAGTGAACTCGAGAGGTAACCGAACGCGGGATTGGTCGCCACGAACAGGGTGTCTACACCGGTGAGCTTGTGGTTCATCTGAGCCATCTGCAACTCGTAGTCGAAGTCGTTGGCGCCGCGCAGGCCCTTGACGATCGCGGAGATGTCGTTCGCTTTCGCGTAGTCGACGAGCAGGCCCTGCCACGAATCGACCGTCACGTTCCCCAGATGCGATGTCGCTTCGGCCAGCATGTCGAGTCGCTCCGGAACCGTGAACATCCCCTGTTTGTTCGGGTTGATCACCACCGTCACCACGACCTCGTCGAACTGGAGGGAAGTCCGTCCGATGACGTCGAGGTGCCCGTTGGTCACCGGGTCGAAGGATCCTGGGCAGACCGCGCGGCTCATGACCCAGCACCGTAGCAGGTAGCGATCTCGATCCTGCTCTCCCCATATCTGCGTGTACGTCCGGGCTCGAATGCGTCCGGCCACACCGTTTCCGGTGATCGTGACGACCGCTCGAGCACCACGACGGAGTCCTCCCCCACCCAGCCGCCGGCAAGGAGCGCGTCCAGTATCGCGGCGATCTGCTGCTCGTCCACGGCGTAGGGCGGGTCGGCGAGCACGAGGTCGTACACCCGATCGGCGGGAGCGGCGAGCACCGCCGCCACCGGTGCCGTACGCAAAACGGCTCCCGGCACCCGCACGGTCGCGATGTTCTCCCGGATCACAGCGGCCGCTTTCGCATCCGATTCGACGAGCAGGGCATGGGCAGCGCCCCTCGACAGTGCCTCGAGGCCGAGTGCGCCCGACCCGGCGAACAGGTCCAGCACCGCGGCGCCGTCGAGGTCCATTCGTGCTTCCAGCGAACTGAAAAGGGCCTCGCGCACCCGTTCCGAGGTGGGCCGGGTCCCGCGGGGCGGCACCTTCAGGCGCCGCCCCCCGGCCGTTCCGGCAACGATGCGTGTCACTCGGCGCTGTCCGCGGTGGACACCTCCACGAGCAGGTCGCCGCCTTCGACCTGCTGCACGGCACCGATCGAGACCCGCGCGACGCGGCCTCCACGAGGAGCGGTGATCGCCGCTTCCATCTTCATCGCCTCGATGGTCGCGACGGTGTCGCCGGCCGAGACGGTCTGGCCTTCGGACACCACCAGGGTCACCATTCCGGCGAACGGCGCCGCGACATGACCCGGGTGGGTCCGGTCGGCCTTCTCCGCCGCGGGCACGTCGGACGCGACGGAGCGGTCACGCACCGACACCGGGCGCAACTGCCCGTTGAGGATGCACATCACCGTGCGGAAACCGCGCTCGTCGGCGTCCGAGATCGCCTCGAGTCCGATGAGCAGTTCGACGCCCTTGTCCAGGCGCACCCGGTGTTCGTCACCCTGCCGCAGGCCGTAGAAGAACTGGTTCGCCGACAACTCGGTGGTGTCGCCGTACTGCTCGCGGTGGTTCTCGAACTCCTTGGCGGGGCCGGGGAACAGCAGCCTGTTGAGCGTGCGACGGCGTTCGGACGACGATCCGAGCAGGCCTTTTTCTTCGTCCGCGGTCAACGGCGTTTCCGGTTTCGCGTCGGCGCGGCCCGCCAGCGCCTTGCTGCGGAACGGCTCGGGCCATCCGCCCGCCGGCGTGCCCAGATCGCCGCGCAGGAATCCGATCACCGAATCCGGGATATCGAACTTGCCCGGGTCCGCCGCGAACTCGTCGACCGACACTCCCGCGCCGACGAGGTGCAGCGCGAGGTCGCCCACGACCTTCGACGACGGCGTGACCTTGATGAGCCGCCCGAGCAGGCGGTCGGCTCCGGCGTACGCCGCCTCGATGTCTTCGAAGCGGTCGCCCAGCCCCAGCGCGATCGCCTGCTGGCGCAGGTTCGACAGCTGACCGCCCGGAATCTCGTGTGTGTAGACGCGACCGGTCGGTGCCGGAAGGCCCGACTCGAACGGCTTGTAGACCTTGCGCAGCGCCTCCCAGTACGGCTCGAGGTCGCACACGGCCTGCAAATCCAGACCTGTGTCGAACTCGCTGTTCGCCGCCGCGGCCACGATCGCCGACAACGCCGGCTGGCTCGTGGTTCCGGCCAGGGCCGCCGACGCACCGTCGACCGCGTCGGCACCCGCGTGCCACGCCGCGAGGTAGGTCGCCAGCTGGCCACCCGCGGTGTCGTGGGTGTGCACCTGCACCGGCAGGTCGAAATTCTTGCGCAATGCCGACACCAGCGTGGCCGCGGCGGGTGCGCGCAGCAGTCCGGCCATGTCCTTGATGGCGAGCACGTGCGCGCCGGCCTCGACGATCTGCTCGGCCAGCTTCAGGTAGTAATCGAGGGTGTAGATCGTCTCGTTCGGGTTCGACAGATCACCGGTGTACGACAGGGCGACCTCGGCGATCGTCGTGCCGGTCTCCCGGACCGCGTCGATCGCGGGGCGCATCTGATCGACGTTGTTGAGTGCGTCGAAGATGCGGAAGATGTCGATGCCGGTGGCCGCGGCTTCCTGCACGAAGGCGCGGGTCACAGCCTCGGGGTACGGGGTGTAGCCGACCGTGTTGCGGCCCCGCAGGAGCATCTGGAGATTGATGTTCGGGATCGCTTCGCGCAGTGCGGCGAGCCGTTCCCACGGATCCTCGTGCAGGAAGCGCAGCGCCACGTCGTAGGTCGCGCCGCCCCAGGCCTCGATCGAGAGCAGCTCGGGCGTCATGCGGGCGACGTGCCCCGCAACGGTGAGCAGGTCCTTGCTGCGGACCCGCGTCGCGAGCAGCGACTGGTGCGCATCGCGGAAGGTGGTGTCGGTGACGCCGACCGCCTTCTGCTCACGCAGGGCGCGTGCGAACCCTTCCGGGCCGAGTTCGAGAAGCCGTTGCCGCGAGCCTGCCGGCGGCGGGGTGCTCAGATCGATGTCCGGCAGCTTGTCGTGCGGGTAGACCGTCGTCGGCCGCTCACCGTGCGGTTTGTTGACCGTGACATCGGCCAGGTAGGTGAGGATCTTCGTTCCGCGGTCCGCCGACGAGCGCAACGTCAGAAGCTGTGGGCGCTGCTCGATGAACGAGGTGTTGACACGTCCCGCCCGGAAGTCCTCGTCGACGAGGACGGCCTGGAGGAACGGAATGTTGGTGGAGACTCCGCGGATACGGAACTCGGCGACCGCGCGTCGGGCACGGGCCACTGCCGCGTCGAAATCGCGGCCCCGGCAGGTGAGCTTGACGAGCATGGAGTCGAAGTGCGCCGAGATCTCGGCGCCCACCGAGGTACCGCCGTCGAGGCGGATGCCCGCGCCGCCTGGTGTGCGGTACCCGGTGATGCGGCCGGTGTCGGGCCGGAACCCGTTGGCCGGATCCTCGGTGGTGATGCGGCACTGGAGGGCAGCACCCCGGATGGTGATCGAGTCCTGGCTCAGTCCGAGGTCTTCGAGGGATTCGCCGGCGGCGATGCGCAACTGCGCCTGCACCAGATCGACGTCGGTGATCTCCTCGGTGACCGTGTGCTCGACCTGGATGCGCGGGTTCATCTCGATGAACACGTGGTTGCCGCGCTCGTCGACGAGGAATTCGACCGTGCCGGCGCACTGGTAACCGATCTCCCTTGCGAACGCGACCGCGTCCGCACAGATGCGATCGCGGAGGGCGGGGTCGAGGTTCGGCGCGGGCGCCAACTCGATCACCTTCTGGTGGCGGCGCTGAAGCGAGCAGTCGCGCTCGTAGAGATGGATGACGTTGCCGTACTTGTCGGCGAGGATCTGCACCTCGATGTGCCGGGGGTTGATCACGGCCTGCTCGAGGAACACGGTCGGATCGCCGAAGGCGGCGTCGGCTTCACGCGACGCGGCTTCGATGGACTCCCGTAACTGCTCCGGCTCGGCGACGCGGCGCATGCCTCGTCCGCCACCACCGGCGACGGCCTTGACGAAGATCGGGAAATGCATGTTCTCGGACGCGACCACCAGTGCGTCGACGTCCGCGGACGGTTCCGACGACGCCAGCACCGGCAGACCGGCGGCTTTCGCCGCTTCGATCGCGCGCGCCTTGTTGCCGGTCAGCTCGAGGATCTCGGCGGGCGGGCCGACGAACGTGATGCCGGCGTTCGCACATGCCGCTGCCAGTTCGGGGTTCTCCGAGAGGAAGCCGTAACCGGGATAGATCGCGTCGGCACCGGCCGACACGGCGACGTCGACGATCCGGTCCACGGACAGGTACGTCCGGACGGGATGGCCTTCCTCGCCGATCTGGTACGCCTCGTCGGCTTTCAGACGGTGGAGCGAATTGCGGTCTTCGTACGGAAACACCGCGACAGTTCCGGCGCCCAGTTCGTAGGCGGCACGGAACGCCCGGATCGCGATCTCGCCACGGTTGGCGACAAGCACTTTGGAGAACATTGGACGACGGTACCGCGACGTAACAATCGATTCGCTGCCCCGGTTCCATATCCTGGGAAAGTGTGGCTACCTGTGACGACTGGAACAATTCAGACGTCTCAGAGGTAACACGCCGGCAATCCCCGCGGCCCTCTCGCCGTAACCTCTCGGCCGGCTGCCGGAGACGGTGCGCGAAACGTAACACCGGGATTCCGGCTCAGGACTTGTCCAGATACTCGATGCGCTCGGTGTCGAGCGCGGCCGTCACCATGCTCGCCAGACCCGGGTGCTCCCGTAGTCCCGGGTCCTGATCGGTGACGGTCCGCGCGAACGCCCGGGCGGCTTCGATGACGTCCGCGTCGTCGACGAGGGAAAGCAGGCGCAGCGTGGTCACCGTGCCCGACTGCGCCTTGCCCAGCACATCGCCCTCGCGGCGCAACTGCAAGTCGAGTTGCGCGAGTTCGAACCCGTCGGTTGTTCCCGCGACCGCCTGGAGGCGGGTCATCGTCGGGGATCCCGGCTTCGTGTCCGTCACCAGCAGGCACAAGCCCTGGTGACCGCCTCGGCCGACGCGTCCTCGCAGCTGGTGCAACTGGCTCACGCCGAATCGGTCGGCATCGACGATCACCATCACGGTCGCGTTCGGCACGTCGACGCCGACCTCGACGACGGTGGTGCAGACGAGCACGTCGACGGCACCGTCGTTGAACTCGCGCATGACGGCGTCCTTGTCGTCGGCGGGCAACCGGCCGTGGAGGAGCCCGACGTTCAGTTCGCGGAGTGGGCCCGCGGAGAGCATCTCGTGCAGGTCGAGCACGGAGGTCGTCTCGGGGGGCTCCTGCGCACCGGACGCGCGTGTGCGCTTGCCGGCCGGTGCGGTGCTCTGCTCGGCCGGGTCGACGGGAAGGTCCTCGTCGGTATCTCCGTCGCCGATCCTCGAGCACACCACGTAGGCCTGCCGGCCTTCCGCGACCTCTTCCCGGATGCGTTCCCAGGCACGATCGACCCACGTCGGATGCACTTTCGCCGGCACCACCCGGCTCACGATCGGTGAACGACCGCGCGGCAGTTCCCGGAGAGTGGAGACCTCGAGGTCGCCGAGAACCGTCATCGCGATGGTGCGCGGGATCGGTGTCGCCGTCATCACGAGCACGTGCGGGGACGCGCCGTCACGCCCGCGGGAACGCAGCGAATCACGCTGTTCGACGCCGAAGCGATGTTGCTCGTCGACGACCACCAGCCCCAGGTCGAAGAAGTTCACACCGTCCTGGATCAGCGCGTGCGTGCCGATGACGATCCCGGCGTCGCCGGTGACCGCCTCGTTGAGCGCCTTCCGCTTCCGGGCCGTGCTCATCGAGCCGGTCAGAAGAGTCACGCGGGTCGCGAGGTCGTGAGCTCCGAGTTCTCCGGCCGACGCCAGATCGCCGAGCATGGTGGTCAGTGACCGGGCGTGCTGCGCCGCGAGCACCTCGGTGGGTGCGAGCAACGCACACTGGTGTCCCGCGTCGATCACCTGCAGCATTGCCCGCAGCGCCACGATCGTCTTGCCGGAACCCACCTCGCCCTGTAGCAACCGGTTCATGGGGTGCGGACGCGACACGTCGGCGGAGATCTCTTCGGCGACGGCGAGCTGGCCCGCGGTCAGTTCGAAGGGCAGACGCCGATCGAACTCCTCGGCCAGTCCCCCGTCGCGGCGCGCGCACACCGGTGCCGAGCGCACCTCCACGTCGTGGCGTCGTTGCGCCAGCACCAGCTGCACGGCCGCGGCTTCGTCGAACTTGAGCCGGTCACGGGCGCGGTCGACCTCGTCCTTGGTGTCGGGAAGATGGATCGAGCGCAGCGCCTCGTCGAGGCCGATGAAACCCTGGGCGGCCAGCACCCAGTCGGGCAACGGATCCTCCACGGGATCGAGCTGGTCGAGGACTTGGCGCACACAGCGCATCACCGTCCACGACTCGACGTCGCGGGTCGCGGGGTACATCGGGATCAACGCGCGGTCGAACACCGACATGTCGACACCCGCCGCGTCCTGCGCGGTACGTGCGAGGTCGGCGAGCGCACCGGCACCGCGAACGCGCGCGGGGGCTGCGGAGACGAGGTCGTCGGCGGTGCGAGGTTCGGGCAGAACCACGTAGCTGGGGTGGGTCAGGCTCCACTTGTCGCGGAAGTACTTGACGGTGCCGGAGAACATCGCCCGGACGCCCGGTTTGATGTTGTGCTTGACCTTGTGGGGGTTGAAGAACGTGACGTCGATGGTGTGCCGGTCGGATCGCAGCCGGACCGCGAGTCGTTTGCCCGCGCGCGACTTCATCGGCACTTCCTGCGCGGATTCGACACGCGCGATGATCGTGATGTGCTGGCCTTCGACGGGCCGGCTCTCGCCCAGTTCCGCTCCCTGCGTTGCGTAACGGTGCGGGTAGTGCCGCAACAGATCCTCGACCGTGGTCATCCCGAACGCCTCGGACAGGGCATCCGCCGTCTTACGCCCGAGGAGATGATCGAGCCGGTCCGCGAGTGTCGCCACTGCCGTCCCTTCCGCATTCCGTGTGGTGGCCCTCGCGGCGCACCGACTACTCGACGCCGAGCTGCAGCAAGTCGCTGCACTGGCCGCCCCGGTACACCACAACCTCCAGCGCGGGATGACGGCGATCGAGGTGCTCGGTCAGCTGCTCGGCGAGCCCGTCGGGAGCGTCGGAGCCGACCAGCATCGTCACGAGCTCTCCGCCCGCGGCGAGGATCTTGTCGAGCAGAGACACTCCCGCTGCCACCAGATCATGCTCGATGACTACGACATCATGTCCCGACAAGCCGAGGCTGTCGCCCGGCTCGCACGTTCCCACCCAGGTCAGAGCCCGTTCCTCTGCTATTCGCAACGAACCCCACCGGACGGCGGCCGCGGCTTCGGACATCGCGAACGCGTCGTCGACCGTCGCGCGCCCGGGATCGTGGACGGCCAGCGCCGCCAGCCCCTGCACCATCGACGAACTCGGCAGGAACATCACGTTCCGGTTCTCGGACCGAGCCTGCACACCCACGGCGACGACGTCCTGCGCCGACAGTGAACCGTTCGGCAGCACGAGCACGTCACCGCTGGGCAGGGCGCGGATCGCCTCGAGGAGGAGCCGCGGACCGAAGTCCGTGTCCGCGTGCAACACCGAGGCACCTTCGGATTCGAACAATTCCCTCGTGCCGTGGCCGGCCACCACAGCGAGCACAGCCCGCGCCTCGGTACCCGCCGTCTCGAGCGGCACCACCGTGGCGGGAGTACCGGGCTGCGCCGAGCACGCGTGCCCTGTCGCGGCGTCCAGCGCGAAGCACGTGATGTCGATGCGGATCAGGGAACCGGCGGCGAGCCCGGCCTCCACCGCAGCGCCGGGATCACAGCAGTGCACATGGACCGACCAGGACCCGGCGCCGTCCCCGACGACCGCCACCGAGTCTCCGAGTGCGTCGAGCCGGACCCGGAGGACGTCGATGTCCTCGGTGTCGGCGCGCTCGACGACGTACATCACTTCGTAGTCCTGCTGCGTCTCGGTCCGCGGTGCACCGGACCGTTCGGACGCGGAACTCGCGGCCACCCGCACAGGTGGTCCGGTGACCTGGAAACGACGGCGGGGCCGCTGCCCGGTGGTGACTTCGACCAGGCAGTCGAGCAATATCACCAGTCCGAGGCCGCCGGCATCGACGACTCCTGCTTCGGCCAGAACGTCGAGTTGGGCGGGGGTGCGCTGCAGGGCGTCCGCCGCAGCGTCGGCGGCGGCGACCGTGACGTCGCAGACCGTGGCACCGGTGTCACGAGCCGCCCGTTCCGCACCTTCCGCCGCGGCGTCGAGGACGCTGACGATGGTGCCTTCGGCGGGCGTGCTCAGCGCTTTGATCACGAGTGTCGATGCCCGCGCCAGTGCGTCCGCGAGTCCGCGGCCGTCGACGGTGGTGTGCCCGGACACGGCGTCGGCGACTCCTCGCAGGGCCTGCGCGACGATGACTCCCGAGTTTCCCCGGGCGCCCAGGAATGCGCCGCGTGCCAAGCGCTCCGACACGTCCGAGGCGGTGAGCGCACCGTCGACGGGTCCACCGATGTTCTCGACGGCGGATTGGAGAGTCAGCACGAGGTTGGTGCCGGTATCGCCGTCCGGAACAGGGAAGACGTTGAGGGTGTTGATCTCGTGGCGGCGCTCTTCGAGGGCTTCGAGCGCGATCTCGGCCCATCGCCGCAGCGCGCGCCCGCCGACCGTGTCCCCGACCTCGAGCACCAGCTCACACCCCTCTACGTCGCTGTTCATCCTCTGCCCGAAAGAGTAACCGGGGGTCGTGCATACGTCCGGTTTGGTCATCCGCCGTAGAGTTCGCTAAGCTGATTGGGTTGCCTCGCACGGGTGACCCTGTTCCCCGTGTTTGTAGGACGCGAAGCAAGACCAGAGAAGATGCATTATCCACTAGACACACAAGGAGTTCGCGACATGGCTGCCGTCTGCGACGTATGCGCCAAGGGCCCCGGCTTCGGGAAGTCGGTCTCGCACTCGCACCGGCGTACCAATCGTCGCTGGAACCCGAACATCCAGAGCGTCCGCGCTCAGGTTGCCCCGGGCAACACCCGCAAGATCAACGTGTGCACCTCCTGCCTGAAGGCCGGCAAGGTTACGCGCTGACCTAGGTCGAGCTGCAGACGAAGGCCCCCGGCGCGAAAGCGCAGGGGGCCTTCGTCGTTCGCGTCGGGTGCCGGATAGTGTGCCGGAATGAGCGAAAACAATCAGTCCCTCGTGCAGATCGAGGACGGCGTGCTGCGGATCGCCGTGGCCACCGCCGAGCACGGCACTTCCCTGTCCCCCGCGGGGATGGAACAGGGCACCGCGGCTCTCCGGGCCGCCGGTCCCGAGATCGGTGCAGTCCTGCTCGTCGGTGAGGGCAGCAATTTCTGCGCGGGCGGCAACGTCCGTGGCTTCGCGGGTGCCGAGGACCGGGGCGCGCATCTGTTCGACATCGCGAACCTGTTCCACGATTTCATCCGGGAGATCGACGCGATCGGCGTTCCGGTCGTCGCAGCTGTGCACGGCTGGGCTGCCGGCGCCGGGATGAGCATCGTCCTGCATGCCGACATCGCGCTCGCCGGGCCCGGAACCAAGATGCGTGCCGCCTACCCGTCGATCGGGTTCTCCCCCGACGGCGGCATGTCGTGGACCTTGCCCCGGATCGTCGGTCCTGCACGCGCGCGGGAGATCATCATGACCGACGCGGTGATCAACGCCGATGAAGGTGTCCGGCTCGGACTGCTCAGCAGGTTGGTGGCCGACGACGAGATCGGGAGCGAGGCGCTTCGTATCGCCCGGACCCTCGCGCACGGTCCGACCCAGTCGTACGCGTCCATCCGGAAACTCGTCGCCGAGTCCGATTCCCGGTCGCTCTCCGATCACCTCGACGCCGAAGCCGCTGCTATCTCGGCAGCCGCGACCACACCCACGGGCATCGAAGGCGTGGACTCGTTCGTCGAGAAGCGCCGCCCCGACTGGTCCGCTGTGCGCGCTCGCTCCTGAGGCCGTGCGGTGCCGAGCCGGTGGTCAGGCCAGTCGCCAGTCCACCGGCTCCGCGCCCTGTTCGACGAGCAGCGCGTTGGCACGGCTGAACGGCCGCGATCCGAAGAATCCCCGCGACGCCGACAGCGGCGACGGATGCGCCGACTGCACCGTGGGCACATCGCCGAGCATCGGGACGAGAGTCCCGGCGTCGCGGCCCCACAGGATGGCGACGAGCGGTGCCCGACGAGCAACCAGTGCGCGGATCGCTTGCTCGGTGACTTTTTCCCAGCCCTTGCCCCGGTGTGAGGCGGCTTGTCCCGGAGCCACGGTGAGAACCCGATTGAGCAGCAGCACGCCGCGTTCGGTCCACGGTGAGAGATCACCGTTCGGGGGTAGCGGCAATCCGAGATCCTCGGTGTACTCGCGATAGATATTGGTCAGACTGCGCGGAATGGGCCGGACCGCCGGATCCACCGAAAAGCTCAGCCCCACAGCATGTCCCGGAGTCGGATACGGATCCTGTCCGACGATGAGCACGCGCACCTCGTCGAAGGGCTGGGTGAACGCCCGCAAGACATCGGCGCCGGCCGGAAGGTAGGAGCGCCCCGCTGCCAGTTCCGCCCGCAGGAACTGTCCCATCGAGGCGATGTCGTCGGCGACCGGAGCGAGCGCCTGCGCCCAGCCGGGCTCGATGATCTCGGACAACGGCTTGCTCACTCGGGCGGCCTGCTCTGTCACGTTCTCCTGCTCCTGATTCGTGCTGTTGTCGCGGGTCGTGCACTGCGGGATCCCGGACACGGGTTCCCCTGACACGACGGTGGCACCGGATCCTCCGGTCAGTCGAGTCGACGCAGCGCGGTGCGGTAGTACTCGGCGTTGGCCGCATACATCTTCGCGTTCGCGTCGAAGTGGCCCTCCGGGATCTCGACTCCGTCGCGGACCTTCGCGGGCACGCCCATGGCCATCCGGCGGGCGGGCAACTCGAATCGCGGTGGGATCAGTGCGCCGGCCGCGACCTGGGCACCCGCGCCGATCACCGAGCCGTTGAGCACGAGCGACCCGGATCCGATGAGCGCACCGTCACCGATGGTTGCGCCTTCGATGTGCACGTTGTGCCCCACCACGCATCGCGCGCCGATGACGGTGGCCTCGATTGCCGTGCAGTGGATGATCGTTCCGTCCTGGATGTTGGTTTCCTCACCGATGGTGATCGTCCCGTAATCCGCGCGCAGGACAGCGGTGGGCCATACCGACGCGCGGGGGCCGAGTGTCACGTTCCCGATCACGACTGCATCGGGATGAATCCAGGCATCGGGGTGGATATCGGGAACGCGATCACCGAGTGCATAGAGAGCCATGTCGCCCAACCTATCTCGAGGTACCGGGCGAAAAGCTGTGCCACCCTCCGGGACCGGCCGGAGGCCTGCCGTCGACGGTCACCCCGCGCCCCTGCCGCACTGTTCCGATGCGCCGCCAGCCGCTGGGCAGCACCACGTCGGGCGGGAAGCACGCTGCGAGCGCGTGATCCTCGCCGCCTGCGAGGACCCATTCCCACGGGTCCGCGCCCAACTCTGCCCCGGCAGCGAGGAGACGCTCGTCGGGCGCGATCGCCGCGCGATCCACATCGATCGCAACTTCCGACGCGGTGGCGATGTGCCCGAGGTCGGCGACGAGACCGTCGGAGATGTCGGTGCCCGCGCGGGCACCGGCATCGGCGGCGGCGGGGCCGGCGTCGTACGGGGGTGAGGGCACCCGATGCGCGTCGACGAGATCCCGATAGCCGTCGCGGCCGGCGACGAGCACGGCCAGACCTGCTGCCGACCGCCCCACATTCCCGGCGAGAGCCACGACGTCCCCGGGGCGGGCACCCGAGCGCAGCAGCGGCGCGCGCCCCTCCAGGTCACCGAGGACCGTGACCGACACGATCACCTCGCGCGCCTGGACGAGATCACCGCCGACGACTCCTGCTCCGAGCGCTTCGGCTGCTTCACCGAGACCTGCGGAGATCTCGTCGAGCACGGCGGCGGGCGTCTCCGGCGGGCAGCCGAGTCCCACGACGAACGCGACCGGCCGGGCCCCGATCGCGGCGACATCGGCACCGTTCTGCGCGACGGCTTTGCGTCCCACGTCGTGCGGACTCGACCAGTCGAAACGAAAGTGGCGGCCCTCCACGAGCATGTCGGTGGATACCGCGATTCTCCCGTCGGTCGCGGCGACGACCGCAGAGTCGTGGCCCGGTCCTACCAGGGTGGTACGGGGTTGCCTGCGCCCCGCGATCGCACGGGCGATGGCGGGAAACTCCCCGATGTCGGAGACGGTGGGGCCGGTCTGGTCTGCCACGGTGATGGGCGCCTCTTTCTCGGTCGGCAGCGGATACGGGCCGGTACGCCCCCTGCTACGTTCGTTCCACGCTACCGTTGCCGACATCATCCCTCCGACGCTGGACACCATGAACAACACACATTCTTCCGAGCAGGAACCCGGCGACCAGGGTCCTGACGAGCAGGAACCCGCCGACACCGCCGGGTCCGAGCAGACGACGACCCCCTCCGAACCGCGTCGCCATCCCGCGCTGATCGCGACTGCGATCGCGCTGCCGGTGGCACTGCTGGTGGGCGTGGTGGTTGCCGCCGTGTTCGTCGCGCGCACCCCGGTCAACTCTCCGGTCGGGCTGGGCCCCGTGCCCGCCCCCGACGCCGAGTCGGAATCCTGCACTTCATTGCTCGGCGCGCTGCCCGAGGACCTCGGCGACTACACGCGCGCCGAACTCGCCGATCCCGCACCGGTCGGCGCCGCAGCGTGGCAGTCCGCAGACGGCGGGGAGGTCGTGTTGCGATGCGGACTCGAGCGGCCCGCCGAATTCGATCAGGCCGCGGCGCTGCAGGTCATCGACCAGGTCCAGTGGTTCGAGATCTCGGGTGCGCAGCAGGGCATCGACGCGAGCACGTGGTTCGCCGTCGACCGTCCCGTCTACATCGCACTGACGGTACCCAACGGGTCGGGACCGACACCGCTGCAGGATATTTCGGCATCCATCGCCGAGACGCTCCCCCAGCAGGAGATCGATCCCGCCCCGATCGGCGGGCCCTGAACCGCCACCGGCTACCCGCGCGGCGGTGCCGTTACTGCTCGGCGCCGGCGCGCATGGTGCCGGTGCGCTGGAACCGGCTGTGGAACGAGAACGCCTCGTCGAGAAGATGCGGGGTCTGACCGGCCCCGGGCAACGCCTCGGCCCGATCGACGTAGTCGTGTAGTTCTGCCCGGAAATCGGGATGGGCACAACGCTCGATGACCACCCGGGACCGCCGGCGCGGCGACAGGCCGCGCACGTCGGCGAGGCCCTGTTCGGTGACGATCACCTGGACATCGTGTTCGGTGTGGTCGACGTGCGGCACCATCGGCACGATCGAGGAGATCGCACCGTTACGCGCGGTCGACGGGCTGAGGAACATCGAGAGGTAACCGTTGCGGGTGAAGTCACCCGAGCCGCCGATGCCGTTCATGATGCGCGTACCCATGACGTGGGTGGAGTTGACGTTGCCGTAGATGTCGGCCTCGAGCATCCCGTTCATGGCGATGATGCCGAGTCTGCGCACGATCTCGGGGTGGTTGCTGATCTCCTGGGGGCGCAGCACGATGTGGTTGCGGTAGAAGTCGATGTTGCGCACGAACTCGTCGAGGCCCGCCTCGGAGAGCGCGAGCGCGGTGGACGACGCGTAGCGCACCGTCCCGTTCGCGATGAGTTCCAGCATGCCGTCCTGGATGACTTCCGAGTAGCAGGTCAGCCCGCGGTACGGCCCGCTGGAGAGTCCGGCAAGGACCGCGTTGGCGACGTTGCCGACACCGGACTGCAGTGGCAGCAGAGTGTCGGCGGGGAGGCGCCCGGCCGCCACCTCGTGCGCGAAGAAGTCGAGCACGTGGCCGGCGATGGCCTGGCTGGTCGCGTCCGGCGCGGTCAGCGGGTTCGCGCTGTCGGACACATCGGTCTCGACCACCGCGACCACGCGCGCCGGGTCGACCCGGAAGGTCTGCTGCCCGATCCGGTCCTCGACATCGGTGAGGTGGATCGGGGTGCGGTGCGGCGGGAGCGCGGTGCCGTAGTAGATGTCGTGGACACCGGACATGGCGTCGGGGATCCAGGAATTGACCTCGAGCACGATCTTCTCGGCGACATCGAGCCACGTCTTGTTGTTTCCGACGGAGGTGGCCGGGATCAGTTCACCGGACTCGGTGATGCCGGAGACTTCGACGACCGCCACGTCGACGTGACCGTAGTAGCCCTCCCACACCTGCTGTGCCACGTGGGACAGGTGGATGTCGACGTAATCCATGCGGCCGTCGTTGATGCGTCCGCGCGCGGTGGGCTCGGCCTGGTACGGCATGCGCAGAGCGATGCCGTCCGCCTCGGCGAGCAACCGTTCGGTCTCGGTCGACACCGAGGCTCCGGTGAGAAGATTGATCGTGAAGTCGTCCCCGCCCGCCCGAGCGCGGCGGATGTGCTCGGCAAGTGCCGGGGTGACCCGCTTGGGGGTACCCGCGCTCGCGAAGCCACTGATCGCGACGGTGTCGCCGGAGCGAATGTGCCGCACCGCCTCCTCGGCGGAAACGATCTTGCGCCTGAAGGATTCGTTGCGGATGCGGCCCGCGGAGACGACTCCGGCGACTGTCTCCGCCTTCGACGGCGCAGAGGAGAGGGTGGATGCGTGCATGGCGATGAGAATAGAGGGGTCGAAAGGATCGCCGATCACACTCGCCGAACGGGCGCGATCCCGATCACGTTGCGGTCCGTGCCCCACGTCGTATCGTTTTACGCCACCTCGACGGGTAAAATACTGCGCGACAGTAGTTTTCAGATTTCCGAAGCACAGCTCCGAGGCGTCGCGAGCCGCGCGGACGGTGGCGCAGCGCAATCGACCGGAGGACAACCGTTGGGTGCGTTCGTCGCTCACTCTGCACCGCTCACCGAACGAACGCGCCACTCGTCGCGAAAAAACGTGTACCGGACCCGCCGACGGTGGGCTGCTCCGATCCGCAGTGCCACCGTACGAGTCGGTACCGTCGGGCACGATGGGGCAATGAGCATCCCCACCGAAGGTCTGCGCGACGACGCCGAACACCTCCTCCGAGAGCTTGCCGGACCGAACGCACGCTTGCGCGACGACCAGTGGACCGCGATCGAGGCGCTCGTCGTCCATCGCCGCCGGGCACTCGTGGTCCAGCGCACCGGCTGGGGAAAATCCGCCGTCTATTTCATCTCCGCCAAACTCCTGCGGGCGCACGGACACGGCCCCACGGTGATCGTGTCCCCACTGCTGGCACTGATGCGCAACCAGGTCGCCGCCGCCGAACGAGCAGGCGTGCGGGCCGCGACGATCAACTCCGGCAACATGACCGAGTGGGACGAGATCCACGAACGGATCCGGTCCGGTGACGTCGACGTCCTGCTGGTCAGTCCGGAACGGCTCAACAACCCCGACTTCCGCGATCAGGTGCTCCCCGCTCTCGCGCGCGACGCGGGTCTCGTCGTCGTCGACGAAGCGCATTGCGTATCCGACTGGGGTCACGATTTCCGTCCCGACTACCGGCGCATCCGCACACTCGTCGCCGACCTCGGCGACGGAGTGCCGGTACTGGCCACCACCGCGACCGCCAACGATCGAGTGGTCGCCGACGTCGCCGCGCAACTGGGGGTCGGCGGTCCCGCGCGGTCCGGTGCACCCGGAGAACCGGCGTCCTCGTCCGATGGAACGCTCGTCCTGCGTGGCGGGCTGGACCGGCCGTCACTGCACCTGTCGGTGGTCCGCATCGACGAGCCCGCTCGTCGCGCAGCCTGGCTTGCCCAGCATCTGGACGAGCTTCCGGGTTCGGGCATCGTCTACACGCTGACGGTGTCGGCCGCACGCGACCTCGCGGCACTGCTGTCGGACCACGGCTACGCCGTCGCCGCGTACACCGGTCAGACCGACCCGGCCGAGCGGGAGCAGCTCGAGTCGGACCTTCTGGCCAACCGCGTCAAGGCGCTGGTGGCCACGTCGGCGCTGGGCATGGGGTTCGACAAACCCGATCTGGGCTTCGTCGTCCACCTCGGGGCGCCGTCCTCGCCCATCTCCTATTACCAGCAGGTCGGCCGGGCCGGCCGCTCGACGGACCGCGCGGAGGTCGTGCTTCTCCCAGGCCCCGAGGACCGGCAGATCTGGCAGTGGTTCGCGTCCGTGGCCTTCCCGGAAGAGCCGCTGGTGCGTCGGGTCATCGACGCGCTCGACCCGGAGCGGCCGCTGTCGACCCAGGCATTGGAGCCGCGTGTCGATCTCAACCGGTCGCGTCTCGAGATGGTGCTCAAGGTGCTCGACGTGGACGGAGCGGTCCGCCGTGTGAAGGGTGGCTGGATCGCGACGGGACAACCGTGGGTGTACGACGCCGAGCGGTATGCCCGCCTCGAAGAAGCACGCACCGCCGAGCAGAACGCGATGATCGAATACGAGCGCACTGCCGAGTGCCGCATGGTGTTCCTTCGCTGCCAGCTCGACGATCCGGAACTCGCCGCAGACACCCCGGGGTGCGGACGGTGCGACAACTGCACGGGGTCGCGATGGTCCGACGCGGTGGACGAGGCAGAGGTGGCCAGGACGAAGGCTCGCCTCGAGCGCCCCGGCGTCGACCTCCCGCCGCGACGGCAATGGCCGACGGGCATGGCGACGCTCGGCGTGAAGCTCTCGGGGCGCATCACCGACGGCCCCGAGCCCGGGCGCGTTCTGGGAAGACTGTCCGATCTGGGCTGGGGTCCCCGCCTGCGTGCGCTCCTCGACGCACCGGACGGTCCCGCTCCCGACGCGGTGGTGCAGGCGTCGGTGGCGGTGCTCGCGTCGTGGGACTGGGCGCAACGACCCACCGCGGTGATGGCCGTCGAGTCCCCGGACCATCCGGTTCTCACCGCCTCGCTCGCGTCGCGTCTGTCACAACTGGGCCGACTTCAGGATTTAGGTGTATTACGGCGCCGAACGGGGCATCCCTCCGCGACGGCCGCGAATTCGGCATACCGGATCGCCGCGCTCGTCGATGCGTGGGAGACGCCCGACCTCAGCGGAGTGCGCGGTCCGATCCTTCTCGTCGATTCGGTGACCGACACCGGCTGGACGCTCACGATGGCGGCGAGGACTCTCGTCGCCGCGGGAGCCGACGCGGTGCTGCCGTTCGCGCTCGCGAGCCCGAAGTAATCGCTACGAGGAGACCAGACGCTACATGTTCGTGACCGGTATCACACCATATGCCCTACCTGCACGAAGCGCGGACTTTAGCACCCGAGCCAGGCGAAACGGGTGAATTCGACATCAAATCTTGTTAAGTTACGAGGACTTATGAAGCCCGTTACGGAGAGTAGTACCCCATCTGTAGAGCCGGCTGAATTGAGTTTCCGGAGTCCGCGCATCGCCGACGGAAAAAGGCTGTGGCAGATCGCCCGCGACTCCCAGGTACTCGATGTCAATTCCGGTTACGCGTATGTGTTGTGGTGCCGTGATTTCGCCGAATCTTCCGTGGTCGCCACCGACGAGCACGACCGCGCCGTCGGTTTCGTGACCGGATACCTGCGACCCGAGTCGCCACAGACGTTGTTCGTGTGGCAGGTCGCTGTCGACGCCGATCAGCGCGGTCGTGGCGTCGCAGGCCGCATGCTGGACACGCTGCTCGACAGGCTCGCGCCCCTCGGCGTCACCCGCCTCGAGACCACGGTGAGTCCCGACAACGCCGCGTCGATCGCGATGTTCACCGCATTGGCTCGCCGCCGCGGAACCCATATCACCCGGAGCGATTTGTTCGCGCCCGACGATTTTCCGGATTCTCATCTGGCTGAGGATCTTTACACGATCGGAGAGTGATCACCCGAGATTCGGGTATCGATCACTTCGAGTTTCTTATATATCGCAGGAGGACCACCACATGACCATCCTGGAACACAAGCCCGGCACGACGGGCGATACGGATATCTTCACGCATCTCGAGTCGGAAGTGCGCAGCTACAGCCGCACCTGGCCCACCGTATTCGAAAAGGCGTCCGGATCCTGGCTCCGCAGTGAAAGCGGCAAGGATTATCTCGACTTCTTCGCAGGCGCCGGCGCCCTCAATTACGGCCACAACAACCCGGTCCTCAAGTCCGCGCTCGTGGACTACATCATGAGCGACGGCATCACCCACGGCCTCGACATGAACACCGTCGCGAAGCGGCGACTGCTCGAGACGTTCGAACAGCTCGTGCTCAAGCCCCGAGGGCTCGACTACAAGGTCCAGTTCCCCGGTCCTACCGGCACGAACTCGGTCGAGGCCGCACTCAAGCTGGCCCGCAAGGTGACCGGGCGTGAGTCGGTCATCAACTTCACCAACGCCTTCCACGGTATGACGCTCGGTGCGCTGTCGGTTACGGGCAACTCCATGAAGCGCGCGGGTGCCGGTGTTCCGCTGGTGCACGCGACCCCGATGCCGTTCGACAACTACTTCAACGGAGTCACCGAGGACTTCCAGTGGTTCTCCCGCGTGCTCGACGACGCCGGCAGCGGACTCAACCGCCCCGCCGCGGTCATCGTCGAGACCGTTCAGGGTGAAGGCGGCGTCAATATCGCCCGGCCCGAATGGCTTCGCGCGCTAGCGGATCTGTGCCAGGAACGCGACATCCTGCTGATCGTCGACGACGTGCAGATGGGCTGCGGCCGCACCGGCCCGTTCTTCTCCTTCGAGATCGCAGGGATCACCCCCGACATCGTCACGTTGTCGAAGTCGATCGGTGGCTACGGCCTGCCTTTGGCACTGACACTGTTCAAGCGCGAACTCGACGTCTGGGGTCCCGGCGAGCACAACGGCACCTTCCGCGGGAACAACCCGGCGTTCGTCACCGCTACCGCTGCCCTCGAGCACTACTGGGCCGACGACAAGCTCGAGCGCGAAACGCTGCGCAAGGGCGAGCGCATCCGGCAGACATTCATGAACCTGTCCGACATGTTCGACGGCGTCTCCACGCGCGGTCGCGGTCTCGTCCAGGGACTGGTGTTCGAGAAGCACGAGAACGCACAGAAGGTCTGCGCGCTCGCCTTCGAGGAAGGTCTTCTCGCCGAGACCTCGGGACCGTCCGACGAGGTGGTCAAGCTCCTTCCGCCGCTGACCATCAGTGACGACGAACTGGAGTTCGGACTGAACATCCTCGCCGAGGCCACCGCCAAGGTGCAGGCCTGAGCGCAGTCCGCTCCCCTTCCCGAGAAACCCTCACCCTTAAGGATTTTCGACACCCATGATCGTTCGTACGACTGAAGAGATCACCGGTACCGATCGCGACGTCACGTCCGAAGACGGCAACTGGACCAGCAAGCGGATCGTGCTCGCCGGCGACAAGGTCGGTTTCTCGTTCCACGAGACCACCATCAAGGCGGGCACCGTCAACGAATTCCACTACGCGAACCACATCGAGGCGGTGTGGCTGGTGGAAGGCGAGGGCACCCTCCAGGATCTGGACAACGACGTGGAGTACGAGCTGGGTCCGGGTTCGATGTACCTGCTCAACGGCCACGAACGCCACCGCGTCCTGCCGCGCACGACGATGCGGATGATGTGCGTATTCAATCCCCCGGTGACGGGTCGCGAGGTCCACGACGAGAACGGTGTCTACCCGCTCGTCGAGGAACCTGCCTGATACCCACCGGGGTGGTCGCCGCGCGCGACGCGAGCACGTGACCAATTGCGGGGCGGACGCTTAGAGTCGGATCATGACTTTCGAGCGTTCGCCCCGCATTGCTGTCGGTCCGGCACCGGACGAGCGTTTCGTCCGGGCCGTCACCAGCGGCGGTGGGATCGTGTGCGGTCTCGAGGATGCTCCCGATGCGCTCGTCTGGACCGGAGACCCCGACTCGTTCCCCGACTCGCTCCCCCCGTCGGTGCGCTGGGTTCAGCTACCGGCCGCCGGGGTCGAGCGGTGGCTCTCGGAAGGGATCATCCGCGCCCATCCGCAGGTGACCTGGACCTCGGCTGCGGGTGCATATTCGGCCGCCGTGGCCGAGCACGCGCTCATGCTGCTGCTCGCCGGGGCGCGGGCACTGCCGGCTCACCTTGCGGCAACCTCCTGGAAGTCCGAGGCCTTCTTTCCCACGCTCGGGACGTTGCGAGGGTCCACCATCGGCATCATCGGTGCCGGTGGCATCGGCCGGGCGCTGATCCCCATGCTCGCGGCACTGGGCGCACGCGCCCTGGCCGTGACCCGCAGCGGCCGTCCCGTACCCGGCGCTGTCGAAACCTACCCCGTCGAGAGGATCGACGAGATCTGGCACCTCGCAGATCATTTCGTCGTCGCCGCACCGTCCACCACCGAGACGGAACAACTCGTCGGCGCCTCGGAACTCGCCGCCATGAAACCCACTGCGTGGGTGATCAACGTCGCCCGGGGACGCCTCATCGATACCGATGCACTGGTGGAGGCGCTACGACAGGGCACCATCGCGGGAGTGGGTCTGGATGTCACCGACCCGGAACCTCTCCCCGACGGTCACCCCCTCTGGTCGATGCCGAACGCGATGATCACGCCCCACGACTCCAACCCCCCGGCGGTACGCATCCCCGCCTACCTCGAGCACGTCACGGAGAACGTCACACGGTTCGCGTCCGGGCTCGATCTCGTCGCCGTGATCGACCCGAGCGCCGGGTACTGAGCGCCACCGACCGGTGCGGGTTCACGAACCGGCGCGACCGATGTTCCCGTTCTCTGCCTCGTCCCGGTCGGCCCATTCGAGAAGAGCGTCGAGCGAGAAGACGGCGTCGTCGATCCCCGCGTGCAGGTCCCCGTATTTCGCGAACCGGTCCGGGACGGTCGCGACGGTGAATTCCCGGGGGTCGACGTCGGGCACTTCGTCCCAGCTGACCGGCGTCGAGACACGGGCGTCGGCCACACCACGAATCGAATACGCGCTCGCGAGGGTGTGGTCGCGCGCGTTCTGGTTGTAATCGACGAACACGGCCGACTGGTCGCGGTCCTTACGCCACCACGTGGTCGTCACGTCCCGGGGCGCACGTCGTTCTACTTCGCGCGCGAATGCCCATGCGGCCCGGCGTACGTCGTCGAACCCCCATCGGGGCTCGATCCGGACGTAGACGTGCAGTCCCCGACCACCCGACGTCTTCGGCCAGCCGACCGCGCCCAGTTCGCCGAGGACTTCCTGTACCACCCCGGCCACGCGCACCACGCGATCGAATCCGCAGTCGGGCATCGGGTCCAGGTCGATACGCCACTCGTCGGGACGTTCGACATCGGCGCGGCGCGAGTTCCAGGGATGGAACTCGACCGTGGACATCTGGACGGCCCACACGACGTCGGCGACGCGGGTGACGCACAACTCGTCTGCATCGCGGTTGTAGCGCGGGAAGTGGACCCGGACGGTGTCCACCCAGTCCGGCGCGCCATGTGGAAGCCGCTTCTGATGCACCTTCTCCCCCTCGATGCCGGAGGGGAACCGATGCAGCATGCACGGCCGTTCCCGCAATGCGCGGACGACGCCGTCGCCCACGGCCAGGTAATAGTTCGCGATGTCGAGCTTGGTGACACCGACTTCGGGGAAATACACGCGCTCAGGATGCGACAGCCGAACCGCACGCCCGTCCACTTCGAGTTCGACGGCCTCCGACGAGTCCTTCCCCATGCGGTCCCTCCTCGTGTACCCACGGGCCACCGCGTGCGGCCCGCCGGCGTGCACCCATCCTCGCGCGCCGGACACCACGCCGCAGCACTTTCCGGTGCCGTGATCCCTGCCGCGCGTTACCGTCGAGCTGTGCTGCTCGAGAGCGTGGTCGAGACATCGAACGCAGTGGCGGGGACCCGGTCACGGCGCGCGAAGACCGAGGCGTTGCGCGCATTGCTCGTGCGCGCCGATCCGGCCGAAGTCGAATCGGTGGTGTCGTGGCTGTCCGGGGAGCTGGCCCAGGGACGGATCGGAGTCGGATTCCGCACGCTCGCGGGCCTCGATCTGTCGCCGGCCACCACGGCCACGCTCGAGGTCTCCGAGGTGGCCGCGACCCTCGACTCTCTCGCGACGATGTCGGGCCCGGGTTCGGCTGCGACACGTCGAGCACAGCTCGACGAGTTGTTCTCACGCGCAACCGCCGGCGAACAGCATTTCCTCGTTCGTCTACTCGGCGGCGATCTACGCCAGGGGGCGCTCGAAGGGGTGATGACCGATGCCGTGGCCGCGGCAGCAGGACTGCCCGTCGACGCGGTGCGGCGCGCCTTCATGCTCTCCGGACGGCTCAGCGGTACGGCGGCGGCCGCCTTCGAGGGCGGGCTCGACGCCCTCGCCGCGTTCCGGATCGAGGTGGGCCGACCGGTACGGCCCATGCTCGCCTCGCCGGCCGAGTCCCTCACCTCGGCGCTCACCGAACTCGGTGGCGAGGTGAGTGTGGAGTACAAACTCGACGGCGCACGGATCCAGGTGCATCGTGCGGGAGACGAGGTACGGGTCTTCACGCGTACGTTGCGCGATATCACCGGGTCCGTACCGGAACTGGTCGACCTCGTCGCGGGCCTGCCGTGCACCAGTGTGGTACTCGATGGGGAGACGCTCGCCCTGACCGATTCCGGCCGCCCCCGCCCCTTCCAGGAGACCATGAGCCGATTCGGCGCACGCAGCGAACGCGAACTGCTGCTGCATCCGTACTTCTTCGACTGCCTGCACCTCGACGGAGACGACCTTCTCGACGCTCCCCTGTCCGAACGACTCGCCGCCCTCGACCGCGTGGCCGCAGGACACCGGATACCTGCGGTGACGGCGCCCGACCCGGAGCGTGCGCAGGCGCACCTCGCGGCGTCGCTCGATCACGGGCACGAAGGCGTCATGGTGAAGTCCCTCACGTCGCCCTACAACGCGGGTCGACGCGGACGCGCGTGGCAGAAGGTCAAACCCGAGCACACACTCGATCTGGTGGTGCTGGCCGCCGAATGGGGTTATGGGCGCCGGACCGGATACCTGTCGAACCTGCATCTGGGCGCGCGCGATCCCGGCGGCGGCCCGCCGATCATGGTGGGAAAGACGTTCAAGGGTCTCACCGACGAGTTGCTGCGGTGGCAGACAGCCGAATTCCCGCTGCACGAGTCGCACCGGGACGAGCACACCGTCTATCTCGAACCGCGACTGGTGGTGGAGATCGAACTCGACGGGGCCCAGGTCAGCACGCGCTATCCGGGCGGGGTGGCGCTCAGATTCGCGCGGGTACTGCGTTACCGCCCGGACAAGTCCCCGGCAGAGGCAGACACGATCGACGCGGTGCGTGCACTGCTCCCCCGCTCGCCGGTCGGCAACGACGGCCTACCGTAGAAGGGGTGATCGACGTTCGACCTTCCCTCGACTCGCTGTGGTCCCTGGTGGACGGCAGACGGGTCGCCGTGCTCACCGGCGCCGGCGTCTCCACCGACTCGGGCATTCCGGACTACCGCGGGCCGGATTCTCCGCCGCGTAACCCGATGACGATCCAGCAGTTCGTCGGAGACCCGGTGTTCCGGCGCCGCTACTGGGCACGCAACCACGTGGGCTGGAAGCATATGGACGCGGCCCGCCCCAACCACGGTCACCGCGCTCTGGCTGCGCTCGAGCGCGCCGGGTGCGTCACCGGCGTGATCACCCAGAATGTCGATCTCCTGCACACCAAGGCGGGCAGTCGCCGCGTCATCGATCTGCACGGCACCTATGCCCAGGTTCGCTGCCTGGCCTGTCAGCACCGCATCTCCCGATTCACCCTCCACGAACGCCTCACGGGCGCCAACCCGGGTTTTGCCGAACGCGCCCGCGCGATCACGGGACTCGAGGTGGCGCCCGACGCGGACGCGGTCGTCGCCGACACCGACGGCTTCGTCGTGGTCGACTGCGAACGATGTGGCGGGATGCTGAAACCGGACATCGTGTACTTCGGCGAGATCGTGCCCCGGCCACGAGTTGACGACGCCTTCCAGGTGATCGATGAGGCCGACGCACTCGTCGTCGCCGGCAGTTCCCTGACCGTGCAGTCCGGGTTGCGGTTCGTGCGGCACGCCGTTGCACGCGACATTCCCGTGGTGATCATCAACCGGGGACCCACACGCGGCGACTCTCTCGCCGCACTCAAGATCGAGGCCGGAACGTCGGAATCGCTCGCGGCGTTGACATCCCGCGTCACCGAGCCGACACCGACTGCGTAACAGCTAGATTCGCACCAGATCGTCCGCGTGCACCACGGGACGATGCAAATCGGCCGGCAGGTTTCGGGTGGAGAAACCGATCATGAAATCGAGTTCGGCAACGTCGTAGGCGACCACGCCGCGGGCCACGGTGCGGCCGTCCGGAGCAATGAGGGCGACAACATCGCCGGCGTGGAAATTGCCACTGGTACCGGTGATTCCGGCGGGGAGCAACGACCTGCGGCGATCGACGACCGCACGGACCGCTCCCTCGTCGAGATGCAGCGCTCCGTGCGTGTCGGCGGCGTGCCGCACCCAGAACAGTCGAGCAGACAGACGATCGGGACGCGCCGAGAACGCCGTCCCGACATCCGCGGTGGTCAGTGCGCGGGCGGCGTCCGACGCCGCGGCAAGCAGCACCGGCACACCGGAGTCCGCGGCGAGCCGCGCAGCGGACAGCTTGGAGGCCATTCCCCCGGTGCCGAGTGCGCCGCCCGACCCCGCGACGACACCGTCGAGGTCTTCCGGACTGGTGACCTCCGGAATGAAGTGGGCCTCGCCCTTCCGTGGATCACCGTCGTACAGTCCGTCGACGTCGGACAACAGGATGAGCGCGTCCGCACCGACGAGATGCGCGACGAGAGCCGCGAGCCGGTCGTTGTCACCGAACCGCAGTTCCGCGGTCGCGACGGTGTCGTTCTCGTTCACGATCGGCACGGCCCCGAGGGCGCGCAGGCGATCGAGGGTGCGCTGGGCGTTCCGGTGCTGGGTGCGGCGGGCGATGTCGTCCGCGGTAAGAAGCACCTGCCCGACGGTCCGGTCGTACCGGGCGAACGACGTGCCCCACGCGTGAGCGAGGGCGAGCTGTCCGACGCTGGCCGCCGCCTGCTTCGTGGCCAGATCGCGGGGCCGCGTGGTGAGTCCCAGCGGCGCGAGCCCGGCACCGACTGCACCCGACGACACCACCACCACGCTCGAACCCGACCGCATCCGCGACTCGATCGCGTCGGCGAGCCGGTCGAGCCTGCCACGATCGAGGCCGCCCACCAGACTGGTGATCGCCGACGAGCCGATCTTGACCACCACGCTGCGTGCGTCGGAGATGACCTCTCGCGTGTCGCTCACAACTCTCCTCGAAAAGATCAGAAGTCGTCGTCGTCGGAAGCGAGACCCCGACGGACCTTCTTGGCATGGCGGCGTTCTTCGGCGCCGACACGATCGACCTGGTCCAGGCGGGCGTCGGTGCCTCGGCCGGTGCGCACGACGTCGACGCCGGCCGCGGTCTGCGGTTCCCAGTCGAAGCTGACGTCACCGATGGTGACCGAGGCTCCGGGCTCCGCACCCATCTTGACCAGCTTGGCCTCGACGCCGAGCCGTGCCAGCCGGTCGGCGAGATAGCCCACGGCTTCGTCGTTGTCGAATGCCGTCTGGCGGACCCAGCGCTCGGGGCGCTCGCCGCGGACGATGAATCCACCGGGAACTTCAGGATCGGGAACGACGGTGAAGCCGGTCTCGTTGCGCGCGATCGGGCGGAGCACCGGACGGGTGGGCTCCGCGGGCGGATGCGCCTCGCGGTATTCCTCGACCATCTTCGCCAGCGCGAACGTGAGGGGCCGCAGACCCTCGTGGGTCACCGCGGACACGGTGAACACCGGCCAGCCGCGCTTCTCGAACTCGGGCAGGACGAACTCGGCGAGTTCGGCGGCGTCGGGAACATCGGCCTTGTTGAGGACGACGATGCGGGGCCGATCCGCGAGGTCACCGAGGCTGTTGTCGCCGGACAGGGCGGGCTGGTACGCCGCGAGTTCGGCTTCGAGAGCATCGACGTCGGAGATCGGATCGCGGCCCGGGTCCATGGTCGCGCAGTCCACGACGTGCGCGAGCACCGCGCAGCGCTCGATGTGCCGGAGGAAATCGAGGCCGAGACCGCGGCCCTGGCTTGCGCCCGGGATCAGTCCGGGCACATCGGCGACGGTGAAGGTGGTGTCGCCGGACTGGACCACACCGAGGTTCGGAACGAGCGTGGTGAACGGGTAGTCGGCGATCTTGGGCTTGGCCGCGGACAGCACGGACACGAGCGACGACTTGCCTGCCGACGGGAACCCGACCAGACCGACATCCGCGACGGACTTCAGTTCCAGGACGAGTTCACGTTCTTCGCCCTCCTCGCCGAGCAGCGCGAAGCCGGGGGCCTTGCGTGCCTTGGAGGCCAGGGACGCGTTACCCAGGCCGCCCCGGCCGCCCTGCGCGGCGATGAACCGGCTGCCGACACCGACGAGGTCGGCGAGGACGTTGCCGTCGGTATCGAGCACGACGGTGCCGTCCGGGACCTCGAGCACCAAATCGTTGCCGTTGGCACCGCTGCGGTTGCCGCCGGCACCCTGCGTGCCGGCGGTGGCCTTCGCGTGCTGGTGGAAGTGGAAGTCGAGCAGCGTGTGGACGTTGCCGCTCACCTCGAGGACGACATCACCGCCGTTTCCTCCGTTGCCGCCGTCCGGGCCGCCGAGGGGCTTGAACTTCTCGCGATGGACGGAGGCACAACCGTTGCCACCCTTACCGGCGCTGACGTGCAGCACAACCCGGTCGATGAAGCGGGACATGGATGGACCTCTTTCCGTGCGAGAACTGGCGAAGCTTCCCGATAAGTACTGGCGAAACGTGCTGTGTGGAAAACCAACAAGGGCGGGACAGGGTGTGTGCGACCCTGGCCCGCCCCTATTGGGAGTATGTCGCGAGGAAACCCTCGCAGTGTCCTGTTCGGACGGCAGATCAGGCGTCTGCCGCGACCGGGACGATGTTGACCGTCTTGCGTCCACGCTTGGTGCCGAACTCGACAGCACCCGCCTCGAGGGCGAACAGCGTGTCGTCGCCGCCGCGTCCCACGTTCACACCGGGGTGGAAGTGGGTGCCGCGCTGACGCACCAGGATCTCACCGGCGCTGACGGACTGGCCGCCGAAACGCTTGACGCCGAGGCGCTGGGCGTTCGAATCGCGACCGTTACGGGAGCTTGATGCACCCTTCTTGTGTGCCATGACGAACCCTCCTGGGGGTTGAAGCTCGAAGCTCGAGTTACTTGATGCCGGTGACCTTGACGACCGTCAGCTTCTGACGGTGGCCCTGGCGCTTGTGGTACCCGGTCTTGTTCTTGAACTTGTGGATGTGGATCTTCGGGCCCTTGGTTTGCTCGACGATCTCGGCGGTGACCGATACCTTCGCCAGCTTGTCGGCGTCGGTGGTCAGCTCGGATCCGTCGACGACGAGGACCGGAGCAAGCGAGACAGCAGCGCCGGGCTCACCCTCGATCTTCTCGACCTTGACGAGGTCGCCTTCAGCGACCTTGTACTGCTTACCGCCGGTCTTGACGATCGCGTACGTTGCCATCGGACGGCTACCCCTTGCTTCTTCGAACGTGCTCGCGCCACAGTCTTGCGGTCGCGACTGGTCTGTATGGTGCTTACTCGGTCCCGCCGCCATCCTGAATCCAGGCGCGGCTGGGCAGTATCGCCGAGTAGCGACTGAACAAGATTACGGGAAAGTGGCGGCCAGGGTCAAACCGGGCCGAGCTCCCCGGACCGGCATCGGCCGGTCCGGGGAGTCCCGTCATGCTTCCGCGTCTACGGGCGGACCCGCAGGGCGTCCCGCAGCCCGCCGTGAACGTGTCCTGCGGACCACCTTGACGGCCGGTTCGTCGGCGCTCGGAGACGCGTCCTCGGGCGCGGACACCGGCGCGGCAGCCGGAGGTGTCACCGGCGTCGAGTCGGCGGCCGGGGCCGGCAGGACGATCACCGTCGCAGCGGCGTCCGCGTCCCCCGCAGGTGCTGCCGCGCGTGCCACACGGCGCGCACGACGACGACGGGGAGCGGGCTCCGTGTCCGATTCCGGTGCGGAAACCTTCTCCGCCTCAACGCTCTTCGGGGTCGCCTTCTCGACCGCAGCCTCGGCGGCAGCGATCTCCTCAGCGATCTCCTCCGGCTCGTCCGCAGGGGTCGTGACCGTGGTCGCGTCCTCTCCGGTGCCGGATTCGCTCCGGGCGACGTCGGCGATCCGGCCGGGATCGGCTGCCCGCAACGGCTCGGAGATCTTCACCGGGTCGGCATCCTGGTCGGCCGGTGTCTTCGCCGCCGGAGCGTCTGCTCCCCCGGTCGTCGCGTACTCGGCGACAGGAGCGTCCGCGGAGTCGGCGACAGGAGCGTCGGCGACAGGAGCGTCGGCGGACTCGGAATCGCTGTGCTCCGGATGGTGCGCGGCCATGGCGAGCGCCACAGGATGAGCCGCGCGCCTGGCCAGTTCCTCCTGCGAGGGTGCCGGGGCCGTGGTCTCTTCCACAACAACCTCGACGACGGGTTCCGGAGCACTCTTGTCGCGCCCACGCTTGCGCCGCGAACCACCGCTCTGCGAACGCGTCGATTCCTCGTGCGGCTTGGACTCGATCGGCTCCGAGTGCACGATGATGCCGCGTCCGTTGCAATGCTCACAGGTGGTGGAGAACGCCTCGACCAAACCGGTACCGAGACGCTTGCGCGTCATCTGCACCAGTCCCAGCGAGGTGACTTCCGACACCTGATGTCGGGTGCGGTCCCGTCCGAGGGCTTCGGTGAGACGGCGCAGCACCAGGTCGCGGTTGGACTCGAGGACCATGTCGATGAAGTCGACCACGATCATGCCGCCGATGTCGCGCAGCCGCATCTGGCGGACGACCTCTTCCGCCGCTTCGATGTTGTTGCGGGTGACGGTTTCCTCGAGGTTGCCGCCCGAGCCGGTGAACTTGCCCGTGTTGACGTCGACGACGGTCATTGCTTCGGTGCGGTCGATCACGAGCGTGCCGCCCGAGGGCAACCACACCTTGCGGTCGAGCGCCTTCGCCAGCTGTTCGTCGATGCGGTGGGCACCGAACACGTCCACCGAGTTGTTGGAGCGGTACCGCTCCGCGCGCGGCAGCAGGTCGGGTGCGACCGTGCGGATGTAGGACTCGACCGTGTTCCAGGCGTTGTCGCCCTCGATGACCAGCTTCGAGAAGTCCTCGTTGAACAGGTCGCGGACGACCTTCACAAGAAGGTCGGGCTCCTCGTACAGGGCCTTCGGCTGCCCGGAGGCTTCGGCCTGCACCTTGTCGGCCTGGGCGCTGATCGTGTCCCACTGCGACTGCAGACGGGTCACGTCGTGCGCCAGTTCGTCCTCGCTGACGCCTTCCGCAGCGGTGCGGATGATGACCCCGGCTTCTGCCGGAACGATCTCGCGGAGGATGTCCTTGAGCCGCTTGCGCTCGGTGTCCGGTAGCTTCCGGCTGATCCCGGTCGACGATCCACCCGGGACGTAGACGAGGAATCGGCCGGCCAGGCTGATCTGGGTGGTCAGACGCGCGCCCTTGTGGCCGACGGGGTCCTTGCTGACCTGGACCACCACCATGTCGCCCGGCTTGAGCGCCTGCTCGATCTTGCGGGAGTTTCCTCCCAGGCCGGCAGCCTCCCAGTTGACCTCACCGGCATAGAGCACGCCGTTGCGGCCGCGTCCGATGTCGATGAACGCCGCCTCCATGGACGGCAGCACGTTCTGCACGCGGCCGAGGTAGATGTTGCCGACCATCGACGCCGACCCGGAGGTCGTGACGAAGTGCTCGACGAGGATGCCGTCTTCGAGCACGGCGACCTGCGTCATTCCCGCATGGGCACCGGAGGTGCGCTCGCGCACCACCATGACCCGGTCCACGGACTCACGGCGTGCCAGGAACTCCGACTCGGTGAGGATCGGGGGACGGCGACGTCCGGCTTCCCGACCGTCCCGGCGACGCTGCCGCTTGGCTTCGAGGCGCGTCGAGCCGCTGATGCCCTGCACCTCGTCCTTGACGCGCGCCTTGGGCCGCGGCTCCCGCTCGTGCACGACGGTGGGAACTGCATCGTCGTCGTTGGGCGTGTCGGTGTCGGAATCGGCCGATCCGCGGCGACGCCGGCGGCGGCGACGACGACGCGACGTGCCGTCGCTGTGCTCGTCGTCATCGGAGTCGTCGTCCGAGTCGGCGTGGTCCGACTTGCTCTGGTCCGACTTGCTCTGGTCCGACGGCTCCTCGTCGGCCGCGGCCGGCTTGCCGTTCCGGTCGTCGTCCGAGTCGGCCGCGGGGCCGGTCTCGGTCCGGTCGTCGTCCTTGCCGCTCTTGTCCTCGTGCTCGGAGGAGGTGTCGTCGTGCTGATCGTTCTCGCCGCTGTCACCGCGTCCGCGGCCACGGCCCCGACGTCCACGGCGGCGGCGACGCGGATGCTCGTCCTGGTCGTCGTCGTCCGGACCCTGGGCCCGGCCGCCATCGGAGCCCGTGTCACCCGCGGGGACCTCGTCGGCCTGCTCGGCCGGCGCCTCGGCTCCGGCGACCTTGTCGGATGTGGTCTCGGGCGTCTTCCGGGAAGTCTTCTCAGCGGTTTTCTCGACGGTCTGCTCGTCGATGTCCTTCGCCGCTGCGCCTCGGCGGGCGCGGCGGCGGCGCGGACGGACCGGTTCGTCGTCGGCGTCCTCGTCCGCAGGCGCGGGTACGACCGGCTGCAGGAACAGCGGTGCGGCGACCGTGTCGGCTACCGGCTCCGGCGGCGCGAACAACGGGGTGTGCTGCTCCGGGGACGTGAACAGACCGGTGGGTCCACCGATCGACGTCTCCTGGACGGGCTCGTCCTTCTCCGCGACCTTCGGCTCCGGGGAGAGCACCGGCTCTGCGGTGTGAGCGAGGGTTGTGTCGTCCGGCGGCTCGGCGGCCGGAGCCTCGGGTGCGTGAGCCTCGGTGCGTCCCTCAGGAGCGGCCGGAGCGGCAGGCTCGGAAGCGCCGCTCAGTGCGGCGTACACCTCTCGGGCGACGTCGCGGTGCAGCGTGGCGTGCGCGCTGCTGAGGGCGGTCCCGAGCTCGGTGGCTTTCGCGATCACCTGCTTGCTGGTGAGTCCCAGCATCTTGGCGAGCGCGTGCACGCGAATTTTCGCGGGCAGGTTCGGTGCCTCGGTGCCGTCGGCGACGACGTCCGCGGATTCGATGGAATTGTTCTCCGGCGGCTCTTGATCGGCCACGTAAGTCTCCTAAGCCCCCGGGCGCGTCCATCACCGACTCGTGCGATGTGAGCGGCCACGCGAGGGCGCTGCTTGTATGCCCGCGCCTGGGGGCGCGAGATCATCCGGTCTCGCATCGCACGGTCGTCCGGTGCCCGTTATCACTGCACGGCCGAGCGATGCCTGGCTTGATCGCGGTTCGAGCGCCGGAACATCCAGCATGTCGCGGAGCGAGGTGGTTCCTTCGTCCTCGGCCACAGCGATGTCGGGCATCGATCCGTGATGTCGTTCGGTCGCCCCGGACGGGTTTCGCACGGTGCAACCTTCCCCAGTATCCCACACAGGGGTGCGCGGATACGCCAACGGCGCCCCGCGGGGCGCCGTCGGTCGATATCGGGAACGTTGATTCGTGTCGTCGCGGACGGTTTCCGCACGACACCGGGGCGGCAGCGGGACGGCCCGCCACCCGTCGGTGGGCTAGTTACCGGCGAGGGCCGGGAACCACAGTGCGATCTCGCGTTCGGCCGACTCGACGGAGTCGGATCCGTGGACGAGGTTCTCGCCCGGATCGAGACCGAGATCTCCCCGGATCGAGCCCGGAACAGCCTTCTCCACCGGATCGGTTCCGCCGGCGAGCTGACGGAACGCCGCGATTGCACGCGGGCCCTCGAGTACCGCGGCCACGAGAGGTCCGCCGGTGATGAACTCGATCAGCGAGTCGTAGAAGGGCTTGCCCTCGTGCTCCGCATAGTGGGCCGCCGCGACCTCGACAGGGGCGACACGCAGCTCGAGAGCCACGATGTCCAGTCCCTTGCGCTCGATTCGCGACAGGATTTCTCCGACGTGACGGCGGGCAACGCCGTCGGGCTTGATCAGTACCAGGGTGCGCTCAGTCACGCGACAAGCGTAGAGGTCAGCCTCGCTGGCCCGGCAGCAGACCCCTCGATTCGCGATCCTTGATGTCCTTGCGCAGGTAGAGCAGGTAGGCCCAGACCACACCGAAGAGCACGCCGACCGCGCCGAGCGCCGGATCGAGGAGGAAACCGAGCAGGACGAGACCTTGCAGCGTGAGGTTGAACGGAATCGCCCACGAGCGTCCCTGCACTCCCGCCCCGAGGATCATGAGCACCGCGAGCCCGACGACGTACCCGCCCGACAGCGCGGTCAGGCCGCCGCCGAGGGTCGCGATCACCGGAAGCACCAGCAGTACGACGATCGCTTCGAGAACGAGGGTCCCGGCCATCACGCCCCGGAAACCCTTCCAGGGGTCCTTGGTCGGCGGTCCGAACTCCGGTTCCGCCGGGTTCTGGTTGGTCACGCGGGTTCCTTTCCGAACAGACTGCGGGCAGCACCTGCGGTCACCACCGAGCCGGTCACCACGACGCCCGCACCCGATACTGCCTCACCGGGTTCGCCGACTTCCTCGGCGATCGCGATTGCGGTCTCGATCGCGTCGGGCAGTGTCCCCGCGGTCACGACCCGTTCGTCGCCGAACCGCGCGACAGCGATGTTCGCGAGATCCTCGACGTCCATCGCCCGGGGCGAGCCGTTGTGGGTGACGACGATTTCGTCGAAGACCGGCTCGAGCGCCTCGATGAGACCTGCCACATCCTTGTCGGCCATGACGCTGACCACGCCGACCAGTTTGCGGAAGTCGAACTCGTCGGCGAGCGCGGCCGCGAGCGCCTTCGCGCCGTGCGGATTGTGGGCCGCGTCGAGGAAGACGGTCGGTGCGTTGCGCACGCGCTCGAGGCGTCCGGGATTGACGACCGAGGCGAAGGCCTCGCGCACCGCCTCGACGTCGAGTTGCTTCTGCGGGCCGGCGCCGAAGAACGCTTCGACGGCAGCCAAGGCCACCACGGCGTTGTGCGCCTGGTGCTCACCGTGGAGCGGCAGAAAGATGTCGGTGTAGACCCCGCCGAGCCCCTGGAGGTCGAGTTGCTGTCCTCCCACGGCCACGGCACGTCGCGCCACCGCGAACTCGGAGCCTTCGCGAGCAACGGCGGCATCTGCTTCGACGGCCTGCCGGAGCAGGACGTCCATCGCCTCGGGCTCCTGTTGCGCGATGACGGCGACAGTGTCGCGCGGGACCAGATCGTCGCTCCGGGCCTTCTTGATGATTCCGGCCTTCTCCCCCGCGATCTCGGTGAGCGTCTCGCCGAGGTATCCGGTGTGGTCGATTCCGATCGGGGTGATCACCGCGACCTGACCGGTGACCACGTTGGTCGCGTCCCAGCGTCCCCCGAGGCCCACCTCCACGACCGCAACGTCGACCGGTGCGTCCGCGAACGCCGCGAACGCCATCGCGGTGGTCACCTCGAACTTGCTCATCTTGGGTCCGCCGGCCGCCTCGGATTGCTCGTCGACCATGCGCACATACGGTTCGATGTCGCGGTAGGTGTCGACATAGGTGCGCGGTGACACCGGCGCGCCGTCGATACTGATCCGCTCCGTCGCGAGTTGCAGGTGCGGGCTCGTAGTGCGGCCCACACGATGATGCATCCGGGTCAGCAGAGCGTCGATCATCCGGGCGACGGACGTTTTGCCGTTGGTGCCCGCCACGTGGATCGACGGATAGTTGTTCTGCGGCGAACCGAGAATGTCCATCAGCGCCGCGATCCGCGCCAGCGACGGTTCGATCTTGGTCTCGGGCCAGCGCTGGTCGAGTTCCGCCTCGACCAGCGCCAGTTCGGCGACGTCGACCGGGGACTGTCCCCCGGAATTGTCGGTGGTCACGCCTGGCCCAACTCCTTCAGTCGCGCGTCGATGCGAGCGATCTCTTCCTCGGCGACCTGCTTGCGCGCACGGATCTTCGCAACGACAGGCTCGGGCGCTTTCGCAAGGAACGCATCGTTGGACAGCTTGCCGGAGGTGGCCGCGAGATCCTTTTCCGCCGCGGCGAGATCCTTACGCAGACGTGCGATTTCGGCTCCGATGTCGATGCTGCCCGAGGTGTCGAGCTCGACGGTGACGGTCGCACGGGACAGACGGACCTCGATGGACGCCGTCGCTGCGAATCCGTCCTCGGGATCGGTGAGACGCGCCAGCGACCGCACCGCGGGAACCTGGGCGACGAGGTCCGCGCCGTCGATCCCCTCGAGCCTGGCCGCGACCTTCTGCGACGGCTTGAGGCCCTGGTCGCTGCGGAACCGGCGGATCTCCGTGATGAGCTTCTGCATGTCCTCGACGCGGCGCAGTGCGTCCGCGTCGGCGGGCACGCCACTCGCGACCGGCCAGGATGCGATCACCAGCGACTCGCCGCCGGTGAGCACCTTCCACAGTGTTTCGGTGACGAACGGGATGACCGGGTGCAGCATCCGCAGCAACTGGTCGAGCACGGTTCCGAGCACGGCCTTGGTGTGTGCGCTTCTGACGTCACCGTCCACGAACTGCACCTTGGCGAGCTCGAGGTACCAGTCGCACACCTCGTCCCACGCGAAGTGGTACAGCGCCTCGCACGCCTTGGAGAATTCGAACTTCTCGAAGGCCTCGTCGACCTCTGCGCGTACCTGGTCGAGCCGGTCGAGGATCCACCGGTCGGCGTCGGTGAGGTCGCCGCGCGCCGGGACCTCGCTCACCACAGCGCCGTTCATGAGCGCGAACTTGGTGGCGTTGAACAGCTTGTTCGCGAAGTTGCGGGAGGACTGTGCGTGATCCTCGCCGACGGAAAGGTCGGCACCCGGGTTCGCGCCGCGCGCGAGGGTGAAGCGCAGTGCGTCGGCGCCGAAACGGTCGACCCAGTCCAGTGGGTCGATGCCGTTGCCGCGCGACTTCGACATCTTCTTGCCGAACTGGTCGCGCACGAGTCCGTGCAGGAACAAATCTTTGAACGGCACCTTGCCGCCGTTCACCGCGTCGTCGCCGGCGACGTAGGTGCCGAACATCATCATGCGGGCGACCCAGAAGAACAGGATGTCGTAGCCGGTGACGAGAACGCTGGTGGGGTAGAACTTTTCGAGTTCAGGCGTCTTGTCGGGCCAGCCCATCGTCGAGAACGGCCACAGTCCGGAGGAGAACCAGGTGTCGAGGACGTCGGGGTCCTGCTCCCAGCCTTCGGGTGCGGTTTCGTCCGGACCGAAGCACTGCACTTCGCCGTCGGGGCCGTACCAGATCGGGATGCGATGACCCCACCACAACTGCCGCGAGATGCACCAGTCGTGCATGTTGTCGACCCAGGCGAACCAGCGCGGTTCCTGGCTCTTGGGGTGAATGACCATGTCGCCGTTACGCACTGCGTCGCCGGCGGCTCCGGCAAGCTTGTCGACCTTGACCCACCACTGCATCGACAGGCGCGGCTCGATGGTCTCGCCGGACCGCTCGGAGTGGCCGACGCTGTGGATGTACGGGCGCTTCTCGGCGACGACGCGGCCCTGTTCGGCGAGTTCCTCACGAATCTTCACACGTGCTTCGAAGCGGTCCATTCCGTCGAAACGTGTTCCGCTGTCTGCGATCTTGCCCGTCTTGTCCATGATGGTGGGCATCGGCAGGTTGTGTCGCAGCCCCATCTCGAAGTCGTTGGGATCGTGCGCGGGGGTGATCTTCACCGCACCGGTCCCGAATTCGGGATCGACGTACTCGTCGGCGATCACCGGGATCTGCCGTCCGGTGATCGGGTGGTAGATCGTGGTTCCCACGAGGTGCTTGTAGCGCTCGTCCTCGGGGTGCACCGCGACCGCGGTGTCACCGAGCATCGTCTCGACACGGGTGGTGGCGACGATGACGTGCGGCTCGGCGTCGTCGAGCGAGCCGTAGCGCAGCGACACGAGTTCGCCTTCGACCTCCTCGAACTTGACCTCGATGTCGGAGATCGCCGTCTGCAGCACCGGTGACCAGTTGACCAGGCGCTCGGCACGGTAGATCAGGCCGTCGTCGTACATGCGCTTGAAGATCGTCTGCACGGCGCGGGAGAGACCCTCGTCCATCGTGAAGCGATCACGCGACCAGTCGACGCCGTCGCCGATACGTCGCATCTGGCCCTGGATGGTGCCGCCGGATTCGCGCTTCCACTCCCACACCTTGTCGATGAACAGCTCGCGGCCGAAGTCTTCCTTCGTCTTGCCGTCGACGGCGAGTTGCTTCTCCACCACGGTCTGGGTCGCGATGCCCGCGTGGTCCATACCTGGGAGCCAGAGCACCTCACAGCCCTGCATGCGCTTGCGACGGGTCAGCGCGTCCATCAGGGTGTGGTCGAGCGCGTGACCCATGTGCAGGCTGCCCGTGACGTTCGGGGGCGGGAGCACGATGGAGTAGCCGGGCTTGTCGCTTCCCGGGTCCGCCTCGAAGTAACCGGCGTCCACCCACCCCTGATAGAGCTCGGCCTCGACAGCGCTGGGGTCCCAGCTCTTGGGGAGGGCATCTGCGGGATTCTGGGGGTTCTCTGGCGCACTGGTCACCAGCCAATCGTAAGCGTCGAGCACAAACCGGCTGGACACGGCCCGTCCGCCGCCGCCCGCGTCCGGGACCCGTCCGCACCAACCCTCAGCCCAGCATCTCCGGTAGTTCGACCGGCCGGCCCAGCACGTGCTCGGACAGGAAGGCTTCGACAACCCGGTACCAGAGCTTCGCGTGCTGGGGGCTGAGCACCCAGTGGTTCTCGGACGGGAAGTACAGGAACCGGTGCACCGTGGTTCCGTCGTCCTCCGCGGGCAGCCCCGACTCGTCGAGCAACTCGTACCAGAGACGCAGCGCCTCTCCGATGGGCACGCGATAGTCCTTGTCACCGTGGATGACCAGCATCGGTGTGACGATGTCCGCGACGAACAGGTGTGGGGAGTTCTCCACCGCCATCTCCGGGGTCATCTCCCGCTGCCAGTACCAGGCGACGTCGGTGGTGGGTGTGAACTGGTCGAGCGCCCACAAACCGGCGTGGGTGACGATCGCGCGGAACCGATCGGTGTGCCCGGCCACCCAGTTGGCCATGTAGCCGCCGAACGATCCGCCCATCGCCGCGGTGCGGTCGGAGTCGATGTCGGGACGTGCGACGGCCTCGTCTGTGATCGCCATGAGGTCGCTGTACGGTTCGCGCCCCCACCTTCCCCAGCCCCGCCGGATGAACTCCTCGCCGTACCCGGTGGACAGTGCGGGATCCGGGAGCAACACGGCGTATCCGCGCGCGACCAGCAGCCACGGATTCCATCGCCACGACCAGGTGTTCCAACTCCCCAGCGGTCCACCGTGAATCCACAGCAGCAGCGGGGCGGGCGTGCCCTCCGTCGCGTCGTGGGGCAGCACGAGCCATCCACGCAGCGCGGTTCCGTCGGCAGCGGTCGTGGTGATCTCGGTGTGCCGGCCGGGTAGGTCCGGTAGCTCGGTGGGTGCCTGCAACGGAGTCACGGTGCCGGCGTCGGGTCCCGTCAGGGCGATGCGGACGGGGTGCGGCGGCATGCGGTACGAGGCGCGCAGCGCGTAGAGAGCGGTGCCGTCGGGTGCGACACGCACATCGGTGTAGGCCTCGTCCCCGCCGGTGAGAGCGTCGGGGCGGTCGGCTCCCGAGCGGAGTACGAAGATGGGGGCGCGTCCGTGGTCGTCTGCGGTGAGGACGAGTCCGGACCCGTCGGGAAGCCATGCGATCGAGGTAGGCCAACGGTCCCATCCGGGTGCCGCGACGGTGGTGGTGCCGCCCGCGAGGTCGAGTATGCGCAACGTCGTCTTCAGGGGCGTGTCGGGATCGCTCGTCGCCTCGTGCAGGTAGGCGAGCCGGGTCTCGTCGGGCGAGATCGCGGGGTGGAGCGCTTCTCCGGTGGGATCGTCGACGAGCGGCGTGCGCAGCCCGGTGCCGAGGTCGATCCGCACGAGGGTGGTCCGCCGGGACGCGCGCGGGCCGGGCACGACCCAGGTCGACACGGCGAACGACCCGGTGGCGGCGACATCGAGTTGCGCGTCGCGCAGAGCACCGCGGATGCCGGGTGTCAGGTCGACGAGTTCTCCGCGTTCAGGCACGGTCAGCAGGTGGGGGCGGTCCGGTCCGAGATCGTGATCCCAGTACCGGACCGGATATCCGGTGTGCAGCATCGCGGTCACCTTCGCGTCGTCGCGGGCGGTGCGAATACGTTCGTCGTCGCTGTCCCGGTGCCCGAACACGCTCGCGGTGGCGACGATGCGATCCGCAGTTGTCGCGGCGTGCACCGTCGCGATGCCACCCTTGCGTGTGGCCACGGGTGCGGCTTCGCCTCCGGCCGCGGGGAGGCGCCACAGCGACGCCGGGTCGCCGTCCCCTCGGGATGCGATGAACAGCAGGTCGCCGTCGGCCGTGAACGTCGGGTTCGATTCGCCCGTCACGCCGTGCGTCAGCCGGCGGGCGGGTTCGCGGCCGGTGGGATCGACTTCCCACAGTGCCCCGGTGTACGCCGTGGCCTTCTCGTCGAGCACTGATTGCGCGAGTACCAGCCGGGTGCCGTCGGGTGACATCACGAGGCTTGTGGCACGCGGCAGCGCAAGGTAGTCGTCGAGATCGTCGAAGGCGGTCATGCCCGAAACCCTAACGTCGGGGACGCGCCCTGCGTGTGTGTCAGGCCGGAGGCGGGCACAGACCCTCGCGCGCACGATTCCAGAAGGGAAACAGCTCCGGGCTTCCCGCTTCCGGGTGCCAGACCCGGGCGAGATCGACGAACTCGAGCTGCGTTTGCCCCGGCTGACCGATCAGGCTGCACGCTTCGACGAGGAGTGCGGCCGTCTCGTCGAAGTCGATCGTTGCCACCCACGGACCGAGATCGGCTCCGCGCACGAATCCGTCGAGTCCGGGCGCGATCCGGTTGTACGTGGTCTGCATCGCCACGCTGCACGGTGTGCCGAACAGTTCACCGCACGTGGTGGGAGTGCCGTCGAGGAGCACCCGGGTGTCGTCGACGGTCCGCGTCGAATCGGAATCGGAGAGGCCGCGCAACGCGAAATAGAAACCGGCAGCGACGACTGCCACCAGCACCAGCATCACTCCGAAGAATCGTGTCATCATCCCCGCCTACGCCGTCACATGCCTCCATGCTGCCGGACGCGGACCGTACACATCGGGCGTTTCACCCGATGACCCCTGCGGGCCCCGCTGTCCCGGTTGTTAGGCTGGGACGCCTGCTACACGATCGCTGATGCATCCGCGATCATCCCAGCCGAACGGAGAACTCATCGTGGTCGATCTCGCCTTCGTCATCGCCGGATCGGAAGCCACCGGCGGTGCCGGGCTGCAGGTGGACCTCAAGACGTTCCAGCAACTCGGCGTGTACGGCGTCGGTGCCATCACCTGCATCGTGTCGTTCGACCCCGAGAACAACTGGGGTCACCGGTTCGTACCGATCGACCCGCAGGTCATCGCCGACCAGATCCAAGCTGCGACGGCAGCCCACGACCTCGACGTCGTGAAGATCGGCATGCTCGGAACTCCGGCAACAATCGACGTGGTTGCGGACACTCTCAGCAAGAAGAGCTGGCGGCATGTCGTGCTCGACCCGGTCCTGATCTGCAAAGGACAGGAACCCGGAGCGGCACTCGATACCGACAACGCGCTGCGCACCCAGATACTCCCCCACGCCACCGTGGTGACCCCCAACCTCTTCGAGGCCCGCACCCTGTCCGGCATGGACAGCATCGACTCGGTCGACGACCTGGTCGAAGCCGCGCGTCGCATCCACGACCTCGGCCCGCAGTACGTCGTCGCGAAGGGCGGCGTCGAACTCGCCGGTGACGACGCCGTCGACGTGCTGTTCGACGGCCGGGAGGTGACGCTGCTGTCGGCGCCCAAGATCGGCAGCGAGCGGGTCTCCGGTGCCGGGTGCACTCTCGCCGCCGCGATCACCGCGGAAATCGCGAAAGGCACCGACGTCACTCGCGCGGTACAGAACGCGAAGGACTTCGTCACCAAGGGCATCAAGGGCCGGGTTTCGGGGCACACGCCGTTCGACACCGTGTGGCAGGGTGCCTGAGCGCCGTAGTCACGGGGCGTAGTCGCTGCGCCCGCATCGCACAACCGATTCGATCTTGATACCCTGTCGCCGATGTCGCCGACCGGGGGGTCCGGCGTCGCCGACCGATCAGGGGGGATCGTCGTGACCTTGCCGTCGCATGCACTGCCACCGCTTCTGCAAATACCCTGTGCCCGAGCGCCGTACGACCGTGAGTACCGAGTCCGGGGCAACGGGAACACGCGGCGCCGGCAGGCGACGCGTTGAGCCTGCACGTCGATCCGAGCGAACTCCACCGCGCCGCAGCACGATACGAAGACTCCGCCCACGCCGCGGCGACCGTCCTCGATGCGCTCCCCGACACTGTGCAGGCAGGCGCGGCGACCGCCGCGCTCGTCGGAGTGCTCGGACGGGCTGCTGCGGATGTCGCCGGTCTCGTGCAGACCCTCGGAGTCACTGCGGGAATGCTGGCCGCGTGTGCCGACGCGTACCGCGACAGTGACGCCGACACCGCTGAGCGAATCGCCACTGCATGGCCCGACCGGGACGAGTGAGCCGTGCCGATCGATACCTACATCGACGGCGATCCCGCCGAGATCTCGCGCGTCGGCGACCTGATCCGCCACAACCTCGTTGCGGCCGTTGCAGCACTCGGGGACGACGTCGCCGCCGCGCGTCGCATCGCCGACGATGCATGGGACGGTGAAGCATCCGACCGGTACCTGCGCGAGGCATCTCGTGTCGTGCAGGCCATCGACGCGATGCACGCGAAAGTGCTCACCGCTGCCGACGACTTCGATCAGCTGTCCCTTGCGCTCGCTTCGGCTCTGGCCGAAATGTCCGACCTACGCGAACGTGCGGCGGGTGCCGGGCTTCCTGTCGTGTGCAACACCATCCTCGATCCCGGCCCGCAATCGGAGGATGCGCTTCGCATGTACGACGAGATCGCGGATGCCGCAACGGATGTGCACCGCCGGTGGGCGCGCGATATCGCAGAGGTCACCCACCGGTGGACGAGTCCCGCCTGGGCCGCATTGTTCACTACCACCACCGGGTTCGACTACCTGACTGCCGAACTACGCGAACGCGTCGAACGGTTGGCGAGGAGAGCGACCATGTGTCTCGAACATTCGGCGCGGTCCATGCAGGCGGTGCTCGACCTCGCACCGGGTACCCCGTACGACGAGGTGCGGCGCCTGTTCGGACAGGCGAAAGCATCCACCGACGATCTCGCCTCCACGATCGCGAAGCGCGGCGATCTGGCGCCCATCCCGACCGGGCTGGCAGTGGGACCGGCGCCGTGGGCCTTCTTGCCGGTGCGGGAATCGACTACTTCGCCGGTGAGCCTCTCGAGCAGGCTGTGGTATCGAATTCGGCCGGGCTCGCAGCATCCATTGCCGCGGGAGCCTTTCTGGGGTCGGCCTTGCCCGGAGCGGGAACGCTCTTCGGTGCACTCGCTGGAACAGCGGTTGGCATCGTGACTGCCGGCAGCGTCGACCACGTCTACGAGGATTCCTCCGCGACAATTCTCAGCACGCTCGATGCGGGACGCCGCGAAGCGGTCGAAGCAATAGATGCGTTGGTGGATCTCGGAAGAGCCGTGCGAGGTGGGCTTACCGATGGCACTTGAAGAGGTACCGCTGGACGCTGACGGCTCTGGCCGGCAGAAGGTGTACGGCACTCTGAAGACCTACGGCCTCTTTCTGGTCGGCAACGCCCTCATGGTTTTCGCCAACGCCGCTTTGGTTTCCGTCCTCTGGCAAGCATCGGCGGACCCCGGGCCATACAGGTTCGCACCCGGTCCGTCCTTCGTTGCCGATTCGCTCGGCGCTGCAATCGCGTTCGGGATCCTCACCGGCCTCGTCCCGATCTGCTTCGTGCTCATGCACAGCCCCCGAACCCGCCGTTCCGACATCCTCGTCGGAACAGACGAAGGCATACCGGCTCTCCTGCTCCGGAGATCGAGGTTGCTATTCAACCTTTCCATGTTCGTAGCACTCCCTGCTGTCACCGCCATGGTGGTGTTCCTGGTGAGAGCTGCCGAGTCGGGCCCCTCTCGATATCCCGCCGACAGGGATTTCGATCTGGGCACCTGGGCACTCGTTCTCCTCGTCACCTGCGGCTACCAAGCAGGCGTCGGTGCGCTGATCCTGCTCGGACGCATCCGCCCAGGCTACATCGCCGTCCGCCACGATGGACTCCACCTCCGGGGTTACGCTCTCGACGCGTGGATACCCTGGGACAGCCTCTCGATCGTCCAGGCCAATACCCACTGGAAATCCCTTCTCGTCTGGCTCAGACCCGACAACCAGGCAGTTCTTTCCTCGCGAGTTCCCCGCCTGTGGAGGGGCATCGACAAAACGGTCACCCAACTCCGCTCGCCAATCCACGGAGCGGTGGTGGTTGTGTTTGTCGACCGCAGGCCCTTCAGGATCTCTCCCGAGATCATCGACGCAGCGGTCGAGCACTACATGGAAAACCCCGACGCGCGTCGCGAATTGCGCGACCCCGAAGCCATCGCTCGCACTGTCGAAGTCCTGCGGTCGCACGCCACAACAGCATGGTGGCGCTCCCAGCGACGTCCGGTTCCCGTCCCCCGTCTCGTACCGGGTTCCACTGGCCGCGACGAGATCCTCCGGAAGTGGAGCTTATGACAGCGCGATCGAGTCCTCTGTCGCTCAGCGCGGATTCCGCCACATCGCCCACAGGGTGGGCCCCCCACGGGGAATCACAATCTCGCGGGTGACCTCGAATCCGAAGCGCTCGTAGTAACCGATGTTCACTTCCTTGCTGGATTCGAGATAGGCAGGCGCGTGCGTCGCGTCGCACCGGTCGAGTCGTGAGCGGAGTAGGGCGCCACCGAATCCCCCGCCGCGCGAGTGCGACGCGCTACCGAGCGTCGAGAGGTACCAGTGCGGTTCGGCGGGGTGAACGGCGTCGAGTGCAGCGCTGAATGCGATTCCGACGCGCGGATGAGTGCCGAGCGCGACCGCGAGCCGGGGCCACATGCGAAGCGACTGCCATACCGACGGCTTCCACGCACCGGGGGGCGCCCACAATGCGGCACCTCCGACGATCCCGTCCCTCTCCGCGATGTCGGCACCGCCGACCGGCACGGAATGAAATCGGGCTTCGGCAGCGAAGAATCGTCGTAGCCCATGCTCACGACGTCCTTCGTCGGGCCACATCCACGCCATCACCGGGTCGTCGAAGAACGCATCCGCCAGCACAGTTGCGATGGCAGGGACATCGGTCTTCGTCGCCGGACGCACAGTCACGCTCACATCATCGACGGTACCGGCCCAGGTTTTACATCGATGTGACACGCTGAGGTTCCGTTCCGTTTCTTCCTATGCAACTCTGTCTATTCTTACGAAACGCGCCTGAGTGTGGAGGACCCGATGACAGAGAGCGCCCGTGTAGTGATCGTCGGTGGCGGACTCGAAGGACTGGCCGCAGCCTGGTCACTGGCCGAACGTGGTGAATCCGACATCCTCGTTCTCGAGCGAAACACGCTGTGTTCCGGCATGACCGGGAAATCGAGCGGGATCGTCCGCTGCCACTACGGCGTGCGATCGCTCGCGGCGATGGCCTGGCACGGGGTTCAGGTCTTCTCGGCTGCCGACGAGATCTTCGGTACGGACATCGGCTTCCGGCAGACCGGGTACATCGTGGGAGTGGGTGCGAACAACGTCGCACCCTTGACGGCCAACACCGAGATGCACCGCGACCTGGGCGTACCCGTGGAGTCGATCGACGCCGACGAGGTCGCGCACATGTGGCCCGGTATCGCCCTCGCCGATTTCGCTGCGTTCGCCTACGAACCCCTCGGAGGGCACGGCGACGCGTATATGACGGGTATGGCCTACGCCGCGCAGGCACGACGGCTCGGGGTCCGAATCCGGCAGTCGACCGAGGTCACCTCCCTTCTACAGCGCGAGAACGGCGAGGTCTACGGTGTCCATCTCGCCGACGGATCCGAAATCCACTCGGACACAGTGGTGCTCGCGACGGGAGCATGGTCACCGACGCTCGGCGCCACCGCCGGCATCGACGTCCCCGTGCGAGTGCAACGCGAGTCGATTCTGCTCGTCGACCAGGGATCACCCACCCCGGATGTGCCCGCATTCTCGGATCTGGTGAATCTGCAGTACATCCGACGCGAACCGAACGGCGACCTGCTCGTCGGCAACAGTGACCACTCGACCCCCGAGTGGGCCGATCCGGACAGCTATTCCAACCGCGCCGACGACGACGTCGTTGCCACCGCGATCAGCAAACTGGACCGCCTGCTCCCCCATATGCCCGACCCGCGGCTGGCGTCGTCTTACGCCGGTTGTTACGACGTCACGCCCGACTACAACCCCATCATCGGCCCATCCCCCGCTCCCGGCCTGTTCCTGCTCGTCGGCTTCAGTGGCCACGGTTACAAGATCTCTCCCGCCGTCGGGCGATTGGCCGCCGATCTACTGCTCGACGGCATCTCCGGCACGCCCGAGGTGGACGGCGACGACTTCCGGTTTTCGCGATTCGGCGAGGGCAAGCCCTTGGCGAGTCTGCACCCCTACGCGGGCGCCGGTGAGATGCGCTAGACGGCTGCGGGTGAGGCCGCGCGCGCAACTCCACACGCATCTTGATGGTCGGCCTCAGCGCTTGTTACGGTGTCGGCAGTGATACGCATGCTGTCTCTGTGAGCCGAACCCACCGCGACGACTTCTCGTCGCTTCTCCGCGGTGTGGTGATTCCGTGTGTTTCGACAGGGAACCGGACGCTGGTTCCCCGCTCCCCGATTCGCACCCACATCACCTTCTGGAGCACCCATGCCCGTCACCATCCCGCTCTCCTCGGAACTCGAAGCCGACTGTTCGAACTGTTTCGCGCTGTGTTGTAACGCTTTCGGATTCTCGAGATCGGCGGACTTCCCCATCGACAAGCCTGCCGGTGTACCGTGCCCGAACCTCGAGCCGGACCATTCGTGCGGAATCCACAGGTCGTTGCACGCCAGGGGGTTCCGCGGGTGTGCGGCTTTCGACTGCTTCGGCGCCGGCCAAGCGGTCTCCCAACGCCTCTTCCACGGCACCGAGCCGGATCGGAACTTGCAGGATCGTCGCACGATGTTTGCCGCTTTCGCGGTCGTGCGGCAACTACACGAGATGCTCTGGCACCTCGCGGAGGCTCGGGCACGCACCTTCGATCCCGACGCAGCGCGAGCGGCGCAGCATCTCGCCGAACTCGTTGCGTGCACGGCGCGCGGAAACCTCGACGCGCTGTTGTCGACAGACGTGAACTCACTCCATGCCCGTGTCGCCCTAATGCTCCGGCAGATCAGCGAAGAAGTGCGCGCCGGGTATGGCGCAGACGCACGAGAAACCGTGTCCTACGCATATCCGGGTGCCGACCTGGCGGGCAGAGATCTGCGCGCGCGCAGCCTGTGCGGCGTCGATCTCAGAGGCGCGTGTCTGATCGCGGCAGATCTGCGGGGAAGCACCCCGGCCGGGGTCGATCTCCTCGGCGCCGACCTGCGGGACGCCCGGATCGAGGGCGCAGACCTTTCGACCGCGCTGTATGTGACGCAGCCACAGATTGCGGCCGCCCGGGGTAGTGCGGACACCGCGCTCCCGCACCGCCTCTCACCGCCGGCTCACTGGGGCAGCTAGCGCGTCGATATCCGGCCCGGGAACGGGGCGGAGCGTCACGAACGTTTCTCCGCTCCGTAACGCCTTCGTCATGCATGTTATGTTTCATTACATTCGACAGTGATTCACATCAGGAAACCCCGCCGCCGAATCCCAGGAGTTCCCATGACGCTCGAAGCCAGCGACCTCATCTCCCGGCGGTTGCAGTCGACGAACGGTCATCCGCACCCGAGTTCTGCGTCCGGCACCATCCCGGACCACGCCACAGATCTCGCGTCCCTCGCCCGCGCCACCGGCACCCGCTTCATCCTGGCCGTCTTCACGACCTTGTCCGGAAAGCCCTGTGCCAAGCTGGTTCCGGTCGAGTCGGCCGACGAACTCCAGAACGAGGGTGTCGGGTTCGCCGGCTACGCCGCAGGCTCCATCGGCCAGGTGCCGAAAGATCCCGACCTCGTCGCGATCCCCGATCTCTCCTCGTTCACGCCCATCCCCTTCATCCGCGACGGCCTCGCGCTCGTCCACTGCAACCCCCAGGTGGAAGGCGTGCCGTGGCCGTTCGCCCCACGAGTCGTTCTCGAGAAGGTCCTCGCCGACGCGGCGCGCAAGGGGCTGAGCGTCAAGATCGGCGCAGAGGTCGAGTACTTCCTCGTCCAACGAGACGAACAGGGCGCCCTGCGCACGGCAGATCTTCGAGACACGTCCCGGCAGCCGTGTTACGACGCGCGCGACGTGACGCGGATGTACGAACACCTCACGTCGATCTCGTCTGCGATGAACACTCTCGGATGGGGCAACTACGCCAACGACCACGAGGACGGCAACGGGCAGTTCGAACAGAACTTCAAGTTCGCCGACGCCCTGACCACCGCCGACCGCGTCATCACGCTGCGCTATCTCCTCTCCGTCCTCGCCGAACAGCGGGGCATGACCGCGACGTTCATGCCCAAACCGTTCGCCGACCGCACCGGAACTGGAATGCACATGCACATCTCGCTCTGGAACGGCGACACCGCCGCCTTCCCCGACGCCGCAGACCCGCGCGGGCTGGGACTGTCCGACCTGGCCTATTCCTTCATCGGCGGAATTCTCGATCACGCATGTGCCCTGCAGGGCGTGCTGGCACCGACGGTCAACTCCTACAAACGCACGGGGGCGACCGCAACGACATCCGGCGCTACATGGTCGCCGCGTCGTGCGACCTACGGCGGCAACGACCGCACGCACTATCTCCGGGTTCCGGACTCGCACCGCATCGAACTGCGGGGCGGTGACGGCTCCACCAATCCGTATCTTGCGATCGCTGCGACGGTGGCCGCCGGACTCGACGGTGTCGAACGCGGACTCGACCCGGGTGCGCCGGGTGCGGGCGTCGCCTCCGACGCATTGCCGATGACGCTCTTGCACGCGATGGACGCCCTCGCCGACGATCCCGTCGTCACCGCAGCACTCGATGCTGCCGGCCCCGGGGTCGCGGACTACTTCACCTCCCTCAAACGCGAGGAATTCTTCCAGTGGCACAACACCGTGACGCCGTGGGAGATCGACAACTACCTGACCGCTTTCTGATACCGACCAGGAGAAGACATGTGCGGAATTGTCGGGCTTCACCTCCGTGACGCCTCACTCGAACCACGTCTGGGCCACCTGCTGACAGGCATGCTGGGCCGAATGGTGGACCGCGGGCCGGACTCGGCGGGCGTCGCCATCTACGGAGATCCGACGTTCTCCCCCGCGGGACACTCCTCGGTCTCCGTTCTGGGAGCGTCGGCGAATCTTGCCGGCGCCCTGGGGAATGTGCTTGGCGCATCCGTCACCGGCATCGACGTCTCCCCCACCACCGTGGTCCATGCGCCGATTCCGGCCGCGGTGCTGGCCGATTCCGTTCGCCGGGTGGACCCGGGCGCGACCGTGATCGGTTTCGGCGACGAGGTCACCGTCCTCAAGGGAATGGGCAACCCGTTGCTGCTGGCCGAGCGGTTCGGGCTCCCCCGGGCGTCGGGTCGTCAGGGCGTCGGCCATACCCGCATGGCCACCGAATCCGCGGTGACCGCGGCGGGTTCCCATCCGTTCGCCGTGGGACCGGACCAGTGCCTGGTGCACAACGGCTCGTTTTCGAACCATCTTTCCGTCAAACGGGAACTGGAGGACGAGGGCGTGGTGTTCGACAGCGAGAACGACACCGAAGTAGGTGCACGCTTCGTGGCCAAGCAGCTCGCCGACGGAGCAGACCTCGACAAGGCGCTGCGTCTGCTCGGTGAGCGGTTCGACGGTTTCTACACGCTGCTCGTCTCGACGGCCGATTCGTTCGCGGTGGTGCGCGACCCGATCGCATGCAAACCTGCCGTCGTGGCGGAAACGGATTCCTATGTGGCGATGGCATCCGAATTCCGCGCTCTCGCACACCTTCCCGGAATTTCGGACGCACACATCTTCGAACCCGAACCCGAACGGGTCTACGTATGGCACCGCTGACCGGACCCGCCCTGCCGCTGCCCCTTCGACGCCGGAGAAACCCATGACCGCCGACACGCTGCCCACCGACACGCTGCCCACTACCGCCACCTACGACCTCGACGTGACCACCACCCGGGAACTCAACACGGCGCTCCAGGCGACCGAGGCACCCTCGACTGTGCACGTCACCGATCCGCAGGGGCAGCACGCACTGGCATGCGGACTGAACCGGCCCATCGATGTGCACATCTCCGGACACGTCGGCTACTACGCAGCCGGGATGAACCAGCACGCCCGCGTGACGATCGACGGCAACGCAGGCGTCGGCGTCGGGGAGAACATGATGTCGGGCACGGTGCGGGTGACCGGGGACGCGTCCCAGTCCGCCGGAGCCACCGCCCACGGCGGCTTGCTCGTAATCGAAGGGAACGCCGCCGCTCGCTGCGGGATCTCGATGAAAGGCGTCGACATCGTCGTGGGCGGCAACATCGGCCACATGAGCGCGTTCATGGGGCAGGCCGGACGACTGGTCGTATTGGGCGACGCGGGCGAGGCGCTCGGCGATTCGCTGTACGAAGCACGCATCTACGTACGTGGCACCGTCGCCTCCCTCGGAGCAGACTGCATCGCCAAACCGATGCGAGCCGAACATCTCGCGGAACTCCGGGAACTGCTCGACGCGGCCGGCTTCGACGTTGATCCCACCGAGTTCACCCGGTACGGCTCCGCCCGCACCCTCTACCACTTCCACGTGGACAACGCGTCCGCGTACTGATCCCGACCCGCTCGACAGCGAGGAGACTTCCATGACATTCCGGCCCGGTCTGCGCGAATCGGCGACCTTCGACCGCAACGTCATTCACGAGATCCAGCGTGCCGCCGACACCGGCATCTACGACATCCGTGGCTGGGGCGCCAAACGCAAGGTCCCGCACTTCGACGACCTGCTGTTCCTCGGTTCGTCGATGTCGCGATACCCACTGGAGGGGTACCGGGAGAAGTGCGAGACCGATGTCGTCCTCGGGGATCGTCATGCGAAGTACCCTCTTCACCTGGATATCCCCGTCACCATCGCCGGAATGAGTTTCGGCGCCCTCTCGGGCGGCGCGAAAGATGCGCTCGGACGCGGCGCGAGTGAGGTCGGCACCTCCACCACCACCGGAGACGGCGGCATGACACCGGAGGAACGCGGCCAATCCAAATATCTGGTGTACCAATACCTTCCGTCTCGGTACGGGATGAATCCCGACGACCTGCGCAAGGCCGACGCCATCGAAATCGTGCTCGGCCAGGGCGCCAAGCCCGGCGGCGGTGGAATGCTGCTCGGCCAGAAGATCACCGAGCGGGTGGCAGGAATGCGGACACTGCCCGTCGGTATCGACCAGCGCAGCGCGTGCCGGCACCCCGACTGGACCGGACCCGACGACCTCGCGATCAAAATCATCGAACTCCGGGAGATCACCGGCTGGGAGAAGCCGATCTACGTCAAGGTCGGCGCCACGCGCACGTACTACGACGTCAAACTCGCCGTGAAGGCCGGCGCGGACGTGATCGTCGTCGACGGCATGCAGGGCGGCACGGCCGCGACCCAGGATGTCTTCATCGAACACGTCGGGATCCCCACGCTCGCTGCCATCCCTCAGGCCGTGCAGGCGTTGCAGGAGATGGGCATGCACCGCACTCCGGGTGGTGTACAGCTCATCGTCTCCGGTGGTATCCGGTCGGGCGCCGACGTCGCGAAGGCGATGGCCCTCGGCGCCGACGCCGTCGCGATCGGGACGGCCGCGCTGATCGCACTCGGTGACAACGATCCGAAGTACCAGGCGGAGTACGCGAAACTGGGCTCGGCCGCAGGCTTCTACGACGACTTCCAGGACGGCAAGGATCCCGCGGGCATCACGACGCAGGACCCGGAACTGCAGCGCAATTTCGATCCGATCGAGGGTGGGCGGCGGCTCGCGAACTACCTGCGTGTCCTCACGATGGAGGCACAGACCATCGCCCGCGCGTGCGGCAAGTCGCACCTGCGCAATCTCGAACCGCAGGACCTGGTGGCCCTGACGATCGAATCCGCGGCGATGGCCCGCGTGCCCCTCGCGGGCACCGAATGGATTCCCGGACGAGCGTTCTGACCCTGCTTCCCCAACGGCACCTCCGATGCTCCGGTCGGAGGTGCCGTTGGCTGTCTACTGCCGGGAAACAGGTTGTAGTCTGCCGATATGACCACACCGGACCGCGCCATCCTCCACGACACCTCCGGCCGCGAGGTCCCCCGGGACACCCCCACGGGCGTCGATCTCGAACGGGCCATTGCACACCAGGTGCGGGCGCTGCGCCTGGCCAGTGGACTGTCCGTCGGTGACATGGCTACGAAGGTGGGCATCTCCAAGGCGATGCTCTCGAAGATCGAGAACGCTCAGACGTCGTGCAGTCTGTCCACCCTCGCACGGCTCGCCGCGGGTCTCGACGTGCCCGTCACCTCCCTCTTCCGGGGTGCCGACGCACACCGCGAGGCGGTGTTCACCAAGAGCGGCCAGGGCGCCGAGATCGTCGGACGCGGCACCCGCGCCGGCCATCATTACGAATTGCTCGGTGCGCTCCGCGGTCAGCACCAGCGTCTCGAACCGGTGCTCGTGACCCTCACCGACGCGAGCGACATCTTCCCTCTCTTCCAGCACCCCGGCACCGAATTGCTGTACATGCTCGAGGGTGAAATGGTCTACGGCCACGGCGATTCCGAGTACCGCCTCACGGCCGGCGATTCGCTGTTGCTCGACGGCGAGGGCGTGCACGGCCCGAACGAACTCGTCACACTGCCGATCCGCTTCCTCGCGGTGACGGCGTACCCGGACAACCACCAGGGATGACGAGGCCCCCGCCGGGGGAACCGGCGGGGGCGCATCATCCGTGCACGATCTCGTGGCGTGACCGTCAGGTCGTGGGAACGACGATGTCGCGGTCTTCCGCGAAGTCGGAGGGGCGCATCTTCGACGGCGTTCCGGCCGCGAAAGAATCCATCACGTACGCGGTTTCACCGTGCACCGGCACGTCGATACCGATCTTCTCGGTTTCGGCATCGACCCGGATACCCATGATCTTGTCGAGGATCTTGGCGATCAGGAAGGTCACGGCGAACGAGTACGCGAAGACCGCGGCCATCGCGACGATCTGGCGGCCGAGGAAATCGATGCCTCCACCGAAGAACAAGCCGTCGACGCCGGCCGGGGCAGCAGCCGTGGCAATGAACGCGATGAGTGTCGTGCCGACGACACCGCCCATCAGGTGGATCGCGACGACGTCGAGCGAGTCGTCGTAACCCATCTTGAACTTCCATCCCACCGCGAAGCAGCTGACCGCACCCGAGACCACACCGATCGCGAGGGCACCGAGTGGGGAGACGAGGCTCGCAGCGGGCGTGATGCCGACCAGGGCGGCAATCATGCCCGACACCGCGCCGAGTGTGGTGGCGTGCTTGTCCGTGATGCGTTCGACGAGGATCCAGCCCAGCAGTCCGGTGACGGCGGCAATCATGGTGTTGAGCACCACGACACCTGCGGTGTGGTTGGCACCGCCCGCGGAACCGCCGTTGAATCCGAACCATCCGAACATCAGGATGCCGCCGCCGAGCACGACCAGCGGAAGGTTGTGGGGGCGCGCCACGTGCGGGAAGCCCCGCCGGGCACCGAGCGCGAGTGCGACCGCGAGCGCTGCAACCCCGGCGTTCATATGCACGGCGGTGCCTCCGGCGAAGTCGTGCGCGCCGAGCGTATTCGCGATCCAGCCGCCTTTGGTACCGGCGTCCTCGTCGTCGAATGCGAACACCCAGTGCGCCACCGGGAAGTACACGAGGACCACCCAGACCCCGGAGAACACGAGCCACGCGGAGAACTTCATACGGTCCGCGACAGCGCCGGCGATGATCGCCACTGTGATTCCTGCGAACAGCAGATGGAATGCGGCTGTCAGGGCCGCCGGAATCCCACCGGCGGGGTCTTCTTCGAGCAGCGAGCCGAGTCCGATGTCGGTGAACGGATTACCGATGAGGCCGAGTCCGCCGACGCTGTCACCGAGCACAGCCGCGGGGCCGAAGAAAACCCACACCACGCCGGCGACGGCGAAGCCACCGAGCACCATCATGATCATGTTGAGCGCACTCTTGACGCCGAGCATGCCGCCGTAGAACAGCGCGAGGCCCGGGACCATCAGTGCGACGGCCGTGAACGCCGCCAGTATCCACGCGGTGTCCGCGGCAGCGAGTGCCTGTTCCATAGGTGTCCACCTTGTCCAGTCCTGAGGGATGACCTTTCGGCCGGTCGATCGGCGACTGTCTTACCTTGTTCATCACCGTTCCCCGAGAGTGGACGCAGCATGTAACCCTGTACGCCTCACGCCGTGAATATTTCGTTACGGTGCGGGGAGTCTGCCCGCGTCCACCGCAACGGGCGCTCGGGCGCGGAGCCGTACCGGCCGCCGCCTCACCAGCGCATCGTTCACATCGCACCGCGTGGGAGCGACGCGGCGACACGTTCCGTATCGTTGGAAGACGACCCCCGCCGGAGAGCTGCCGCTCACGGTGAGGGAACGAACCGAAGGCCTGACGCACGACCCGCGGACATGACTTCGAACAGCACTGCCAGCACTGCGACGACAGAGGTGCCGGAGTTCCCGGCACCGGCACCCGGAGGTGAACGATGGGACGTGTGACCGCCCGTCGACCCGTTCTTCGCATCACTGCCGACCGGGTGTCGCGGCGACCCGACACCCTCGCCGTCGAGGAACCGCTCGAGATACGACTCGGCGGCGACGCGCTGACCGTCACGATGCGGACCCCTGGACACGACATCGATCTGGTGCACGGATTTCTCCTGGCCGAAGGAATGATCGGACGGCGCGAGGACGTGGCCGCGGTCCGGTACTGCAACGGGGTAGACGAGAACGGCGCCAACACCTACAACGTCCTCGACGTCGCGCTGGCCCCCGGGGTCACGGTCGGCGAGGGGGTCGGCCGACGCTCCTTCGCGACCACCTCGGCGTGCGGCGTGTGCGGCAAGGAGTCGCTGGATCAGGTGCGCACGCGTACCCGCTTTCCGCTCACCGACGCGGAGTCACCCATGCTCGCGGCCGCGACCCTCACGACGATGCCCGACACCCTGCGCGGGAAGCAGCAGGTGTTCGCCTCCACCGGCGGCCTGCACGCCGCGGCGCTGTTCACTCCGGACGGCGAACTACTCGCTGTGCGTGAGGACGTCGGCCGGCACAACGCCGTCGACAAGGTGCTCGGCTGGGCCCTCACCGACGACCGGGTCCCGCTCTCCGACAGCGTGCTCATGGTGAGCGGGCGCGCGTCGTTCGAACTCGTCCAGAAAGCGGTCATGGCCGGGGTGCCGATGCTCGCGGCGGTCTCGGCACCGTCGTCCCTCGCGGTGGACCTTGCCGCCGAGTCGGGACTGACGCTCGTCGGTTTTCTTCGCGGCGACACGATGAACGTCTACACCGCGACCGAGCGCATCAAGGTCGATTGACGAGTTCGGTACCGGACAGACGACCTAGTCCACGTTCGGCGCCCACTGCACACCGTTGATGTGGCTGCCGCCGTCGACGAACAGCGTGTTGCCGGTCAGGTAGCGGGAGTCGTCGCTCGCGAGGAACGCCGCGACGGTGCCGATGTCGTCGAGTGGGTCACCGATCCGGCCCATCGGGTTCGCCGCGGCCTGGGTCGCTGCCATCTGCGGATCGGCCTCCGCAACCCGCCGGTATGCCGCACTTTGCGCGCCGGGGCATATGACGTTGCAACACACCTGTTTCGGCGCCCACTCACGCGCAGCGGTGCGAGTCATGCTGCGTAGCGCCTCCTTCGCGGCGTTGTACGCCACCGAGTACATGTGCGCGTTGACGCCGTTGAGACTGCACATGTTGATCACCCGCCCGGTTCCGTGCCGGGCCAACTCCGGGTATGCGCGCTGCATCGCCCAGAACGCGGCCATCACGCCCATGTCGAAGCCGGCCTGCATGCTGTCCTCCGGCGTCTTCTCCATTCGCGCGAAACCCAGTGAACGCCAAGCATTGTTGACCAGGATGTCGAGGCGGCCGAACTCCCGGACGGCCGTGTCCACCATGGCGTGCACCTGCTCACGGTCGGTGACGTCTGTGCGGACGAACTCCGCACGGACACCCCACCGTTCAGTGAGCAGGCGTGCGGTGTCGGCACCCGCCTCCGCGTCCACCTCGGCGACCAGGAGGGTCGCGCCTTCGCGCGCCAGCGCGCCCGCGACACCGCGGCCGATGCCCATGCCCGCTCCGGTGACGACTGCCACCCGTCCGTCCAGCTTCCCCATGCCGCTTCCTTCCAGATCTGTGATGTCGGTCTGTCGCTGCCGTCAGCGGGGACGGGGAACGGTCTTGTCGATGAAAAGTGCCTCCACGGAGACACATACGGCGCCGTCCGCGGTCTTGATCTCCCCGACCGTCTCGATCTTGCGACCGTCCTGCCGAACCAGCCGGCCGGTCACGGTCAGCGGTTCGAACAACGGGGTGGGGCGGTGGTACCTGACGTTGAGTTGCGCGGTCGCCCCGCTGCGTCCTGCCCAGGCATTCGCGACGCCGAGGGTGTGGTCGATGAGCAGCGCCGAGACACCGCCGTGCACGTGGCCGGGCGGACCCTGATACGGGAATGTCAGCGTGACAACCCCTTCCACCGATCCGTCCGCACGACCGGCGAGCACCAACGGCGGCGCCAGCGCATTCTCCGGCCCGGTGACGGGATCGTGCCGGGTGACACCCTCCCCGTGCCACATGTCGATCAGCCGCTCCTGCACTTCCGGGGCGTGCTCCTCGAGATGCTCGGCGATGTTGTCGAGCTCCTCCGCGACCCGCTCGAGATTCGCGTTGGTGCGATCGGTGCGCAGAAGTGCGTCCACCACGCGCCGAGCGGCGGCAGTGGCCCGATCGACGGCGGTGTCCTGCGGGGCCGACGTCAGAATCGTGCCGTCGGGCGCATTCCCGACGGTGGGGTGGACGTTCGGATCGACTCTCATCGGATCTCCATCGTGGCGTGGGTGAGCACCGGTTGCCCGTCGCGCTCGGGGCAGGTCGCGAGCACGGTGAGGGTGTCGCCGTCGCGCCACACCGCGGTCTCGATCGTCTCTCCGGGGTACAACGATCCGGCGAACCGCACCGAGAACGTCCGGACACGGGTGGGGTCTCCGTCGAGCACGCCGTCGACCACCGCCTTGCAGACGATGCCGTACGAGGCGAGCCCGTGCAGGATCGGCCGGTCGAAACCTGCCATCTTCGCGAATGCCGGGTCCGCGTGCAGAGGGTTCATGTCGGCACTGAGCCGGTACACCAGTGCCTGCTGCGTACTCGTCGGGGACACGAGGACCTTGTCCGCGCTCCGCTCCGGCACTGCGTTCGACGTATCAGGCCCGGCATCGCCACCGAAGCCGCCCTCGCCTCGCGCCCAGATCTGCATCGCTGTGGTCCACAACGGGTTTCCACCGGAGTCCTGCGCGGACTGCTCGAGCACGATCACCGCCGCTTTGCCCTTGTCCCACACGTCGGCGACACGCGACGAGATCGTCGCGGCGCCCGAGACCGGGATGGGGGCGTGCACGGTGAGGGACTGCCCGCCGTGAAGGATCTTGCGCAGGTCGATGTCGATTCCCGGCAGATTCAACCCGGCGGGTGTGACCGCGCCGGCCGAGACTCCTTGTCCCGCAACCATGGCGAATGTGGGAAGGACCCGCAGGTTCTTCTCGTAGACCCATCCCAGCTCGGCCGGGTCCAGCGAGTCGACACCCGCACCCAGACCGAGGTGGTAGAGGATCACGTCCCGCTCGGTCCAGCCGGCTTCGCGGACCGTGGGGGTGGCCGTCAGTGCGGCGTTCACGTCGATAGGCATGGTGCGTTCACTTTCCGGGTTCGGGATCGCGGGGCAGCCCGAGGATCCGCTCGCCGATGATGTTGAGCTGGACGTTCGTCGTACCCCCGGCAATGGACATGCACTGCACGTTGAGGAACATGTGCGTTGCGGACGAGCGATCCTGCTCACCGACCAGCGAGGCGGGACCGGCCCAGTCCATCGCGAGTTCCCAGACCTGCTGGATGTGTTCGACACCCATCAGCTTGGAGACCGACGACTCGGCACCCGGTTGGCCACCGCTCAAGGAGCGAATGGCGGCGCGCAGCCCCATCAGGCCACCGGACTGCGCGTCGCTCAGCACCTTGCCGAGGACGGTGAGCTGCTCGTCGTCCGGTCCTCCGGGCGCGTTCTCCGCCAGTGCAAGCAAGGCCTCGCCGCCCGCCCCGAACGTGGAGTCGTGCGAGAGGGACACCCGCTCGTTGGAGAGGGTGGTGCGTGCGAGCTTCCACCCGTCGCCGGGCTCACCGACCAGGCATTCGTCGGGCACGAACACGTCGTCGAAGAATACTTCGTTGAACAGTGCTTCACCGGTGATCTCCCGCAACGGCCGGATGTCGAGACCTTCGGTGTTCTTGATGTCGATCAGGAAGTAGGACAGACCCTTGTGCTTGGGTGCGGCCACGTCGGTGCGGGCGAGGCAGATGCCCCAGTCCGCGACCCGCGCCATCGATGTCCATACTTTCTGCCCGTTCAGCTTCCAGCCGCCGTCGACTTTGACGGCCTTGGTGGACAGGGACGCGAGGTCGGAGCCGGCACCGGGCTCGGAGAAGAGCTGGCACCACACGAGGTCGCCGCGCAACGACTGCGGGACGAACCGTTCGATCTGCTCGGCGTTGCCGTGCGCGATCAGTGTCGGTACCACCCAGTTGCCGATGATCATGTCGTGTGGTGTGAGCTTTGCTGCGCGCAACTCCTCGGCGATGACGAGTTGTGTGACGGCGTCGGCAGCCTTGCCCCACGGCTCGGGAAGGTGCGGTGTGGTGTAGCCCTTCTCCGCCAGATACGCCTTCTGCTTCACATCGTCGAGCAGGGTGGCAGGCTCGAGTTCGGCGCGGACGTCCGCTCGGATCTGCTCCGCCTCGGGTGGAAGTTCGACGGTGAGCACCCGGCGGGCACCTTCGCGCGTGAGAGCAGTCACCCGGCGACGCCAGGAAGCCGTGGAACCCAGCAGGATTCGCAGAGACTGAGCGCGCCGCATGTAGAGGTGGGCGGGGTGTTCCCAGGTGTAACCGATACCGCCGAGAACCTGGATGCAGCTCTTGGTGACCTGGAATGCCGCTTCCGGGGCGACGGACGCAGCGACGGCTACGGCGAGCGAGGCCTCGCCGGCAGAGATGTCCTCGCCCAGTGCGCGAGTGGCATCCCACGTCGTGACGCGGGCTTGCTCGGTGTGACAGAGCATTCGTGCGACGGTGTGCTTGACGCCTTGGAACTGGCCGATGACACGGCCGAACTGCCGGCGCACCCGCGCGTAGTCCGCCGCGGTGGTGGTGGCCCAGTCCGCGAGGCCGGCCGCCTCGGCTGCGAACAACGTTGCGGCGATGTCGAGTACCCGGTCGGGGTCCACGGTCAGCACGTCACCGTCGGCGAGGACAAGCCCGTCCGCGGTGATCTCGGCGTTGCGCCGCACCACGTCGTAGCTCGGCAGGTCCGTGACGCCGATGCGGTCACGAGCGACCACCACGAAGGCGCGCTCGCCGTCGTCGTCGGCGGCGAGCAGGAACACGTCGGCCACCTGGCCCCCGAGCACGACGCCCGATGTGCCGGACAAGCTGACCGAGCCTCCGTCGCGAACGATGCGCAGCCGGCCGGGCTGCAGCGACACCGCACCGAAGAGTGCACCGTTCGCCAGTCCCTCGAGTTCTGCTCGACGCCCCGACTCGTTCAGCACCGCGGACGTGATCACCGTCGGGAGGAACGGGCCGGGCACCATGGCGCGGCCCAATTCCTCGGCGACAACAGCGGTTTCGAGATAACCGAAGCCGGCGCCGCCGACGTCTTCCGGCAGATGCAGTCCCAGCATGCCGAGGTCGGCGAACGAACCCCAGAAGGACGGCCGGGTTTCTGCCTCGGCGTCGACAGCCGCGCGGATCACCTCGGGCGTCGCGTGTCGTGCTGCCCAGCCGCGTACGGAATCGCGAAGCTCGCGGTCCTCGTCACTCAATCCCAAAGTCATGAACGGGTCCCTTGATAGAAGATCACGGCGTCAGATGCGCTCGATGACGGTGGCGGTGGACAGTGCACCGCCTGCGCACATCGTGATCAGGGCCGTCGAGCGATTCGACCGCTCGAGCTCGTGCAGAGCACTGGTGATCAGTCGCGCTCCGGTGGAGCCGACCGGATGCCCGAGGGCGATGGCACCGCCGTTGACGTTGACCTTGCTCATGTCGGCCTTGTGCACCTGCGCCCAGGACAGCACGACCGAGGCGAATGCTTCGTTGATCTCGACGAGGTCGATGTCCGACAACGACATTCCGGTGCGGTCGAGTACCGCCCGGGTGGAGTCGATCGGTCCGTCGAGGTGGTAGTACGGGTCCGAGCCCACCAGGGTGGACGCAAGGATCCGGGCGCGTGGCCGCAACCCCGCCTCCCGTGCTTTGTCCTCGCTCATCAGCAGGACGGCGGCGGCACCGTCGCTGACCTGTGAGGAGTTGCCAGCGGTGTGAATGCCACCCTCGATCACGGGCTTCAAGCCCGCGAGGGCGTCTGCGGAGGTGTCGCGGAGACCGCCGTCGCGCGTCACGGTGGCGACCTCACCGGTGGATTCCCCGTCCTTGGTCACGACCGGTGCGTCGACCGGAACGATTTCACGGTCGAATCGTCCTTCGGCCCACGCGTTCGCGGCGCGACGCTGCGACTCCAGCCCGAAGGCGTCGACATCGGCGCGCGTGATGCCACGGTTGGCGGCGATCCGCTCCGCCGAGGTGAACTGGTCGCCCATGTCGATCGACCAGTCCGCCGGGTACGGGTTACCCGTGCCGGGTGCGTTGGCCTGCCCGAGGAAAACTCGGCTCATCACTTCGACGCCGCAGCCGATACCGGCGTCGATCTGCCCGGACGCGATCAGTCCCGCCACCATGTGCACCGCCTGTTGCGACGAACCGCACGCGCAGTCGATGGTGGTGGCGGCAGCCGTGTACGGGAGGCCGGCGTGCAGCCACGCCTGCCGGGTGACGTTGTTGGACTGTTCCCCCGCCTGCGTGACCGCGCCACCGACCAGCTGGCCGATCTGCCCGGCGGGGAGTCCGGTGCGGTCCAGCACTGCTTTCTGGGCGGCGCCCAGAAGCACTGCGGGGTGCACTCCGGCCAGCTGCCCGCGGCGGCGGCCGATCGGCGTACGTGCGGCCTCGACGATGACGACGTTGCTCATGCCACTCCTGAAGTGTCGGCGTTTCTGAAATTTATTCTATTTCTGTCGCCGGCCGGAGTTCCGGACTTGTCCCGCCAAGCGGGACTCGCAGTACGAGAGGAGGCTTTCTCGGGTGCCGCCGCAGCTCATCCGTTCGATCAGTGCCGGCCCACCGACAGATCCACCAGGAGCAGGTCGCAGGCGACGCGCAGGTCGGACTCGACTTCCGGGATGGAGGTCCGGCCGTTGAGTGCCCCCTGGACGAGACCGAACCACAGGGCGACCACCAGCCGCACCACCGTCGCGTCTCGCACCGTGGGCTCGGAGATACCCGCCGCCGCGAGGAGCAGTCGATCGAAGTGCTGATCGATTTTCGCGACATCGGGAATGGTGGCGGCATTCGACGACGATGCGGACCTGATCATGGCGTTCGCCAGCAGCGGCGTACGCACCAGCGCCCGGGTCGCCTGCAGCAACGCCTGGTAGACGGCATCGGACGGTGAGGCCGGAGCAGTGGGACGCCGGGACAGCTGGAGGCCCATGCGGTCGATCTGGTCGACCATCACCGCGACGAACAAGTGGGTCTTGGACGGGAAATAGCGGTAGAGCGTACCGATCGCGACCCCTGCCGCCTTGGCGACGTCCTGCATTTGTACGCGCTCGAGTTCTTTGTCCCCCGCCAGTCGTGCCGCAGCCGTCAGGATCCGGTCGTATCGCGCGTGCTGTTCCGTCGAGCTGGGCTCCGCCGCGTCGCGTGCCGCCCCGATCCTGGGCATCTCGAGTCCCCCTTCGTTCGCCTCGGACGAAGCAGAGCGTAGATCCTCCCCCCTACCGAACCGGGCGGTTCGGGTACCGGTCAGTGAGATCTCGCACCTCCTCGCCTCCACCGAAGCGACAGGAATGGAATCCGAACCCACTGGGCACGAACGCTTTTCGCCCGTTGTCAGTGCTCGGGTGGCGATGTGCGTCAGTCGAGGCCGTCCCTGCCCCGACAATGCACCACCGGCGACAGAACCCCCGGCAGCAGCAGCCGCGCCACTCCCGCCCAGTGAGACCGCGCCACCCCTCTGGACCGACCTGCGGACCAAACTAGAATGAATATCAATTTTCCGAGCCTCCATCTCGGGGCGGAAACGACAACGGGAGACGAACGCATGGGTGAAACAGTCGGTTTGGCCGGTCGCACCGCGGTAGTAACAGGCGCCGGAGCCGGGCTCGGCCGGGCCGAGGCACTCGCGCTCGCCGCCGCCGGTGCCGCGGTCGTCGTCAACGATATGGGCGCAGCGGCCCACGATGTCGCGGACGAGATCACCGCCGCCGGCGGGCAGGCGATCGCGATGACCGGTGACGTCTCCGACTGGTCGCTCGGTGGCCGCCTCGTCGAGGAGTCGATCAAGGCATTCGGTTCCTTCGACATCCTGGTCAACAACGCGGGAATCCTGCGCGACAAGATGATCTTCAACCTGACCGAATCCGACTGGGACGATGTGATCCGCGTACACCTCAAGGGTCACGCCGCCACCTCGCACGCTGCTGCGGTGCACTGGCGCCAGGCCTCCAAGGAGAAGGGCGGACCGGTCTACGGCCGGGTCGTCAACACCTCGTCGGAGGCATTCCTCTTCGGTTCCGCCGGACAGCCCAACTACTCCGCCGCGAAGGCCGGCATCACCGCCCTGACGTTGTCGACCGCGCAGGGCCTGGCCCGCTACGGCGTCACCGCCAATGCCATCTGCCCCCGCGCCCGCACCGCGATGACCGCCGAGGCGTTCGGTGAGGCCGACGCGACCACCGGCCTCGACCCGCTCGCTCCCGAACGCGTCGGCACCCTGGTCAGTTACCTGGCCTCCCCCGCCTCCGCGGAGATCACCGGACAGGTATTCGTCGTGTACGGCAAGATGGTCGCGCTGATGGCGTCACCGAAGGTCGAGAATCGTTTCGACGCCGACGGTTCCGCATTCACCGTGGAAGAACTCGATCAACAGCTGACGCCGTACTTCACCGGTCGTGGGCAGTACGAGACCTACGCCGCGTACAGCATCGCGGAACTGGAAAAGGCCGCCCTCGCGGTCGAGTGACCACGGGCCCCCGAACAGACTCCGGCCCCGGCAATTTCTGCCGGGGCCGGAATCGATGGTCGTAGGAGCGTCAGGCCGACTTCTCGCGGCGCTCACGATCGGTCTTGCGCGGGACGATCGTCGGAAGCACGTTGTCGGTGACCGTCTCGGCGGTGACCACGACTTTCTCGACGTCGTCGCGGCTGGGGATGTCGTACATCACGGGCAGGAGGACTTCCTCCATGATGGCGCGCAGACCGCGAGCGCCCGTACCCCGCAGGATTGCCTGGTCCGCTATCGCCTCGAGGCCGTCCTGCGAGAATTCGAGTTCGACCCCGTCCATCTCGAACAGGCGGACGTACTGCTTGACGAGTGCGTTCTTCGGCTCCGACAGGATCTCGACGAGCGATTCCTTGTCGAGATTCGTCACAGACGCCACGATCGGCAGACGGCCGATGAACTCCGGGATCAGACCGAACTTGATGAGGTCCTCGGGCATGACGTCGGCGAAGTGATCGGTGGTGTCGATCTCGGCCTTCGAGCGCACCTCGGCACCGAACCCGATGCCGCGCTTGCCGATCCGATCGGAGACGATCCGCTCGAGTCCCGCGAACGCGCCGGCGACGATGAACAGCACATTCGTGGTGTCGATCTGGATGAATTCCTGGTGCGGATGCTTGCGCCCACCCTGTGGCGGCACCGAAGCCTGAGTGCCTTCGAGAATCTTCAGCAGGGCTTGCTGCACTCCTTCACCCGACACGTCGCGCGTGATGGACGGGTTCTCGCTCTTGCGGGCGATCTTGTCGACCTCGTCGATGTAGATGATGCCGGTCTCGGCGCGCTTGACGTCGTAGTCCGCTGCCTGGATCAGCTTGAGGAGGATGTTCTCGACATCCTCGCCGACATATCCCGCCTCGGTGAGAGCGGTGGCATCGGCGATCGCGAACGGCACGTTGAGCATCTTCGCCAGGGTCTGCGCGAGGTACGTCTTGCCGCAGCCGGTGGGCCCGAGCAGCAGAATGTTGGACTTGGCCAGTTCGACGGTCTCACCACGAGCGTCGCGGGCCTTGTCGCCGGCCTGGATCCGCTTGTAGTGGTTGTAGACCGCAACGGCGAGCGTCCGCTTGGCGGAGTCCTGGCCGATGACGTAATTGTCGAGGAAGTCCCGGATCTCGGCAGGCTTGGGTAGCTCGTCGAGCTTGACCTCGCTGGTTTCGGCGAGTTCTTCCTCGATGATCTCGTTGCAGAGGTCGATGCACTCGTCGCAGATGTAGACACCGGGACCCGCAATGAGCTTCTTGACCTGCTTCTGGCTCTTTCCGCAGAACGAGCACTTCAGCAGATCTCCGCCGTCACCGATACGTGCCATCTGTCAGGTCCCTACTTCCTCGTGTGCGTGCAACTGCTGCCGCGTTCTCGTTGCGCGCCGGCCCGGGGAACGGGCCGTTGGCTCGACCGTACCCGGAGTCCGGCAGTCGGGTCGACCGCTTCTCGGCGTTTCCGGCCATATTTATATGCCCTGCACATGGTGCCGATCACAATTGCACATCGGCCCGGCCCGGACCACGAGACACGCGGTCGGGCCGGGCCGTTCGGCTACTTCTGTGCGGAGAGCTTCCGGTATTCCAGGACGTTGTCGATCAATCCGTATTCGACGGCCTCCGCGGCGGTCAGGATCTTGTCACGATCGGTGTCCTTGCGGATCTGATCCGGGTCCTTGCCGGTGTGCCGCGCGAGCGTCGTCTCCATGAGGCGCCGCATCCGCTCGATCTCCGCGGCCTGGATCTCGAGGTCCGAGACCTGGCCCTGGATTCCGCCGGTCGAGGGCTGGTGGATGAGCACACGCGCGTTGGGCAGCGCGAGGCGCTTACCCGGCGTGCCGGCAGCGAGGAGCACAGCCGCTGCCGACGCGGCCTGCCCGAGGCACACCGTGGTGATGTCGGCGCGGACGTACTGCATCGTGTCGTAGATGGCCATCAGCGAGGTGAACGAGCCACCGGGCGAGTTGATGTACATCGTGATGTCGCGGTCCGGATCGAGGGACTCGAGCACCAGCAGCTGCGCCATGACGTCATTGGCCGACGCATCGTCGACCTGCACGCCGAGGAAGATGATGCGTTCCTCGAACAGCTTGTTGTACGGGTTGGATTCCTTGACGCCGTAGCTCGAGTGCTCGATGAACGAGGGCAGGATGTAGCGGCTCGCCGGGGAAGCCGGAGCTTGGCCGCCGAGCTGGCGCGGATCGAACATGTTGGTCATCGCTTCTCCAAGAATTCGTGGGGCGTGGAGCGGGTCGGTGGATCCCGGGGATCAGTTGCCGGTGCCGCCGGCCTGCTGGGCCCGTGCGACGACATGGTCGACGAAGCCGTACTCGAGTGCTTCCTTGGCCGTGAACCACCGGTCGCGGTCGGAGTCCGCGGTGATCTGCTCGACGCTCTGCCCGGTGTGCTCCGCGATGAGTTCCGCCATCTCGCGCTTGGTGTGCGCGAACTGCTCCGCCATGATCGCGATGTCGCTCGCGGTGCCGCCGATTCCTGCGGACGGCTGGTGCATCATGATCCGCGCGTGCGGAAGCGCGTAACGCTTGCCCTTGGTACCGGCCGCCAACAGGAACTGGCCCATCGACGCAGCCAGACCCATCGCGAACGTCGCAACGTCGCACTCGACGAATTTCATCGTGTCGTAGATCGCCATACCCGCGGTGACCGAACCACCCGGGGAGTTGATGTACAGCGAGATGTCGCGGTTGGGGTCCTCCGCGGACAGCAGGAGGATCTGCGCGCAGAGCTTGTTGGCGATGTCGTCGTCGACCTGGGTGCCGAGGAAGATGATCCGCTCGCGGAGCAGGCGTTCGTACACCGAGTCGCTGAGATTGAGCCCAGCGGTGGCCGAGGTCATCGTCGGACCGATGGATGTCGCCGGATTCTGATGAGTCACGGGTACCTGCCTTCTCGTCAATCGTGGATTGCTGACACTGACACTAACCAAGAGGGGCGGGGGGGGGGGGCCGGGGGGGGGCCGCGGGGGCCCCCCCCCCGCACCGGTGGGGGCGAGCGTGTC
>NZ_JBHXRF010000009.1:233617-236732 GCF_042717545.1 Rhodococcus sp. NPDC058639
TCTTTTTGTCTCCGGGGTCCCTCCCTTTTCTTCTTGGGGGTATGGCTCACAGTAACAAAACCCCGGGGGGGCCCCCCGGCCGCCCGGGTGCCGCCCCTCTTCGCTCAAAGCGGAAAAAAACCGACTACTCGGAGGCCGAATCCTCGGTGCTCTCGGCAGCCGAATCCTCGGCATCCGCGTCGTCCTTCTTGGTGCCGAACAGCTCGCTCGTGTCGACCGACGCGCCGGTGGTGTCGGTGACGGTCACGCGATCGACCACCGAACCGAGCGCCTTGCCGCGACGCACGTCGGCGAAAACCGCGCCGAGCTGGTTGGCCTGGCTGATCTGCTGGATGAACTGCTCGGGCGGGATGCCGTAGCGCTGCGCCTGGAAGAAGATCCGCTCGGTCAGCTCCTGCTGCTCGACGGTGGTGCCCTCTGCCTCGGCGATCGCGTCCAGCAGCAGCTGGGTCTTCACCGAACGCTCGGCGGACTCACGAGCCTCCTTGTCGAACTCCTCGCGGCTCGAACCCTGAGCCTCGAGCAGCTTGTCGAGCTGGGCTTCGTCGTGATCGAGCTCGTGGATTGCGTCGTGGACCGCGCTGTCGACCTCGGCCTGGACGACCGCGTCGGGGAGCGGGATCTCGACGGTGTCGAGCAGAACCTCGAGGACCTTGTCGCGGATCTGGCCGGCCTGCTCGACCTTCTTGACACGCTCGACGCGCTCGCGCAGGTCGGCGGTCAGCTCGTCGATGGTGTCGAACTCGCTCGCGAGCTGCGCGAAGTCGTCGTCGGCCTCGGGGAGCTCGCGCTCCTTGACCGAGTTCACCTTGACGGTGACGACCGCTTCCTTGCCGGCGAACTCGCCCGCGAGGAGGGTGGAGTTGAAGTCCTTCGACTCGCCGGCGGAGGTGCCGATGATCGCGTCGTCGAGTCCGTCGATGAGCTGTCCGGAGCCGACCTCGTGGGACAGACCCTCGGTGGCGGCCTCGGTGACCTCTTCACCGTCGACGGTCGCGGACAGGTCGATGGAGACGAAGTCGCCGTTCTGCACGGGACGTTCCACGCCCTTGAGGGTGCCGAAGCGCTGACGCAGCGACAGCAGCTGCTCCTCGATGTCCTCGTCGGTGATCTCGACGGGATCGACGGTGACGGCGATCTCGGAGAAGTCCGGCAGGGTGATCTCGGGACGCACGTCGACCTCGGCGTTGAAGACGAGCTCCACGTTGTCCTCGAGCTTGGTCACGTCGATCTCGGGCTGGCCCAGGACCTTGACCTCGTTGCTGGTCACAGCCTCGTTGTAGCGGGACTGGATGGCGTCGTTGACGACCTGCTCGAGCACGGCGCCGCGTCCGACACGGGCCTCGAGGATCTTGCGGGGCGCCTTGCCCGGACGGAAGCCCGGGATGCGCACCTGTCCTGCGAGGGACTGGAAGGCGCGGTCGAAATCAGGCTGGAGTTCCTCGAAGGGCACCTCAACGTTGATACGGACTCGCGTCGGGCTCAGCTGCTCGACGGTGCTCTTCACGGGACATGCTCCTTCTGTCGTGCTGTCTGGTCGGTCGTTCGTGTCACTACTGAGCGCGCTGACGCCGTTCGATCTGGTCGGGATGACAGGATTCGAACCTGCGACCCTCCGCTCCCAAAGCGGATGCGCTACCAAGCTGCGCCACATCCCGTCACCGGCTACCCCTAGAGCATCCCTGGGGACCCGCAGCAGAATCCTACGGCCCCCCGATTATGAAATCCAAAGCGAGGTTCGGTACAGTCTCATCCTGCACGGAGCGGACACCGCGGAAACGGTGAAAGCAACGGCAACGGGGATGTAGCTCAATGGTAGAGCCCCAGTCTTCCAAACTGGCTACGCGGGTTCGATTCCCGTCATCCCCTCCAGGGCAAACGTCCGTCGACCACCAGGTCGACGGACGTTTTGTCGTTTCCGTCCCGGTCTGCGCGCCGGCGACGGCGGATCACCGTTTCGACTCGAATCCGCAATGCGCCCCCCAAGATCGGTGCCGCAGGCCGGATCGTGTGAAAGCGTCCCCACTGTGACCGACCGACCCGACCGCGACGGAACCACCGTTCCCGTGCCGCGTTCCGTCATCGTGGCGGTCGTCGCGCTCGACGCCGTTCCGGACTGGGATCGGGTCACCGGCATGCTGGCACCGGGGAATCACGAGTCGCCGGCATTCCGGCACCGGGTCGTCGACGTGCCGTTCGGGCTCGAAGCTCCGCGATGGGCCGGCGACCCCGATTCCGACCCGCCGTGGCACCTCGACCGGGTGTCCTTACCCCCGCACGCCACGTTCGCCGACGTACTCGACTTCGCGCGCACCGCTCCCCCGGCACCGGGCGTGCGGCACCCCCTGTGGGGACTGACACTGCTCGACGGACTGACGGGTGGCCGGTCCGCCCTGGTGATCCGGTTGCATCACCTCGCGGCCCCCGAGGACGACACGGGCGATCTCGTCCGCTCGTGGGCACGCTCGGCCACACGCGGACTCACCCGGACTGCGACTTCCGTCGTGAAGGCTCTTCTGGGAGAACCCGCTGACACCCCGGATCGGCGCACGGCGTCCGATCACTCCCCCAACCGACACTTCCCGTCCCGGCTTCATGTGGTCGACGTTCCCCTCGCCGCCCTCCGTGTCGCGGCCGACCGGGCGAACTGCGGACTCGAGAGCGGCTTCGCCGCCGCGATGCTGCTCGCGTGCGCTGCATACCGGCACCGCCAGGGCCGTAAGGCCGACAACCTGCGCGCCGCAATTCCGGTCTCCACGGGTCACCCCGTCACGGTCGAGTTGCTCGACAGCGCTTCGAACCCGGAAGAACTGATGCGACGGATCGAGACGGATCGCACCACCTCTCCCGACGGCACGGACTCACGCCCCGCGAATGCTCAGGGACGGCGCGGAGAACCGGTGACCGCACTGTCGAACAGCGAGGCGCTGTTCGGTGCGCACGACGTACTCACCGCCACGCTCCCCGGGTCGAGCGCGCCGCTCTACATCGGTGGCGCGAAAGTCGAGCGATATTACGGTTTCGGCCCGACGCACGGCGCCGCGTTCAACGCGACACTCATGTCGTACCGCGCGGGATGCGGGATCGGGGTCACCGTCGATCCCTGCGCGGTGCC
>NZ_JBHXRF010000010.1:0-161251 GCF_042717545.1 Rhodococcus sp. NPDC058639
CGGGGCAACTGTTCCAGCCTAGATCCATCACCACACAGACGCAAATCCGTGCCGCTTCCGAACCCAGGGGCAGTACGAAACCTTACCAGAAGATTCCGAACCAGATATTCAGGCGCTCTCGTCCAACCTCGTTTTCCCAGTCCCTCAGGTCCGGGTCGGTGTCCGTGTCGCTCTGACCTGGATTAAGTTACGCGAGCACCCCCACAAACACCAAATCGCCAGGTCAACGCAGATTCGGCCACGTTCAGGGCACCCAGTACTTCGCAGCGAGGCTCTGGACTACCTCGTCGTCCTCGCCGGCCTGGGCGAGCAACGCGAGATCGCCGTCGATATCCGTCAGGCGCGGGTCGTCGGCTTCCGCGGCGTCGACCGGCCGGCCTCCGTCCTCCGCACGCTGACGCATGATCTTCTCGCGGATCCGGTCCTTCAGAGAGTCACCCATACACCGAGCATGAGTGCGCCGGTTGTGGTTGTCGAGCGCTGCGGGGGTGTGTCACCGGTCGTCGCGATCGCGGAACACGCGGATCGCCATGGGGACCACCACGACGAGCGCACCGATGATCAGGATCAGGGAGAAGATTTCCATCAACATGACTCCATGGTCCATGTCCGCACGACATCGCGCGAGGACGACCGAGCCGTGGAACCAGAAGAGCCCCTCACCGGTGGGGTGAGGGGCTCTTCGTGGAGCTGCCTGTCGGAATCGAACCGACGACCTTTTCATTACGAGTGAAATGCTCTACCGACTGAGCTAAGGCAGCATGCCGTTCGGCGTCCGAAGTCTAGCGGACTACCCCCACCGTGATGCAAACCGGCACTTCAGTCACCGGAATGCGGCGCTCAAGCGCGCCGCCATGGCTGCCAGCGCGAACTTCGGCTTGACGTTCTGCGCGAGAGCCTCGCGGCACTCGAGGATTGCTTCGATGCAGTCGAGCAGGGCCTCCGGCCGGGTACGGGAGGCGAGATCGGCTGCGCGTTCGGTCATGTCCGGATGGTTGGGCGTCGCGGTGGAACCGAAGGCATGGGCGAGGGCATCCCGATACAGCCCCGCGAGGTCGATGAGTGCGCGGTCCATGATGTCGCGTTCGGTCCGGGTCTTGCGAGACTTCTGCGTGCGCTCGAGTTCTTTCAGCACGCCGGCCGAACCGCGAAGCGCGCCCGCGGCTCCCTTACCCGTACCGCCTGCACCGAGTGCCGTCCTCAGCTCTTCTGTCTCACGCTCGTCGCGTTCGACACTGATCTCTTTGGCTTCGGCCTCGGCGCTGCGTCCGAGTTCCTCGGCTGCGGAGTACGTCGTCGCAGGCCGGAGAACGGCCCCGGCGAACTCGAGTGCGCGGTTGCGGTTTTCCCGGGCGATCGTGTCGGTGGCCAGACGGCGGGCCCTGCCGACGTGGCCCGCACTCACCGACGCGGCCCACCGCGCAGTCTTCTCGTCGATGCCGTCGCTGAGCTGCAGGACCTCCGCGATCGACGCGGCGCTGGGCGTGACGAGACCGACGTGCCGGCAGCGGGACCGGAGCGTCACCGAGATGTCCTCGGGATCGGTCGACGGGGCGCACAGCAGGAACACGGTGCGTTTCGGCGGTTCTTCCACCACCTTCAACAGCGCGTTGGCCGCTCCCTCGGTGAGACGGTCTGCATCCTCGATCACCACGACCTGCCATCGGCCGGTGCTGGGCCGGCGGGAGGCGACCTGCACGATGGCGCGCATCGCCTTGACGCTGATGGTCAGGCCCTCGGGGATCACCCGCCGCACGTCGGCGTGGGTACCGGCCATCGTGGTGGTGCACGCGTGGCAGTACCCGCATCCCGGGGTCTGCTCGTCGGTGCACTGCAGCGCGGCCGCGAAGCACAACGCCGCGACGGACCTACCCGATCCGGGAGGTCCGGTGAACAGCCACGAATGCGTCATCGCCGAGCCGGTATCGCCGTTGCGCGCAGCGACTGCAGCCGCGACGAGATCGGTCTCGACATCGTGCTGGCCGACGAGACGATCGAAGACACCGGACATGCCGACCAGCGTAACCACCGGCACCGACCTGTTCCGTCCGGCTGTCCGAAACGTTCAAGACCTTCGTGCCCGGCCCGCCCTACGGTCGGGTCATGACCATTCGATTCTCTGCCATCGGTCTTGTCGTCGAGGACTTCGGGCGCTCTTTCGAGTGTTACCGCAAACTCGGCCTCGACCTGCCCACCGAAGCGCCCGGCGCGCCGCACTTCGAGGTGACGGCGGCCGACGGTGTCTGTCTCATGTGGGACACGATCGACTCCGTGAAGTCGTTCGATCCCGGTTTCGAGCCGGGGACGGGAGGGCCGAGCCTCGCATTCGAGTGCGGTTCACCGAGCGAGGTCGACGAGACGTACGCGTCACTGGTTGCCGCCGGATGCACCTCGGCGATGAAGCCGTGGGACGCGGCGTGGGGGCAGCGTTACGCGAGCCTGCTCGATCCGGACGGCCACGGCATCGACCTGTTCGCTGCCCTTTCCCAGTAGTTACGGCCCGGACGACGGACGGACGAGGTCACCGAGCGTCGATCCCGACAGTGCGCGCACCTCTCGCGCGAGGTGCGGCTGGTCGCTGTAACCGCACTCGGCCGCAATCCTGGCCGGATCTTCGCCCGCACGAGCGCGTTCGACCGCCCGCCGGAATCGCAGGACGCGGGACAATGTCTTCGGCCCGAAGCCGAACGCGTGGTGCGCGCGCCGACGGAGGGTTCGTTCACTCCAGCCGACAGCCGTCGCGGCATCGGCGACCGTCATACCGGATGCGAAAGCACGCGCGAGCCCGGACAGAGGACTTCGAGGTGCTTCGTCCAGATCGCGGCGAGCCGCATCGACGAGGCCGGACACCGGGTCGCCTTCGACGGCCGCCATGATGTCGCGGACCCGACGAGGCGCCCACATCTGGTCGAGGGAGATGCGCCGGTCGCGCAATTCGGAGGCGTCGACACCCAAGAACACGGGCCCGAGGCCCGGTGCGAACCGCACCGCGGTCAGTTTTCGCCGCGCCGCGAGGTCCGAGAACTGTGCGCGCGTGTCAGGGCCCGCAACGAGAAGACCGTCTTCGTGCCAGATCAGATCCATGCATCCGTCGGGCAGAACGGTGTTCCCGCCCGATCCGGCGGGATCGGGCGTCGACACCCAGGCGATGACCCCGGGTATCCCGGACGCCCATTCGCGGTACACACCGCAAGGGTAGGCGTCCGGGCCGGGATCAGTCTGCTGCCTTCTTCGCCGCGGCTTTCTTGGCCGGGGCCTTCTTCGCTGCAGGCTTCTTCGCGGTCTTCTTGGCGGGCGACTTCTTCGCAGCGGCCTTCTTTGTGGCCTTCTTCACCGGACCGCGCGCGCGCCGGTCGGCGAGCAACTCGGAAGCCCGCTCGTCGGTGATCGTCGGGACCTCGTCGCCCTTACGCAGGCTCGCGTTGGTCTCGCCGTCGGTGACGTACGGACCGAACCGCCCGTCCTTGATCACCATGGGCTTTTCGCTCACCGGGTCCACTCCGAGTTCGCGGAGAGGCGGCGTGGCTGCTGCCTGCCGGCCACGGCGCTTCGGCTCGGCGTAGATCTTCAGTGCCTCGTCGAGCGTGACGGTGAACATCTGCTCTTCGTTCGCCAGGGACCTCGAGTCGGTGCCCTTCTTCAGGTACGGACCGTATCGGCCGTTCTGGGCCGTGATCTCTTCACCCGACTCGGGATCGACACCCACCACGCGCGGGAGGGAGAGCAGTCGCAGTGCGTCCTCCAACGTGACCGTCGACAGATCCATCGTCTTGAGCAGCGACGCGGTGCGCGGCTTCGGACCGGTGGCCTTCTTGGCCGCCTTTTTCGCGGGTGCCTTCTTCGCAGCCTTCTTGGCGACAGCCTTCTTCGTCGCGGTCTTCGTGCCACCGCCGGTGGCCTCGACCTCCTCGACGGGGATCGGTGTCACGTCCGGTTCGGGTTCCGGCTCCGGCGTCGGCTCGGGCAGCAACTCGGTGACGTACGGACCGAAGCGGCCTTCCCGCGCGACGACCTCGTGGCCGGTTGCGGGATCGACGCCGAGCACGCGCCCTTCCTGGGGCGTGGAGAACAGCTTCTCCGCGTACTCGAGGGTCAGCTCGTCCGGCGGCAGGTCGTCGGGCAGATTCGCGCGCTGGGAAATCGGGTCGCCGTCCGGGTCGTCCGGGTTGACCACCATCCGCTCGAGATACGGGCCGAACCGCCCGACCCGCACGTGGACCTCACGGCCCTCCGCGTCGTCGAACAGGCGGATCGAGTTGATCTCCCGGGCATCGATGTCCTCGAGGTTCTCGCTGACGAGCTTCTTCAGCCCGCCCTGTCGTGCGACCGACTGCTCGCCGCCGTGCTCGCCGCCGAAGTAGAACCTCGTCAGCCAGTCGGTCCGGTGTTCGTGGCCGGAGGCGATCTCGTCGAGGTCGTCTTCCATACCCGCGGTGAAGTCGTAGTTCACGAGCTGCGAGAAGTGGGATTCGAGCAGGCCGATCACGGCGAACGCCACCCAGGACGGGACGAGCGCGCTGCCTCGCTTGTAGACGTATCCGCGATCGAGGATCGTCTTGATGATCGAGGCGTACGTCGACGGCCGGCCGATGCCGAGTTCTTCGAGCGTCTTGATGAGGCTCGCCTCGGTGTACCGCGCCGGCGGGTTCGTGGAGTGGCCGTCGGGATCGAGCTTCGTCGCGGTGACCGCGGACCCTTCGCTGAGGTTGGGCAGGCGCGACTCGGCGTCGTCGGACTGGCCGCCTGCCTCTTCGTCGACGCTCTCGACGTAGGCCTTGAGGAATCCGGCGAACGTGATGGTGCGGCCCGACGACGAGAACGTGCACTCCTCCCCCGTACCGGCGGTGCCGGTGATCCGGAGGGTGAGGGTGGTTCCGCGGACATCAGCCATCTGCGACGCGACGGTGCGCTGCCAAATCAGCTCGTAGAGCCGGAACTCGTCCGCATCGAGACGCGCATGCAACTCACCCGGCGTGGCGAACACGTCGCCGGCGGGGCGGATCGCCTCGTGCGCTTCCTGCGCGTTCTTGACCTTACGGGTGTACTGACGCGGGGTCGGGTGCACGAATTCGGCACCGTACAGCTGGGTGGCCTGAGCGCGCGCCGCACTGATCGCCGATTCCGACAGCGTCGTGGAGTCCGTACGCATGTACGTGATGTAGCCGTTCTCGTACAGACGCTGCGCGATGCGCATGGTGCGTTCCGACGAGAACCTGAGCTTGCGCCCGGCTTCCTGCTGCAGCGTCGAGGTCATGAACGGCGCATACGGCTTGCGGGTGTACGGCTTGCTCTCGGCCGACGACACCATCAGCGCGGTACCGGCAAGAGCTTCGGCCAGACGACGCGCGTAGGTCTCGTCGAGAACCACGACGCCGGTGGACTTCAGCTTGCCGTCGGCACCGAAGTCACGGCCGGAAGCGACGCGGGAGCCGTCCACTCCCACCAGACGCGCACCGAACGAGCGGGGGCTCGCAGTTTCGCCTGCGTCCATGGTCGCCGCGATGTCCCAGTATTCGGCAGACCTGAACGCCATCCGCTCGCGTTCGCGCTGCACGATGATTCGGGTCGCGACGGACTGCACGCGCCCGGCCGACAAGCGCGGCATGACCTTCTTCCACAACACCGGGCTGACTTCGTAGCCGTACAGCCGGTCGAGGATGCGCCGGGTTTCCTGCGCGTCGACAAGGTCGGTGTCGAGTTCGCGGGTGTTCTCCGCGGCCGCACGAATGGCGGATTCGGTGATCTCGTGGAACACCATGCGCCGGACCGGAACCTTGGGCTTGAGCGTCTCGAGCAGATGCCAGGCGATCGCCTCGCCCTCACGGTCGGGGTCGGTGGCGAGATAGAGCTCGTCGGCGTCCTTGAGGAGACTCTTCAGTTCGGAGACCTTGGACTTCTTCTCCGGGCTGACGACGTAGAGCGGCTCGAAATCGTGATCGACGTCGACGCCGAGGCGGGCCCACGACTCACCCTTGAATTTGGCAGGAACATCCGCGGCGCCGCGCGGCAGATCCCTGATATGGCCGACCGACGCCTCGACGACGTAGTCGCGCCCCAGGTAGGGGGCGATTTTTTTCGCCTTGGTCGGGGATTCGACGATGACCAGCCGACGTGTACCCGAGGAGCCGTCCGAAGTGCTCTTGTCTGCTGCCACCGTGCCGCCTGTGCCTTCCCTCTACCGACATGTCGCGCTTCTCGAAGACATGTATACCGACCACGTCCCCCCGACGTAGCCACACACAGGGTCGCACATCCTCGGCGAACGCCTCATCTCGTGTGGTGGTCCCACGGCCCGGCGTGAGGCCAGACCTCCCACGCCCCGGGGTCGTCGGGTGGTGCCCCGATGTTCTCGACGAGCCTGGTCAAGCGCTTGCGGCCGGTCACTCGCAAGCCCGGTGACGACCCGCGTGTCCCGATGAGAGTCGGTGCGATACCGGCCCGCAGGAATGCCTCGGCGAGGGGAGCGTGGGTCTCGGGTGTCTGCGGATCGAGGCCGAGGACGTATCGCTCCCCGTCCACTTCTTTCGTACCCGCGGCGAGAAACCACGCGCGCTGAGCGCGCGAACTCGGCACCCACTCGAAGGGCACCGTCTTCACCGTGCCGCGCATCCACAGCGAGGCCAGTGGCACCGTCTCTGCGACGAACGCCGTGCACACCGTCGTGCGGCCGTCGTCGGTGGTGCCGATCTCCGGTTCCAGCCCCGCCTCGGACATCAGGTGTGCGATCCCGGTGGCGCGCCAGGGGGCATCGACGACCGCGGAGATCCGAGCCCGGTCTCCGCGAATCGCGACTCCGCCCTGGGCTGCCAGCAGCCCGCTCAGGTCTGCGACCGCGGGCGGCCCGAGTTCCGCGCCGAAGAACGACAGCTGGCTCACGCGGTCCTCCTTCCGGTCGATCGATGCCCGAAAATGCATCGTCCCCCATCACCGGAGGTAACGGGGGACGATTCAGATGAGGAGTCGAGCCTCACCTTGCGCTCATCGGAGCAATCTCTCAGACAGCGCGCACGCCGGTGGCCTGCGGGCCCTTGGTGCCCTGACCGACCTCGAACTCCACGCGCTGGTTCTCCTCGAGGGTCCGGAAACCGGCGCCCTGGATCTCGGAGTAGTGAACGAACACGTCTGCAGAACCGTCCTCGGGAGCGATGAAGCCGAAGCCCTTCTCCGCGTTGAACCACTTCACAGTGCCCTGTGCCATGCTTTTCCTTCTCTTTCTTACCACCGGATTCGACAGACCGCCGGAAACGCGGCCCGCCCGGCCCCGGTTCCGACCGCTGTACTTCCGAACCCCCGTGGGAAGAGCAAAGCACCGCGCCCGCAACCATCGATCCTGCGAGCGTTCACTCTCTCAAGTCCACGAACACAGAAGCTGCGACCGCGTGCCAGTCAACCATGCCCGGGGCGGTCGCGACAGTAGTAATGGGCACAAACGTCCCAGAAAAATCGAAGGTCGCCGACCGTCGGTACGATTACCGATCGGTAGTTGTTTCTGCCTGCCCGCAGACGGCAGAACCGCCGCCCCTGTTCGACCCCGCAACCCCCCGGAGCGCTCCGTGCCCAGCTCACCCCCGTTCGATCCGGGTAACGGCACGGCTGCGACCTACGGACGCGAACTTCTCGACCGCCTCCTGGCCGGAACGCCCGCCGGCGAGTCCCCGCTCACCCACGTCGCCGCGCTGCCCGCCCGGCCGGCGCAACACACCGACTGGCCTCGCTGGGCGGCCGAACCGGTGGTCCGGGCCCTGCGCGACCACGGGGTACCGCAACTGTGGAGCCATCAGGCCGACGCCGCCGATCTCGCCGCCGCCGGGCAGAACGTGGTCGTCGCCACCGGAACCGCGTCCGGCAAGTCGGTGGCGTATCAACTTCCCGTGCTCACTGCCATGGCGACCGACCCCCAGGCCACCGCTCTGTATCTCTCCCCCACCAAGGCATTGGGGGCCGATCAGCTTCGCGCGGTCACCGAACTGACCATGATGGAGCCCGCACTGTCGACCGTGGCGGCGTGCGCGTACGACGGCGACACCAGCACGGAGATGCGGCAATGGGCGCGCCGGCACTCACGGTGGATCTTCACCAATCCCGACATGCTGCACGTGTCGCTGCTGCCCGGGCACGCACGGTGGGCGCGGATGCTGCGTCGGCTGAAATACGTGGTGATCGACGAATGCCACTCGTACCGAGGGGTTTTCGGCTCACACGTCGCGCTGATCCTGCGCCGGCTCCAGCGGCTGGCTCGACACTACGGTGCCGACCCCGTGTTCATCCTGGCCTCCGCGACCACCGCCGAGCCGGCCGATGCGGCGTCCAGGCTCATCGGCGCGCCGTGCCGTGCGGTGACCGAAGACGGATCACCCCACGGACCGAGGACCGTCGCGATGTGGGAACCGCCGCTGCTGCGCGAGGTCACCGGAGAACACGGGGCTCCCGTGCGACGCGCGGCCGGGACCGAAGCGGCCCGGTTGCTCGCCGACCTCGTCGTCGAAGGTGCACGGACGCTGACGTTCGTGCGGTCCCGGCACGGTGCGGAACTCACGGCCATGGGCGCGCGACGGTTGCTCGCCGCGGCAGCGCCCGACCTCGTCGACCGCGTTGCCGCCTACCGCGCCGGTTACCTCGCGGAAGATCGCCGCGACCTCGAAGCGGCGATCTCCGACGGACGTCTGCTCGGCGTGGCGAGTACGAACGCACTCGAACTCGGAGTGGACATCGCCGGTCTCGACGCGGTGGTCGTCGCGGGATTCCCCGGCACAGTGGCCTCGTTCTGGCAGCAGGGCGGCCGCGCCGGGCGGCGCGGGCAGGGGTCGCTGGTGGTGCTGGTCGCCCGCGACGACCCCCTCGACACGTATCTGGTGCACCATCCGCAGGCGTTGCTGGGCAGGCCGGTCGAGTCGACCGTGACCGACCCGGCGAACCCGTACGTCCTGGGGCCGCAGTTGCTCTGCGCGGCGTCCGAAAAGCCGCTGAGCGACACCGAAGTCGAGGAATACGAGGCGTGGGAAGTCCTCACTCGCCTCGCAGCGGACGGCCTCATACGCAGGCGTCCGCACGGCTGGTTCGTCACTCCCGGTACGCATCCGCACGCGGAGATCGACATCCGCGGCGGCATCGGCGGGCAGGTCGCGATCGTGGAGGCGGAGACCGGGCGGATGCTCGGCACCGTCGAAGGAAGCCGCGCGCCCGCGACGATGCATCCGGGTGCCGTACACCTGCATCGGGGGGAATCCTTCGTCGTCGACGAACTGCACCTCGACGACGGAATCGCACTCGTTCACGCCGAGGACCCCGAATGGTCCACCAGCGCACGCGAAATCACGGAGATCTGCTGCACGTCGATCGACGAGCATCGGGACCACGGCCCCGTCACCGTCGCGGCGGTGGGTGTCGAGGTGACCCATCAGGTGGTCGGATACCTCCGACGCCTGCCCTCCGGCGAGATCCTCGATCAGATCCCGTTGGAGATGCCCGAGCAGACCCTTGCGACCCGCGCTGTGATGTACACCGTCGATCCCGGACTGCTCTCGCAGATCGGCCTCACGGCCGAGCGGATCCCGGGTGCGCTCCATGCCGCCGAGCACGCGGCGATCGGTTTGCTCCCCCTCGTCGCGACGTGCGACCGCGGGGATATCGGCGGCGTCTCCACCGACCTGCACCCCGACACCGGTCTTCCCACGGTCTTCGTCTATGACGGCCAGCCCGGCGGTGCCGGATTCGCGGAGCGAGGATACCGCCGGATTTTCCGGTGGCTCGAGGCAACCCGAGACGCCGTCGCGGCGTGCGAGTGCGCCACGGGCTGCCCCTCCTGCGTGTACTCCCCGAAATGCGGCAACGGCAATGATCCACTCGACAAGTCGGGCGCCGTGCTCGTCCTGACCGCCGTGCTCGACGCGATCGGTAGCCAGGACTGACACCGCACTACAGCCGTCAGGCCACCGGCATGCGCTCGTCCTCGGCGCGTTCGGCGGCTAGCAGCGCCGCACGCTCTTCACGCCGCAGCGCCTGCTGTGCCGGGTCCGGAACCGGGACAGCCGCCAGCAACCGCTTGGTGTACGGATCGGACGGCGACCGCAGAATACGATCGGTCCGGTCGAACTCCACGAGTTTGCCGGCCCGCATCACGGCGATGCGACGTGCAAGCACCTCCACGACGGCAAGGTCGTGGCTGATGAACAGGCATGCGAAGCCGTATTCGCGCTGCAGTTCCTGGAACAGCTCGAGTACCTTGGCCTGCACGGAGACGTCGAGTGCCGACGTCGGTTCGTCCGCCACCAGCAGTGTCGGTTCGAGAGCCAGCGCCCGGGCGATACCCACGCGCTGACGCTGCCCGCCGGAAAGCTGATGCGGGTAGCGGTTGCGCATGTCTCGCGGCAGCTGAACCTGGTCGAGCAGTTCCTCGACCTTCTTGTCGCGCTGGGTGCGGTCCATTTCGGTGTGCAGCAGCATCGGCTCGCCGATGGACTGTCCGATGGGCCAGCGCGGGTTCAGCGACGAACCCGGATCCTGGAACACGATGCCGACCTTGCGGCGGACCGGGCGCAGATCGCGTGTCGACATCTTCGTGATGTCGGTGCCTGCCACGGACAGCGAGCCGGAGTGCAACTTGAGCAATCCCACTACGGCCTTGCCGATCGTCGACTTGCCCGAACCGGACTCTCCGACGAGTCCCACGACCTCACCGGGCTCGATGTTGAGGCTGACGCCGTCGACCGCCCGGAAGCCGCTGTTGCGACGCGCACCGGGGTACTCGATCACGCCATCGACGATTTCGAGTGCGTACCGCACGTCCGGAGTGTCATCGGTTCCGGCCTCGCCGACTCGCGAGCCGAGGTGGGGCACCGACGCCAGCAGTTCACGGGTGTAGGCGTGCTCCGGCTTGTTGAAGACCTTGTCCGACGTCCCGTGCTCGACGATGGCACCGTTGCGCATGACGAGGATGCGGTCGGCCATGTCGGCGACGACACCCATGTCGTGCGTGATGAGCACGATCGCCGCGTCCACGCGCTCGCGCAGATCCCGCATCAGCTGCAGGATCTCGGCCTGCACCGTGACGTCGAGCGCGGTGGTGGGCTCGTCGGCGATGAGCACCGCGGGTTCGGAGGCCAGGGCCTGGGCGATCATCGCTCGCTGGCGCTGACCACCGGAAAGCTGGTGTGGGTAGTACTTGACCCGCTTCTCCGGCTCCGGCATGTCGACGAGGCGAAGCAACTCGATCACGCGTTCCTTGGCTTGCGCCTTGGTCATGTCCGAGTGCGAACGAATAGCCTCGGTGATCTGCCACCCGATGGTGTACACCGGATTCAGAGCCGTCATGGGCTCCTGGAAGATCACGGCAATGTCCTTGCCGCGCACCGAGTTCAGTTCACGTTCCGACAGACCGACGAGTTCACGACCGTCGAGAGTGATGCTGCCGCGGACACGGCTGTTGTCGGCGAGCAGACCCGGTACGGCCATGGCCGTCGTCGATTTACCCGATCCGGATTCGCCGACGATCGCCAGGATCTCGCCCCGCGCCACCTCGAACGAGACGTCACGTACGGCTGTTCTCCAGGTCTTGTCCACCTCGAAGTCGATGGTCAGACCGGAGACTCCGAGGATTGCGCGGTCGGTCGTGGTCTCGTCGATCGTGTCGACACTCATTGCGTCAGCTCCGTTTCGGGTCGAGCGCATCTCGCAGCGCATCACCCATGAGAATGAAGGCCAGCACGGTCACCGACAGGAACGCGGCCGGGAACAGCACCAGGTGCGGCGACGTCGAGATGTAGTTCTGGCCCAGGTTGATCTGCAGGCCCCACGACATGGCGGGCATTTGCAGGCCGATACCGAGGTACGACAGTGCTGATTCCGCGGCAATGAACGTACCGACGGCGATGGTGGCGTAGACCAGAACAGGGGTCAGCGCGTTCGGCAGAATGTGCCGGACCAGGATGCGGAAGGTCGAGGCTCCCAGCACCTGGGCGGCCTGAACGTACTCGCTCTCCTTGATGGCGATGACCGACGAGCGCACCAGGCGCATCGCTGTCATCCAGCCGAAGGTGATCAGTGCCAGCGCCACGGTCCAGATGGTCCGCTCGGACGTCACCGTCAGCAGCACCAGCGCGCCGAGCAACAGCGGGATGCCGAAGAAGATGTCGGTGAAACGGGCGAGCACGCTGTCGAGGGCGCCACCGAAATAGCCGGCGAGCGCACCGATCAGCACACCGACGATCAGCACACCGATCACGGCGAGGAGGCCGATACTCAGGGAGACGCGGGCACCGTAGATCACGTTGGCGTAGTAATCGCACCCTTGAAGATCCGTCCCGAACCAGTGCTGCGCACTCGGTGACAGGCGGCTGTCCGACAGGTCGCATGACCGAGGGTCGATGCCACGGGCGAACAGCTGCGGCATCAGCGCCATCATCACCAGGACGATGGTGATGATCCCGCCGAACCAGAAGAACACGCTGCGGCGCAACTTCTTCCACGCGTTGCCCCACAAGCTCGCCTGGCCCACCAGTTGGACGGCTTCGCCCGTCATGACATTGCCCGGCTCGCCCTCCTCCACGGCATGTGTACGGGCGGCCTCGGCATTTTTGGAATCCATACCACTACTCGTATCTGATCCGGGGGTCGAGGAATGCGTACAGCACGTCCACGACGAGGTTGAAGAAGATGTAGAAGAAGACCATCAGCGTGACGATGCCGACGACCACCGCACCTTCCTGGTTCTGTACAGCGTCGAAGATTGCGCGGCCCAGTCCGGGAATGTTGAACACCGATTCGGTGATGATCGCGCCGCCCAGCAGTGCGCCGATATCGGCGCCGATGAAGGTCACCACGGGTATCAAGCTGTTACGCAGCGCATGCCGGACCACGATACGGCGATACCCGACGCCCTTGGCCCGCGCGGTGCGAATGTAATCGGCGGCCATCGACTCCGACACCGCGGTGCGAGTCAGCCGGGCAACGTATGCCATCGACAGCGACGCGAGCACCAGGCCCGGGAGCAGGAAGCTGTACCAGCCGTTGTTGATACCGGCGATCGGGAACAGACCCAGCTTGTATCCGAGGACGTACTGGGAGACGAAGCCGAGGACGAACACCGGCACCGACACCAGCAGTGTCGACGAGACGAGCACCAGGTTGTCGAAGAAGGAGTTGCGACGCAGGGCTGCGAGCACGCCGGCGGTGATACCGATTACGACTTCGAAGGCGACGGCCACCGCCGTCAGCTGCATGGTCACCGGCATCCGTTGCGCGATGGTGTCCAGCACCGGCCTTCCGGAGAAGTCGGAACCGAAGTCGCCCTGCAGAAGTCCGCCGACGTACTTGATGTACTGGACGAAGAACGGATCGTCGAGGTTGTACTGGGCGCGAAGCTGCGCCATGACCGCGGGCGCGAGCGGACGATCACCCGCGAGGGCACGAATGGGGTCGCCCGGGAGGGCGTAGACCATCGCAAAGATCAGAAAAGAGGCGCCGATCAGGACCGGAATGGTCAGCAGCAATCGGCGCGTGATGAAGCGACCCACTGGGTTCTCCTATACGGAACAGAACGTCCTACACAGTGGTGGGGTGCCTCGCTTGTGCGAAACACCCCACCACTTGTCACTCAGTTGACCGTGACGTCTTCGACCACGACGTCGCCGAACGCGTCGATCTTCACGTTGTCGACCCGGTCGCTGTACACGGCCTGGTTGAGGCCGTAGAACAGCGGTGCGGAAGGCATGTCGCGGAACAGGATGTCCTCGGCCTTCTGGTACTCCACCGTGGCAGCCTCGAGCGAGTCGGCGTTGTTACCGGCGGACAGGGCCGCGTCGAACTCGGGGTTGCTGTAGAAGGTGTTGTTCGAGCCCGCGGGCGGCAGTGCGCTGGTGCTGTAGATCGGTGCGAGGAAGTTGTACAGCGACGGGTAGTCCATGATCCAGGCGAAGCGGAACGGGCCGGTCATGCCCTTCTCGTCCTGCAACGGCAGGTACTGCGCGAACTGCAGATCGCCGCGGAGCACGTACTCGATACCGAGGTTGCTGCGGATCTGGTTACCGATCGCGGTCATCCACGGGTCGTGCCCGGCTCCGGCGTTGAACCACAGATCAACCGGCTGGCTGCGATCGAAGCCGGCCTCGTCGAGAAGCTTGTTGGCCTGCTCGACGTTCAGCTCGCACTTGGCGCCACAGGCGTCTTCGCGGTAACCCTCGACGACCGGGGACCCGAAGGACTTGGCCGGCGTACGAGTGTTGGTGAAGATGGCCTCGGTGATGGCCCCACGATCGATGGCCATCGAGAAGGCTTCACGGACACGCGGATCCGAGAAACGCGGATCGTAGGTGGGGAAGCTGAGCGAGGTGATGTCCGGGCGAGGACGCTCGACATAACGATCACCGAACTGATCGCGAGCGGTGGCCCACGCGTCCGGCGGCAGGTCCAGCATCACGTCGAGGCCGCCGGCCTGGACGTCCGTGTAACCGGTGGCCAGTTCGGTGTAGACCTTGAACTGCACGCCGTTCGACTGCGCGGGGTTCTCACCGGCGTAGTCCTCGTACTTGGTCACGGTGAAGCCCTGACCGTCGACGAAGTCCTCGTCGGCCTTGAACGGGCCGTTGCCGATCGGACGACGGCCGAAGGCGTCGGGATCGGAGAAGAAAGCTTCCGGCAGGGGCGAGAACGCCGAGTACCCGAGGGTGATCGGGTAGATCGCGAACGGCTCCTTCAGTTCGACCGAGATGGTGGTGTCGTCCACTGCCTCGAGGCCGGACATGGTGGTCGCGGCCGGCTCGCCGCCCTCGGCGGCCTGCAGGTCGTCGTAACCGTTCACGTTCTCGAAGAAGTACGACGCGCCGTATGCGTTGGTGCTCAGCGCGGTGTAGTTCCAGGCGTCGACGTAGGACTTGGCGGTGACGGGAGTCCCGTCGTGGAAGGTCCAGCCCGACTTCAGCTTGATCGTCCAGTTGACCTGGTCCTCGGACTCGACCGACTCTGCGACGCCGGTGTACTCGACGTCGTTGGTCTCGTCGTTGTAGTTCACCAAGGGCGTGAACAGCGCCTTGAGGACCTGATTGCCCTCACTCTCGGTGGTGTTGCCGGGAACCAGGGGGTTCTCGGGCTGTGCGATGTACAGGCTGTACGTGCCCTCACTACTGCCGGCAGAACTACTGCCGCCACATGCCGCAAGCATGCCGACGGCTACGAAGCCCACCGACACGACCGCGATCGTGCGCTTGATCCTCAAAATCAATCCTTCCTCAGCCCCAACGGGACAGCGCCGCTGTCCACGAAGTCCGCGATGATCCACGGTGTCGGTGTGAGCCACAAGAACAAGACCGTGCGGCCCGGAACGTCGGTTGACTCTAGACACACGCCTAGCGACGGAAGTGCACGCCCCGCCGGAAAGAAACCCCGGCGAACCCGACGAAATGCGTCCTTAACGCGACGAGCGGGGGTCGCACGGGCCGGGCGCGCCGAGCGAATCCACGTTCCCATCCACCGGAAGCGTTATCGCAGCACTACACCGAGTGCCGAGGCACCGTGAATCTGTCCGTCACGGAGAGCGCCGGGGCCTCCCGGAGTTGTGTGACACCCATCACATGTGATGGGTGTCACACAAGTCCCGGTGTGCCGGTCCGTACCTCATTCGGTGCCTGTTGCCGTGGCCGGACCCGCCCGCGCGACCGCCTTCGCTTCGTCCCCTCCGAAGACCGACGACACCGGAGCGGTCACCTCGAGTAGCGCGTACCAGTCGTCGATCTCGCATCGTCTCACCCGCACATGCATGCGATGTGCGATGGGTTCGGCCGCCTCGCATGCCGCCACGACGCCGCGATCGAGCGCCGACGCGACGGCCACCGCGGCGAGGTCGGCAGCGCCCTGCGCGCGGTGCCGTGCGACGACGACCGATCCGACGTGAAGCAGCGTCGCGGTGACGGCGATCAGGGCCGCCATCACGGCGCAGCCGATCACGCTCGCGCTTCCGCGATCACCTGCGTCCGAGATCACCGCAGCCCCTCCGGTTCCCGCACCGAGACGGCTTCGGCCGTCAAGGTCACCAAGGGAAACAGGGGACTCTCGGCCGTCACGACAGCCACGATCAGGTCTCCCTCCTCCCGCAGCGTGATTCCGGCGCCGGGGGGCGCGACACGGTCGGCCACCTCGACCGCCCGTGTGTGATCACCTCGTGCGGCGAGTCGCGCCGCCTCCCGCGCCGCGTCGTGACACCGCACCTGATACGCGATGCTCAGCACCGCACCGAGGCACAAGACCAGCACGGTCACCAGACTCGCGATCGCAAGCGCCGCTTCGACGGTGACGCCGCCGGGATCCGCGGCCGTGAATCCCCGGATCGCCTCGCGCCGGTCGACGCTGGATCTCCGGCGTCTCACACCGCGGTGTTGAGCGCGCGCTCGACGATGCCGGTCAACGCCGACACGATCGAGTCGCCGGTCACCACCGCGTACAGGACCGCACCGAACGCCGCTGCCGCGATGGTTCCGATCGCGTACTCCGCCGTACTCATTCCGTCGTCGTCCACGACAAGATCCGACACACGACTCCGGAGACCCCGAATATCGATGGTGCGCATAATTCCCCCTCCCTGCGGCGCGGACGGTCCGCGCCGACGTTTCACAACAGCCCTCCCCCGAGCACGTCCCTGGCCAGGCCGATCACTACCGGCACGATGCCCAGACACACGAACGCAGGCAGAAAGCACAACCCGAGCGGGCCGCTGACGAGCACACCCGCCCGCTCGATATCGGCAGCCACGCGGTCCTCCGCCTCCGTCCGGTACCGGACGGCCAGTTCGGCCACGGTCTCCGACAGGGGTGCACCGGATTTCGCCGATCGCCGCGCGGCCCTCGCAAAGTCCTGAAGGAGGTCGTCACCCGGGCCGTCCCATGCCTCGGCCGGATCGGCACCGAGAGCGAGCCTGTCGGCACCCCTGCGCAGCGCCGCGGCGAAATCCGGTGGAGCCGACTCCGCAACAGCACGGGCCGCCGACGCCGCCGGCATTCCGGCGCGCAGGCATGCGGCGAACAGGTCGAACGCAGCCGGCACAGCATTCGGGTCGGGGCGTCCGGCCGATATCGGAAGGCCAGGAACAGCTTTCGCATCTTTGAGGCGAGCGCTGCCGTCCGCGATCGGAAAGATCAGCAGGGCCGCGGCAGCGAGCGCGGCAGCGACGGACCCCGTCATGCGCTCACCCTGTCGGCGATACGGTCGGTCCACAACAACCCGGCGCATGCCAGCACCGTGCCCGCGACCAGAAGCATGCCGCCGAGGCCGTCGGAAAGCAGAATCCCCACCGGTGCCGCACCCATGAGTTGCCCGAGCCCGACTCCGAGCAACGGGAGGGCTGCGAGGACGGATGCGGTTGCGCGCGCCCCTGCCAGGCCCGCGTCCGTGCGAGAGCGAATCCGCATCCTGGCGGAGAGGTCTGTCCGGGCCGCAGCCAGGAGTTCGGCGAGCGCCAGACCGTGCCGATCCGACACGGCCCATGCGTCGGCTACCCGTGCGAGACTTCCGGCCAGTCCGTCGCGGTCCCCGGACGGAGCCGAGGAACGCAATCCGTCCGCTGCGGAGCCCCCGAGCCGCGAGCGTGCAGCCGCGACCCGGAACGCATCTGCGGCAGGTCCGGTGGTTTCGCGCGCTGCGGTATCGCAGGCATCGGCCGGATGCGCACCCACTCGCATATCGGCGATGACCGCCTCCAGGCCGGACAACAACATCCGCCGATGTGCCTCGAGCTGCGCTGAGCGGCGTTTCCGGCGGATCCGCCACAGCGTCGTCGCCGCCACTGTGGCTGCGGCCACGGCAGGCGCGACGCCGACAAGCATGGTGAGTGCGACACCGGCAGCTGCGGCGAGCACCCCCGGGTGACCGACAACGGGAAAACGATACGGAACGTGGACCCGGATTCGGTGTGCCCCCGATGAACCCGGGACGAGGAGCAACGCGGTGGCAAGGCACAGTGCCGCCCCGATCACACGACATCCCGTCGACGAAGAGCACGTTCGAGCGACGCCATTCCCGCGACCGCACCGTGGTCGTACGTCCAGGCCGGCGACACGACGACGCCGGAGACGGGATCGCGTTCGACGATGCCGATCTCGACGAGGCGGCGGGCACCACCGGGGCTGCGGTGAACATGAAGGACCACCTGGACCGCAGCAACGAGCTGACTGTGGAGGGCCGCTCGGTCGAGGCCGCCGAGCGCCGCGAGTGCCTCGAGCCGTGCCGGTACTTCGTCCGGTGAATTGGCGTGCACGGTGCCGGCGCCCCCGTCGTGGCCGGTGTTCAACGCCGTCAGGAGATCGACCACCTCCGCCCCACGAACCTCCCCGACGACGATCCGATCGGGTCTCATGCGCAACGCCTGGCGGACGAGGTCCCGCACCGTGACCTCCCCGACCCCCTCGACGTTGGGCGCACGCGCGACCAGCCGGACGACGTGGGGATGTGCGGGCACCAGTTCGGCAGCGTCTTCGACGCAGACGATCCGCTCCCGGTGGTCCACCGCTCCCAGCAGCGCCGCGAGCAGGGTGGTCTTCCCCGCACCGGTGCCGCCGACCACCAGGAAAGCGAGTCGCGCACGGATGATGCGGTGCAGCAGACGGTAGGCGTCGTCGTGCACCGCGCCGCGCTCCCGCAGGGCATCAAGCCCTTGGGTGGCGGGTCGAAGCACCCGCAGCGACAGGCACGTTCCGCCCTGCGCAACCGGCGAGAGCACCGCGTGCAGCCGGACTCCGAACTCACCGTGGCCGGGCAGCCTGCCGTCCACCCACATCTGCGCGTCGTCGAGCCTGCGTCCGGCGAACAGCGCCAGACGCTGCGCGAGGCGGCGTACCGCCGTCTCGTCGGCGAAGGTCACGTCGGTCAGGTGCAGTCCGGAGCCCCGGTCGACCCACACCCGATCGGGTGCGGTGACGAGTACGTCTGTGACCGCGGGATCACCGAGCAGCACTTCGAGCGGTCCGGCTCCGGTGAGTTCGGTCTGGAGGTGCCGAAGGGCGGAGAGAAGATCGGAGTCGCCGAGCACACCGCCGGCTTCTGCGCGTAGCGCCGCGGCTACCCGCGCGGGGGTGAGATCCCCCGGTTCGTCCGCGAGGCGGTCGCGAACCCGCTCGAGCAGGTCGGCGGCGACGGGTCCGGTCACGCGATCCACCGCGTTCGCGGGCGAGCCGGATCGACGCCGTCGAGCACGGCTTCCGCCGCGCCGACGAGCGGTGACCGCGACCGCAACCGGATACCCCCGCGTTCGAGCGTCTCGGCAAGGCCGGGTTCGGGGCGCATCGAGGCGAGCAGCGGTAGCCCGGTGACCTCCGCGACGTCGTCGGGTGTGAGCCCACCCGGGGCCGGTCCCCGGACGACGAGGCCGGCCGGCGCCCCGCGTTCGACGAGCCGATCCGCGATCCGCGCCGACGACAGCGCTGCACCGACGCGGGCCGGCACGACGACCACGGTGAGATCTGCGAGGGACACGAGTGCCTCGGTCACAGGCCCGAAGGCCCGCCCGATGTCGGCGATCACGGTCGTCCCGGACCGGTGCACCGCCTCCACGACCGCCGTCGCTGCGCCGGCGGTGAGTTGCGGCAGGGACTCCCGATCCGTGGACAGGACCCCGAGCCCCTGAGTCCAGGCGGGGACGGCGTCGCGGAGCGCGCGCGCAGAGATACGTCCGCTCTCGACGGTGAGCCCGGACCATCGCACTCCGGGCCGTTCCTCGAGTCCGGTGAGCACGTCGATACCGCACCCGTAGGGATCGGCGTCCACGAGCAGGACGTCGCGGCCGGCGTCCCGTCGCGCCGACGACCACGCCATGGCGGCAGCGAACGTCGACGCTCCTGCACCACCACAGCCTCCGACGACGGCAATCACCGTGCCGCCGGCCGCGTCGGGCTCGGCGGTCGCACCGATCACGGCGAGCAGTTCCACCTCGCTGTCGGGCAACCCGAGGACGTGTTCGGCTCCCACGACCGCAGCGGCCTGCCATTCCCGCAGGTCGGCGGCACCCGGACAGACGAGTACGACACCGGGCCGCCGCGGAAGATCGGCGGCACACGCCAGCGCCGACGCGTGGTCCACCACGACGACGGCGGCGTCGGTCCAGGAACGCCGGGACGGCGGCGCGACGGCTTCGTGGAGTTCGCGATCGGCGGCCGCAGCGACACGGCGCAACGCCGCGATCAGAGTGGGATCGTCGGTCAGCCCGAGGACGTGGGTCATGTACAGAGCGTGCGGGGTGAACGCTCCTGCGGGACCGCCGAACTGCGCGCGACGCCGAATCTGGGGATCGTCGGAATGGCTGTGGACAAACCCCGTCACCTGCGGGCTTTCGCCGGAGGGAACGAAGCAGCGACGACCGGCGGGGACCCCCGGAACGAGGACGACCCTCGCCAGGGGGGAGGAGGCGAGGGTCGTCTGTGTTCAGCCCCGGGGGGTCGGGCTGAACACAACCCGGACGGATCCGGGCATTCGCGATAGTACACCGAACGTGCACGCTGTTTGCAACTGAGAGGACCGGCGTGGCGAGGCCACGCGCGACCCCCACAGTCCGCCCTCGGGCACCTATTGTGGTGCTCGTGACTGACGCGTCCGGGAACACGAACACCGGCATCTCGACAGTGGATCATCCGGCCGGCAGCGGCCGCATCGCCGCTTTCTTCGACCTCGACAAGACCGTCATCGCGAAGTCGAGCGTTCTCGCCTTCACGCGCCCGTTCTTCAACGAAGGACTGCTCAGCCGCCGTGCCGTGCTCGAGAGCAGTTACGCCCAGTTGCTGTACGTGCTGTCCGCCGCGGATCAGGACCGAATCGAGCGGATGCGCGAGCACATCGCGCACATGTGTGAGGGCTGGGACGTCGAGCAGATCAAATCGATCGTCGACGAGACCCTTCAGGAAGTGGTCACTCCCCTCGTCTACGCGGAAGCGAAGGATCTCATCGCCGATCACCGGGCGCGTGGTCACGACGTGATCATCGTGTCGGCCTCGGGCGAGGAGGTCGTCACGCCGATCGCGCAGGCACTCGGTGCCTCCCACAGTGTCGGCAGCCGCATGCGGATCGTCGACGGACGGTACGCCGGTGAACTCGAGTTCTATTGCTTCGGGGAGGCCAAGGCCGTCGCGCTCCGGGAACTGTCGGACCGTTACGGGTACGACCTGGCACAGAGCTATGCCTATTCCGACTCGGCAACCGACCTGCCGATGCTCCTGGCAGTGGGCAATCCCCGCGTCGTCAACCCCGGTCGGGCGTTGCGCCGTGTCGCGACCGAGAACCATTGGCCGATACTGCGTTTCACTCTTCCCGTACCGCTGAAACGACGTATTCCGACATCGCCTCGCGCACTCTGGGTCGCGGGCGGGATCGCCGGCGCAGTCGCCCTGATCATCGGTATTTCGAGCAGTCTCGCGCGCCGGTCGCACGCTTCGCTGCGGTACTGATTCCGGGCGCCCCGCCGCGGATGGCGCACACCGCGTCTGCGACCCTCCGTGCCACCCGAATATCGCACTGCAGCAACGCGATTTCGCCTAACGGCACAGATGCGACGCGAAGCCGGCATGGGGCTTGCCTACCCCACGGCAAGGGGGGTAGAAAGGAACTACGGAACGACGGAAGGCCAAGAGCGAATCAGAAGAGAAGATTCGATCTCCCGACCGGAGTTCCCAGCACGGAAGCCGAGTACCCACGCGGAGCCGGTGCCACTATAAGGGCAGAAGCGTTGTGGGCTTGCGAGATGTGACTCTTCGAAGGTAAAGACCCCGCACCCGTTGCGAGGCCGAGCCGGAGATAATCGCACCGTCGCCGAGGCCGTTGAGACACAACCCATTTCAGCACGCATGGTAACGCGGTTCACCGTGTCAGCGGGTGGTACGCCGATTCCATATCGACGCGTCACCCGCTTTTCCTGTGTCCAGCGCTTGTCCGCTGCGGCCCAGCGGCATCCGTCGAATCCCCCGAATGCCGGGCCGATCAGCCGGCGAACGCCTCGGCAATCGAGGCGGCTTCGCGCGCTCCCGCCTCGAGCGACCCGCAGCAGAAGATCACCCACCCGCCGACGCCCTCGGCGGTACCACCGGCGAACCCGTCGATCCCGCTGCGGTACGCATCCAGCCGGCGCATCCAGTGGACCTCGGGCACTCCGAGGTTCCGGGTGTCGAGACCGGTCGCCACGCACACGAGCCGCGACGCCGCCCGCGCGACCACACCGTCCGCGACGCCGAACGGCTTCAATGCCTGCAGTTCGCCGTGCACGATCGCCGCGAGAACCGGCGCAGGTGCGTTCGACCCGCCTGTCACGAGTTGAGCCAAGGCGTCCAGCCGTTCTCCGACGCCGCTCCCGGTACGGGGTCGCCCGAGCTGACCCGCGTCCTCGACGAGGTCCGCCGCCGCGAGGAGATGCAATCGGGCGAGGGCCTGCAGAGGCGCGCGACGCCACGTCGACACCATGTTGCCCAGCGCGTCACCGTCGAGCGTCTGCGCGACACGCAGCGCACCGGCGAGGATCGGGTCACCGGCTTCACCGGGCTGCGGCAGTTCCATCGACCCGCCGTCGATCGCGGCAGAGGCTCGTGCCGCGCGCACCGACGCTTCGGCTGCGGTGTTCGCCCAGCCCCGCCGGTTCGTGCGATGGCGATGGACCTCCGCGAGCGCGTCACGCGCGCGGTCGGCGGCGTCGCGCACGCCGGGAAGGTCGAGGAGCGGTGCAAGCGGGTCGGTCACAGTCTCCGACGGTACCGCCGATGTTCCCGAGGACCGCCGGTGGGACCAGGCGTGCGACGCCACCGCACCACTCGTCCTGGCCGCAGACCACCCGTCGCTCGAAACCGACCGATGGGCGACTGTGGCCTGACCATATGCAGATGCAACGGTGCGATGTGCGTCACAGATGATTACGCTCTCAGGAGCCCGACGATAGACGACCCGAAAGGTGCCCCGCATCATGACGAGCGCAGCTCCGGACCACGAACAGCAGGCCTTTCCACCGAGTGCCGAGTTCACAGCCACCGCCAACGCCGGTCCGGAGTTGCAGGCTGCTGCCGACGCCGATCACCTCGGATTCTGGGCAACCCAGGCCGACCGACTCGAGTGGGCCTCCCCGTGGACCGAGGTGCTGGACTGGTCGGACGCACCCTTCGCGAAGTGGTTCGTCGGCGGGCAGCTCAACGTCGCATACAACTGCGTGGACCGGCACGTACTCGCCGGCAACGGTGACCGCGTCGCCATTCATTTCGAAGGTGAACCCGGTGACACGAGAGCGCTGACGTACAACGACCTGCTGGCAGAGGTCTCCCGCGCCGCGAACACCTTCACCGACCTGGGCCTGGTCGCCGGCGATCGCGTCGCGATCTACATGCCGATGATTCCCGAGGCGATCGTCACGATGCTCGCCTGCGCTCGTCTGGGCCTGACGCACTCCGTGGTGTTCGCAGGTTTCTCCGCGACCGCGCTCCGCTCACGAATCGACGATGCCGAGGCGAAGCTGCTGGTTACCGTGGACGGTCAGTGGCGCCGTGGCGCCGCGGCGCCGCTCAAGGCGTCGGCCGACGAGGCGACCGCCGGTGCCGCGTCGATCGAGCACGTCCTTGTCGTGCGGCGCACCGGCATCGACGTGGAGTGGACCGAGGGGCGGGATCTGTGGTGGCACGACACCGTCGAGCAGGCATCGCCCGAGCACGAGGCGCAGCCGTTCGACGCCGAGCACCCGCTGTTCATCCTCTACACCTCCGGCACCACGGGTAAGCCGAAGGGAATCGTCCACACATCGGGTGGCTACCTCACCCAGGCGTCGTACACCCACCACAACGTGTTCGACCACAAAGCGGGCGAGGACGTGTACTGGTGCACCGCCGATATCGGCTGGGTCACCGGGCACACCTACATCGTGTACGGGCCGCTGTCGAACGGCGTGACGCAGGTCGTCTACGAAGGCACCCCGAACTCGCCGACCCAGCACCGGCACTTCGAGATCATCGAGAAGTACGGGGTGAGCATCTACTACACCGCCCCCACGCTGATCCGCACCTTCATGAAGTGGGGACGTGCGATCCCCGACGCGCACGACCTCTCGTCGATCCGCCTGCTCGGCAGTGTCGGCGAGCCGATCAACCCCGAGGCGTGGCGTTGGTATCGCGACGTCATCGGCGCGGGCAAGGCTCCGATCGTGGACACGTGGTGGCAGACCGAGACGGGCGCGATCATGATTTCCCCGCTGCCCGGGATCACCGCGACCAAGCCGGGATCGGCGATGGCGCCGCTGCCGGGCATCTCCGCGAAGATCGTCGACGACGAAGCCCGTCCGCTCGGTCCCGGCGGGAACGGCTACCTGGTGCTCGACAAGCCGTGGCCTGCCATGTTGCGCGGCATCTGGGGTGATCCGCAGCGGTACCGCGAAACGTACTGGTCACGCTACGAAGACCAGGGTTGGTACTTCGCCGGCGACGGTGCACGCTACGACGAGGACGGGGATCTCTGGGTGCTCGGACGCGTCGACGACGTCATGAACGTCTCCGGCCACCGCATCTCGACCTCCGAGGTGGAGTCGGCACTGGTGAGCCACCAGACCGTCGCCGAAGCCGCCGTCGTCGGCGCGGCCGACGAGACCACCGGACAAGGCATCGTCGCCTTCGTGATTCTGCGTGAGAACGTGGAGAACACCGGTGACGCGCTGATCAAGGAACTCCGCGAGCACGTGGCGGTGGAGATCTCCCCGATCGCGAAGCCGCGTCAGATCACGGTCGTACCCGAATTGCCGAAGACTCGTTCCGGCAAGATCATGCGACGGTTGTTGCGCGACATCGCCGAAGGCCGCGAGCTCGGTGACACCTCTACCCTCGTCGATCCCGCGGTGTTCGACGCGATCCGGGGCAAGTAGCTCCACAGAGGGTGCGGCCCCTTCCGGACTTCGTGTCCCGGAGGGGCCGCACTCGTCTCCGGGCCGCGAGGGTTTCCCGTCGCGACGGATCGGTCATTCAGGGGCGGGCACTCCGGCGGGTCTACAATTTTCGACGGTGTGCCGGGAAGTCTGGTCGGCGAGCGCTCGACCCTACCGGAATCCGCCGACCCGAAAGCCGCCCGTTGTCCAACCCCGCCTGGAGCACCTCGCTCGCCCGTTTCCTCCGTACCGAAACCGTGGGCGGATCCCTTCTCCTCGTTGCCGCCGCGCTGGCCCTGATCTGGGTCAATTCCCCACTCGGCGACTCCTATGCCGCCCTCCGCGACTTCGAGATCGGCCCGGAGTCGCTGCACCTGCATCTGTCGCTGGGCACGTGGGCCAAGGACGGACTTCTGGCGGTGTTCTTCTTCGTCGCCGGACTCGAACTCAAACGCGAACTCGTGGTCGGCGAACTCGCAGACCGCAAGAAGGCCCTGCTGCCGGTGATCGCGGCATGCGGAGGCGTCGTCCTGCCCGCTGTCATTGCCGCGACTGTCGGCTGGGGCACGCCCGGAATGGATCGCGGCTGGGCGATTCCTGTCGCCACCGACATCGCCTTCGCACTGGGCGTCCTGGCTCTCACGGGTTCCCGCATTCCCACCAGTGCGCGAGTATTCCTGCTCAGTCTCGCGGTGGTCGACGACCTGATCGGTATCGCACTGATCGCGGTGTTGTTCACCTCGGGGCTCGCGTTGACGTGGCTGGTCGCCACCGTTGCCCTCGCCGCGGCGTACTGGGTTGCCCAGCAGCGCCGTATCACCACGGCATGGCTGTATGTGCCGCTCGCGCTGCTCACCTGGTACGCAATGCACCAAGCCGGGATTCACGCGACGGTCGCCGGCGTCGTTCTGGGCCTGCTCACACGCGTCCGCGCCGATCCGGGCGAGGACTATGCACCCTCCGAGCGCCTCGAGCACCGGATCCAACCCTGGTCGGCAGGATTCTGCGTTCCCGTCTTCGCGCTCTTCGCCTCCGGGGTGCCGCTCGGCGCAGAGATGATCGGGAACGTCTTCACCGACCCGGTCGGTCTTGCCATCGTCCTGGGTCTGCTCGTCGGCAAAACGGTGGGCATCTTCAGCAGTGCCTGGCTCGCGATCCGGGTGGGTATCGCGACCCGCCCGACCGGTCTGATGTGGGGAGATCTGTTCGCACTGGCGGTGCTCGGCGCGATCGGGTTCACCGTCAGCCTGCTCATCGTGGAACTTTCGCTCGGGGGTGTCGACGGTGGCGCTGCCGCCGAGATCGCCAAAGCCGCCGTCCTGGTTACCTCGTTGATCGCGTCGATACTCGGTTCGGCGCTACTGTTACGGCGTGGGCGAGCCCACCGCAAGCGGAACGAACCAACCAAAGGGGTCGACTAGTGAGCGTGACGAACGGGAACCGTCCCGGGGACGGTGTGCCGACGAGTATCTCGGGCATTCCGCTGACGAAGGTGGACGCTCCGACGCCGCGGGATGCCAGCGTCGGTGATCTTGTCCGTGACGTGGCCACTCAGGTGTCGACGCTCTTCCGCGCCGAAGTGCAGCTCGCGAAGGCCGAAGTGACCGGTGAGGTCAAGAAGGGCCTGCAGGGCAGCCTGTTCTTCGTCCTGGCGCTCGCTGTCCTCACCTTCAGCTCCTTCTTCTTTTTCTTCTTCCTCGCCGAACTCCTCGACGTCTGGGTTCCGCGCTGGCTCGCCTTCCTCATCGTCTTCCTGATCATGGTCGTGGTGACCGCGCTCCTCGCGTTGATCGGATATATGCGCGTGCGCAAGGTGCGCGCACCGAGCAAGACGATCGACTCGCTCAAGCAGACGAAGTCGATCCTGCCGAGCCACCAGGACGACCAGGCTTCCGCCGGTCGTCATCACGCAGCGCGCTGATGCGCCGAGCGATATAGAGGTGGCTCCACCCGACCCGTCCACGGCCCGCTATCCCGGGCCGTGGACGCATCGTGACATCCATGCGAACGGAATCCGATTCCACGCGGTCGAAACCGGCCCGCACGATTCGGACACCCCGCTCGTACTCTTCGTGCACGGTTTCGCGGACCTGTGGTGGTCCTGGCGTCACCAGCTCACCGCCTTCGCCGAGTCGGGCTACCGGGCCGTATCGGTGGACCTGCGAGGGTACGGCGATTCGGACAAACCCCCGCGCGGATACGACGGCTGGACCCTGTCCGACGACATCGCGGGTCTCGTCCGCGCACTCGGGCACAGCGAGGCGATCCTCGTCGGGCACGCCGACGGCGGCCTGGTCTGCTGGGCGACGGCGGTTCTGCATCCTCGGCTCGTCCGTGCGATCGCCGTCGTCGATTCACCCCACCCGATCTCTCTGCGCGACGGGGCACTGCGCGACAAGGCGCAGCGCAAGGCGCTGCTGCCGACGTTCCTGTCGTATCAGGTGCCGTGGCGTCCCGAACGTCGGCTGGTTCGCGACGAGAGTCGCGAGATCGAACGGCTCGCGCGCCTGCGTTCGGGACCGGAGTGGCAGGCCACGCCGGAATTCGCCGACGTCGTCGAGCGTCTCCGCTCGGCAATCCGCATCCCCGGGGTCGCGCACTGCACGCTGGAATACCAGCGGTGGGCGTTCCGGAGTCAGTGGCGGCCCGACGGGCGACGTTTCATGAAGGCGATGGACGTCACCCTCTCGCTGCCGGTCCTCCAGTTGCACGGCGTGCTCGATCCCTACGTACTGGCGGCGACGCTGCGCCGCTGCAAGCGGCACGCACCCGGACGCCTCCTGAGGTTCGTCGACGGCGCGGGTCACTACGCGCATCAGGAAAAGCCCGAGGTCGTGACGTCGCAATTGCTCGCCTTCGTGCGGGGTCTCTGACTCGACGGCGGGGAGACGCCGCCTGCCAACCGCACGGGCCGGGTGCCGGCGTCAGACGATGCAGACGCCGGTTTCCACGGGGTCGAACACCGACCCGGCCAGTGCGAGTTGCCGGCTGATCTCCCCGGCCGTGAGCACGAATCCCGTGTCGGAGTCGTCGATGGCCGCGCCGAACACCATGCCGAGGACGAGCCCCTGCGCATCGACGAGTGGTCCACCGGAGTTGCCCTGCTGGATCAGGCCGCGCACCGTGTAGACCTCGCGTTCGACCGTTCCACTGCGATAGATGTCGGGCCCCTGCAGATCCAGCGTTTCGCGGACCCGTGCGGCGCTCGCCGTGTACGGCCCGCCACCCGGATAGCCGAGGACGATCGCATTCTCGCCCGAATCTGCGGGCACGGGAGCGAATGCCAGCGGTGCGGCCGTGAGCCCGGGCACCGAAAGGATCGCGACGTCCACGGCCGGGTCGAACAGCACCACGGAGGCGTCGAGTGCACCCTGTTCGGTGTCGACGGTCACGGCGGCGGTTCCCGCCACGACGTGCGCGTTCGTCATGACCCGTTCCGGCGCCACGACGAAGCCCGACCCCTCGAGTGCCTTCTGGCAACTCGGCGCGAGCCCGTTGATGCGGAGCACGCTCGGATGGAGTTCTGCGGCCACGGGGCTGTCGAGCAACGAGGCGTCGGGGATTGCGACCTCGGCGATCGGGGTCCTGCCGAACGGTCCGATCACCTCGGGTAGCCCTGAGGTGTCGAGCAGAGCCGAGAATTCGTTGGGTATCGCCCGCATCCAGTCGGGGGCGAATTCGTCGACGGTGCCGAGAACCTGAGAACCCCGCACCGCTGCGGACACCGCGGGCTGAGTGGTGGCCGTCAACGGAATGGCGAGAAGCCAGGCGGCGACGAGCACCGCGACTGCCTGCAGACCTGCGCCGACAACGCTGTCGACGGCCCGGACGCCGGGGCTGTGGATGCCGCTGCGGGCAGCCCGGCCGAGGACCATCCCGGCCACCTCGCCGATCACGACGAGCACCACGATCAACGCGATGCCTGCCAGGATCCGCATACGCCCCTCTTCGACGTGCACGAGCACGTGCGGCGCGATGAGAATGCCGGCGACCGCCCCGAGCAGCACACCCAGGAACGCGAGGGCCGACGCGACCGCGCCCTGCCTCAGTCCCGACGATGCCGCGATGACGACGATCAGCACGATGATCAGGTCGAGCCAGCCGGATCCGGTCACGGTTCGACCACCTCGGTCTCCATTTCGGCGAGTACGACATCGAGGTCACGAATGTCGTGGTGATCCCATTCGATTTCCCATCCGGAGACGGCGAACAGGCCTGCGAGCACTCCCGCGGTGAAACCCCACACGAGCATCCCCTCGACCCGGAAGGCCGGGCCGCGATACCCGAGGGCGTGCCTTACCTGGAAGCGGTTCCGCGGGTCGAGCAAATCGTGCAGCGACACCCGGACCACACGGGAGGCCTCGGCGGGATTCACCACACCGACGGGGCTCGGACGCTCCCAGTACGCGATCACCGGTGTCACGTCGAAGCCCGAGGGCGGGATGAACAGTTCGGGGAGCACAGCGAGCGGACGTACGCCGGCGGGGTCCAGCCCCGTTTCCTCCTGCGCTTCGCGCAGAGCGGTGTGTTCGGGACCCTCGTCGTCGGGATCGGCGGCGCCACCGGGAAACGCAACCTGTCCGCTGTGTTGGCGCAGGCTCGCCGCACGCTGGGTGAGCAGCACATCCGCGTCGGCCGGCAGGCCGCCGCGGGCGAGCGGATCAGGCGTCGGCGAACCACCGAACAGCACCAGGACCGCCGCTTGCCGGACCGGGAGTCCGGAGGGCGCGCGCCGGTTGATGATCGGATTGTCGTCGTGTGGATCTTTAGGCTCGAGGGTCGTGACCTTCCGCAACCAGTACGGCGTCATGCCGCCACCCCCAGGTATTCGTCGACCACGGCGGCGACCTCGTCGGCGGAGCGGAAGGGCTGGGGCAGCACTTTGGCCACCGAGCCGTCGGCTCGCAGCAGGATCGTCACGGGCAGCACCGCCGGGGCTCCGACCGCGGCCTGGACTCGTCCGGAGCCGTCCTGCACTCCGGGCAGGTGCACGTCGTAGTCCGTCAGCTTGCTCAGCGCGTTGGCCTCGTTGGGATCGGTGTGCACCGTCACCACGTTCACGGCATCTCCGGCTCGTTCTGCGAACTCCTCGAGCACGGGCAGTTCCTCGGCGCACGGGCCGCACCACCACGCCCACAGATTCACCACGGCCGGCTTGCCCGCGAGTGCGGCGGCCAGATCCACCGTGGAACCGTCGCCGACGCACTCGAACGTCAACCCCGCGAGCGGGCCCTGCGCCATCGTTCCCGCTGCCGACGTTGCCCCTGCCGAAGGGCAGGGATCCAGAGCGGCGGTTTCCCGGAGGGGTGCGAGAGCCTGCGGGTTGTCCTGCGCTCGCCGGTCGACGGGTGCGGCCGAGGTCGCAGCGCCTGTCGCCGAGGGAGCCGGTGCGTCATCGTTGCCGCGCGGCCAGATGGCGACGATCAGGGCGATCACGACGACCAGTGCTGCCAGGCTCCAACGGCCTGCTGACGAAGGGTGCACCGGCGTCACCTACCGGCCAGCTCGAGCAGGTGCTCGGTCTCCGGTCCCTTCACCAGCGCGGCGGCGGTCGGCGGGTCGGTGGGTCCGATCCCGTAGGACGGGCAATCCTTGGCGAGCACGCACACTCCGCAGGCGGGTTTGCGCGCGTGGCAGACCCGACGGCCGTGGAAGATCACCCGGTGGGACAGCAGCGTCCACTCCTTGCGTTCGATGAGCGCTCCGACCGCGTGCTCGATCTTCACGGGGTCGGTTTCCGTGGTCCACTTCCAGCGTCCGACGAGCCGCGCGAGGTGCGTATCGACGGTGATTCCCGGCACATCGAAGGCATTGCCGAGAATGACGTTCGCGGTCTTGCGGCCGATGCCGGGCAGCTTCACGAGGTCGTCGAGCCGAGCCGGCACCTCGCCGTCGTACTGCTCGAGCAGAGCCTGGCCCAGACCGATGAGTGCGTTCGCCTTGTTGCGGAAGAAGCCGGTGGATCGGATGAACTCCTCGAGTTCCGTCCGATCCGCCTCGGCGTAGGCGCGGGCGTCGGGGTACCGGGCGAACAACGCGGGAGTCACCTGGTTGACGCGCACGTCCGTGCACTGAGCCGACAGGATCGTCGCGACCGCGAGTTCGAGCGGGGTCGTGAAATCGAGTTCGCAATACACGTGGGGAAAAGCCTCGGCGAGCCGCCGATTCATCCGTCGCGCCCGACGCACCAGAGCGAGCCGGGATTCGGAGCGGGGGGCCGCGCCCGAGTCGCGACGGGGAGCCTGATCGGAGCTCTCGGACGGGGTCGCATGCACCTGGACCACTGTACGTAAACCCCTCCGCGTCAATCCGCCCCCGTGTCTCATCTGAGACCTAACCCGTGTTTACTTCCCCGTATGCAAGCTCTCGCTGTGGTGCTTTTCCCAGTGCTGCTGACGCTGTTCGCACTCGCCATGGAGCGTGTCGAGTCCCGCCTGAGTCGGCTTTCCGTCCGTGAGGACGAGGTCGAGGAATTCCTCGACCAAGCCGACCAAGGCGATGTCGCCGCGCTCGCTCGCGAAGGTTTCCCCGGGGCTCTCGCCCGGTTCCACCGCCGGCGGCGCCGGGGGTCGACCGAGACGGAAGGCAGCACCTCACATCACGGTCTGGGGACGCGTCGCGCCAGCTGACCCACATACTCACCGGTAGCCTGCGAGAAGGTTTTCGGAAGCAAAACACCCGATCCGTGGTGTCAATCACTCACGCCCGACGTCGGCACAGTAGACTGGGGAGTCGTACGCCTGACAGGTGACCTCCGTCGGATGCCCGTGGACGTGCAGACGAAGCAGCAACGACGTTTTTTTCATTTCCCAAAAGGAGCGCACGTGGACGAGGTCCTGGCCAGAGCAGGCATCTTCCAAGGAGTCGAGCCCTCTGCGGTTGCGGCGCTGGTCAAAGAGCTTCAGCCGGTCGATTTCCCCCGTGGCCATGTCATCTTCAACGAAGGTGAGCCCGGTGACCGTCTGTACATCATCGTCTCCGGCAAGGTGAAGCTCGGTCGGCGTTCGCCCGACGGTCGCGAGAACCTGCTGACCATCATGGGCCCGTCCGACATGTTCGGCGAGTTGTCCATCTTCGACCCGGGCCCCCGTACGTCCACCGCGACGACCGTCACCGAGGTGCGTGCCGTGAGCATGGACCGCGAGGCACTCAAGGCGTGGATCGATCAGCGTCCCGAGATCGCCGAGCAGTTGCTCCGCGTGCTGGCCCGCCGGCTCCGCCGCACGAACAACAGCCTCGCCGACCTCATCTTCACCGATGTTCCCGGTCGCGTCGCCAAGGCTCTGCTGCAGCTCGCGCAGCGTTTCGGCACGCAGGAGGCGGGCGCGCTGCGCGTCACGCACGACCTGACGCAGGAAGAGATCGCGCAGCTCGTCGGTGCGTCGCGCGAGACCGTGAACAAGGCTCTCGCCGACTTCGCGCACCGCGGTTGGCTGCGCCTCGAAGGCAAGAGCGTCCTGATCTCCGACTCGGAGCGTCTGGCGCGTCGCGCCCGCTGACACGCGGCATCACGACACACGGGCGAGCCCGGGACGCGATACGCGTCCCGGGCTCGTCCGTTTACGGGTCGTGAGTTCCCGCCGTCAGGCGAAGCTCCTCAGGTATTCGAGTTGCACGTTCACCGACTTTTCCGCCGCGTCCCACAACGACCGGTCGACGTCCGCATACACGTGCTCGACGACGAGGCGCGCCGTCGCGTCCTCACCGAGGGTGCGCACCGCGGCACGCACCTGTTCGAGACGCTGCTCGCGATGGGCGAGGTAGCCCCGCGCGATCGTCTCCAGGTCGTCCAGTTCGGGGCCGTGCCCGGGCAACACCGTGTACCCCGGCCCCAACCCGATCAGTGCACGCAGCGAGCGGAGATAGTCGCCCAGATCGCCGTCGGTGTCGTCGAGCACCGTGGTGCCGCGTCCGAGGATGGTGTCCGCGGTCAGGACGCTGCTGTCGTCCTCCACCACGAAGGACAGCGAATCGGCGGTATGGCCCGGTGTCGCGAGTACGCGAATGCGAAGCCCGGCGGCCTCGACGACGTCACCGTCGGCAAGTTCGTTCCCGCCGCCGTGCCGGTGGTCGGCCGACGACGCATGCACGGGGCAGTGTGCGAGTTCGGCGAACCGGCCCGCACCTTCGGTGTGGTCGAAGTGCCGGTGACTGATGAGGGTCGCGGCGACGGGAACCTGCGCGACGCGCGCGAGATGCGCTTCGTCGAGCGGGCCCGGATCCACCACGACGCATTCGTCTGCACCGGGCGCACGGAGGATCCACGTGTTGGTGCCCTCCAAGGACATGACCGAGGGGTTCTCTGCCAGAACCACGGCAGCGTTCTCCGTGACCTGCCGCAGCCGGCCGTACGCGGGGTGGACCAGCGCCATGTTCTTGCCTCTCCTGACAGGGACGTCGTGGTCGATCCCACTCTACGAGGGCCGCGGATCGATGTCCCGGGCCACGACCCCCGTAGATCGGGTCACCACCGTAGGTCAGCTCACCTCGACGATGAGTTCGACCTCGACGGGAGCCCCAAGCGGCAGTTCCGCGACGCCCACGGCCGAGCGGGCGTGCGCACCGACGGCACCGAACACCTCGCCGAGGAATTCCGACGCGCCGTTGATCACGCCGGGCTGGCCGGTGAAACCCTCGGCCGAGGCCACGAATCCCACCACCTTGACGATGCTGGCGATGTTGTTCAGGCCGACGAGCCCATCGATCGCCGCCAGCGCATTGAGCGCGGCGGTACGTGCCGCCTGCTTCGCGTCCTCGGGCGAGACCTCGGCACCGACCTTGCCGGTGTGGGTGAGGGTGCCGCCGACGAGCGGCAGCTGACCCGAGGTGTAGACGATGTCACCGGAACGGACGGCGGGCACATACGCCGCCACCGGCTTGGCGATCGGCGGCAAGCTGATCCCCAACTCGGCGAGGCGTGAGGTCCACTGTTGCGCCACCGCGTCAGCCCTTCGGACGCTTGAGGTAGGCGACGTGCTGTTCGCCGGTGGGGCCCTGCAGGACGGTGACGAGTTCCCACCCGTCGGCACCCCAGGTGTCGAGAATCTGCTTGGTCGCGTGTGTGAGCAGGGGCACGGTCGCGTACTCCCACGTAGTCGTTTCACTCATGTCATGACCCTATCCGCCGCCTCAACGAGCGCACGACTTATAGGCTCGTGGTCGTGGCAACACCGACATCTCATTCCGGCGAGTGGCCGGCCGGCGCCGCACAGGCGCGACTGCACTTCGTGTCCGGCAAGGGAGGTACCGGCAAATCGACGGTCGCGGGAGCGCTTGCGCTCGCGCTCGCCGCGGGCGGCCGCAAGGTCCTGCTGGTCGAGACGGAAGGCCGGCAGGGAATCGCGCAGCTGTTCGACGTTCCGCCGTTACCGCCGGTGGAGACGAAGATCGCCTCCGCCGAGGGCGGCGGAGTCGTGTCCGCGCTTGCCATCGACATCGAGGCGGCGTTCCTCGAATACCTCGACATGTTCTACAACCTGGGGTTCGCGGGCCGTGCGATGAGGCGGATCGGTGCCGTCGAGTTCGCGACAACCCTCGCGCCGGGCCTGCGTGACGTGATTCTCACCGGCAAGATCAAGGAAACCGTGGTGCGCACCGACGCGTCGGGACGCCGCGTGTACGACGCGGTGGTGGTCGACGCGCCGCCCACGGGACGAATCAGCAGTTTCCTGGATGTCACCAAGGCGATGGCCGACCTCGCGAAGTCCGGTCCGATCCGGTCCCAGAGCGAAGGCGTGGTGCGACTGCTGCATTCCGACGAGACGGTCGTGCACTTGGTCACTCTGCTCGAGGCGCTGCCCGTTCAGGAAACCGCGGATGCGGTCGAGGAATTGCAGGCAGCAGATCTGCGCCTGGGCACCGTGTTCGTCAACCGCACCGCGCCCGAACATCTCCCCGAAGATCTCGTTGATGAATTTGCCGGCGGGCGGGTACCCGGAGAAGCGATCCGCGCCGCGTTCGGCCGGGTCGGGGTGAAGCTCTCCGACGAAGATTTCGCCGGCCTGCTCACCGAAGCCATCGAGCACGCTGCAACCTTGCAGGCACAGCAGGTCAGCGCCGCTCAACTCGACGACGTGAAGGTGGCGCGCATGTCCTTGCCCTCCATGGCCGACGGCATCGACCTCGGCGGCTTGTACGAGCTTGCCCAGGCACTGACCGACCAGGGCGTCCGATGACCGGGAAGGCCCGCGTCGCCACTCCCCTCGATGTCGGCGGAATCCTGACCGATCCGTCGTCGCGGGTGATCGTGTGTTGCGGATCCGGAGGCGTCGGGAAAACCACCACCGCTGCCGCGCTGGCGTTGCGCGCGGCCGAGAAGGGGCGCAGCGTGGTGGTCCTGACGATCGACCCGGCGCGCCGGCTCGCGCAGGCCCTCGGGGTGCAGAGTCTCGACAATTCGCCGCAGAAGGTGGAGCTCCCTGCCGGATCCACCGGCGAATTGCACGCGATGATGCTCAACATGCGTCGCACGTTCGACGACATGGTCCTCGAGCATTCGACGCCCGACAAAGCTCAGCAGATTCTGGACAATCCCTTCTATCAGACCGTCGCGTCGTCGTTCTCCGGCACGCAGGAGTACATGGCGATGGAGAAACTCGGACAGCTCGCGCAGAGCGACGAGTGGGATCTGATCATCGTCGACACACCGCCGTCCCGGAACGCGCTCGACTTCCTCGACGCTCCGCAACGGCTCGGCGCGTTCCTCGACGGCCGGATGATCCGGATCTTCACGGCGCCCGGCCGGGGTATCGGTCGTCTCGTCACCGGAGCGATGGGCATCGCTCTCAAGGCCGTGTCGACGATCGTGGGCAGCCAGATGCTGTCGGATGCGTCCGCGTTCGTGCAGTCGCTCGATTCCATGTTCGGAGGGTTCCGCGAGCGCGCCAACCGGACGTATCAGCTGCTCCAGCAGCCCGGCACCCACTTCATGGTGGTGGCGTCTGCAGAACCGGACGCGCTCAGGGAGGCCTCCTACTTCGTCGAGCGGCTCGGCGAGGACCGGATGCCGCTCGCGGGCCTGGTGCTCAACCGAACGCATCCGACCCTGTCGAAGATGCCCGCGGACCATGCGCTGACCGCGGCCGATGCGCTTGCCGAGCGGGGCGGTGACGACGCGGAGGCTGCCGAAGCCGTTCTGCGTATCCACGCGCACCGCGCGGTCACGGCCAAGCGGGAACTACGTCTGCTGCGGAGTTTCACCGCCGCGAACCCTCGCGTGCCCGTGGTGGGCGTGCCCTCGTTGCCGTTCGAGGTGTCGGACCTCGAGGCGCTGAGGGCCGTGGCCGACCAGCTCACCCGCGAGGCCTGAACCTCTGCGGGTGGGTGGTGTCAGACCGCGTTCTGGTGGTGGCGCTGCGCTGCGAAGAAGTCCGCCCAGGATTCGACCTCGGGGTGCTGCTTGAGAAGGGCTCGGCGCTGGCGCTCGGTCATGCCTCCCCAGACACCGAACTCCACTCGATTGTCGAGTGCGTCAGCGCCGCACTGGAGCATCACGGGGCAATGTCGGCAGATGACTGCGGCTTTGCGCTGTGCAGCGCCTCGCACGAACAGTTCATCGGGATCGACCTCGCGGCACCGTGCCCGGGAAACCCAGGCAATGCGTGCTTCCGCTTGGTCGACGTCGAGCCGGGCCGTCGGGGTGGTCATGTGCATTCAGTTGCCCCTCTACTCTCCGAACACCGCTACGCGGTGTCCGATTGCGTAGGCGTCGCGCCGTGGCGCTTCCCCTATAACGCAATCTCCCCTGTCAAGGTGTTACCTGCATCACACTGATGTCTCAATCTAGGTAACCTGATGCCCGGGCGCAAGGCGAGGAAAACCTTTTCTGGTACGAACGTGCAAAGCTGCACGTCGCACGGCATGCCGCCGCCCTCAATACGACCGCAGAGCATGGCTGCACGTACTGTGTACTTCGTGTCGATCCGAAGCACAGTGGCGAAGCTCGTTGGTTGTACCGCCCTCGGCGGCGTTCTCGTGGCAGGGATGCTGTTCCCGGCCGCAGGAGGTTTCGGGTACGTCTCCAACCGCGCCGCCGACACCGTGGACAACAGTTCTGCCGAGCTCGTGGAGGGTGTCGTCCCCGCGGTGACGACGATGGTGGACAACGCGGGCAACCCCATCGCCTGGCTGTACGAGCAGCGCAGGTTCGAGGTGCCCAGCGACCAGATCTCCAACGAGATGAAACTCGCGATCGTCTCGATCGAGGACAAGCGCTTCCCGGAGCACCGGGGTGTCGACTGGCAGGGCACGATGCGCGCGTTCCTCACCAACACCACGAGCGGTCAGGTCGAGCAGGGCGCGTCGACGATCGACCAGCAGTACGTGAAGAACTACATGCTGCACGTCGTCGCCAAGACCGACGCCGAGCGGCGTGCCGCCATCGAAACCACTCCGGCTCGCAAGATCCGTGAGATCCGGATGGCGCTCACTCTCGACGAGAAGCTGACCAAGGACGAGATCCTCACCCGGTATCTCAACCTGGTGCCGTTCGGCAACGGTTCCTTCGGAATCCAGGACGCTGCGCAGACGTACTTCGGCATCGACGCCAAGGACCTGAACATCCCGCAGTCCGCGATGCTCGCCGGCATGGTGCAGTCCAGTTCCGCACTGAACCCGTACACCAACTCCGAGGGCGTCCTCGAGCGTCGCAACATCGTTCTCGACACCATGATCGAGAACATCCCCGAGCGTGCCGCGGAGATCCGCGAAGCCAAGCAACTCCCCCTCGGTGTCCTCCCCGAACCCAACACGTTGCCTCGCGGTTGCATCTCCGCAGGTGATCGTGGCTTCTTCTGTGAATACGCGCTGCAGTACCTCGAGAACGCCGGGATCTCGCGCGAGCAGATCGACAAGGGCGGTTACGTCATCCGCACCACGCTCGACCCCGAGGTCCAGTCGTCGGTGAAAGCGTCGCTCGACAAGTTCACCAGCCCCACTGTCGACGACGTCGCCTCCGTGATGAATGTGATCGAACCCGGCCAGGACACGCACAAGGTCCTCGCGATGGGCTCGAGCCGCACGTACGGCCTCAACGGCGACAACAAGGAAACCGTCCAGCCGCAGCCGTACTCGCTCACCGGTCACGGTGCCGGGTCGATTTTCAAGGTCTTCACCGTCGCCGCAGCGATGGAGCGCGGCCTCGGCACGTCGGCCGTACTCGACGTTCCCAACCGGTACAACGCTCGCGGGCTGGGCGACGGTGGTGCGCGCGGTTGCCCGCCGAACTACTACTGCGTCGAGAACGCCGCCCCCTACCCTGCGAGCCTGTCGGTGAGCGACGCACTCGCCCAGTCACCGAACACCGCGTTCGTGAAGCTGATCGAGGCCACCGGCGTCGAGTCCGTCGTCGACATCTCCGTGCGACTGGGCCTGCGCTCGTACCTGCAGCCCCGCACGTCCGGATTCGGCGACCAGTCGATGTCGGATATGCAGAAGAGTCAGCACCTCGGCTCGTACACACTCGGCCCGACCTGGGTCAATCCGCTCGAACTGTCGAACGTCGCGGCCACTCTCGCGTCGCACGGCAAGTGGTGCCCCCCGTCGCCCATCGAGGGCGTGTTCGACCGCGAGGGCAAGCCCGTTCCGATCACCCAGGAGGCCTGCGAGCAGGTCGTCGAGCCCGGTCTGGCCGATACGCTGGCCAACGCGCTGAGCAAGGACACCTCGGGCGGTGGCACCGCGGCGGGTGCCGCCGGTTCCGTGGGCTGGAACCTGCCCGTCTCCGCCAAGACCGGTACCACCGAGTCCCACATGTCGTCCGCCTTCCTCGGCTTCACCAACCGGTACGCGGGCGTCGTCTACACCTACGGCGACTCCCCCACGCCCGGCCAGATCTGCTCCGGTCCCGTCCGGCCCTGCTACGACGGCAACCTCTTCGGCGGCACCGAGCCTGCGCGAACCTGGTTCTCCGCGATGCTGCCGGTGGCAACACGATTCGGCTCGATCGAACTTCCTCCGGAAGACCCGCGTTACGTACGCGGTGCCGGAAACGCCCAGGTGCCCGACGTGGCGGGGCTCCCTCGTGAGCGCGCCATGCAGCAGCTTCAGGACGCCGGATTCTCGGTGACCGAGGCGACGGTGAAAGCCGAGCAGCGCTCCGGCACCGTGACGAGCAGTTCCCCGTCGGGTTCGGCAGTCCCGGGCAGCACGGTGACGATCTTCGTCAGTGACGGTTCGGTGCGCGCCGCGCCGTCGGCCAGTGCCACCCCTGCCCGGCCCGACGGCCGGGAGGTGCCCGACACCACCAGCCGTTCCACTCCGGCGCCGATTCCGGGCCGGGAACCGGAGCAATCCGAATCGTCACCGCCGCCGGATGAGGATTCGTCGGCGACCACCACTCCGAGCAGACCCGACAACTGACCGGTCCCGATAGATCAGGGCGCGACCTCCACGAGGTCGCGCCCTGATTTCTTCGGTGGAGTCGGCGAAACTACAGCCGCGAACGGACCGCCGCCGAGAGCCGCTTGCCGTCTGCCTTCCCCGCGGCGATCGCCGTCGCAACCTTCATGACCAGTCCCATGTTCTTGGGCCCGGGACGCTCACCGATCTCCTCCGCGACCTGTCCGATCGCGGTGTCGACGACGTCGACGAGTTCCGCGTCGGTCAACGGCGTCGGAAGGTATTCGTCGATGATCCGGCCCTCGGCATGCTCTTTGGCGGCGAGCTCACCGCGGCCGTTCTCCGTGTACACCTCGGCTGCTTCGCCGCGCTTCTTCGATTCGCGCGCCAGAACCTTGAGGATGTCCTCGTCGGAGAGTTCGCGAGCTTCCTTACCCGCCACCTCTTCGGTCTGGATTGCGGACAGCATCATGCGGATCGTCGCTGTGCGCAGCTTGTCCTTGTCCTTCATTGCTGCGGTGAGGTCCGCGCGCAGTGTGGATTTGAGCGAGGGAGTGGTGTCGGTCATGGAGGAAACGCTACGCCCGAGACCACGAACACGGTGCGCGGACCGATCGCGGCGGTACCCTGGACGAGTGCCTGATGTTTCTGCTCTTCGCCGCGTCGCAGTCGGCGCCGCCGGAGCTTCTGCCCTCGGCCTCGGCTACGCGACTCTGATCGAACGCAACGCCTTCACTTTGCGAGAGGTGACGGTCCCGGTGCTTGCACCGGGCGCATCGACCCTCCGCGTTCTCCAGATCAGCGACCTGCACATGATGCCCAACCAGCGTCTCAAGCAGAACTGGCTGCGCGAACTCGATTCGCTCGAGCCTGACCTGGTGGTCGACACCGGGGACAACCTGTCCCACCCGCGGTCGGTACCGGCCGTCGTCCAGGCGCTCGGTGGCCTGCTCGCACGTCCCGGCCTGTTCGTGTTCGGGAGCAACGACTACTTCGGGCCGGTTCCGAAGAACCCGTTCGCGTATTTCGACAAAGACCACGACCGCGTCTACGGGGCGCCGCTGCCGTGGGGCGATCTGCGTGCCGCGTTCACCGAACGTGGCTGGCACGACATGACGCATGTGCGTCGTGACATCGAGGTGGGCGGCGTCCGTATCGCTGTCGCAGGTGTCGACGACCCGCACCTCGAGCGCGACCGGTACGAGACCATCGCCGGCCCGGCAGATCCGTCCGCCGACCTTCGTCTCGGTTTGACGCACTCCCCCGAACCGCGCGTGCTGGATCGCTTCGCGGCCGACAACTACGACCTGGTGCTTGCCGGACACACGCACGGTGGTCAGCTGTGCCTGCCGTTCGTCGGCGCGCTGGTGACCAACTGCGGCATCGACCGGTCGCGGGTGAAGGGCCCGTCCCGGTGGGGCTCGCACATGCAGCTTCACGTGTCCGCCGGACTCGGCACGTCGCCGTTCGTCCCCGCACGGTTCTTCTGCCGTCCGGAGGCCACGCTGCTGACGCTCGTCCCGGCTCCGCGCGAGACCCGGCATCGGGATCTCGACACTGCGGCCGAAAGCGCCCGACTTCACCGCTGACCAGCGGATTTAAACTTCGATCGAGTCGTGATGTAAGCTAACCGAGGTTCATCACGGGGTGTGGCGCAGCTTGGTAGCGCGCTTCGTTCGGGACGAAGAGGTCGTGGGTTCGAATCCCGCCACCCCGACTCGTAGAAGGACTCATCAGGGCACCTTCTCCTCACGGAGAAGGTGCCCTGAGTGCATTCCGACCCCTTCAGCGACATACCCACAGTTTGTTTTGGGGGTCTTTCAAAACTTCTGTCCTGTAATCTCGGAGTCGGATTGCAGGTGCGAGGCGCCGCTCGTCGGGACGGGGCAGGAACGGAGTCGCCGAGTATGGCGCGGATACGGTTCCCGGTTCGGGGAAGAGCGGGCAGCACCCGGCAGGACACCGGCGCCGCGCCGGTTCCCCCGCCCTCCGGGACGCCGACACGCAGAACCCGTCGACGGCGACTCGCGCTGATTGCATGCGCGCTCGCCGTGTTCGTCGTCGCAGGAGTGCCCGTCTACGTCGCGCCTCAGGTCGAGATCATGGATCTGCATCCGCAGCGCCGCGCGGACGCGATTTTCGTGCTCGGCGGCGGGGCGTACGAACGCTATCCCTACGCCCTCGAACTCGCGCTCCTGGACTTCTCACCCCGCGTCGTGCTGTCGAACCCGCGTGGCGACAAGGATGTGTGGATGACGGACCTGTGCGACACCCAGCGCTACGACTTCCCGATCACGTGTTTCGAGCCCGACCCGTCGACCACCCGCGGCGAGGCGCAGGAACTCCGCCGGCTCGCAGATCTCCACGGCTGGAAGAGCGTCATCGTGGTCACTTCGATACCGCACATCTCGCGAGCCCGATTCATACTCGACCGTTGCTTCGACGGCGAACTCATCATGGCCGCCAGTCCCGAGAACATCTCTCTCTCGTACTGGGCGTGGACCTACAGCTACCAGACCGCCGGCTACGCCCGCGCCTTCTCGCACACGGGATGCTGAGCGGACGGCACAGAGAGCCGAGGAGGACCGTGAGGGTCAGGGCAGCAGACGGTCGAGGAAGTCGTTGCTGAACACGCGATGAGGGTCGTGGCGGTCGAACGCCTCCAGCGCGGCGTCCCAGCCCTCACCGGACGACAGTCCGTCGCGATACATGGCCGGGATGGTGTCGCCGAGGAAGCCGGGGTCGCGATATCCGTCCACGTCGTCGAATGCCCATCCCTTCGACCATTCGGATCGGAAGGTCGCGTAGTCGCCCGAATAACGGTCGACCATCCACTGCTCCATCTCCCGGAAGAACGCCGAAAGTCCGGCGGTGCCGGGAATGGACACAACGTTCATCCAGATCGCGGTGTCCCAGTCCGGACGGTCGGGACGAGGACGTACCGGCGACAGGTTCGGTGCCCCGGCAGAATCGGCGAGCACCTCCGACTGGTCGTCGATGCGGCACAACCGGACCTCGAAGGGCATGTTGACCGGATACTGCCCGAGCGACGCGTAGTACGTCATCCGCTCGTGCAGCCAGGTCGTGAATTCGTGGATCACCTGCGCGATGTTGTCCCGCCGTGTCACCACCACCCCACCGCCCGCGATGACCCGCAGGGTGGTGGCGCGGAGGTAGAACATCAGATCCTTCGACCATCCCCACAGATCGTCGGTGTCGGTTGCCGCGAGTCCTGCCGCGACCGCTCCGAACTGCGAGGCCCCGAACGCCGGGGTCACGGCCTGCGTGCCGCGTGCAACCTGGGCGAGCGTGTCGGTGACCTGCTCGGGAATGCTGTCGGAGAACACGTAGTTGTACGGCCCGTACACTTCGCGGGCGCCGGCGGGTTTCTCCGGACTGACCGACCAGGTCTTGAGCCACGGCGTCTCGGTGAAGGGAAACCAGATCGCTTCGACGCGTCCGTGTTGTTCGACGTAGCTCTCGAATGTGCGCCCCGGCGCACCCGGAGGGGCGAACAGTTCGCGCCACGGTATATCGGTGGAACTCTGGCACCGCACCCGGTAATTCGCACCGGCTTGCAGCGTCACCGACGTGACGAAGCTTCGTCCGACGTGTGCGAGCAGCGGGGTGATCTCGGGTTCGGAGCGCCGGAACTCGCGCAGTTCGTAGGCTCCCGCCGAGTCGTTCCATACGACGGCGGTCAGGGCGAGCACGAGATTCGACAGCGATCCGAACGATTGGCCCGGCACGACCGTCTCACCGGCGGCGGGGTAGGTGGAACCGTGCGCTCCGATCGACAGGGCACCGGCGATCGAGATGTCCCCGATGGCCGGAGAGTTCGCCCAGCCGAGCCCCTCTTGCTGGAGGGCGCTGAGTATGGCTTCGATGCTCGCGCCGGCGCCGGCGGTGACCGTCGCAGGGCGGCCGGTGGGATCCACCGATACGGAATTCAGTTGCGACATGGTGTCCACCAGGACGACCTTCTCGACGTTCTGGCCGGCTTCGAGGGTGAGGGGGCTCCAGCTGTGCATGGAGCCGCGCGGCCGGATCCGGAAGCCGTGGACCCGTGCCCAGTCGGCCAGCCGCACGATGTCGTGGGCATCACGGGCCGTCGCGGTCCACACTGCGTCGAATTCGATCGTCTTCGCCCAGTTGACGAATCGTTGCTGCGCGAGCGGAATGTCCGCCGGGAAGTTCGGGGGCGCCGCGATCGTTGCGGCCGGATCGCCGAGCGGCACGGCACCCGCGTGGCTCCACCCTGTTCCCATCAGGAGCGCTGCTCCGGCAGCACCACCGAGAAGGCCACGACGACTGAGGATGGGGCCTGAGGCGCGAGTGCTCACGGTGGCGAGCTCCGTTCTGTCGGGACGAGCCGGTACCGGCCTAAAAATAGAACAAGTTCTCTTTTTAGGCCATAGCCCGGCCGGCCGACAGTCCCCACGACGACCCGACTTCGGACCGAGAGTCCGGACCCGCCCGGATACGAGGCGGCGCTACCTCGTCGGAACGCGAGGCTAGAACGCGAGGCCGGAAGCCTCGAGGGTTTCCATGATGTACTCGGGAGCACCGTCGATGGACCACACGGCAAAAGCCACGGTCGCGAGTGTCAGTGCGGGCCCGAGGATCGCAACTTCGAACGGTCCTCCCGCCCTGATCGCAATCATCTTCGGGAGCTTGATCTCCCACCAGCGGGAACCGCCCCACGGAACGAACGGAGCGAGGAAGGGAATCCCCTCCTTCGTGATGGCGTCGCCGACACAGTGCGTCACGCACCCCAGCGCCACCGCGACACCGAGCCCGGTCGACCCCACCTCCCCCGGGAACCACCGCCACGTGAGGATCGACAGCACCGCTGCGACGACCGTGACGGTGAACCACCCGTTCTTCTTCGCCCAGTTACCGAACAATCCCCGCAGTGCCAGGCCCAGGGTCACGAACAGGACCGCGATGACTGCCGCCCGGTCGAATCGCGCGACGAGCAGGGACACCGCTGTACCGAGCAGAGCGGCGAACAGCGCAGTGTGGGTCATCGTGCGGTGGCCCCCACGACGTTTTCTGTCGCGCCGGCCCCTGGTGATCGAGTAGTACCCCACCGACACCTTGTCGATCCCTCGCGCCGCGACCTGACTGATCGGGCCGAACGAACGCGACACGGTGGATTGCGCCGTGTCGAGGTCGGGTAACAGTGCTGCGCCGGAACAGACGGCCGCGAACGCAAAGGCCTCGGCCGTCGAGGTCGGCCCGCCCCATTCGCGGGGAAGCACATCGGCGACGATGAGGCCGACGAGCGCCCCTGACACTGCATGGGTTGGGCCCATCACCATCTCGGACAACACCTTTCGACGCACGGAATCGAGTTCGGCCCCGGTGGACGAGCCACCGGGGCCGAACTATCAACCTAGCAATCACACCCGACCCACCCGTCACACGGATGTTCGAATGCGCCGAAAGGCAGACGGGGAGCGCTTATGCTCCCGCGCGCACGCCTTCCTCGACCTTCTTGCCGAGTTCTGCGTCGACGTTGCGCCAGTATTCGAAGATGCGCTCGTAGAGTGCCTCCGCGGTCCCGCCCAGCACGTGGCCGATGATGTTGTTCGCAAGCCGGTCGCGCGCCGCGTCGTCGAGAACCTCGCGGACGAGGATGCCGGCCTGAACGAAGTCACCGTCTTCCGGGTGTTCGATGTATCCGGCGCGCACCGCTTCGGTACCGAACGTCCACAGTCCGTCGTCGCCGGCACGCTCGGGATCGGCGTGCGGCCCACCGAAACTGTTCGGCGCGTACACCGGCGTGTCCGGGTCGTTGAACCGGTACGTCATGGTGCCGTCCTGGGAGTAGGAGTCGACGGTGTTCTTCGGTGCGTTCACCGGAAGCTGGGCGTGGTTGGCGCCGATCCGGTAGCGGTGCGCATCGGCATAGGAGAACACGCGGCCGAGCAGCATCTTGTCGGGCGACAACCCGATTCCGGGGACGACGTTCGACGGCGCGAACGCCGCCTGCTCGATCTCGGCAAAGAAGTTGCGCGGGTTGCGGTTCAAGGTCCAGGTGCCGACCTTGACGAGCGGGTAGTCCTTCTGCGACCAGACCTTGGTGACATCGAACGGGTTGAAACGGTAGGTCTCCGCCTCGGCGACCGGCATGATCTGCACGTGCAACGTCCAGCTGGGGAACTCGCCCCGCTCGATCGCGGTGTAGAGGTCGGCCCGGTGGAAGTCCGGATCGGTGCCGGCAAGTGTGTCGGCTTCCGCCTGGGTCAGGAACTCGATGCCCTGGTCGGTCTTGAAGTGGTACTTCACCCAAAAGCGCTCACCGGCGGCGTTGATCCACTGGTACGTGTGCGAACCGAAACCGTCCATGTTCCGCCACGAGCGCGGGATGCCACGGTCGCCCATGAGCCAGGTCACCTGATGTGCCGACTCCGGCCGCAGGGTCCAGAAGTCCCACTGCATCGTGTGGTCGCGAAGGCCCGAGCCCCGCAACCGCTTCTGGGAGTGGATGAAGTCCGGGAACTTGATCGGATCCTTGATGAAGAAGACCGGGGTGTTGTTGCCGACGATGTCGTAGTTGCCGTCTTCGGTGTAGAACTTCACGGCGAAACCGCGGGGGTCACGCCAGGTGTCGGGACTGCCCTGCTCACCCGCAACCGTTGAAAAGCGCACCAGAGACCCGGTTTTCGCGCCCGGCTGAAAGAGTGCGGCCTTGGTGTACGCGGAAACGTCTTCCGTGACCACCAGTTCGCCGAATGCTCCGCCACCCTTGGCGTGCACGACACGCTCCGGCACGCGCTCACGGTTGAAGTGTGCGAGCTTTTCGATCAGGTAGTGATCGTGCAGGAGAATCGGCCCTTGGGTTCCCGCAGTGAGCGATTCGTTGTCGCTCGCGACGGGAATACCGACGTCGTTGGTGGTGAACCGGGTGTTCGACATATCAGTGACCTCCGAATTCGCATGCCCGTATTTCGGGTATGCGTGATCGGCACGGGTCGCGAGAAGCGAGTCCGTGCGGATGAAGCGATGAAATGATGAGTGGGACTCAGGGAACGGCTAGCGGCAGTTCGCGCACAGCCCCCAGAAGGTGACCTCTGCTTCGTCGACGACGAAACCGTGGTCGTCGGATGGGGTCAGGCACGGCGCTTCGCCGACGACGCAGTCGATGTCGACCACCGAACCGCAATTCCTGCAGACGAGGTGATGGTGGTTGTCGCCGATACGTGTCTCGTAGCGGGCCGCTGATCCGGCAGGTTCGATTCGCCGGAGCAGTCCGGCACCCACGCACGCCTTGAGAACGTCGTATACAGCCTGGGTGGACACGGATCCGAGAGTCTCGCGCACTCGGGCGGCGATGTGGTCGGCATCCGAATGAGGATGCTCGGCAACCGTTCCCAGCACGGCAACTCGCGGAGCCGTCACCCGCAATCCCGCGGAACGCAGTTGTTCCGTGGGGTCGATGTGGTGCCCGTCCATTCGTTGCATGGGACCCAGTATGCCCCTTTTCTGGAATTAGTCAAGAAAAGGGGCATACTGGTCTATTTCGCAGGTCCGGTGCTCATCCGCCCGGAGGTGATGACGATGCCGTGGTGGGTGCCCGGACGCAGCCAGCGGCTCAGCGTCGGCCCTTCTGCCTCCACCCCGACACGTGCGTATCGGAACTTGCCCCGCAGTCGTGCGGTCGCGCGAGAGCTCGAACCGTCGTCACCGGGCTGAGCGAAGGGGAGGCCACCGATGATCGGCAGTTCCGGGCCACGCGGGCGAGCCGAGGTCGCGACCTTCCATCCTCCCCCGGCGGCGGAGAAGTCACCGAGCACATCGCCCGAGAACGTCGCCAGTACCTTCGGCAACCGCCAGTGCGCCCGGCCGCCGTGCACCGAAGGTTCGGAGTCGACCGCGATGAACGGCACCGCCATCGCCGGGATCAGTCCGCGTCGTAACACCGGGCTGGCCAGGATCTCGCGGTAGGGCCCCACCGGGGAGTCCAGGTAGTCGACCATCATCGCGAGCGTGATCGGGAGGGTCGGGCCGTCGGGCCCGTATTCCGCCGCGGCAGGCGTGCTGCGGTGCCACCACAACGTCGCCCGTACCGCTGCCGGCCACGGCGGCGGAGGCGACGTCGGCCATTCGGTGCGCTCGTCTGCGCTCTCAGGCACTTTCCACAGCACGGTCTGCGTCCTTTCGTCGAATCGGATGGATCGGGAGTCGGAGCGCAGCAGGAGCGCCGGCAGGGACCGTCGGCTTCACGGGAGGAACCGCCGTCACCGGTTCGTAGGGTGCGCCGAGTGGCGGCCGGGCGTCGTTCGCGCCCTTGTTCGGCCACAACGCCATCGCCCGCTCGGCCTGCGCGGTGATCGTCAGCGACGGGTTGACCCCGAGGTTGGCACTGACGACAGACCCGTCGACGACATGCAGACCGTCGTGCCCGTACACACGCAGGTAGGGGTCGACGACGCCACGCTCGGGAGAATCACCGATCGCACAGCCGCCGAGGAAGTGCGCCGTCATCGGGATGTTGACCAGGTCGACGATCGAACCGCCCGGGTCGCCGCCGATCTTCTGGGCGATACGGCGGATTGCCTCGTGCCCGATCGGAATCCACTCCGGCGGTGGCTCCCCCGGTCCCGGCTTGCTGGTCAGCCCGCGACCGAACGGGGTGCGCCTGGTCTTCAGTTCGAGGGAGTTGTCGTCCGTCTGCATCACCAGCGCGATCACGGTCCGTTCCGACCAGTTCCGCACGGACAGGTTCCGCAGGAACGCACCGGGATTCCGGGCCGCGACACCGAAGAACTTCACCAGGCGGGGCACCCGGCCGCCACCGTCGACGAGCATCGCCTGGATCATCCCGATGAGATTGCTTCCCTTGCCGTATCGCACCGGTTCGATATGGGTGTGATCGTCGGGATGGAACGACGACGTGATCGCCACACCGCCGGTGTAGTCCACGTCGCGATTCCGGGCGGTCGCCGCGAGTACTGCCTCGGAGTTGGTACGCACAACCGTTCCGAGAGTGCTCGACAGGTTGGGCAGATCCCCGGTCTCGCGACTCGCGAGCAGCAGGCGTGCGGTTCCGTAGGTACCCGCGGCGACGACCACGTGGTGGGCGGTGAATACGGTGCGGCGCTTACGGATGCCGTTGGTGCTCCGGGTGTGGACCTCGTAGCCACCACCGGGGCGGGGAACCACCCGGGTCACCGTGGTCAGCGCATGGATCACTGCGCCCGCGCGTTCCGCGAGGTACAGGTAGTTCTTCACCAGGGTGTTCTTTGCCCCGACTCGGCACCCGGTCATGCAGCTTCCGCATTCGGTGCAGCCGGTGCGTTCGGGTCCGGCACCTCCGAAGTAGGGATCCGGCACGGTCTTGCCGGGCTCGTCGAAGAAGACGCCCACCGGCGTGGTCACGAAGGTCTCGCCGGCGCCCATCTCCTCGGCGACCTCGCGCATCACCTTGTCGGCGGGAGAGGTGGTGGGGTTCGGGCGCACGCCCAGCATCCGGGCGGCCTGATCGTAGTACGGGGAGAGCTCCGCCTCCCAGTCGTCGATGTGCCCCCACTGGGGGTCCCGGAAGAAGGGCGTGGGTGGCTTGTACAGCGTGTTCGCATAGTTGAGCGAGCCGCCGCCGACACCTGCGCCGGCCATCACCAGGACGTCGGGAAGCAGGTGCATGCGCTGCACTCCGTAACACCCCAGTGCCGGGGCCCACAGGTACTTGCGCAGCCGCCAGCTGGTCTTCGGCAGATCCTCGTCCGAGAAGCGCCGGCCCGCTTCGAGAACGCCTACCTTGTAGCCCTTTTCGGTCAGCCGCAATGCGGCAACACTGCCTCCGAATCCGGAGCCGATCACGAGAACGTCGTAGTGGGTCATGCGGTTGCTCCTGCCGCAGCGGTCCGCTGCGTGTAGTTCTCGAGATCGAACTGCTTGGTGCGCGCACGGTAATGCCATGTGAACGTCGGCCACATCACGGAGTTGCGGCCCTTCGCGTCGATGTACCAGCTACTGCAGCCTCCGGCGTTCCAGACCGTCCCCTCGAGGATCGGATCGAGTTCGTCGGTGTAGCGGCGCTGCGCGTCACCGGTCACTTCGAGGGCGGTGATCCCGCGGGATCGCATGGTGCGCAACGCATCGGCGATGTACGCAGCCTGTGATTCCAGCATGTACACGATCGAGCTGTGCCCGAGGTTGGTGTTGGGTCCGTAGACGAGGAACAGGTTGGGGAACCCGTGTACCGAGATTCCCAGGTGGGCCGCGGGGCTGCCGTCCCACGTCTCGGCGAGTGTGCGGCCGTCGGTTCCGCGGATGTGGTGGGCGACCGGAGGTTCGGTCGGTGTGAAGCCGGTACCGAAGATGATGGTGTCCACCGGGTACTCGTTGCCGTCCTTGTCGACGACGCCGTTCTCCGTCACCGCGGTCAGCCCGGACGACACCACGTTCACATCGGACCGCGTGATAGTGGGGAACCACTCGTTGGACAACAGGATTCGCTTGCAGGTGATCGCGAAATCGGGCGTGAGCCGCTCACGCAGTGTCGGGTCCTGCACCTGCTTGCGGAGCACCTGCCGGGCGCGGCGCTCGAACAACGGCAGGAGGTATTTGCGGGCGAACGGCTTCGTCATGCCCACGACGTAGATTTCCTTCTGCCCGTATACGGCGCCCCGCATGAGCTTCTGGGTGAAGGGGAAGCGGCGGTACAGCGACCGGACCGAGCGCGCGATGGCGTGGTCGTGCTTGGGCATGACCCACGACGCGGTGCGCTGGAACAGGGTGAGGTGGGCGACGCGGTCGACGATGGCGGGAACGAACTGGATGGCCGATGCCCCGGTGCCGATCACCGCGACGCGTTCACCGGTGAGATCGTGATCGTGGTCCCATTCGGCGGAGTGGAAGGTCTTGCCCCGGAACATCTCGAGTCCGGGAACCTTCGGGTAGGTGGGCGTCGAGAGGGCGCCGGTTGCGGCGATGAGCACGTCTGCGGTGAGGTCACCGCGGGACGTCGACACCGACCACACTGCGCGGGCGGCATCCCACTGTGCCTCCCGTAGTTCACATCCGAACATCGTGCGCTGGGTGACACCCTCGTCACGGGCAACGCGCCGGAGGTAGGCGTAGATCTCCTCCTGGGTGCCGTGGGCACGCGACCAATCGGGTTCGGGCGCGAAGGAGAACGAGTACAGCGCGCTCGGGACGTCACATGCCGCACCCGGGTAGGTGTTGACCCGCCACGTACCGCCTACGTCGTCTCCCCTTTCGAGGACGAGAACATCTGCGGTCGGATCCTGGCGCAGCAAAGTAGCGGCCATTCCGATTCCGCCGAAGCCGGCGCCCACAACAAGGGTGTGCACGTGGTCGGGGAGCATCGCGAGACTCATTTCGACACCAGGGCCTTCCAGACCGGGAGGAGACGCTCCCGGAACTCTCGATCGGATTCAGGGGTACGCATCAGGGCGGAGACGGCGAAACCTCGCGCCAGTTCTATGGCGAGGTCGATGATGTCGGGACTGACCCGGTCGCCCATGATTTCGAGGCAACCGGTGCGCAGCGCGTCGGACACCTTACGTTCCAGCGGGATCATCGCCGCGTGGAGCGACGGATCGGTCCGGGCCGCGACCCACAGTTCGAGTGCCGCGTCGAACAACGGGCCGGAGAACGCGTCGAACAATGCCTCGAATCCGTACTCCGGGTCGGGGTCGGATTCGAGGATCTCTTGCAGTCGCTTTTCCACCAGATGCTCGACCGCCGCCACGACCAGCGATTCCTTGGTGGGAAAGTGGTGTAACTGTGCGCCACGGGAGACACCGGCACGGGTGGCGATGCCCTGTGTACTGATGCCCGCGTACCCCTGTTCGACGAGAGATTCCACGGCTGCGTCGAGCAGTTTCGCGCGGGTGGCCGCTGTTCGTTGCGCCTGAGTTCGTGTGGCGCCGGGCACAGTGTCGTGGATCACGCTACGGATCGTAACGGTAAACCAACAAACAGTCCAGACTGTATGTAAACCTTTTTACGGACGGTTCAGCGACCGTGTCGTCTCATGGGTAGGTGGTCGATACCCGCCTCGATGAAATTCGGGCCGGTGCGCTCGAAACCCAAGCGGCCGTACCAGTCTTCGAGATATGCCTGTGCCAGGATCTCGATGGGTTGCGGATGGTCGTCGATCACCGCCTCGATCAAGCGGGCAGCGAGACCCCTGCCCCGGGCCTGCTTCGCGGTCGCGACCCGTCCGATGTGGATGACCGGTCCGTCGGCGTCGAGGACCCGGAGGGTCGCCACCACATCGTCGCCCTCCTCGATCCAGTAGTGCGTCGTGCCGGGCTCGAGGTCGAGGCCGTCGAGTTCGGGCTCGGACACGATCCCCTGTTCGTACACGAACACTTCTGTGCGCAACCGCACGATGCGGTAGAGGGTCGCCGGTGCGATGCGGTCGAGGGTCGCGGAACGAATGGACGTCACACCGGCCATCCTAGGCGGGCGCTCGTAGCGAACCTCGGACGAAAAGCAGCGAGTGGACCACCCCTGCGGGATGATCCACTCGCTCGAGTACGGAGGTGGCGGAGCTCAGACGAGCAACTCCGCGATCTGAATCGTGTTGAGCGCAGCGCCCTTGCGCAGATTGTCGCCCGAGACGAACAACGCGAGTCCACGACCCTCGGGCGCGCCCGGGTCCTGGCGGATGCGTCCCACCAGCGAGACGTCGTCACCGGCTGCCGCGAGCGGGGTCGGCACGTCGACGAGCCGGACACCCGGAGCCGCGGCGAGGATCTCCTGCGCGCGCTCGACCGACAGGGGCCGCTCGAACTCCGCGTTGATCGACAGCGAGTGGCCCGTCACGACCGGCACGCGCACGCACGTTCCGGACACGAGCAGATCCGGAAGACCCAGAATCTTGCGGGACTCGTTGCGCAGCTTCTGGTCTTCGTCGGTCTCACCGGAACCGTCGTCGACGAGCGAACCGGCGAGCGGCAGCACGTTGAACGCAATCGGTGCGACGTACTTGTCGGGTGCCGGGAAATCGACCGCGCCGCCGTCGTGTACCAGCTTCTCCGCGTCGTCGATGACCGCGCGGGCCTGGCCGAGCAGTTCTTCGACACCGGCGATACCGCTGCCCGAGACCGCCTGGTAGCTCGAGACGATCAGACGCTGAAGGCCCGCCTCGTCGTGCAGCGCCTTGAGGACCGGCATCGCGGCCATCGTGGTGCAGTTGGGGTTCGCGATGATGCCCTTGGGCGGGTTCTTCGCCTGCTCGGGGTTGACCTCGCTCACGACGAGGGGAACGTCGGGGTCCTTGCGCCATGCCGACGAGTTGTCGACAACAGTCGCGCCTGCGGCAGCGAAGCGCGGAGCCTGCGCCCGGGACAACGTCGCACCGGCCGAGAACAGGGCGATGTCGATGCCCGCAAGGTCCTCGTCGGAAGTCGCGGCAGCGTCCTCGACGACGATTTCCTCACCCCGGAAGGGAAGCTTCTTGCCGGCCGAGCGAGCCGAGGCGAAGAAACGGACCTTGTCGGCCGGGAAGTTCCGCTCCTCGAGGAGCGTGCGCATGACGATGCCCACCTGTCCGGTGGCACCCACAACAGCAATGGTGGTCATGTCTATCGCCCCGTCCCTGCGTGCACGACCGCTTCCTCGGTGCCACCGAGATCGAACGCTGCGTGCAGGGCACGCACCGCCTCGTCGAGCTCGGTGTCGTTGACGAGAACCGAGATGCGGATCTCGGAGGTCGAAATGAGATCGATGTTGATGCCGGCGTCGGCGAGTGCCTCACAGAACTTGGCGGTGACGCCGGGATGGCTCCTCATGCCTGCGCCGACGAGGGAGACCTTGCCGATGTGGTCGTCGAAGAGGACCTGCGTGAAGCCGATCTCTTCCTGCCGCTTGGTGAGCAGTTCGACCGCGCGCGGAGCGTCGGAGGTGGGCAGGGTGAAGGTGATGTCGGTCTTGCCGGTCTCGACCTTCGAGATGTTCTGCAGCACCATGTCGATGTTGATGTCGGCGTCGGCGACCGCACGGAACACCTTGGCGGCGTAGCCGGGGGTGTCCGGCAGACCGACCACGGTGATCTTCGCTTCGCCGCGATCGTGCGCAACGCCGGTGATCAGTGCCTCTTCCACAGGGATGTCCTCCATCGATCCGGACACGATGGTGCCGGGCTTGGTGGTGTACGACGAACGAACGTGCACAGGCACGTTGTAGCGGCGGGCGTATTCGACGCACCGCAGCATCAGGACTTTGGCGCCACTCGCGGCGAGCTCGAGCATCTCCTCGAAGGACACCTTCTCGAGCCGCTGCGCGTCCTTGACGATGCGCGGGTCCGCGGTGAACACACCGTCGACGTCGGTGTAGATCTCGCACACGTCCGCCTCCAGTGCGGCGGCGAGTGCGACGGCGGTCGTGTCGGAGCCACCACGACCGAGGGTCGTGATGTCCTTGCTGTCCTGGCTCACACCCTGGAACCCGGCGACCAGCACGATGCTGCCCTCATCCAGGGCCGTGCGGACACGACCGGGCGTGACGTCGATGATCTTCGCGTTGCCATGGCTGCCCGTGGTGATCACGCCGGCCTGCGAGCCGGTGAACGAGCGGGCCTCGGCACCGAGAGAATGGATAGCCATCGCGACCAGGGAGTTCGAGATTCGCTCACCCGATGTGAGGAGCATGTCCATCTCTCGCGCCGGGGGCACCGGGCACACCTGATGAGCGAGGTCGAGCAGTTCGTCTGTGGTGTCACCCATTGCGGACACCACGACCACGACGTCGTTGCCCGCCTTCTTGGTCTCGACGATCCTTTCAGCGACGCGCCGGATCCGCTCGGCCGTCGCGACCGAGGATCCTCCGTACTTCTGGACGACGAGTGCCACGCTGTCGAACCTCCGGGTCTTGGGAACAAGTCCAGGGGCCAAGCTTACCGATGGCGATGTGGGGGTCGGTCGGGCCCATCGGGAAAGTGTCGTGCGCAACAACGCAAGGTCGCCGTCGGCGTCACGAACCATCCGCCCGAACGATCGACCGGCCGACTTCCTCGAGCCGTCGTCGCAGAAACCGGGCCGTTGCCTCGTTGCCCGTGGTCTCCAGTGCAGCGCGGTACGCGTCGGCGGCGTCGGCCCAACGCCCGGCGCGCCGCAACAGATCTGCGCGGACAGGCTCGATCAACCTGCGCAATCGCGGGTCGTCGGGCAGTGCCTCGAGTGCTGAGAGCCCGGCCTCCCACCCGTCCCGGAACCCGACGGCCACCGCACGGTTGACCGCCACCACCGGAGATCCCGACAACTCCAGCAGACGGTCGTACGCACCGACGATGGTGGCCCAGTCTGTCGAGTTCCAGGTCGGAGCGCAGGCGTGGACGGCGGCGATCACCGCCTGGGGCAGGTACGGCCCCGCGGAACCATCCGCGCGGTCGAGCGCGTCGAGGCCGTCCCGGATGCGGTCCCCGTCCCACCGCCCGCGATCCTGCTCCTCGAGCGGTCGCGCCGCTCCGTCGGTGCCGACTCGTTCGTGACGCCGACTGTCGTGCAGGAGCATCAGCGCGAGGAGTGCCCACGCCTCCCGCTGGCCGGGCATCAGGCCACACAGCAGCCGCCCGAGCCGAATCGCCTCCACGCACAGGTCCTCTCGGACCGATGCATCACCGGATGTCGCGGAATAACCCTCCGTGAAGACCAGGTAGATGCAGGCCGTGACTTGCGGAACACGTTCGGGCAGAAGGTGTTCCGGAGGTGATCGGAACGGTATCCCGGCATCGCGTATCTTCGCCTTCGCGCGGCTGAGGCGCCGCGTCACGGTCGACTCGGTCTGCAAGAACGCCCGGGCGATCTCGGCGGTCGTCAGCCCACACACCAAACGGAGCGTGAGAGCGACTTGGGCGTCGGGCGCGAGCGCCGGATGGCAGCACGTGAACAGCAATCGCAATTCGTCGTCACGCACCCACGGCACCTCGTCACCGAGCACCCCCGGCGCGTCGCCGCACCGCACGGCCGCGATCTCCTTTCCGTCGCGGGCCGTCTCCCGGCGGATCCTGTCCAGGGCACGCCGACGCGCAACAGCGGTGATCCACGCGCCGGGATTCGCGGGTTCGCCCCGTTCCGGCCAGGTCCGCAATGCTTCGACGAACGCGTCCTGGACAGCGTCCTCCGCAAGGGTGAGATCGCCGGCGAATCGCGTCACCGCTGCTACTGCGCGGCCGTGCTCCGCGCGAAACACCCGGGCAACGTCCATGCGGCCACTCCGCTACTCGTCGACCATGCGGCGTAGTTCGATGCATCCCCCCGGGCCCATCGGAATCTGCAGCGCGAGTTGCACAGCGGTGGCGCGATCCGGCGCGGACAACACGTACAGGCCGTTGGCGATCTCGGTGGATTCGGAGAACGGTCCGTCCGTCAGCATCACCTCGCCGCTCTTCGTGCGAACCGTGGTCGCCGACGCCGGGGGGCGGAGTGCCCCTCCCGCGCGCACCGCCGAGCCGGCCGCTTCCGTGAACCGGGCGTGCGCGGCCGCACCCTCGTCCCACTCCGTGGTACCCGGATCGTCCGCGCCGCCGGCGGGTTCGCGCAGCAGTGCGAGCCAGCATCCGGCGGTGTGCGGCGTGGAGAACCACTCCACCATCGGCCACAACTCGATATAGCCGTTGTCCATGTCGGGGATCCGGCGCACGAGGTCGAGGGCGGCATCGAAATCGTCGGCCTCGAAGATGTAGAACCCTCCGACGACCTCGTTCGACTCGGCGAACGGACCGTCCGTCACCAGCGGGGTGCCACCGATGTTTCTCGCGGTCACCGCTTCGGCCACCGGATACAGCGCACCGCCGCCGACGATCGCCGGACCGGCGTACGCGTCGAAGACCGCATGGTGCGCCACCGATTCCTCGAACTCCGGGGTGCCCGGGATGGAGGCGGGACCGCTTTCCGGTTCCGCCAGCAACGCCAAGTACTTCATCTCGCTATCCTCTCGCCTCGGAAAGAGGCGGGAAGCCCCTTTGCAAAGACGACGAACAATCGGAGCCCTTTCGGACAAAGCGGGGGCCTGCGGTGCAATGGAGCGTCGTGGCGTTACACTGCTTGGCATGCAGCGCGCGCTTCTCCTCGGCCGCCGCGGCGGGATCTGACCAGACCGGCTTCCCGTCGCGGGGTTTCTACGCGCCGGTCGATATCCTGATCTGGACCCACCGGTCCCACCTTTTTGGAGATACGTCATGTCACCCGCCGACGCTTTCACCTCCGGTTCGCGCACCATCACCCCGCCGAGCAAGCCCGCGCCCGCCGATCAGCCCGCGTGGAACACCCAGAAGAACTCGTCGATGCCCACGTACCGGTACCGGCCGTTCGCCGAGGAAGTCGAACCGGTTTCGCTGCCCGACCGCACCTGGCCCGACAAGATCATCGACCGCGCACCCGGTTGGTGCGCCGTCGACCTGCGTGACGGCAACCAGGCGCTCATCGATCCGATGAGCCCGGCCCGCAAGCGCCGCATGTTCGACCTGCTGGTGCGCATGGGCTACAAGGAGATCGAGGTCGGCTTCCCGTCCGCGAGCCAGACCGACTTCGACTTCGTCCGGGAAATCATCGAGGACAACGCGATTCCCGACGACGTCACCATCCAGGTGCTGACGCAGTCTCGCCCCGAGCTGATCCGGCGCACCTTCGAAGCATGTGTCGGTGCACAGAACGTGATCGTGCACTTCTACAACTCCACGTCGATCCTGCAGCGCCGCGTGGTGTTCCGCGCCGACAAGGACGCCGTCAAGAAGATCGCGACCGACGCCGCGGAACTGGTGATCGAGACCGCGAAGGACTACCCCGACACCAACTGGCGGTGGGAGTACTCCCCCGAGTCCTACACCGGTACCGAACTGTCGTACGCCAAGGAAGTGTGCGACGCGGTCGTCGCGACCCTGGGCGCCACCCCCGAGCACCCGGTGATCATCAACCTGCCGGCGACCGTCGAGATGGCCACCCCGAACGTGTACGCGGACTCGATCGAGTGGATGCACCGCAATCTGGCCCAGCGCGACTCGATCATCCTGTCGCTGCACCCCCACAACGACCGCGGGACCGGTGTCGCGGCCGCCGAGCTGGGTTACCAGGCCGGCGCCGACCGTATCGAGGGTTGCCTGTTCGGGAACGGCGAACGCACCGGCAACGTATGCCTGGTGACGCTGGGCCTGAACATGTTCAGCCGCGGCGTCGACCCGCAGATCGACTTCTCGAACATCGACGAGATCCGCCGCACCGTCGAGTACTGCAACCAGCTGCCCGTCCCCGAGCGGCACCCCTACGGCGGCGACCTGGTCTACACGGCGTTCTCCGGTAGCCACCAGGACGCGATCAACAAGGGCATGGACGTCATGAAGGCCGACGCCGATGCGGCCGGTTCCGATGTCGATGACATCACGTGGGCCGTGCCGTACCTGCCGATCGATCCGAAGGACGTCGGCCGCAGCTACGAGGCCGTGATCCGCGTCAACTCGCAGTCCGGCAAGGGCGGCATCGCGTACATCATGAAGCACGACCACGGACTGAACCTGCCGCGTCGCCTGCAGATCGAGTTCTCGCAGTCCGTGCAGGCCGTCACCGACGGAGAAGGCGGCGAAGTCAGCCCCAAGGAGATGTGGGACATCTTCCACGAGGAGTACCTGGCTCCCGTCACCCCGCTCGAGCGGATCCGCCAGAAGGTCACGGCCGCGGAGACGGACGACGGCGAAGACACCATCACCGCGATCCTCAAGGTGAACGGTGTCGAGAAGGAGATCACCGGTACGGGCAACGGCCCGCTGGCCGCCTTCGTCGACGGCCTCGAGTCGCTGGGCTACCGCGTCGCCGTACGCGGATACTCCGAGCACGCCATGTCCGCCGGCGACGACGCAAATGCCGCGGCGTACGTCGAGGCCGACGTGACCCGTCCCGACGGCACCACGACTCTGGTGTGGGGCGTGGGAATCGCCTCGTCCATCACCGTGGCGTCGCTGCGGGCGGTCGTCTCGGCGGTCAACCGCGCGAGCTGATCGCTCGGCCGATTCGGCCCATGTCCCGACCTGCGCGGCGGTACTCTGCGGAAATGTTCCCGGGGTACCGCCGCGTCGTCGGTTCGGTACGCATCCCCGGACCGCTGAGCTCGTCCAACGGGTAAGGGGATCGCCGTGGAGTTCTGGGACATCATGTGGTACATCGTCGTGTGCTTCGCGTTCATCGCATATCTGATCATGCTGTGGCTGATCATCAGCGATCTGTTCGCGAACCGCGAGCAGTCCGGCTGGGTCAAGGCGATCTGGATCGTGTTCCTCTTCATCTTCCCGCTGCTCACCGGCTTGGTGTACCTGGTGGTCCACGGTCGCGGTATGGCCGAGCGGTCGGCGCGAGAGGCCGCGCAGATCAAGTCCGCTCAGGACAACTACATCCGTGAGGTCGCGGGCAAATCCCCGGCCGACCAGATCGCCGACGCGAAGGCACTGCTCGACGCCGGCACTATCACCGAGGACGAGTTCCAGGTGCTCAAGTCGCACGCCCTGCGCGTGACGGAGCCCACCCGTAGTTCCTGACACAGTTGGCAAGCCGCCGTCGGCGGCTTGCGGGCGGCTGTGGAACACTCGCCGACGTGGGAACTAGCACTGAAATCACCGCGCGCGGCCGGTTCGCCCTGCGCGCCGCGAAAGCTGCCGCCTGGGCATCCCAGAAAGCCGGACGCGGCAAGGGGTCGATGATCGGCGGGCTCATCGCCCTGAAGATCGAGCCGACGCTGATGAAGCAGGTCGGTCACGGACGCCGCACGGTGCTCGTCACCGGCACCAACGGCAAGTCGACCACGACGCGGATGACGGCCGCCGCCCTGGAAACGATCGACAAGACGGTCACGCAGGCGGACGGCGCGAATATGGATGCGGGCATCGTGGCGGCCCTCGCCTCCGATCTCGACGCGCCTCTCGCCGCGATCGAGGTCGACGAGTTGCACACCCCGCACGTGGCCGACGCCCTCGCCCCCCAAGCGATAGTGCTGCTCAATCTCAGCCGCGATCAGCTCGACCGCGTCGGCGAGATCAACATGATCGAACGCAAGCTACGCGCGGGCCTTCAGCGGCATCCCGACGCCGTGATCATCGCGAACTGCGACGATGTGCTCGTCACCTCGGCCGCGTACGACAACCCCAACGTCGTGTGGGTGGCTGCCGGCGCAGGATGGGCGAACGATTCGGTGAGCTGCCCCCGCACCGGGGAACCCATCGCCCGCGAGGGCGTCCACTGGTACAGCACAGGATCCGATTTCGCACGGCCGCAACCCGATTGGTGGGTCGACGACGACAACCTGTACGGGCCCGACGGCCTCGTGCTGCCGTTGAAGCTGACACTGCCCGGCAAGGCCAACCGCGGAAACGCCGCCCAGGCGGTCGCGGCTGCGGTCGCGTTGGGCGCCGACCCTGCCGACGCGGTCGCCGCAGCAGCAGTTGTCGACGAGGTTGCGGGCCGGTACAAGACCGTCCAGGTCGGTCCACATTCGGTCCACATGCTGCTCGCCAAGAATCCGGCGGGCTGGCAGGAAGCGTTGTCGATGATCGATCCGACCGTCGACGGACTCGTCATCGCCGTCAACGGTCAGGTGCCCGACGGCGAAGACCTGTCCTGGCTGTGGGATGTGCGCTTCGAACACTTCGAGGGAGTGCAGGTCGTCGCGGCGGGCGAGCGCGGCACCGACCTCGCGGTGCGCCTCACCTACGCGGGCGTCGACCACACTCTCGTTCCGGACCCGCTGAAGGCCATCGCCTCCTGCCCGCCCGGGCGGGTGGAGGTGCTCGCCAACTACACCGCGTTCCGGGATCTCAACACCGAAATCTCCAGGAGGACGGCCCATGTCTGACTCGACCGTTCGGATCGGGCTGGTGCTGCCCGACGTCATGGGCACCTACGGCGACGGCGGAAACGCCCTCGTGCTTCGGCAGCGCCTGCGCATGCGCGGCTACGACGCCGAGGTCATCGAGATCGGGTTGAGCGACCCGGTGCCCGAGTCGCTCGACATGTACACGCTGGGCGGAGCCGAAGACGCCGCGCAGCGACTCGCTACGCGGCATCTCCAGCGCTATCCGGGCCTGCAGCAGGCCGCCGGGCGCGGTGCGCCCGTGCTCGCGATCTGCGCTGCCATCCAGGTGCTCGGCCACTGGTACGAGACCTCGTCGGGAGAACGCGTCGACGGTGTCGGCCTCCTCGACGTGACGACGTCGCCGCAACAGGTCCGTTCGATCGGGGAGATCGTCACACAGCCTGTCGTCGACGGTCTCACCCAGCCGCTGACCGGGTTCGAAAATCACCGAGGCGGAACAACTCTCGGGTCGAGTGCGACAGGTCTGGGACGCGTGTCCCGCGGCGTCGGCAACGGTGTCGGCGACGGCCTCGAAGGCGCAGTCCAGGGTTCGGTGATCGGCACCTATCTGCACGGACCGGTGCTGGCCCGCAATCCCGAACTCGCCGACCACCTGATCGCGCAGGCACTGGGCGTGGATTCACTACCGCCGCTCGACCTTCCGGAGGTCGACCTCCTGCGGCGCGAACGTCTGCGCGCCTAGGACTCGGCCGGGAGCCCGCCTCCGTCAGCTGTGCGCGGCGGCGTGCTCGACGACGAAGCGCGCGAGTTCGTCGGGGACTTCGTCCGGGATCCAGTGGCTGACGCCGGCGAGCGTCTCGGACCGGTACGGACCGGAGACATAGCGCGGCGTGGCGTCCACCCCGGCGGGTCCGACGGCGATGTCGCCGTCGCTCCACACCATGAGCGTGGGCACGGTGACGGACTCGAGTGTCGCCTTGGGGTCGGCCCACAGCATCGCCCGGTACCAGTTCACCCCGCCGCGCACCGCGGACCGATCCGCGAGACGGGCCGCGTCGCGCGCCACCGCAGCGCCGGGCTGACCCGACCGGCTCAGAACGAAGCGTCCGACCGACTCGTTGCTCAGCAGGAGTTCCGGGATCCACGGCATCTGGAACGCGAGCATGTACCAGGACTTGAACAACTGCGTGCTCGTGGCGAACGCGCGAAGGAACGCCGCGGGGTGGGGCACCGACACCGCGGTGAGGGACCGCACGAGGTCCGGGTGCTGGGCAGCCACTCCCCACGCCACTATCGCACCCCAGTCGTGCCCGACGAGGTGGACAGGCGACCCGCCGCCGACCTGCTCGATGATCGCGACGGCGTCCCCGACGAGCAGGGGAATGCTGTAGTCGCGACGTCGCGGCGGACGCGCGCCCGGCGAATACCCTCGCTGGTCCGGCGCGAAGGTGCGATATCCGGCCTCGTGCAGCCACGACGCCACGCCGTCCCACGATCGCGAATCCTGCGGGAATCCGTGAAGCAGTACGACACGTTCCCCGTCGATCGGTCCGTCGTCCCGGATGTCGAACGTCAATCCGTTGTGGACGACGGTCGTGATGCGTTCCCCCACCCTGATCCCTTTCGTCGCAGGCCCCCCGACAGGGGTTCGGCCCGGTTTCGCTCTCGCGTGTACCGGGCCGGATCTCTGCTTCACGAGCCATTCTCTGTCGTCCGCGGACGTCTCCGGCTCGATTCGCAAGACCGATGTTACCTAGGTCACATCGGTGGGTGCAACTCCAAGGGCTTTTGCGCGAGGATCGCGGTTCCCATCCACCGGCGCAGATACCGACGCAGTTCGTCGTCGCTGCGCGGAGGATCTCCCGGGGAGACGAAGAACGACTGCATCGTCCGCAGGACGAATTCGACCAGTTCGCCGAGCGACTCGTCGTCGTAGCCGTAACTCTCCCAGTCGACGTCGAACCGTCGGATCATGGTCATGCCGAAGGCGCGCGCCTCACCCGACGCGATTACTTCCGGATGCGGGTCCGAATACGTACTCGACAGCAGGATGCCCAGATGCGGGGTGCGACGGACTTCCGCGAGCGTGAACACGACCCCGTCGACCATCGCCTCCGCTGGATCACCGATACCGCTCACCCGGTCGGCCAGTCGATCCAGGAATCCTTCGACCGACGCTATCGCCGCCGCACGCATCAGCGCGTCGGCGCTGGCGAAGTACCGGTACACCGTCTGGCGAATGACCCCGAGCGACTGAGCGACGTCGGCGATGCTGATTTCCGTTCCGGACCGGGCAATCAACTCCACCGCTGCCGCGACTATGCGCTGCGTGGCCTCCGCGTCGTCGACGGGAGGACGCCCGCCCCATCCACGTCTCCGCGCCACAATCTGCTTCCTCGGGTACCACGACCTGCAACAAGAATCCGACGGTAACACGGCGCACGTCCGCACACCGGCCTGTCTGCGCGTCGCGGGGCCTTCCGCATCGGCGCCGGGATTCCTATCATACAAGTGAGCGCATTGATGTATGGTCACGCCGAACCGAGGCCTCGTCACCCGGGGCCCCACCCGTCCGGCCTCCCCCAGGGCCGGCATGAGACGAGGTAGCGCCACGATGACGAACCTGCAGGTCCGGAAGATGCGCTTCGCATTCGCGGACTACGACGTGCCGTTTCTGTGGAACGAGGAAAACCCGGCCTTCTCGAGCATGGCCAACGCGGTGTCGTTCCTCGCGATCGGCTTCGAGAAGATGATCGTGAACATGGTCCAGGAGGTCGTGCACCGGATCGCCGACCCGAAGGTGGTCGAAGAAGCCAACGCCTTCATGTACCAGGAAGGCCAGCACTCCACCGCCCACCGGCAACACGTCAAAGGGCTGATCAAGCGGTACCCGGGACTGCAGGAAACGCTCGACGAGGTCGTCGCTGCGTTCGATCGCCTCACGGCGGAGAAATCCCTCGAGTACCGCCTCGCCTACACCGCTGACCTGGAAGCAACCTTCACCCCGGTGTTCAAGCTGATGCTCGACAACGAGTCGCATCTGTTCCGGCCCGGCGACGACCGGGTCGCATCCCTGTTCATCTGGCATTTCGTCGAGGAGGTCGAGCACCGCAGTTCCGCGCTCATCATCTTCGATGCGGTCGTCGGCAGCGACATGTACCGGATGCGCATGGCGCCTTCGGTGTTCAAGCACGTGCTCGACGTCATCGCCATCGCGTGCGACGGCTTCAACAAGCATGTCCCGATCGAGGACCGGAAGATCGACGCCATGTCGATGTTCGCCTCGTACCGGCGTAAGCAGATTCTGCGCAAACGCCTGCCGTTCCTCGACGCCGAGGACCACGGACCGATGCCGCGGGCGTTCGACGTTCTACCGTTGCGTGAGCAACTCGTCGCACTGGCGGGTGTCGTGCGCAGCCAGCTGCCCAAGCACAATCCCGATCACGAGAAGCTTCCCGCGCTCGCCGACGTCTGGTTCGAACGGTTCGACGCCGGCTACGACGTCTCGCACTGGTACACCGCCGAGACCGTGTCCGCGCGGGAGGCCGAGTGATGTCGGATCTGTGTTCCCCCACGTTCGAGGATCTCGCGACGCGGCTGGGGTTCTCGTGCGCCGAAGCCGGCGGACTCTTCGAACTGCGTAGCCCGTTCGCCCTGGAGAACTGGACCCTTCCGGTGCTCGAAGCGACGATCGTGATCGGTGCGCTTCTGGCGCTGATCTACGCGATCGTCCGGCTCCGCCGCACCGGCGATCCCACCAATCTGGTCGTGTGGCTCGGAACGCTTGCGTTCCTGTTCATCATCGAACCTCTGTTGTACTTCCCCGACGCCTTCGGCGTCGAGGAATACGTGGACACGATGTTCGCGCACAACGTGTTCACGGTCGAATTCATGTGGGGGCGTCTGCCCCTGTACATCATCGCGATCTACCCGCTGATGGCGACGATTGCGTTCGAGATCGTCCGGATGCTCGGCGTGTTCCGGCAGTACGGCGCCCTCGTCGGCGCCGCGTGCGTCGGTTTCGTCCACCACGCTTTCTACGAGATCTTCGATCATCTCGGCCCCCAATTGCGGTGGTGGGAGTGGTCGCTCGACAATCCGGTCAACCAGCCGTTCTTCGACTCGGTCCCGCTGCCGAGCGTGGTCGTCTTCGCCGCCCTGTGGCCGATGTCCCTGGCATTCTTCGTCCAGTACTTCGTCGGTCGCCACGCCGACGCGGGCCGCACCTTCGGGGGTCTCGAACTGGTCTGGCGGACAGTGGTCGTCGGGCTCCTCGCCGCGCTGGGAACGGTGATCCTCCCGGCGCCCGCGACCGTCCTCGGAATGGGCAGCACGACGGTCCGCGCGACCATCTACGCCGCCGAACTCGTCCTCGTCTCCGCCGTGGCGATCTATGTGCTCGCACGCCAGTGGCGCCGGTTGCGCACCGTGCAGGGCACGACCGGTTCACCAGCGATGCCGGCGTACTCCAACGACTTCGTCAGGTATTTCAGCATCGTGTACCTGCTGGTGATGGCGGTGTTGTGGGCGAGTGCGCTACCCGACTACTTCGCGGCCACCGACGGCGTGACCGCCAACGGCGATCCCGTCGGCAACCTCTGGTACACGGCGGCGTGCTTCGTGGCCGCGATACTCGTTGTGGCAGCGACCTTCACGATCCCACGCAGCTACTCGTCGAGCGTCGACGACGCTCGCGCGAGGACACTCTCCGGCGCGTAGTTGGCCCAGCCCGTCCCGGGCCAGTTGAACCACCCCGACGACGCGAGTGTGCCGCCGTCGGGGTGGAGAGTGGTCCCGGTGACGAACGACGACAGGCCCGACGCGAGGAACACGACGCAATGGGACACGTCGTGGACGTGACCGACCCGTCCCATCGGGATCGCGACAGCCGCGCTGCGTGGATCCGCCAGCGCGTGCTCGCCCACGGCGAGTTTTTCGAGGTTCGGTGTGGGAACGAAGTCCGGAGCGACGTTGTTCACTCGGATGCCGTGCGGTGCCACTTCGACCGCAAGGGTGCGGGCGAACTGCTCCACGGCGGCCTTCGCGGCGGAGTACACCGCGAAACCGGGTGCGGCGCGGTGCGCTTCGATGGTGGTGAGGTTGACGATGCTTCCCCCGCGCCCACCACGCTGCATACGGGGCACAGCCAGGGAACACGCGTGGAACACATGCGAGAGGTTGGTGCGGACGAGCGCGTCCCACCCCTTCGGTGTCGTGTCGACGAACGGTGACCGGAACGTGCCCCCGACGATGTTCACGAGAGTGTCGAGTCTCCCCCATCGCTCGTCTGCCGCCTCGAACAAAGCCTCGAGGGTCTCCGGATCCCGGACGTCACCGTGCCGGACGACGGCGTCGACGCCCGACTCCCGCAGCGACGAATCCAGCGCATCGACCGCGGCGCGGTCGATGTCGAGGACGGCGGGACGCACACCGTTGGCGGCGAGGTCCCGAACGATCGCCTCACCGAGACCGCCCGCCCCTCCGGTGATCACGGCGACGGTGCCGGCGAGACCGGCCCGCTCCTCGAACCATCCTCCGGCCGAGGCGTTCACGGTGGTGTTCTGCACGGCTGCGGGACCTTTCACGACAGGTACGTGGTGCCGAAGGATTCGAGGAAGTCGACGGTAGCCGACAGCCCCTCGATGGGGCAGGAGACGGTCACCCAGTCCACACCGGCCTTCTCCAGATCCGCGAAGACCTCGCGGTGCCGGTCGGGGCCGACGCCCGCCGAACCGATCTCACCGCTGTACGAGTAGACGACGTCGATGTGGTCGGTGCGGCCCGCGGCGACCGCTGCCTCGCGCACGTCGGCGATCTGACCCGCCAGCTGATCGAGAGGGCCGAGTTCCTGTGTGCGCGCGGTCGCACTGAGCTGGGCGCCACCGGACATCGGCATCCACCCCTGCGCTCGCTGCGCGACGCGACGGCGGGTCAGTGCCGAGTTGCCCCCGATCCAGATCGGGATCGGATTCTGCACCGGGCGTGGCCTCGCCACGATGTTGTGCGCACTGAAGTGACGGCCGTCGTAGCTGAAAGGTTCGCCGCTCCAATGCAGCGGGAGGACGTCGAGCGCCTCGTCGAACAGTGCGTTGCGTTCGTCGAAGTCGACGCCGAGGGCATGGAACTCGCTCTTCTGGTAGCCCGTGCCGATTCCGAGCATGAAGCGTCCCCCGGAGATCTTGTCGAGCGACGCCGCTGCCTTGGCGAGCAGGAACGGGTTCCGGTACGGCGCCACCGCGAGGTAGGTGAGCAGGCGGAGACGCTCGGTCGCGCCGGCCACATACCCGAGAGCAACGAACGGGTCGAGAGTCTGATGCCCACCGGCGGAGAGCCAGCGCGCGCCCGGAGCGGGATGCTCACTGAAGGAGAAGGCGTCGAATCCGGCACGCTCGGCGGCCACCGCGACCTCGCGGACGGGCCCGGGGTCGAGTACATCGCCCTCGGGGCCGTTGATCTCGGGGTAGTGGAAGATGAACCGCATTGTCACCTGTGCGCCTTTCCGGCGAGCTGTCTGCCGTTGCTCCACCCGCGCGTAACGGGATTCTGGTTCGTGAGAACTTGCCTATCTTGAGAAGATAGTCAGATTATCCCAGGATGCAACGGCGAGACTTCGGGTGACGGAGGGATCCGGTTACGCGGCGTCGGCGCCGTCGAGCAGCCACCGATCGTCGACACGCTTGACCGTGACGATGAACCGGGTCGCGTCGGTGCGGCCCTCGGGCACCACCGCATTCGTGACGTCCTGGTCGAGGAAGACGAGCACCGTGGCGGTCTCACCGTCGAGGTTCTCGAGTCCGGCGTGGTCGGCGCGTGCGACGGACGTGCCCTGCCCGTTCTCGACCAGTCCACGCAGATCGCCCGCCACGCCTTCGTACTTGGCTGCGAACTCGGCGGTGGAATTCGCGGTGACCGCAGCCAGCGACTCGTCGAAGGTGCGGTAGTCGTACGTGCCCAGCATGACCGCGTACTCACGCGCCTTCGTCACGGCTTCGGCGCGCAGCGCGGCAACTTCCTCCGCCTGCCACCACCGGAACCCGAGGAACGCCGCGGCGGCGAGAAGCGCAACGATCAACGCGACTACCGCCCATCGTGCAGGTCCGCCCCTCCGGGATGTGCCCCGCACATCCGGCGGCAGAACCGGGGTGCCGTCTGCCGCGTCGGCGTCCGTCGCGGTCGTGCCTTCCGAGGTTTCGGCAGGTTGCGTCATTTCAGTTGCCCAATCCTTCCAACAGCGTCTGCCAGTAGTTCAGTGCTTGCACCCCGGTCGGAATGAGCAGCGGGTCGTCGGCGATGTCGGGGCCGGTCACCGCACCCGGCGTGGTCTGGTTCTGCAGGCCGAGGTCGTTCGGTCTCGGTGCCACCCGCGCGCCACGCTGAGCGAGGCCTTCGTCCGGAGGGCAGTAGAGCGAGAGGTTCGGCTGCCGGGGGCCGTAGTCCGGGATCGTGCGGCGCGGGGTGTCGTAGTAACACACCGGCCCCTGCGTGGCCACGAGCGAAAAGTTGCCCCGGTCACCCACGACGACCCGGTCGAGATCTTTCAACGCTGCCGGAATCGACACGAGTCCGGCCTCCAGCGCCGGGGTCCGTGGTCCCAGCACCTCACCGACCGTCACCAGGTTGGTGAGCAGGATCCCGAAGTTGTCCTCGGTCGCCGCGAACAGCGCTTCGACGCGGGACAGGGCCTCCGGCGAGCGATCGAGCAGATACACGAGCGAGTCCTTGCTGCCTGCGAGTTGGTCGGATACGTCGCGCACCGCCCCGATCGTGCCGGGGAACGATTCGGAGTTGGCCGCCAGTGCGTCGACGAGACCGAGTCCCTCGTCGAGCAGCGTCGCGAGGGCCGGTGCCCGTTCTTCCACCATCTGCGACAACGCGTCGGCGTTCTCGAGCAACGCCTGCAGTTCGGGGCCTGTCCCTTCGAGGGCGGTTCCCCAGGTCTCGCCGAGGGTGACGAGCGAGTCTGCGTCCAGACTCTCGATCAGCGACGTCATCCGGATCAGCATCTGGTCCAGCCGAAGACTCTGATCCTCGACCGGTACGAGGATTTCGTCGCCGGCAACGAGGTACGGGCCTTCGTCCGTCTCGGGTTCGATGTCGAGGGTGAGAATGCCGATCGCCGTGGCGGTGACCACCCGCGCGGTGCTGCCCGCGGGAATCTGCGTCCCCGGGTCGAGGGAGAGCACCGCGTCGGACCCGCGTCCACCCGGTGCGACCTCGATGGAGTCGATTTCACCCACCGCGACGCCCCGGTAGGTCACGGACGTGCCCGGACCGATCCCCCGCGCGTCGGACAGGTGTGCCCGGATGTCGATCGCACCGCCGAGACTCTGCGGTCCCAGCACGTACCGGACACCGAAGACCGTCGCGAGGAGGCCGACGATCACGAACAAGGTGACCTGTACCTTCACCGAGCGGTTCACCGGACACCGCCTCGGAGCAGGTCCTGCAATCCCGCCGCGATGCCCGTCTGCGGCAACGGCACCGCCGGCCCGCCGTCGAGCGGTACCCCGCCTGTCACGAGCAGGTCGATGGCCGCGGGGATGTCGAAGGCACCGTCGAAGATCAAGTAGTCGCCGGGGGTGGCGCGCCGGAAACCGTCCATGAACCCGGTCATGTTGACGAGCGCCGCCTCCACGGTGTTGTTGAAATCCTTGATTCCCGAGGTGATGTCGGCGAGGTCGGAGACCGCACCATCGATCGTGCCGGAATCCTGCATCACCGCATCGACCGACGCGGACACCGCCGCGGTACTCGACACGAGCGTCGTCAGATCCTGCTGCTGCTCGGCGAGCAACGTCACCATGCGCGAGCTGTCATCGATACTCCGGTCGAGCAATTCCTGTTGCTGCGCAAGACGTCCGGACACCGACTCCACCGCGGCCAGAGTGCGCTCGAAGTGCACGCTGTTCTCGTCGGCCAGCGCCATCGTGGAGTCCAGACGGGTCAGCATGTCGCGGATCTTCTCCCCCCGGTTGCCGAACGCGGCATCGAGTTCCGTGGTGATGGTGCGGAGTTGATCGAGCCCGCTGCCGTTGACCACCTGACCCAGCATCGCGAAGGTTGCCTCGATATCCGGACCCACCTCCGTCCGCTCGATCGTGTCGCCCTCGGACAGCGGCTCCGGTGACGGCTCCTCCGGCATATCGATCTGCACGAAAGGGCTGCCCAGCGCGGACGGAAGCCGCACGGACGCGCCGACATTCGCCGGGAGTTCGGAAGACGTCGACATGCTGAGATCCAGGTACGCACGCGTGCCGTCCGTCCGCAGCGTGTGGACACGGCCCACGACGGCCTGCCCGGCACGCACCTCCACTCCCGGGTCGATCCGGTCTGCGCTCTCGAAGACCGCCGTCACCATGTATGTCTCGCCGGATGCGGTCCGGCCGAGTGGGAGTTCGTGCAGGCTGAGACCGCACCCGGTGGACAGCAGCATGATCGACGCCAGTGCCCCGGCCACGCGGAGACGCCCGATCATCGGGTGCCGCCTTCGTTCAGGGCACGGTCGAGTGCTTCGGGAACGAGATCTTCGTAGGGGTCGGAGAGATCGAACGGCACGGTGATGGGATTGGTGAATCCCGCGCCGGTGCACAGCGGTAACGGTTCCTGCGCACAGAGTTCCTGTGCGCGCGGGAACTGCCCGATCTGCGTGGAGATGTTGAGCCGGATCCGCGCCCGGCCGTCGGGCCCGATGGCGTTGTCGATGTTCTGCATGGCCAGAGGCAGCACGTCGAAGATCTCGGCGAGCCCGACCTCGTGGAGCGCAAAGGTGTCGGTGAGCGTCCGCGCATTCGCCATGATCTGTTCGATGTCGCCGCTGCGATCGGCGAGCAGGACGTCGAGTCGGTCGAGCACGACGGTGAGTTGATCGATCGGGGTTCCGACGTCGAGCTCCGCGCGCTGCAATTCCTCGCCCAGTTCGCCCATTCCCTCGACGATGGTGGCGAGATCTCCCTCCTTCGAATGGACTGCCCCGAGCGCGACCGCGAGGTCGTCGATCACCCCGCCGATGTCTTCGGACTTGGCCCCGACGACCGAGGTGGCCTGGCTCAAGGCGACGATCGCGCGGTTCATGTCCTCGCCCGTACCGGCGGTCGCGTCGGCCGCGACCTCGAGGGTCCGGCCGAGTTCGCCTCCGTCGGGGCCGAGCGCACCGGCGAGCATGTCGACGCTTTCGAGCAACTCGTCCCAGTTGATCGGAGCGTGACTGCGTTCGACGGGGATGATGTCACCGTCCTGCAGGGTGGGGCCGTCCTGATACGCCGGCCCCAGTTCGATGAAGCGGTCGCTGATCACCGACGGGTTCATGACGAAGGCCGACACGTCGGCAGGAAGGGTGACGTCGGTCGGAACCGTCATCGTGACCTCGACGACGCGTCCCGCCGGCCGCACCTCTTCGACCGTGCCGAGGGGAAGGCCGAGAACGGCCACCTTGCTCCCGGGATAGATGCCGTTCACCGACGCGAACTGCGCGACGACAGTTCTGGTGCGGTCGGGCCCCACGACGTACCACGCACCGGCCGCGCACAGACCCAGGACGACCACGATCGCGATGACGCGTATCAGCCACCTTCTTACCGTCCCGCTCAATTGCACCCCTCCATCACACCGATGGCGCACAACGCGTTGTCGGGAATCGGCCCGGCGGGAGCGTGCACGTCGACCCAGTTCCCGTTGCCGGACGCATCGGCCGCGGCGCGGAGGCCCGCGGGCAGTGTCGCGAGAATCCGGTCGATGTTCGCGACGTTGGCCGCGAGCGTCGCGGTGACCGATTCGAGGTTCACGAGCAGCGCGTCGATCTCGGAAGAGTTGTCGGTGAGGAACGCTGCCGTGGTGGCGGCGAGTCCGCGCAGATCCTCGACGAGACGGACCAGGGCCTCCTTGCGCGCGGCGAGGATGTCCACCACCGTCGTGGCATTGCGGACCAGAACCGAGACGTCCTCGCTCTGTGTGGCGACCACCGAGGTGAGCGACTTCGCGGAACGCAGCAACGACGTGATCCGCGCATCGTTGCGCACGATCATCTGCGACGTCGCTTCGACTCCTGCCAGTGCGTCGGTGATGTGCTGGGAGTCGGAGGGCATGGCGTCGGTCAGCGTCTGCATCATCGTTTCGATGGATTCGATATCGAGTCCTTCGCTCACAGCCTGTGCATCCGTGGTCAATTCGTCGAGGCTGTAGGGCACCGCGGTGCGGGACAACGGAACACGGTCGCCGGTGAGTTCGCCCGCACCCGACGGTGTCACCGAGAGATAGCGCTTACCCAGGATGGTCTTGAGTTTGATCTCCGCGGTGGTGCGGTCGCCGAGATCCTGTTGCCGGTCGATCCGGAAGTCGACCAGTATGTGGTCGCCTGCCATCTCCAGACCCTCGACGCGGCCGGCCGGGACACCGGAGACGTAGACCGGGTCGTTGGGAGCGAGGCCCGCCGCGTTGGCGAATTCGGCTGTATACGACTGTGTCCTGGCCAAGTAGGTCAACTGCGGAAGCGCCAGTGCACCGACCATCACCACCGCGACGACGACCATGCCGATCACACCGAGAAGGATCGGATTCGCATTCCGGTCGTGCCGGCCGGAGAAGATCGCCGCGAGCGCGTCCCGCGTCTCGCGTGCCGCGCTCATCGGCACACCTCCGAGTAGGCGGTGCCGAGAAGGTTCGTCTCGAAGTCTCCCGACAGGACCGTGAAGTTGCACATGTAGAGGTTGAGCCAGCCGCCGTAGTCGCCGATCCGATTGAGGCTGTCCGCGAGCGCGGGCAGGCCCGCCATCGCCTCGTCGAAGTTGTCGGTCTGCGGAATCCATGCGTCGGTCATCACCCGCAGATCCGTCACCGCGGTATCGAGTGGGGTGACGGCGCCGGACATCAGCGCTGCCGTGGCCCGTACGGCCGAACTACCACGGTCCACCAGTGCCGCGAGTTGCGCTTCATCGCCGGCAAGTGCCTGGCTCACGACCGCCATCCCGGAGATGAGGGAGGAGACCTCCTCGTTGCGCCGGTCGACGACGGTGACGAGTTGCTCGAGATTGGCGATCACGTCGTTGAAGACCTGCTCCTGTTCGACGACGTCCGCGCTGACCGAGGCGATGTGCAGGAGCAGGGATTCGAGTGTTCCGCCTTGCCCCTGGAACGCTTCCACCACGGAGACCGCGAGGGAATTGATGCGGGCGGGATCGATCGCCTCGAACAGTGGCTTGAAGCCGTTGACCAGCGCGGTGAGATCGACCGGCGGGGCGGTCTGTTCGAGGGGGATGGTCGCGTTCTCCTCGAGCACCACCCCTGTCGTGTCGGCAGGCAGGCGCAACGCGACGTAACGTACGCCGATCATGTCGCCGTAATTGACTTTCGCGGTGACGTCGGTCGTCAGTTGCCGACCGGATTCGATGTCGAAGTGCACTCGCGCACGCGAGCTTCCGTCGTCCTGTGGTGCGAACTCCACGCGCGCGACCTTGCCGACACGGACTCCGGCGAGTGTCACGTCGCTGCCGGGAGTGAGCCCCTCGACATCGGTGAACTCGGCCGAGTACTCGCGGGTGGAGCCGACGACGGGCTGGTCGAGGGTGTTCCCCACGACGACGGCGGCGAGCACTCCTATTACGCAGAACGCGCCCAGGCGCAGCATCGGTCCGGTCAGGGCACTCACGGGATGCTCACCTCCGCTCCACGAACGAACGGCGCGAGCAGCATCGACGCCGCTGCCGACGGGTCGTCACCGAACTCCGCCGCGTCGGGCGCGATACCCGCGGCGATCTGCTCGAGGTAGCGGAGCGGTGCGCGCTCGGCCGACGCAGACCGAATCGAGGAGAGGTTCGGCGCAGACGTCCGGACCGGATCACCGCAATTCGCGCCGTCCATGCCCGGGTACCTCGGGCAGTCCGCCGCTGTGTACGGCATCGGATCGGCGAAATCCGGGACTGCGGTGATGTTGAACCGGCCGGTCGAGAACACCCGGGCGCCGGCACCACCGAAGACGGACAGGTAGCGAAGGGTCTCGTCGAGGCCGGTGGTGTTGCCTGCGAACGCGCCCATCACCGGCGCCCCGTTCCGGACCACCGCGATCATGTTGTCCGTGTTCGCGGACAGCACGGCTGCACCTTCCTGCCCGAGTGACGCGCCCCCGGACAGCAGCCGGCGGATACCGCCCTCCCGGTCAAGGACGACCTGCGACAGTTCGGACGCGTTCTGCATGATGGCGACGACATCGTCGGTGGCTGCGGAGATCGCTTCGTTCACAGTCGCGAGCTGGGGCGCCGCGGCGATACCCGAGTCGACGAGCGGGCCGAGATCGGTCGTCAGCGCGGCCGTGCGGTCGATCGTCTCCCCGAGGGCTGCTCCCCGTCCTTGCAATGCCTGGCTCATGGCGTCGAGCGCGACCGAAAGCTGCTCGGGACGAAGCTGTTCCATCAATTCGGCAGCCCGGTAGTACAGGTTCGCCAGTTGCACGGACTCCGAGGAGGTGTCGACGCTCAGTTCCGCGCCTGCCTCGAGCCGTGGACCTCGCTCGGGTTCCTCCGGCGGCACCAACTCGAGGAATACGTCGCCGAACAGCGTGCGCGGCACGACGCGCACCCGTACCGACGCCGGAATCTGGGAGATCTGCGCCGTGTCGATCTGCATCGTCAGGCGGGAACTGGTGACACCGGCGTCGATTCCGGTGAGGCTTCCCACGTGCACGCCCTGGTACTGGACCCCCGCGGAACCGAAAATCAGTCCGGCGTCGGCGGGAAGTGTGGCGGTCACGCGCGGATCCCGTGACAAGGTCCCGGCACCGGACGCCACGAGCAATACTCCGGTGACGACGAGAACTACGGTCGAGACCACACCGATCAGCGCGAGGACCGGGCGGGTCGGACCCGACATCTTGTTCGTCCGGCGCGGAGCGGCGGCAGCGGACAGTGTGCGCGGGACGAGGTGTGCAGACGTCACGAGACTCCCACCCCCGGGATGGTGGGCACGAGACCCCACAGGGCGAAGGTGAGCACGACGTCGGTGATCCCGATGGCCAGGATGCTCGTACGCAACGCCCGCCCTGCGGCACGGCCCACACCCTCAGGTCCGCCCGAGGCGTAGAAACCGTACGCACAGTGGACAATCGCCACGATCATCGCGAATACGACCGCCTTGATCAACGAATACCAGAGGTCGGCCGGTGAGAGCGCGAGGTGGAAGTAGTAGTCGTAGGTGCCGGCTGAGTTGCCCTGAAAGTTGACGACGACCAGCCGGGTGGCGACGAACGAGGCCAGCAACCCCACCATGTAGATCGGGATCACGCAGACAGCGGCGGCGACGAGACGGGTACTGGCCAGAAACGGAATGGATTTCACGGCCATCGCGTCGAGCGCATCGATCTCGTCGGAGATGCGCATCGCGCCGAGTTGAGCCGTGAATCCCGTCCCGACTTTGGCGGCCAGCGCGATGGAGGCGACGACGGGTGCGAGTTCCCGGGTGTTGGCGATCGCGGACAGCATGCCCGACAAGGACGTCATGCCGATCAGCTCGAGTCCTCGCTGCGTTTCGACGCCCACCATCATCGCGGCCACCGCGGACATCGCGAACACGATTCCGATCGTGCCGCCCCCGGCGAGCAGCGACGCGTATCCGAAACTGACATCGCCGATGTGGTAGAGCACGTGACGGAAATACCGTCGCAGCGCAGTGGGGATTCCGGCGACCGTTTTCCCCGCGAACACGACCTGCCGGCCCATCGATGCGAAACCGTCGACGGTCGCGGCGATCGGACGATGCGTCATCGAGCGCGCACGGGTGAAGGTGGTGTACGAGATCATCAGTAGGTGCCTACCGCGGGAACGAGCACGGTGTACATCTGGGACAGAACGGTATTGACGACGAACACCATGACGAACGCGAGCACCACACCTTCGTTGACAGCGTCGGCGACACCGCTCGGTCCGCCCTTGGCGTGGAGGCCCTTGAAGGAAGCGATCAGCGCGGACGTGACGCCGAAGCACGCGGACTTGAACATCGCCGTCACGAAATCCGACAGTCGTCCGTATTCGCCGAGGGTGCGCAAGAACGCCCCACCGGACCCGTCGTTGAGATAGATCTCGTACAGGTAGCACGCGGTGACACCGACGAGCGTGACGAGCGAACAGAGCATGAGCGAGACGAGCACCGAGGCGAGCAGTCGAGGAACCACCAGTCGTTCGATCACGTTGAGTCCCATCACCTCCATCGCCTCGATCTCTTCCCGGATCGTGCGCGACCCGAGGTCCGCACAGATCGCGGAACCGCCGACACCGGCGAGCATGAGAGCGCACACCAGTGCGGCGGCCTGCCCGACCACGACGAACGAGACGATTGCGCCGGAGTAGGCGCCGGCACCGAGTTGTCCCGCGAGCGAACCGACCGACACCGCGATCAGTACACCGACCGGGAGCATCAGCAGTAGTGCGGGACCGCTGCAGACCTTCGCGATGAACAGCGACTGGGTGACGGTCTCACCGAGCGAGAGACGGCGGCGGAACAGGACGCGGGCCGTGGCAATCAGGGTTTCGAGGGAGAAGCCGACGAGCGCACCGACCTGGATCGCCAGATCGTGTGCCGGCCCCTTCGGTTTGGGCAGTTCGAACGTCATATGCCCCCTCTCCTTCCCTGATCCGCGGCCCGGTCCCGCACTCGACCGGGTGACCGGTGGGGAAGGTCAGCCCTGAATCACGGCAGACACTCCGCCGCGTAGCTCGCCCTTGACGACCTTGCCGCTGGCATTGCGGGGCAGCGCCTCGACGATCACCACTTCCTTGGGGTGCTTGTACCGCGCCAAGTGGTCGTCGAGGTAGGGCTGGAGTTCCCCGATGGTGAGATCGTCGATGCCGGCCGCGAGCGCGACCACCGCCACCGGAACTTCGCCCCACTTGTTGTCCGGACGGCCGATGACTGCGGCTTCGAGGACCTTCGGATGTCCGAAGAGGACGTTCTCGACCTCGGCGCAGTAGATGTTCTCACCGCCCGAGATGATCATGTCCTTCTTGCGGTCGACGACGTAGACAAAACCTTCGGAGTCGACGCGCACGAGGTCACCGGAATGGAACCATCCGCCGTAGAACGCATCCGCCGTGGAGGACGGGTTGTTCCAGTATTCGCGCATCATGGTCGGGCCGCGGTACACGATCTCCCCGACCTGACCCGGTTCGACGTCGTTCATCTCGTCGTCGACGACACGTGCCTGAATCGTGGGGATGACCCGGCCGACGGATCCGAGCTTGCGAATCGCGTCGTCTCCGTCGAGGACGCAGGTGATCGGCGACATCTCCGTCTGCCCGAACACCGCGACATTGAAGGCATCAGGGAAGGATTCGGCCATCGCGCGGAGGATGGTATCCGAACTCGGCGCCGCTCCCCAGGAGATGTTGCGCAGCTTCAGCTTTCGCGGGTTCGCCTGCTGGGCTGCGCACACGGCCTGCCACTGGACGGGAACCAGGAACAGACTGGTCACCTGCTCCGCTTCGAGTACGTCGAGGAGCACCTCCGGATCGAATGCGCCGACGGGGTGGATCACCGTCGTGGTGCCGAGCATCAGGCTCGGTGCGATCGAACCGAGCGCCGCGATGTGGAACATCGGCGACGCACAGAACCCGATGCCGGATTCGTCGAAGAGGCGGAACGCCCGGATGCACGTGAGCGACTGGGCTTCCATGTTCGAATGTGTGAGCACAGCGCCCTTCGGGCGGCCGGTGGTTCCGGAGGTGTACATGATGAGCGCCGCCGTGTCGTTCGGGATCTCCACCGGGGTGCGGGCATCGCCGCCCTCGGTGACGAGGTCGTCGTAACTCACAGCATCGCCCTCGGGTTCGGCACCGAGAGTGACGAAGAGTTCGATGCCTTCCGACTGCGCTCGCGCAGCGGCGGCGAGCGGGACGAGCGGCCCTTCGGCGACAATGGCTTTCGCACCGGAATCGGCGACGAGGAATGCCACCTCGGGCACAGTCAAGCGGAAGTTCACGGGAACCGCTATGGCTCCGAGGGCATTGGCGGCCAGTACCGTCTCGAGGTACTCGGGCCGGTTGAGCATCAGCACGATCACCCGGTCGCCGAAGCCGATGCCCCGCCGCGACAACGCATCTGCCAGCTTCTCGACTCGTGCGTCCAGCTGAGACCAGGTGATCGATTCGCCCAGGAATCGGAGCGCGGTGCGGTCGGGAATCATCAACGCGTGCCGAGAGACCTGGTTGTTCCAGTTGTTGCTACGAAAACGCATCGACTCGGTGACAGTCGATCGGGTGCCGGTCGATCCGGGAGTGGCTACGGGGGGCGCCATCGATGGGTCCTCTCGTGACGGGACAGGAAGGCGAACCGGGCGGAAGCCGAGCCTTCGATGTGTGAGGCACGTTACAGGCCGAGCGATGTTTAGACCAGAGCTTTGTTAACGGAGATTCTCTGCCGGTCGAACATGGGATCGGCCCGATATTTGCGGCGTAGCGCTGCCTCGACGTGAGCACAAGACAGCCGTGAACTGTGAATTCACCGGAGGGGAGCGCAGAGGGAAACGATGTGCCCTCCGCAACTCCCCTCCGGGAAGTGCATCTTGTGAGGGATTCATGAGCTAGGTGAAGCGTGCGGGGCGCTTCTCCAGCATCGCCATGGCCCCCTCGGCGAAATCGGCCGAAGTGAGCAGTTCCACCTGACCTTCTTTCTCTCGCGCAAGCGCGTTGTCGAGCAGTGGGAGGGTCGTGGCGTTGAGTGCTTTCTTGGTGAGGGCTTGTGCGCGCCGGGGCCCTCGCGCGGTGCGCGCGGCCACCGCGTCGACGTGTGCTGCGAGTTCGTCGTCCGGCAGTGTCCGCGCCACCAGACCGAACCGGTCGGCGTCCGCGCCACCGATGCGTTCGCCGAGCAGCGCCATCTCGGCCGCGCGAGCGCGGCCGATCGCGGCCGGAACGAGCAGGCTCGCTCCACCGTCGGGCATCAACCCGATGTTGACGAAGGACAGCAGGAAGTATGCGCTCTCTGCGGCGTACGTAAGGTCGGCGACGAGGGCGATCGACACGCCGACACCGGCGGCAGGACCGTTGACTGCCGCGATGACGGGAACGGAAACCTCGGTGATCGCCCGGATCAAACCGGTAGTGGCATCCATCGCCACGTTGGGGTCCTGCGGATTTGCCGCTCCCGCAGCGAGATCCGCTCCGGTACAGAATGCCTTGCCCTCACCGGTGATAACGATCGTGCGCACCCGGGTGTCGGTATCGGCAGCCGTCACCGCGTCGCTCAGCGCCGACAACGTCGGCAGATCGATCGCGTTCATTCGCTTGGGCCGGGAAATGGTGAGCCTGAGGATCCCGTCGGCGAGTTCGGAACGGAGCCCCTCGACGATGGACGTTGCGGTCATGCCCCCACCTCCGAGCCGGCGGCCACGAACCCCTGGAGCCGGCTGGTGATGATGTCCTCGGCTTCGGCCACCATCCGTGTGACGAGGTCCGACACCGTCGGTATGTCGTCGATCAGCCCCTGACTCTGACCCGCAGTCCAGATTCCTGCGTCGAGGTCTCCGTCCTCGAACACCTTCCGGCCTCGTGCACCCGAGACGAGATGCTGAATGTCCCCGAACTCCGCTCCGCGCGACTCGATTTCGACAACCTCGCGGCTGACGGTGTTCGAGGCGACGCGGGCCGTGTTCCGGAGCGTCCGGAAAATGAGCTTGGTGTCGAGTTCGGTGCTCCGGACGATCTGCTCCTTGACCTCCTGCGCTACGGGCGACTCGACCGTGCACATGAACCGGGTGCCCATGTTCACCCCTTCGGCACCGAGCGCGAGCGCGGCCACGAGACCACGGGCGTCGGCGATTCCACCGGATGCGATCACCGGGATCGTGAGCCGGCGGGTAGCGGCCGGGATGAGGATCAGACCCGGCACATCGTCTTCACCGGGGTGCCCGGCACATTCGAAGCCGTCGATACTCACCGCGTCCACGCCGATCCGTTCCGCTTTGACCGCGTGACGAACGCTGGTGCACTTGTGGATCACCTTGATACCGGCGTCCTTGAAGAAAGGAAGGTGGTCCGCGGGGTTGAATCCCGCTGTTTCCACGATCTCGATACCCGAGTCGGCGATGGCCTGCCGGTATTCGGCGTACGGAGGCGGGTTGATCGAGGGAAGAATGGTGAGGTTGACGCCGAACGGCTTGTCGGTGAGTTCGCGGGTCCGCTCGATCTCACGCACGAGATCCTCGGGGGTCGGCTGCGTCAGAGCCGTGATGAAGCCGAGCGCGCCGGCATTGGCGACGGCGGCGACCAGTTCGGCGCGGCCGACCCACATCATGCCGCCCTGAACGATGGGATGTTCCACCCCGAACATGTCGGTGAATCGAGTTCTCACGGGTCCCCCTCGGATCCTGGATGTGCCTGTGTCCAGCACGATTCCCTACGTCAATCCCATGAAGCACATTGAGAATCGGTGTTAACTTTGGTGTCTCCTCCGGGGTTTGTCAATACGTTCTGTACTGCGGTTTTCCGCCGCTCGAGAGGAGCATGCGCGTTCCGTTTCCAGGGGTGCGGCTGTTACCTTTGAATCCGACCATCCCCCTACGGCCCCGGTCCTGGGCCGCGCTCCACCCATCCGAGGAGGCCCGGTGCCCGAACACGCGCAGGTCGAGGCGCGCAACCGTGCGGAGGACAGCTCCGCCACTCCCGCACCGCGCCGTCGGCCCAAGAACCGGAAGGCGCAGATCGCCACCGTTGCAGCCGAGGCCTTCAGCGAACGCGGCTATCACGGAGTGAGCATCGACGAGATCGCCTCCGCAGTCGGCATCTCCGGTCCCGCGCTGTACCGGCACTTCCCGAACAAGTACGCGCTGTTCCACCACGCTGTCGCCACGCTCGCCGACGCGCTCGAAGGCGCACTGAACGAGCTCGATCCGGGGGACGACCAGGATCCGGCCGACGTTCTCGACCGGCAGCTCACCTCGCTCATCCGGACCACCATCGACAACCGGCGCACCGGGGGTCTGTATCGCTGGGAGCGGCGATATCTCACCAGCGACGACCGCAGCGAGATCCGCTCGAAGATGGTGGCGATCAACAGGCGGCTCGCGCATACCCTCTCCCGTCTGCGACCCGATCTCTCCGACTCCGACCACGTGCTGCTCAGCACGGCCATGCTCAGTGTCATCGGCTCGATCACCACCCACCGCGCACCGTTGTCCACCCGCCGCATCCAGCAGTTGCTGCTCGATGCCTGCCGCGCACTCGCAGCGGTCCCCCTCGTACCGGATCTCCCGGAAGCCGACGCGGTGTCCGCACCCCAGGGCCTCACCATGGCGAACAAACGTGAAGTGCTGCTCCACGAGGCCGTGCTGCTGTTCGATGCCCGCGGTTACCACGAGGTGAGCATCGAGGAGATCGGGGCAGCCGCGGGCATCAACGCCTCCGGGGTCTACCGGCACTTCCCCAGCAAAGCCGAGCTTCTCGCAGCCGCGTTCCGGCGCGCCGCCGACCGGGTGGCGGTGGCCGTGGGCTCGGCCCTGACCGAGTCGACGACACCGGCCCAGGCGCTCGAGACCCTCAGTGACTTCTTCATCCGGCTGTCGTTCGAGCACAGCGCGCTGATGTCGGTCTATTTCGCGGAGATCGGGAACCTTCCGGCCCATCACCGCAGCGACCTGCGGAACATCCAGCGACTCAACATCGAGGACTGGGCGCGGCTCATCGGGGAACTGCGCAGTGACTTGTCGCCGGTGGAATGCCGCTTCCTCGTGCACGCGGCCCTCAACGTCGTGCTCGACACCGGCAACCTCCTGCGATTCCGGTCCACCGCATCCACGCGGCGTCGCGTCCAGCAGTTGATGCTCGCGATACTGCTCGGCGCACATTGGCCGGAAGAACAGCACGGGTGAGGCGCACGGCGACAGCAGCGGTTCTCCGGGCGTACGGGGCCCCGTTGCAGCTCGAACCCGTCAGCGTCCCCGATCTTCGTCCCGACGAAGTTCTCGTGCGCATGCGCGGCGTCGGAATCTGTCACACCGACCTCACTGCGGCGGCAGGGGGTGTCCCCATCCCGGTGCCCGCGGTCCTCGGACACGAGGGCGCCGGCATCGTCACCGAAGTCGGCACCGCCGTGACGCGACTCGCAGTCGGAGACGCGGTGGTGCTGGGCTTCGATTCGTGTCGGCAGTGCCGCAATTGCACACGCGGCCGACCCTCGTACTGCGCGCGCTTCGCCGCGCTCAACTACGGCGGCACCCGGAGCGACGGCACGACCGTTCTTCAGGACGCGAACGGGGATCCCCTGCACGGTAACTGGTTCGGGCAATCGTCCTTCTCGTCGCTGGCGGTAGTCACCGAACGCAATGCGGTCCGGCTACCCTCCGACGTACCGATCGCTCTCGCGGGACCTCTCGGATGCGGGCTCGCCACCGGCGCGGGCACCGTTCTGCGGGTCCTCCGCCCCGAACCGGCCTCGTCGATCGTCGTGTTCGGTCTCGGTGCGGTCGGGATGGCCGCGATCATGGCCGCCCGCATCGCCGGTTGCACCACCGTCATCGGTATCGACCCCAACCGTCGCCGCCACGACCTCGCGCGTGAACTCGGGGCCACCGAGGTGGCATCACCCGACGAGCACGACGACCTCGGCCGTCATCTCCGTCGCCTCACCGACGGGGGCGCCGACTTCGCAGTCGAAGCCGTCGGGACCGAATCGGTTGTTCGACAGGCATTGTCGTCGTTGGGCAGTCCCGGCGTGTGTGCGACACTGGGTCTTCAGGCAGGCCGCAATCCCATCACGGTCGATCAAACACATCTGCTTGCCGGGCGCACACTGACCGGGGTGATCGAGGGCGACTGCGACCCGCACCGCTTCCTTCCGGAACTCGCGGATTTCTGGCGCAACGGGCGCTTTCCGGTCGAGAAACTGGTGCGCACCTTCGACTTCGCGAAACTGGACGACGCCCTCGCTGCCGTGAACTCGGGCGAGGTCGTCAAAGCAGTTCTGACCTTCGACGACTAAAGGAGACGACATGGACGTGGTTCGGCAAGTCGCAGACCTGCGGGCTCGCACCGATCTGATCGATCCGCGCGAACTGGACGCGCTGTGGCCACATCTCACGCCGGCACGGATAGACGATCTCGTCGGATATCGCTGGAAGGGATTCAGTTTCGACACGGGACACCGCACACACGGACTCCTTGCCGCTTCGCGCTGGTACGGCAAGTCGTTCGTCTCCGCGAGCGAGGTGCAACCCCTGGTGTGCCGCGGTGAGGACGGAGAACTGTTCTCCGACAAGGAGACCGGTCGAGGGGAGGCCAGCCTGTGGGAAATCGTGTTCCGGGGCGAGGTCACCGCGACAATGGTGTACGACGGCATGCCCGTCTTCGACCACTTCAAGAAGGTCGACGACGACACACTGATCGGTGTGATGAACGGGAAGGGAAAGCTCGTCTTCGACGGCGGGGAGCACTACTGGTTCGGACTCGAACGCGACGTGGCGCTCTGAGTTCTCCGTCAGATGAGGTGCCCCTGCGCTGCCATCCGGCGCCGCATGTCGCGCAGGTAGTACGTGGCGGACAACTGCCGGATCGGCCTGGGGACACGGCGATAGACCGGCGGGAAGAGCTTCCAGAAGAGATCGAACCGGCGCTGGTCGCGTCGACTCCACGGAAGACCGAACTCCTTACGCAACCGTTGCGGCAGAAGTCCGGTCGTCATGAACCGTTGCAGGGGCATCAGCGCGCGGACTGCGAGCGGGGCGTCGCCACCGGAAAGCAGGTGGCGGGCGAAGGCACGAACCTTCGCGTCCACCTCGAACGACGCGATCATCTCTTCCCAGTACGCCTCGAAGTCGGCTCGCGTGGCCGGCCACATGTGTTCCTTGACCTGAAGCGCCGTTCCGTACACCGCCGATTGGCGATACAGGTGCTCGCGGTCGTTGTCGCCGAGTTCCCCGAAGATGCGCGAGTACATCTCCGTGCCGTTGCGGTAGAGCGTGGCCGCCACCCACAGCTGAAGCTCGGGATCGAACGCGTTGTACGTCTCCGAATGCACCGGGACATGGGCCTTGTTGACCATCCGCACGATCTGCTGTTTCTCCTCGGGGGAACCGAGGGTGACCGCGTAGACGTAGGTCATGGTGGTCCGCAGCCGGTCGAGCGGCCGTTGCAACGTGGTGCTGTGCTCGGCAACACCGTGCCCGACTCCCCGCGCCGCGAGTTGCAGGAGAACAGTGGCGCCGGCTCCGAGGAGCAGCATGGACTCACCCACGAAATCGGCGAGGTCGACGGCACCGGGCGGAATCGGACGGGACTCGGGGTCGACGCGAGGTGCGCCCTCTCCGGTGCGGGTCACCATGAGGTCTCCTGACGGGGGGATGCACGGATGCAGCACGATCATTCGAATTGTGCACACCTGTGCTCAGATAGGCAAGCGCTGGTCCTACACCCCCGAACGGTCCGTCCCCACGTGCCGGCGATGCTCGACCAATCTCTCGGCCGCGTCGTCGAACTGCACCAGGGTCTGCGTGATCACCTCGTTGTGATCGCGGACCCGCATCGCCTCGATGAGCTTGGCGTGCGCCGCGACGGCCTTCGTCCCCCAGCCGGTGTGGCGCGCATAGAGGCGGTACGGGATGACACGTGCCGCATTGTTGAGGAACCAGGCGAGTTTGGGACTACCCGCGATGCGGTTGACCTCACGATGGAAGTCGAACTCCGCGTCGGCGATTCGCTCCACATCCGGCGACGCGCCACCGGGAAGTGCGACGAGCGAGCGCAACCGCTCGTTGAGTTCTGCGAGCCGCACGAGATCCTCGGCAGTGACCCGATCTACGGCGCGCAGCGCCAGCTCCACGGCGATCTGCCCCTGCAACCAGAAGATGTCGTCGATGTCGGACCTGTTCAGGGGCGAGACCCGGTATCCACGATTCGGCGCCGACTCGACCATTCCTTCGCCCCGCAGCGTGAGGAGCGCTTCGCGCACCGGCGTGACGCTGACTCCGAGTTCGGCGGCCGTCTCGTCGAGGCGGATGAAATCTCCGGGCCGGAGCGCGCCCGACATGATCGAGCCGCGCAGGTGCCCGGCGACCTCGTCGGACAACTGCGGTCGTCGTCGCATCGGCAACCCGGCCCGCGGCCGGATCCCGCCCCGCTCACTGGCCTTGTCGGTGCTCGGTGTGGGTGCCGACATATCGTCTCCTGGAGTAGTCCGGACAACTGCACACAGGGGTTGTCCAATCACCGCGACAGCGCCTAATGTGATGTCCACTACAGCTATCACATCAAATATATTTGATGCGGTCCACAGGAAGTGTCGGTCATGACCCAGAATCTCAGTCCCTCGGAGACATCGGAAGCGGGTACCGCGAAGGCGGTTGCCGCCTCGGAAAACTCCGACACGTTCGCCAGCCTCGACCCTCGCACCGGTGAGGTGATCGCCGAGTATCCGATCGCCGACGCCGCCGAGGTTGCCGCCGCCGTCGACCGCGCACGGATCGCTTCACGCTGGTGGGAGGCGCAGGGATTCCGCGGTCGCCGGGAGTGGCTGCTCGAGTTCAAGAAGGCGATCGCGTCCGATGCCACCTCGCTCGCCACCGTCGTGTCGAGGGAGACCGGAAAGCCGTACGGGGACGCGTTCCTCGAAGTCCTGCTCGCCGTCGAACACCTCGACTGGGCCGCGCGCAACGCGAAGAAGGTGCTCCGCCCGCGCAGGGTCCCGTCGGGCGTCGCGAGCTTCAACCAGGCGGCCACCCTCGAGTACAAGCCGCTCGGCGTCGTCGGTGCGATCGGGCCGTGGAACTACCCGGTCTACACACCGATGGGTTCCATCGCCTACTCGCTGGCGGCCGGAAACGCGGTCGTCTTCAAGCCGAGCGAACTCACGCCGGGCGTCGGAAAGTGGCTCGAGGACAAGTGGAATTCGATTTCCCCGTCCCAGCCGGTATTCCAGGTGATCACGGGTCTCGGGGAAACGGGTTCGGCGTTGGTCCGATCGGGTGTCGACAAGGTCGCGTTCACCGGATCCGGTCCCACCGCACGCAAAGTCATGGCCGCGTGTGCCGAGTCGCTGACCCCACTCGTCGCCGAGTGCGGCGGCAAGGACGCAATGATCGTCGCGGCCGACGCCGACATCGACAAGGCGGTGGAATTCGCTGCCTTCGGTGCGTTCGGCAACGCCGGTCAGACGTGCGCGGGTGTGGAACGGATCTACGTCGTCGAGCCTGTCTACCGGGAGTTCCTCGACAAGCTCACCGCGACCGTCTCCCGCGCGCATCCGGGCGGGGACGCCGATTCGACCTACGGTCCGATGACCCTGCCGCGTCAGGTGGACGTCGTGCGCGGCCATATCGAAGATGCGCTCGCGAGCGGCGGCAAAGCCGTGCTCGGCGGCCTCGACTCGATCCAGGGCCTCGTCATCGGACCCGTCATCCTCACCGACGTTCCCGAGACGTCCACGGCCGTGTGCGAAGAAACGTTCGGTCCCACGGTGGTGGTCAACAAGGTTCGCGATCTGGACGAGGCGGTCGATCGCGCCAACGGCACCGAATACGGTCTCGGGGCGTCGATCTTCATCGGCAACAAGTCCAAGGGACGCGAGCTCGCCGAGCGTCTGCGCAACGGCATGGTGTCGGTCAACTCGGTGCTCGGTTTCGCCGCCATCGCGTCGCTGCCGTTCGGTGGCGTCGGCGAATCGGGCTTCGGACGCATCCACGGCGCCGACGGTCTTCGCGAGTTCAGCCGCACCAAGTCGGTCACGGTCGAGAGGTTCAGTTCCCCACTGAAACTGATGAGCCTCGAGCGGCCGGCGCGTGATCTGAGGATTTCCGAACTCATGCTCAAGTACATGCACGGAAGGTGACCGGGATGACGACCACTCCCCCGCGCACCCGCAGCCGCAAGGCGGCCGTCGTGGCGAGTCCCGTGGCTCGTATCGAGAAGGCGGGAACGTTCCCGCCCCCGGACCGCGAGCCTCGCCCGCGGCGGGGTCGCATGGGCTGGGTCAAGGTCATCGAGAAGCTCGACCCGGTGACGCAGCACCAGGACATCCACCGGATCACGGCCGGGTACGAATTCCCTTGGGACTACCAGCGTTCCCTCGAGTTCGCGTTGTTCCGTACGTACTGCGTTCCCACCATTTCGGCACTTCTCGCCCGCACCGGTGAATTCGAGAAGCGCCCGCAGAAGCGTTACGACGACACAGCGCTGCTGATGGCCGAACTCGTCGAACACGGATACGACGCCGAACGCGGCCGCGAATCGCTGCGGAACATCAACCGCATGCACGGCAAGTACTCGATCGACAACGACGACATGCTGTACGTGCTGTCGACCTTCGCGTTCGACCCGCTCGACTGGATCGACAGGTACGGGTGGCGTCGCCTCCACCCGAACGAACGTCTCGCGTCGTTCCACTTCTACCGGCAGGTCGGTATCCGCATGGGTATCAAGGACATTCCGGAAACGTTCCAGGAGTTCTACCGGTTCAAGCAGGAGTACGAGCGGACGAGGTTCGTCTACAGCGACGACAACCATGCCATCGGGACCTACACGCTCCGGCTGTTCCAGTCCTGGTATCCGAAGCCGCTGCGCGGTGGAGTCGAGAAGGTCGTGTACTCCCTGATCGACGACCGGATGGCCGCGGCGTTCGGGTTCCCGAAGGGCTCGCCGCGGATGCGGGCGGTGTCCGAGGGTGCGCTGCGCGCACGCTCCGCACTGGTCCGCCGCTTCCCGAAACGACGCGCGTCGCTCTCCGCAAGCAATCCGAGCAACCGGACCTATCCGGGTTACCCGCTCGGATACCGTCCGCGTGACCTCGGCGTAGAGCAGCACTGACGTCGCATCGCCCAGGCCCCGCCCGTCGCCGTCAGACCGTCGTCGAGCGGGGCCGACGCGTATGTCGTGACGGCAGCGCGAACGCCGACGCGAAGACCACGATCGCGCATCCGGCACACACCAGATAGGCGATGACGAACCCGGCGGTGCTCACACCGCCGGCAAAGGCGTGAGCGGCGAGCACCGACGCGACCACTGCGCTGCACACTGTGCTGCCCACCGTGCGCAGCAGAACGTTGACGCCGTTGGCTGCCGCGTTCTGCTCCAGGGGTACCGCTCCGAGGATCAGCACCGGCAACGTGCAGTACACGAGCGACGTGCCGACTGCCGCGACGAAGATCGCGGCCACGACCAGCCATAGCGGTTTGTCCGGCACCGCGTGGATGCTGTAGCCGGCGAGCAGGAACAGCGCACCGATCATGATCGTCACCTTCGGGCCGAATCGCTCGGTGATCCGCGACGCCACGATCGCAAAGATCATCATGGCGAAGCTCGCAGCGAGCTGGCACGCCGCCGCCTGGAGGATCGTCAGGCCGTATCCCGCGCCCTCGCCCCTCGGCGCCTGCAGCAACTGGGTGGTGATGAGGGTATTTCCGTAGAACGCGAATCCGACGAGCAACGCCGACAGGTGCGGCGTGAGCACGGACCGCCGAGCGGCGACGCGAAGGTCGACGAGCGGGTTGCGGTTGCGCAGTTGCTGGAAGCCCCAGATGCCGAAGAGGACCACGGCGGATGCGGCCATGGACACCACAGCCGGGCTCGTCCAACCCCACGAACTGCCCTGGGTGATGGGCACCAGCAAACAGATCAGTGCTGCCGACAGTCCGGCCGCGCCCACCACGTCGAAGCGGCCGCCCGCTCGGCTGTCCGATTCCGGCACGACGAACCACGCCGCAAGCGCCACGCCGGCACCGATGGCGGCGGTCACCCAGAACAGCAGGTGCCAGTCGGCGAATTGCACGATGGCGGCGGCGAAGGGGATTCCGACCGCCGTGCCGATGCCGAGGGTCGAGCTGAGCATCGCAACCGAGCGGTCCACGCGATCGCGGGGCAGCACCTCGCGCAGGATCGCCATGCCGATCGGAAGCACCGCGGCGCCCGCTCCCTGCAAGCCGCGCGCAAAGATGAGTAGCCCGATGTTCGAGGTCATGGCGCAGATCAGCGATCCGATCGTCATCACCGTGAAGGCGATCAGGAGCATCTTCTTCTTGCCGATCATGTCGGCGAGGCGGCCGAAGATCGGTGTCATCACCGCGCCGACCAGCAGCGTCGCCGTCACCAACCACGACACCGCGGTCGGTCCGGCACCGGTGAAGCCCGGCATGCTGGGCAGCAGCGGCACCATGACGGTCTGCATGATCGCCTGGAAGACGGCTCCGACCGCGAGCACCGCGAAGACGAACCGGCGCAGGTCCGGACGACGGGCAGCGGGAACGTTGATGCGAGTTCGTTCCGCGGGACGGAACCGGCGAGGCACGGACAGCCGCAGAGGGACCGAAACAGTCAAGGAGCCCTCCTCGGCATAGGTGAATGGGTGTTCACCAGGTTAGGTGAACACCCATTCACCTCACAACACGAGTGAGACGATTCACTCCCGACTGCCGTCGAGAAGCTTCTGCACCACCGGTGCGTAGAGGGCCACGACCTCGTCCAGCGTTCCCGTGGCGTGCTCCCTCATCATGCGGCGACGCATGATCGCGAGACCCATCACCGCCGACATCGCCAGTTCGGCGCGCAACCTCGCATCGGCGCCCGGCAGCCTCGCGGCAAGGGCATCGATCATCTGCGTCGAATAGTTCTCACGCAGCAGCCGATTGCTCTCGTCGCTCGCCCCGCTCATGAACAGAATGTTCATGGACAACGGCTTGTACGGTTCGAGCGGACGGGCGAACGTCGCCACCATCCGCTCCCCCAGCGTCTCCAACGGGCCGTCGAACAGCACCTGCGCGCCGGCTTGGAAGTCCACCAGCGCTTCGTACAACTGCTCCTTCGAGCCGAAATACTTGATGATCAGCGGAGCACTCACCCCCGCGTCCACCGCGATGTCCTTGAGGGTGATGTCGCGGTACGGCCGGGTCGCGAACGCCTTGCCCGCCGCAGCGAGGATCAGCTTGCGCGTCTCGTCCGAACTCCGTCGGCGCTTCTCGGGTTCGTCCGGGGAGATGGCGTCCGCGGCTCCGCCGGTCACATTGCTCGCCGACCCGACAGCGCACGTCCGAGCGTGAGCTCGTCCGCGAACTCGAGGTCGCCGCCCATCGGCAGGCCGGACGCGAGGCGCGTCACGGTCAGCCCGGGGAAGTCGCGCAACATCCGGACCAGATACGTCGCGGTGGCCTCGCCCTCGGTGTTGGGATCGGTCGCGATGATCACCTCGGAAACGTCGACGCCGTCCTCCTGGTTGCCGATCCGGGTGAGCAGTTCCCGGATGTGCAACTGATCGGGCCCGATGCCGTTGAGCGGATCGAGCGCACCACCGAGCACGTGGTAGCGGCCGCGGAACTCGCGGGTGCGCTCGATCGCCTGCACATCCTTGGGTTCCTCGACCACGCAGATCTGTGTGCGGTCGCGCCGGAGGTCGGAGCAGATCCTGCACCGCTCCCGATCCGACACGGTGCCGCACACCTCACAGAACTGCACCCCGTCGCGCACCTTCTGCAACGCCGCCTGGAGTCGGTCGATCTCGGGAGGCTCCACCGACAACAGATGGAACGCGATGCGCTGCGCACTCTTCGGGCCGACGCCGGGAAGCTTGCCCAGCTCGTCGATGAGGTCCTGTACCGGTCCTTCGTACAACGCGAGCCTCTAGAGACCGGGCAAGCCGGGAATGCCGCCGCCGAGACCACCGGCGAGCGGGCCGAGCTTCTCGGCGGCACTCTCCTGCGCCTTCGCGGATGCGTCGGCGATCGCGCCGACCACCAGGTCCTGCAGGGTTTCGACATCGTCGGGATCGACGACCTTCGGATCGATGTGCACGGCGACGACCTCGCCCGTGCCCTTCACCGTCGCGGTCACCAGGCCTCCACCGGCCTGACCGGTGACCTCCTCCTGTGACATTTCGTTCTGAGCGGCCATCAGTTGCTGCTGCATCTGCTGGGCCTGAGCGAGGAGTTGCTGCATGTCGGGCATTCCACCGGGTTGCACGGACACGTCCTTTCTGCACGTTTGTCTGTTCAGGGTAGTCGTCCACCGTCTGCGGTGACACGACGGAGAGGTCAGTCCACTTCGTTCTTCAGGTTCTGAAGGACCTGCTGCTGGATCTTGCGCAGACCGATCGGCGCGAAGGTCTTCTCGAAGAATCCACCGATACCGCCCGCTCCGTTCCAGCCGGTGAGGACGACCACCGTCGAACCCGTGCCGTGGGGCACGACGCTCCAGGTGGTCACGAGCGACGAGTTCGCGTCCGTCTCCGTGATGGTGCTGCCGGAGACTGAGACGGTGGCCTGCACATCGCGCTGCCGCTTCTCGGTGGCCTGGAGAATCCAATGCACGACGGTGCCCTCACCCCGGCCACCCGAGATCACCCGGTAGTCGCGGTAGTGATCCGACAGGATGCGCGGGCGCACCGTCTCGTAATCGGCGAGGGCAGCAAGCACCTTGTCGGGCGCTGCTTCCAGTTGTATCGAACTGCTCGCACTGACCTGTGCCATGTCGATTTCCTCCGTAGTTGGTCGGATGCTGCTTGTGGACGAGTTCTCCGTCCATCCTGCCTTCTCATCAGTACCGGGACGGGCGCGAGCCACGGGTTTATTGTGGGTGTGCCATCAAGCAGCGCCGCAGGGGAGTCGATGCTCATGCTGGGATCGTCACGCGCCACGAGTCCGTACGGACTGCAGGTTCACCGCGAAGGTGTGGAACGACTGTTGCGCTCGTACCGCAACATTCCCGAGCGTGCGCCGGTACGGCTCGCGAAAAAAACGTCGAATCTCTTCCGTGCCCGCGCGAAAGTGGATGCGCCCGGACTGGACGTCTCCGGCCTCGGCGGTGTCGTGTCGGTCGACCCGCGTACCCGTACTGCGGATGTCGCCGGGATGTGCACCTACGAAAACCTCGTCGACGCGACATTGCCCTATGGGCTGGCTCCACTCGTGGTTCCGCAACTGAAGACCATCACCCTGGGCGGCGCCGTCACCGGCCTCGGAATCGAGTCGACCTCGTTCCGGAACGGTCTGCCCCACGAATCGGTGCTCGAGATGGACATCCTCACCGGCGCAGGTGAGATCGTCACGGCGCGGCCCGACGGCGAACACTCCGACCTGTTCCGCGGATTCCCCAATTCGTACGGGTCCCTCGGATACGCGACCCGCCTCAGGATCGAACTCGAACCGGTGAAACAGTTCGTGGCCCTGCGCCATCTGCGGTTCGATTCACTCGCCGAGATGCAGGCCGCGCTCGACCGGATCACCGCAGACCGCGTGTATGCCGGTGTCGCCGTGGACTATATCGACGGCGTGGTCTTCTCGGCCGAGGAAAGCTACCTGACGCTCGGGGCGCAGACGGACGAGCCGGGACCGGTGTCCGACTACACCGGACGCGACGTCTACTACCGGTCCATCCAGCACGCATCGGTCAACCACCCCAAAACCGATCGACTCACGATCCGCGACTACCTGTGGCGCTGGGACACCGACTGGTTCTGGTGTTCGAGGGCGTTCGGGGCACAAGATCCCAGAATCCGCCGGTTCTGGCCGAAGCGACTGCTGCGCAGCAGTTTCTACTGGAAGCTCATTGCACTCGACCACAAGTATGCGGTCGCCGATCGTATCGAGGCGCGCAAAGGCAACCCCCCTCGTGAGCGCGTCGTGCAGGACATCGAGGTGCCGGTCGAACGCACCGAGGAATTCGTGCGGTGGTTCCTCGAGGAAATCCCCATCGAGCCGATCTGGCTGTGCCCGTTGCGATTGCGCGATCACCACGGCCCGGGCGGTGCGTCGTTCGATGCGCAGCGTCCGTGGCCGCTGTATCCCCTCGAACCCAAACGCACCTACGTCAACGTCGGCTTCTGGTCCTCGGTTCCCGCCGATCCCGGCGGAGTCGCCGGTGCCGCGAACCGGCTCATCGAAAACAAGGTGGCGGAACTCGACGGTCACAAATCCCTGTACTCCGACTCGTACTACACACGCGACGAGTTCGAGAAACTGTATTACAGCGGTGGGGAATACACCGCACTCAAAAAGAAGTACGACCCGCGGTCCCGCTTACTGGACCTTTTCTCGAAGGCGGTGCAAGGAAAATGACCACATTCAAGTCCGAGCCTTCAGCCGGCGTGCGCCCGGCCGATGACAAGATCCCCCTCGCGAAGATCGTCGAAACCGTCACGGGTGGCGACATGCCGCTGCGATTCACGGCGTACGACAATTCGGCCGCGGGCCCGGAAGATTCCCCCTACGCCCTGCATCTCGCGTCACCCAAGGGCGCGACCTACATCGCGACCGCTCCCGGCGACCTCGGGATGGCGCGCGCATACATCTCCGGAGAACTCGAGATCCGCGGCGCACATCCCGGTAACCCCTACTCCCTGCTTGCCGCCCTCGGAGACATGCACTTCGAGCGGCCCCCGGCCCGCGTCCTCGCGCAGATCGCGCGGTCGCTCGGCACGGAACTGCTCAGGCCGATCGCCCCGCCGCAGCAGGAACATCTACCCCGATGGCGCCGCATCGCGGAAGGTCTCCGGCATTCCAAGAATCGCGACGCCGAGGTCATCCATCACCACTACGACGTGTCCAACACGTTCTACGAGTACGTACTCGGCCCGACGATGACGTACACCTGCGCTCTCTTCGATTCCGAGAGCCAGAAACTCGACGATGCTCAAGAGAACAAGTACCGCCTCATCTTCGAAAAGCTCCGCCTGCAACCCGGCGACCGGCTCCTCGACATCGGTTGCGGCTGGGGTGGAATGGTGCGCTTCGCCGCGCGCCGCGGGGTGAAGGCACTCGGGGTGACCCTGTCGCGTGAGCAGGCGGAGTGGGCACAGCAGGCGATCGCGGACGAAGGACTCGGCGATCTGGCCGAGGTTCGGCACTCCGACTACCGCGACGTGACAGACACCGGTTTCGACGCGATCTCGTCGATCGGCCTCACCGAGCACATCGGCGTCGGGAACTACCCGGCGTACTTCCAGTTCCTGCACGACAAGCTGCGGGTGGGCGGGCTGCTCCTCAACCACTGCATCACGCGCCCGCACAACCGTGGGCGGATGAAGGCGGGCGGATTCATCGACCGGTACGTGTTCCCCGACGGGGAACTCACCGGCTCCGGCCGCATCATCACCGAAGCGCAGAACGTCGGATTCGAAGTGGTGCACGAGGAGAACCTCCGGCAGCACTACGCGTACACCCTCGCCGGCTGGTGCGAAAACCTCGAAAAGAACTGGGATGCGTGCGTCGCCGAGGTGGGCGAGGGGACCGCGCGGTTGTGGGGCCTGTACATGGCCGGGTCCAGGCTCGGATTCGAACGCAACATCGTCCAGTTGCACCACGTGCTCGGCGTCAAGCTCGGCGCGGACCAGCGTCCGCAGGTGCCCCTGCGCCCATGGTGGGTCGCATAGGCCCGGCGCTGCCGGCCTCACACCGATGACGCCGTAGCCGGAAACGACGGAAGGGCCCCGAAGCGATTCGGGGCCCTTCCTGTCTATCGGACGTGCACGCGCAGATCAGTCGCGGAGCGACGCCGGCGGGGTGAAGCGCTCACCGTACTTCGCGGCGAGCTCCTCGGCCCGCTTCACGAAGCCGGCCTTGCCGCCCGGGTATCCCGTGATGAACTGCGAGACACCACCGGTCCACGCCGGGAAGCCGATGCCGAGGATCGAACCGATGTTGGCGTCGGCGGTGGTCTCGAGAACACCCTCGTCGAAGCACTTCTGTGTCTCGATGGCCTCGGCGAAGAGCATCCGGTCGATCAGGTCCTGCAGCGGAACGTCCAGGGTCGCGACGGTCTTGAACTGATCGCGCACGCCCTGCCAGATGCCCTGACGCTTGCCGTTCTCGTCGTACTCGTAGAAGCCGGCCTTCTCGAGACGACCCGGACGACCCTGCTCGACCATCCAGTCGATGACGTCGAGCGCGGGGTGACGGGTGGCACCCATCTTGGTGTCGCCCTGCTTGGCGGCCTCCGCGGTCTCCTTGGCGATCTTCTGCATGAGCTTCATGTTCAGCTCGTCGGTCAGCTGCAGCGGCGGAGCCGGGTAGCCCGCCTGCGAACCGGCCTGCTCGATCGTCGCGGGCTCGATGCCCTCGCCGAGCATCGCGATGGCCTCGTTGACGAACGTGCCGATGACGCGAGAGGTGAAGAAACCACGACTGTCGTTGACGACGATCGGGGTCTTGCGGATCGCGAGCGTGTAGTCGAACACGCGGGCCAGCGCCTCGTCCGAGGTCTTCTCACCCTTGATGATCTCCACCAGCGGCATCTTGTCGACCGGCGAGAAGAAGTGGATCCCGATGAAGTCCTCGGGACGCTTCACGCCCGTGGCGAGACCGGTGATCGGCAGCGTCGAGGTGTTGGAGCCGAGCAAGGCGTCGGGCTCGACGATGTCCTCGATCTCCTGGAACACCTTGTGCTTGAGCTCGGTGCTCTCGAAGACGGCCTCGATGACGAAGTCGACACCCTTGAAATCGGCCGCGTCGGCGGTCGGGTGGATGCGGCCGAGCAGTTCCTTGGACTTCTCCTCGGTGGTCTTCCCACGCGAGAGTGCCTTGGCCTCGATCTTCTCCGAGTAGTTCTTGCCGCGCTCGGCGGCCTCGATGCTGATGTCCTTGAGGACGACCTCGTACCCGGCACGCGCGGAGACGTACGCAATGCCCGCGCCCATCATGCCGGCGCCGAGCACGCCGATCTTCTTGATCTCACGCTTGGGCACATCCTTCGGCCGCGAGGCACCGGAGTTGATGGCCTGCATATCGAAGAAGAACGCCTGAATCATGTTCTTCGCGACCTGGCCGGTAGCCAGTTCCGTGAAGTAACGGGACTCGATGGTCGACGCGTTGTCGAAGTCGACCTGCGAGCCCTCGACCGCGGCGGACATGATCGCGCGCGGAGCCGGCATCGGCGCGCCCTTGATCTGCTTGCGCAGGTTCGCGGGGAACGCGGGGAGGTTCGCGGCGAGCGAGGGGGTGGACGGGGTGCCGCCGGGGATCTTGTATCCCTTGACGTCCCACGGCTGCACGCCACCCTCGGGATTGGCCTTGATCCACGCCTTCGCGGCGGGCACGAGTTCGTCGACGCTACCGACGACCTCGTGGACGAGGCCGATCTCCTTGGCCTTCACGGCGTTGTACTTGTTGCCCTGCAGCAGGACCGAGAGGAGCGCGGTCTGGATGCCGAGCAGACGCACGGTGCGGGTGATACCGCCGCCACCGGGCAGCAGGCCGAGGCTGGCCTCGGGCAGCCCGATCTGAACGCCCTTGACGTCAGCAGCGATCCGGTGATGGGTCGCGAGAGCGATCTCCAGGCCACCGCCCAGTGCCGCACCGTTGATGGCGGCGACGACGGGCTTGCCGAGGGTCTCGAGGCGACGGAGGTCTGCCTTGATGTCCTGCACCTCGTCGAACGCGGCCTGCGCGTCGTCCGGCCCGATCGCGATGATGTTGCGGAGGTCGCCTCCGGCGAAGAAGGTCTTCTTCGCGGACGTGATCACCACACCGCTGATCGAGTCCTTCTCCTCGACCAGGCGGTCGACGGTGGCTTTCATGGAGGACTTGTAGAGCGCGTTCATCGTGTTCGCGCCCTGGTTGGGGTCGTCCAGGGTGAGCACAACGATGCCGTCGGCGTCCTGATCCCAAGAAATCATGTTGTCGGTCACTGTATTTCGAATCCTTCCGGGTATCAGACGCGCTCGATGATGGTGGCCACGCCCATACCGCCACCGATGCACAAGGTGACGAGGGCGCGCTTGGCTCCGCGGCGCTCGAGCTCGTCGATCATGGTGCCGGTGATCATGGCGCCGGTAGCGCCGAGCGGGTGACCCATCGCGATGGCGCCGCCGTTGACGTTGAGCTTCTCGTCCGGGATCTTCAGATCCTTCTGGAACTTCAGGACGACGGACGCGAACGCCTCGTTGATCTCGAAGAGGTCGATGTCGTCGGCGGTGAGACCGGCGGCGGCGAGCACCTTCTCGGCGGCCGGAGTCGGGCCGGTGAGCATGATGGTCGAATCGGCACCCGAGGTGGCCGTCGCCACCACGCGGGCACGCGGGGTGAGACCGAGATCCTGGCCGGCCTGCTCGGAGCCGACGAGCACGAGAGCCGCGCCGTCGACGATGCCCGAGCTGTTACCGCCGTGGTGGACGTGGTTGATCTTCTCCACGAAGTGGTACTTCTGCAGCGCGACAGCGTCGAAGCCGCCCATCTCGCCGACCGACGCGAACGACGGCTGCAGCTTCGCCAGACCCTCGAGGGTCGTGTCGGGACGCATGTGCTCGTCCTGCTCGAGGATCGTCAGACCGTTCTGGTCCTTGACAGGCACGACCGACTTCGAGAAGTAGCCACCGGACCACGCTGCTGCTGCGAGCTGCTGCGAACGCAATGCGTAGGCGTCGACGTCCTCGCGGGAGAAGCCCTCGATGGTCGCGATCAGGTCTGCCGAGATGCCCTGGGGCACGAGGTAGCTGTCGTAGTTCGTGGCGGGGTCGAGCATCCACGCGCCGCCGTCGGAACCCATGGGCACGCGCGACATGGACTCGACACCACCGGCGAGGACCAGTTCGTCCCAGCCGGAGCGGACCTTCTGCGCAGCCATGTTGACGGCTTCGAGGCCGGACGCGCAGAAACGGTTGATCTGGACACCACCGGTGGTGGCCGGCATGTTGGCGACGGTGACGGCGGTGCGGGCGATATCGGCACCCTGATCGCCGACCGGACCCACGACGCCGAGGATGAGATCCGAGATGCGGTTCTCGTCCAGGTCGGGGAAGCGGACACGCAGTTCGTCGATCAGGCCGGTAACCAGAGAGATCGGCTTGACGGAGTGCAACGATCCCGTCTTCTTGCCTCGGCCTCGTGGTGTTCGGATGGCTTCATAGATGAATGCCTCGGTGGTCACAGTGCGCAGGTTCCTTCCCGTGCTTGCGGAGTAACAGCACCGACGGCCCCGTTCGGAGCCGTCGTGCCCAACTTCACACCACCGTAGAAGATGTGGCCCATAGCAGTAAGGACCGAAGCGATCGAGGTCCGTGACCGAACCGAGCGACCTTCCGTCAGAACACGAGCACCGCGAATACGGTCGACAGCACCAGGCCCGCCATCACCGGCAGGAAGCACTTCCGTGCCAGGTCGAGTACGGGCACCCGCGCAAATCCCGCCACCGCGATGAGCGACGACCATGCAATGATCACTCCACCGCCCGACCAGATGTTGCCCATCTGCCCGATTGCTGCCAGCGTCGCGGGATCGACGTCGACCGCGGGACCGAGCGCACCGGACAGCGCCCCGGTAAGGGGCAGACCGCTGAATCCGGATCCGTCCAATCCTGCGACGAGACCGATGAGCAGTATCCCGAACGACGTGACGAACGCGTTCTGCGGCAAGTGCGCCTGTACTGCGGTGACGAGGTCGAACAGGATCGCGGGTCCCGTTGCATCGGACGAGAGGCCGAGGATCGGCGCGGCGAAGTCGGGATTGCCGATAAAGAAGAATCCGGCGATGGGGAGCACACATCCCATGGCTTTGAAAGCAAACACCAGACCGTCGACCAGGTGGTCGGACGTGGTTTCGAGGAAGCCACCCTTGTCGGTCGATGCTGCGGCCGCGAACAAGACGAGCGACGCGATCCCGCCGACGATCGCCGCGGCCTCGCCACCTTTCAGCGGCGGCACGACATCGGTGAATTTGCCCAGCATCAGGTAGACGATGAACGCGAGATAGGCCAGCGGGACAAGCATGGCGAATGCTTTCGCGGTACCGCGCCGTTCCTTCTCCGACTGCGGGACCTCGAATGTGCCCACGTCCCGTTGGGGCGCCAGCACGACCGTCGCCGTACCCGCGGCTTCGCCGAGGGCCGGCGGTGGCCCCAACTTTTGGGGACGAACCGGACCCGTCGAACCGGTTCCACTCGGATCGGGCGATGAGGTGGGCTCACCGACGCCGCTGTCCGCTTCGGCTTCCCACTCGGTCAGTAGATCGGGAGACGGCGTCCGCCACGTCCGCTTCTGCGAGAAGTAGGTGATGAGGAGTGCGGTACCTCCGACGATCAGCGACAGCACGAGAGCTTTGTCGGCCACCGCATCGGCGTCCACGCCGGCAGCAGACGCCGAGATGCCCGGGGCGACCTTGATGATGTAATCGGACGACAGCGCCATGCCCTGACCGCAGATGGCGATGACCATGCCCACGGAGAGCGGCGACAGCCCGGCGCGAATGGCGACAGGAATCAGCACCGCGCCGACGAGCGGAACAGCAGGGGTCGGCCAGAAGAACAGTGAGATCACGTATGTCACGGCGGCGAGCACGAGGAAACTGCTCGTCCCTGCTCTCATGACTCGCCGGAACGGTGCGACCATCATCCGGTCGGCACCGAGTTGCCGCAACGCTCCGAGCATGGCGGTGACCATCGCGATGATGAGGAAGATGTTGAACAGTTCCTTCGCCGCCACCAGGCTCGCGTTGAAGATCGACGAGAGTCCGGTGACGATACTGCCGGAGAACACCAATGCGGTGAGAAATGTTGCGACGACAGCGGGAACGACGATGTTCTTCCGCAGGGCCATGGTGGCCAGGATGACGAGTATGCCGGCGAGGTAGACCCAATGGGCCGCCGCGAGTTGTACGTCCAATGCATGTCCTTCAGCAGGAGCGGAATGGAGCGGGCTTGTCTCCGTGGAACTTTCCGCGCTCGTCCAGGCACGGTCAACGCAAACCCTGCACACCGGCCGGAACGGTACTTGTGCAATGTGTTCCTTTTTTGCGATTCCGTGTCATCCGATCGCCTGTTTGTGAAAAAGTGCTACGAACATGTGTCGGAACACGGTTTCGCGGCTCTCCGGCGAGCAGCATGTGCACAGTGCCCATATCCGGCCCCTCGGGCTGTGCCTCTTGTCCTGGTGACGCTCGTGCGCGCAGTCGGGTTGTGGTGCGAGAGTGGGAACGAACGGCTCGATGATGCCGTGCAGTTCGATCGTTTCCAGGAGTTCGATGACCACACGTACCGATGCACCTCCGGAGTCACCGGAGGGTGCTGACACGGGCACGCCGCTCGCACTGTCCGCACTGCTCGCAGGGACGCTCGTCGGAACCTTGAGCAACAACATCATCAATGTTCCTCTTGCACAAATCCTTTCGTATTACGACTCGTCGCTGGAGGACGGGGCGTTGCTCGCCGTCGCCTTCCTGCTCACGTTCGCGGCATCGATGCCGCTCGCGGGGTATATCGGTGATCGCTTCGGCCGGCGCCGCGTGTACTGCGCAGCCCTGCTCGGCACCGCAGTGTGTGCCGCGGGAGCAGCGACAGCACCCAGTCTCGAGATTCTGATCGGGTGGCGTGCGCTCGGAGGTGTCGCCGCCGCGGCATTCGCACCGGCGGTGATGGGACTGCTCGCCTGGCTGTTCGGCCCGCTACGTCGCGCCCGTGCGGTGGGCGCGTGGGCGACGGTCAACGGAATCGGACAGGCAATCGGCCCCTCCCTCGGAGGACTCATCGCGGGCAACTGGGGATGGCGCTGGGTCTTCGTCCCGCTGATTCCTATCGCGCTGATCGGGCTCGCGGGAACGCTACGCTGGATTCCTGCATTCCCGGGACGTCCGATGCGGCTCGACGTGCTGGGCGCAGCCACCCTCACCATGGGTTCGGCCGGAATCATTCTGGGTCTCAGCATGTTCGGAAAATCGGGTGTTCCTGTCGGCATGGCGTGGGCGAGCCTCGCGGTGTCGGTCCTGGTGCTCGTCTGGTTCGCGGTCCATTGCCTGCGCGTGCGCGTGCCGTTCGTGGACGTACGCCTGCTTACCGAAAGCCGTTTCGCCCGAAGTTCGGTTGCCTCGTTCGCTCAGATGTTTTGTCTCGGAACAGCTCTTCTGGCGGTTCCGCTACGACTCTCGGCCACAGGCGTGTCCACAACGACGGCCGGGATGATCCTGTTCTCCCTTCCCGCAGTCATGGCCGTCCTCGCCCCGCTGATCGGCCGCATCACGGACCGGGTCGGTGCTCGGCGGGTATTGCGGTGCGGATTGACAGTCCTCGCCGTCACCCAGTGCGCTCTGGCGGCCGTTCTGGGCGCGAACGACCCGGATCCGTGGCTGGTCGTCGGCGTACTCGCGGTGACCGGAGCCGGAATCGCGGCCGTGCAGACCCCCGCAGCGGCGGGATCCACTCGATCCCCCGCCGGGGCGCAGGGAACCGGACTCGGAGTGTTCAACCTCATCCGCTTCGGTGGTTCCGCCGTCGGTGCGGCGTGGGTGACCATCGGACTCGGGTCCTGGTCGGTCAGCATCGTTTTCGTCGTCTGCGCGCTGGTTGTGGGCAGCGCGTTCGCCGCCACCTTCCTCGGACGCGACCCTGAGGACGTGGAAGACGCCGCGGTGACAGGTGTCGCGTTCAGAGATAGTTGATTTCGCGTTCCACTGCGGTGTGCAGGTGGTCGAGGAGTTCCAGACGGACGGCGAGCCACGCGGTGAACTGGTTCTCGGGGGTCCGGACATCCATCGCCATCGCCCGCGAAATCCGGTCCAGTTTCGACAACATGGTGTTCCGGTGCACGTCGAGTTCGCGCGCGGCCGCATTGACGTTTCCGCCGGCACCGAGATAGGCCACGAGCGTGTCGTAGAGATCGCTGCCGGGCCGGAGCGAACCGAGTACATCCTCGACGAAACGCCTGCTCCGCTCCGTCTCTGCGACGAGTTCGAGGACACCGTATCCACGCAGGTCGTGGTAGGAAACCGAGCCCGACATCCCCATCCGTTGCCCGATCCCGAGAGCCACACGAGCCTGCCGATAGCTCTCTCGGATCTGATCGGCACCCGCGGCGGGGGTCCCGTGTGCGACCGGCACCGGACGACCACGACGACGCGACAGGTCGGCCGAGACGGCATCGGCGAACTCGGCGATCTCGGCCTCGGTGTCGCGCGCATCGCGGTACCGAAGCGAGCGCACCACCACGAGTACGTCACCGATCACAGTGACGTACGAACGGACAGAGGGGTGCGGAAGCACGCTCGCCGCGTAGCGGGCGAGCCGAAGCAACCCGCCTGGCCCCTCGGTGCCCGAGACGGCCGGATTCTCGTCGTATCCTGCGGCGACGAATACCGCAAAGGTCGAGGTGAGGTCGATGTCGTGATACTCGGCGCGAGCTTGCATGTCGTGCCGACTGGCGAAGCTCCCGTGTACGAGTGCCTGCACGAAGTCGCCCCGCGCACGCTCCTCCGCCTCGTCGACGCTGCGCTGGCGCAACATCTCCGAACCGATGATTGCGGTCGCCTGGTCGGTCACCACTGCGTGCCGAGCGAGGTCGTGCGGGCCGGGTGTGGAACCGCCGGCCAGAACCACCACCCATCCCTCGAAGCGTTTGCCGAGCCGGATGGCGCTCGCGGTACACGTCCAGTGCACCCCGGCCACCGTCGCCTCGACCACGCGCGTGTCGTGATGCCCCCTCCCGTCCGGTGAGGTCGGCCCGCATACGGCGCGGATGCGCTCGGCGATCTCGTCGATCGACGCCGGGTCGATGCCGTGGTGTGCCACGGCATGACCACGCGCATCGAGCGCCACCGCAGGATGCTGTGCGAGCGACGACACCTCCTTGATCAGCAGGGTGAGCCCGGCGCCGCGGTGAAGCAGTCCCGCGAGCACCGAATGCACATGAGCGGAGTAGCGCATGACGTGCACTTCCTGCATCAGGCTTCGCTCGGCGAGCAACCTGTTGAGCGCGGCGAAACCGACGGGCAGGTCGAGTTCCACGACAGGCAGACCCGGCGGCCAGGAGGCGATCGCGGCGGGAAGGGCGCCGTCCACGACGAGGCATGCGGCGCCGCGTGCCGCGACAGCGGATACGGCCTGAAGATTGGCACCCAGCACCTCGGGGCGCACATACACAGCAACCCCCGCCAGCTCGTCGTACCTGCCGACCACTTCGCCGAGGGGCAGCACCCAGGTCAGTGCCCGGTCGAGTGCCTCGTCTCCCTGCACGATGCGAGCGTCCGCCATCAGCGGTTCGTCGAGAAGACCACGGACGGTCAAGCGGGGGCTCGGTTCCACGGCAACCTGCTTCCATCGAGGGTGAGGGCGCCGGACCGATTCCGACGTCATGCACTTCCTACATGAGCTACCAGAGACACACCCACCCGGAACATGTGCAGTGTGTACACCGACCACCCCGGCTTCGCGGTGATATTAACCCTCCCACTGTTCGCGGTGCGCTGTTAGAAATATGCCACGCCCCCGGCAGGGAGCCTCTCGACCCGACGCCCTTCCGCCCATTCGGGCACTCGTTCGCAACGACCGTTCCGACCTCGACCCCGAAGTGGAGAACCATGCATCGAATTCACCGAATCACTCTCGACGACGCACTGCCCCTGCTCGCCGCCGGACGCGCGAAGGCCGAAGAAATCGGCGTCAAGCAGACGTTGTGCGTATGCGACGAAAGCGCGAATGTCATCGCGCTGCACCGCCTCCCCGGAGCGCGCCTGACCGGAGTCGACATCGCCATCGCCAAAGCATTCACGGCTGCGGGGCACGAGCGCGCCACCCATTTGTTCAACGAGGCACCGGGCGGTCCGGCACTCCCGGGCAATGAAGCGTTCGGTATCAGTCACATGCTGCCCGGCAAGTTCGCGATCTTCGTCGGCGGGTTTCCTCTCGTCTACGACGGTCAGATCGTCGGTGCGGTAGGGATCAGCGGCGGAAACGGGGAGCAGGACAAGGCTGTCGGGGCCGCAATGCTCGCCGAATTCGATGCGCTGGTCGCAGCCGGCACGCACTGACAGTGCACATCGACCCGGAAAGCGGTCTCTTCCGGCCATTGTGGCCATGGCCGCATCCCTTCTTACGCCTTTAGGCTCGTCACACCGAAACTCGCTGTATCAGCCCGGTTTTCGGATCCGCAACGTCGCGGGACATTCCAGGACGGTATCGACCGTACGACCACCTGTGAAAGGCACATCTCATGACCGAACTGCTCGGACGCGACGAATTCCGCGCCGCACTCGAAAACGCCATCAAGGGACGAGAAGCCAAGAACGCGTCGTTCAGCAAGGCGTGGGCCGAGGGCAAGCTCGAGAAGCATCACTTCGCCCGCTGGGCCGAAAACCACTACCACTACGTGGGCCCCTTCGCCGACTACCTCGCGAACATCTACTCCAACACACCCGACCACTACACCGACGCGAAGGATTTCACCCTTCAGAACATGTACGAGGAGGAACTCGCCGACATCCGGCACACCGATCTCCTCATCAAGTTCGCGGAAGCCTGCGGCACCACGAAGGAACGCGTCGAAGACCCGAACAACATGAACGCCGTGACCCGCGGGCTCCAGGCGTGGTGCTACGCGGTCTCCCAGCGTGAACACTTCGTCGTCGCCACCGCGGCACTGGTCGTCGGGCTCGAGTCCCAGGTGCCGAGCATCTACAAGAAGCAGATCGTCCCGCTCCGCGAGGTCTACGGGTTCACCGAGGACGAGATCGAATTCTTCGATCTGCACATCACGTCCGACGTCGTCCACGGTGAGCGCGGCTACCAGATCGTCCTGGACTGCGCCGACACACCCCAGTTGCAGCAGCGTTGCCTGCAGCTTGTGCGGTGGGGTGCGGAGATGCGTTTTTCGTACACCAAGGGCCTGTACGACTCCTACGTCGCGCCGGACCTCGAACTGGCATCCGTCTGATCCCACTACCGGCGGGCGGCCGGTGACGCACGACCGCGAGCGGGGAGCGGGAGCCTCCACCGGACTCCCGCTCTCCGCTGCACGAGCGACAGGAGAACCATGTCCACCGACGCCACGAGCACCGGCACAGACCCACAGACGTGGGTTGCCGTCGCCACGATGAAAGAACTGACCCGCCGCCGCAAACTGCGCGTAGAAGTGGACGGCCTCGCGATCGCGCTGTTCCACACGGAGGGCCGCGTCTACGCCTTCGCCGACCTGTGCGTGCACCAGGACCGGTCCCTCGTGAAAGGCACCCTGCTCCACGGCCGGGTGATCTGCCCCGGGCATCAATGGCGGTTCGACCTCGACACCGGGTACGAGGAGGACCAGGACCTCTGCCAACCGACCTACCCGGTGCTCGTCGACGGGGACACCGTCCACATCGCCCCCGTGCCGCGACGCGGCGCCGGCACCTCCGAGAAGGAAGGCACCACATGACCGTTCGCACCGTGGTAACCGTCGGCGCCGGCCAGGTGGCCGCCGGCGCCGCACGCACCCTCCGTCGCCGGGGTTTCGACGGCCGCATCGTCCTGCTCGGCGACGAACCTCACGCGCCGTACCAGCGCCCGCCGCTGTCCAAGGAGTTCCTCGCGGGTCGCGAGGCGGCCGAGTCGCTCTCGCTGTTCACGCCGCGGTGGCTGGACGCCAACGACATCGACATCCGGACCGGTGTCACCGTGCGCCGCATCGACACCACGACCGGGGCCGTCGAATTCGACGGCGGATCCGTCGCAGCCGACGCCGTCATCCTCGCGACCGGCGGCCGGCCTCGAACCATCGAGTCGACAGGCCCCCGGCCCGACCTCGTCCACTACCTGCGCACCCTCGACGACGCCCTCGCCCTCGCCCCGCGCCTCGTCCCCGGATCCCGGTTGATCGTTGTCGGCGGCGGCTTCATCGGACTCGAGATCGCCGCGACCGCGCGGGCACTCGGGGTCGAGGTGACCGTCGTCGAGCAAAGCGCGAACCTTCTCGGCAGCGTGCTGGGCCGCCAGGTCGGCAGCTACTGCGCAGAACTGCACCGCCGCAACGGCATCGACCTGCGTACCGGTACCGGTGTCGTCACCGTGACCACGTCCGACCGAGGCGTGCGCATCGTCACGACGACCGGTGACACGATCGAGGCCGACGCCGCGGTCGTCGGCATCGGGATCGTCCCCGATACCGAGGCCGCAGCCGCAAGCGGCCTGTCCGTCGACAACGGCATCGTGGTCGATGAACACGGCCGCACCTCGATCCCGAACATCTACGCGGCAGGTGATGTCGCGAATCGCTTCTCACCCCGGGCGGGGCGACATATTCGCGTGGAACATTTCGACAACGCCAACCGCCAATCCGCTGTGGTCGCCGACACGATCGTCGGACGAACGGCGCTCTCCGACGACCCGCACTGGTTCTGGTCCGACCAGTACGACACCAACATCCAATTCGCCGGAACACCGGCGGGTACAACCGACTTCGTGTTCCGCGGCGACGTCGAGACCGGCGAGTTCTCCGTCTTCTACCTTGCCGGTGACACTCTCACCGCCGCCTTTGCCATGGACCGCGGCGAAGACATCATGGCTGCCCGCGAACTACTCGGGCGGCAGGTCGACCCCACGCGCCTCGCGGACGAAGACACCGACCTCTGGGAGATGTACGAAGAAGTGGAGCCCGCATGACGATCGCCGGACTGAACCATATCGACGGACGCTGGGTACCGGCAGCGTCGGGCGCAGTGTTCGAGCGGCGCAACCCGGCCGACGAATCCGACCTCGTCGGAGTATTTCCCGACTCGGATGCGGTCGACGTACGCAACGCTGTCGACGCGCTCGACAAAGCCGCGCCCGAGTGGGCTGCGACCGCCCCGGAGCGCCGCGCCGCGATCCTGGAGGCCGCGGCAGACCACCTCACCGCCCAGGCAAGCTCCCTCGTGGAAGAACTGATCCGCGAGGAGGGCAAGACACGGACCGAGGCCACCATGGAGGTGAGCCGCACACCGATGAATCTGCGGTTCTACGCCGGCGAGGCCACCCGCGCGACAGGTGCGACATTCCCGGCGCCGGCACCGACAACGGTGTACACCGTGCGTGAACCGATCGGGATCGTCGGTGCCATCACGCCATGGAACTTCCCGCTCAACATCCCGTCCCGCAAACTCGGTCCGGCGCTCGCAGCGGGAAACACCGTGCTGTTCAAGCCCTCCGAGATCACACCGCTGATGGGGCAGCGCCTGGTCGAGGCGTTGCTCGCAGGAGGTCTTCCTGCAGGCGCGATCGCTCTCGTCCAGGGCGGAGGGGCAGCGGGTGCTGCCGTAGCCGAAGACCCACGAGTCGCAGCAGTGACGTTCACCGGGTCCACTGCTGTCGGGCGGTCGATACACCGCAGCGTCGGCCCGGAGCGCCGGGTGCAGCTGGAGATGGGAGGCAAGAACCCGGTGGTGGTGCTCGCCGACGCCGATCTCGATGCTGCTGCGGCACTCATCGTCAAGGGCGCATTCGGTTTGTCGGGTCAGGCCTGCACCGGAACCAGCCGGGTCGTCGCCGCCGACGAAATCCATGACGTGCTGCTCGGCAAGGTCGTAGCGCGCACCGAGGCACTGACCGTCGGGATCGGTGCCGACGCCGCTATGGGGCCCCTCGCGAGTTCGTCTCAGCTGGCCAAGTTCCTCGAATACGTGAAGATCGGTGTCGACGAGGGTGCCGACCTGGTGTGCGGTGGAACGCGTTGTGAGGAGGACATGCTCCGCAACGGGTTCTTCGTCCGGCCGACGGTGTTCGCGAACACCTCCCCCGGGATGCGACTGCTGACCGACGAGATATTCGGTCCGGTACTGGCGTTCCAGCGCGCCGCATCGTTCGACGAAGCCCTCACCTTGGCGAACGACGTAGCGTTCGGGCTCAGTGCCTCGGTCGTCACCAAGAACCTCTCCGATGCTCACCGGTTCGTTGCCGGATCCCGCACGGGGTTGGTGAAGGTGAATCAGCCCACCACCGGAATGGCGATGAACGCTCCGTTCGGTGGATACAAACAGTCGAGCACCCAGACTTTCAAGGAGCAGGCGGGCCCGACCCTCATGCAGTTCTACCAATCCGAGAAGACCGTATATCTCTCGCCCGACGCCTGACGGCACAGCACGGCGTACACCACATGCCTGGAGGAAAGACCATGGAGTTCAAGCGAGTGGCCCGTTCCGGGCAGGTAACCGAAGGCATCGTTCGCCGGTTCTACGCCGACGACTACGAGTTCGCCATCTCCCGGCTCGACGGCAAGGCATACGCGACGTCCAACTACTGTTCCCACCTCGACTGCCTGTTGTCGTCCGGGAAGCTGGTTCAGGACGGAATCGGATGCTCGTGTCACGGAAGCGCCTTCGATCTCGAAACCGGTGAACCCATCTGTCCGCCGGCGACCGAGCCGATCAAGACGTACCCCTGTGAGGAACGTGACGGCGAGATCTTCGTCGGCATCGATCCCGCCGAGCCTCCGGAGGGCCCCCGCCGGCGACGGATGCGGTCGGCATGACATCGCGAAGCATCCGCCCGGCGACGCTGGCGACCGGCGGCATGGTCGCCTCGAGTCACCCGCTCGCAAGCCAGGCGGGGGCACGAGTGCTCGCCGACGGCGGCAACGCGGTCGATGCGGCTCTCGCGATGGCCGCAGTCACGTGGCTGACCTTGCCCGGGCAGTGCGGGATCGGCGGCGACGCATTCGCCGTGGTGCGTGAGCCCGACGGTTCCGTATGGACCGTCAACGGCAGCGGGTACGGACCGGACGGAGGTACGCCGGACTTCTACCGCGAGCGGGACCTCTCGGCGATTCCGCTGGACGGCGCCCTCGCCGTCGCTGTGCCCGGTGCACCCGCGACCCTTGCCACGCTCCACGAGCGCGGGGCGACCATCCCGTTGGCCGACCTGTGGGAACCCGCCGCACGGATCGCCGAACGGGGACTCCCCTGTTCCGCGAAGACCCGCGCCGACGTACAGGCCGCGCTGCAGGCTATCCGCGCCGACGCGGGACTCGCGTCGGTATATACCGCGGCAGGTGCCGCCCCACGCGTCGGTGACCGTCTGCCTCAGCAGGACCTGGCGCAGACGATCCGCGCACTTGCCCGGAACCCCGGATCTTTCTACAGCGGCGCCCTGGCCGAACAGTGCGTCGCTGCTGTCACGGATTCCGGCGCACCGTTCACCGGCGACGAATGGCAAGCATGTGCCGTGGTGCCCGCCGAAGCGTCACTGACCGGGACGTATGCGGACGCGACGGTGCACCAGACTCCGCTGCCCACTCCTGGATGGATGGTGCTGCAGCAAGCCGCGCTGTGCGACGGCGAGTTGGACCCGGAGCGCTGGCTGGGCTCCTCGGCGATCGACCGGATGGCACGGGCGGCGGCGATCTCCTTCGAAGACCGCTTGCGCTGGTGCAGTTCCGAGAACGACGGCGCCGAGAAGGCACTGGCTCCCGCGAACATCAGTGCGGGCCGGGCACGGCTCGCAGAGCGCGAACCCGCTGGTGCATTCTCCGTGTCGGACGGCGATACGACATCGTTCGTCGCCGTGGACGGCGAAGGACGAGCCGTGTCCTTCATCCATTCGCTTGCGTTCACGTTCGGGGCGAAGCTCACCGTGCCGGGAACCGGCATCGTCCTCAACAACCGGCTCGGACGCGGTGCGTATCTGATCGACGGTCATCCGAACGAGGTGTCCCCGAGACGAAAGCCTTTGCACACGCTCAATGCATGGATCGTCACCGGCAACGATGGGCGGCTGATGCACGCCGGCAATACGCCGGGTGGCGACGGCCAGGTGCAATGGAACATGCAGTTGCTCTCCCATCTGCTCGATTACGGACTCGATCCGCAGCAGGCAGTGGAGGCGCCGCGATTCACGGTGTTCCCCGGCTCCGACGCAGACACCCTCGGAAAGACTCCGGAATTGCGTATCGAAGCGCGCGTCCCCGACGAAGTTCGGCGGTCGCTGGAGAACAAGGGCCACCGGCTGAGAGTTCTCGACGCGTACGGCGCCGAAGGCAGCGCACAGATCATCTCGTTCGACGAGCAGGGAGTTCTGCACGGCGGCAGCGATCCACGGCAGGAAGGAGTTGCTCTCGGTGTCGAACGATACTGAATCGGAAGCGAGTTCGGCTCCGGCGCCGCAGGGCCGCTACGTCGCGGCGGTACTTGCCGGCGGGACCGTCCGGACGGCGGGAATGACGCCGCGCCGCAATGGAACACTGACCGTCACGGGGAGGGTCGGCACGGATCTGACAGTAGCGGAGGCACGGACTGCGGCAGCCTTGGCTTTGCGCAACGCACTTTCCGCCGTACGGTCGGTGCTGCCCTCCGGCAGCAGCTTTCGTCCGGTGGAGATGGTGGTCTACGTTGCCGCCGCCGATGGGTTCACTGCGTTGTCTGCCGTAGCCGACGGTGCGTCGGATGTCATCGCCGAGGAACTGGGCCCGGAGAATCTCCCGGCACGCAGTGCCATCGGGGTATACACCCTCCCCGGAGGCGCGCCGGTCGAAATCTCCCTCACCGCCACCGTTCGCTGACCCGCATGCAACACGAGCGTCACATTCCCTACAAGGTGCACATCAAAGCTGCCTCCCCATAGCCGATTTCGCTGTTGACGAGGGGTTTGTCGGGGATCAGTATCGTGCGACACCGGGACGACGCGTGATCGACGGGAACGTCGTTGTACGGCCCGGACTCCATTTCCTCACTCGCTGTGCGAGTTCGATAGAAGGAGCCGTACGTGACCGCTGCGCACCTCGTGTTTCTGCTGGGCCTCGCGTCCTTGATCGCGGCGATGGCGCTACGCAAGAACGTCATGATCCCAGCGATAGTCGCGACGTTGGCGACGGCCTTCGCATTCAGTGGGAGCGTCCCGAACGCGATCATGTCGGTCTTCCGGGCAACCATCACAGCCGGTACTGCACTGTTCGAGATCTTCATCGTCATCGCTGCGGTGACATCGCTCCTCGCAGCGATGCGCGCGATCGGCTCTGACGACCTGATGGTGCGTCCCGTCAGCCGGTGGATGGTGAACGGCCGCGTCGCGTACATCGTGCTGTTCGGTTTCACGTATGTCCTTTCCCTGTTCTTCTGGCCCACCCCGGCGCTGGCCCTGATCGGTGCGGTTCTCCTCCCCGCCGCGCTCAAGGTCGGCCTGCCACCGCTCGGCGCCGCGGTTGCCCTCGCGATCTCCGGACAGGGAATGTCCATCGCGTCCGATTACGTGATCGGCCTGGCACCCTCTATTTCCGCAAGTGGTGCAGGCGTTCCCGCCGACGACATCGCCGACCGTGCCCTGGTGATCTCACTTGTCGTAGGACTCACCGCCGCAGTGCTCGCGTACATACTGACCGTGCGCCCCCAGATGCGAGCGCGCGCGATTTCCGACGCCGAACCGGACGGCGAAAGCGACGACGCCGCAGGCGGCTCCGGGAATGCGCCCGCCGAAGCACCGTCCGGTGGCCGACCGGAACGAAGCCTCACCGACACGCCCGGTCCGGCCGGGTCGGCCACCTCCGCAGACGTGCTCGAGGTGGAACTTCCGGGCATGGAGGACGACGGCACAAGGATTACCGATCGCCCGCAACTCACCCGTGCGTGGGCTATCGGCGTACCGGCGGCGTTTGCAGCGGTACTTGCCTACATGCTGGTCGGGCGTTTCACCGATCTCGTGCCCTGGGAAGACGGCGCGGGTGCATCTCTCGTGGGCGGCGCAGCGCTCGTGCTGATGGCGCTCGTGACGATCACCTCCCGCCGGTCGGAGGCTCTCGAATTCTGCGCCACACATTTCATCGACGGCCTGTCCTACGCGTTCAAGGCCATGGGGATAATCCTCCCGATCGCGGGTTTCGTGTACATCGGTATTCCCGATTACTCGGGTGCCGTGCTCGGCCTGGGTGAAGACGTCACGCCGCCTGCGTTCCTCTTCGACACCGTTGAAATGGTGCAGCCGTACATCCCTGACAACGGTGCATTCGTAGCCTTCAGCATGCTCTTCATCGGCATGGCAATCGGACTCGATGGATCGGGATGGGCGGGCCTTCCGCTCACGGGTGGACTCGCTGCTGCGCTTGCCCCGCAATCGGGTATGGACACTGCGACTTTGGCAGCGATCGCGCAGAACGGCGCCACCTGGACCGGCGGAGGGACCTTGGTGATCTGGTCGTCGTTGGTCGTGGTCGCCGGATTCTGCCGGATACCGGTGACAGAACTGGTACGCCACCTCGTCGTGCCCGTCATGGCCGGCCTTCTCCTCGCGACGGGGGTCGCGGTCGTCATCTGGTAACCGAACACTTCGCACCCATAGATTTTGAGACGAAAGGCTTACCCATGGATTCCGTCCCGTTTCGCTACGATCCGGCGCGGTGCGCACTGGTCGTCATCGACATGCAGAACGACTTCTGCTCCCCCGAGGGCTCGTTGGCGCACGCGGGTTTCGACGTCACCGCTGCGGTCGCGATGACGCCGAGGCTGAACCAACTCATCACCACGGCACGGACGGCCGGGGTACGGGTGATCTTCGTACGTACCGAACACGACGAGACAACCGACACACGCCAGTGGCTCGGAAGGGTGGGGGACGGCCCCGATACGGTCCGCACAGGTATCACCTGCCGTACAGGAACCGCCGGGGCGGACTACTACGGCGTGACGCCGCGCTCAGGGGACGTGGTGATCACGAAGAACCGCTTCAGCGCATTCGTGGGCACGAATCTCGACCTCACCTTGCGTTCCCTCGGGATCGATTCGCTGCTGTTCACGGGCGTTGCTACAGAAGTCTGCGTCGAGTCGAGTCTGCGTAGCGCGCTGTTCCACGAGTACTGGGTCTCGCTCGTCGACGATTGCGCCGCCACATACAGCCGAGCGGCACACGATGCGTCCGTCTCCGTCGTCGCACAGAACTTCGGCACCGTAGTCACCGCCGAAAAGCTCGAGTCGTTCTGGAGCACGGTGTCGCCGGCGTGACATGGCCGCCCACCCTCCGGGCCGATTCGCCGCTCGTCGCTGCCCCGGTCGAGAAGTCCCGGCGAGGGCGCCGTGGGACTCGACACCAAGGCAGGTGTCTGACCCGCCGCTACTTCTCGTCGAGCCGCTTCGCTCCCAGCATGTCCTCGAGCAGTTCGATCGCGACATCTTCGGGGTCGCGCCGCGCCGAGGGATCGCCCGGGGTGGCGGCCTCGGCGAACATCTGCTCGACGTCCTCGGGTGTCACCACAGACGGGTCCGGGGGCGGGAGCGGCACGTAGCCGGGCTCGAGTCCGGGGTCGTCGGGCAGGTCGGGCGCTTCCGGCGGCGGGATGTCGTCGTCGGGCGGGGTCGCGGAGGCATTCTGCGGAGGCCCCGACGGTCCGGACGGCGCCGGGGAGGGGGCAGGTGTCTGCTTCGCTTGGCTCGGACGGGAAAAGCGCGGCTGTCCGGACTGCTTCGACTGTGCTTGTGCGGGAGCGGTTTTGACCGGGGCGGCCGGAGCGGACCCGTGCAGGCACGTGACTTCGAACGTGCCGCCGAAGACGTCGCCGAGGGCGGCGGCGATCACGGTCGCGTTGCGAGGTTCGGCCAGTCGCTTGACCAGCGGCGCAGAGTCGTGGACGAGGACGACGCGGTTACCGTCGACTTCGCGCACCGTCGCACCGGACAGCATGACCTCGACGGTGCGGCTGCGGTCTCGCACCTTCGCCCGGACCTCGGACCACACCGCGCGGATCGCGGCGGCGTCGGGTCCTGCCGCTGCCTGCGCGGGGACCTCGGAAACCTCCGGCGGCAGCGACTGTGCCGCAGCCGGTTCCGGCTCGGGAGTACGCCGGGGCTCCGGAACGACGTCGGGTTCCGGTGTGGCGGCCGGGCTGTCTCCGGCCTGGACCGCGTCTTCCGCGGGAACCGGCGGGGCCGCCTGCGCCGGCTGTCGATCCGGCACGGGGGGCGACACCGGATCAGGCTCGGACGGAACAGGCTGGGCTGCCGGGACCGTGGTGTCGGGCTGCGAAGGCGGCGTTGCCTGGCGCTGGGACGGCCGCTGGAATCGGGTCGCGGCCTCGTCCGGCGCTCCCGCAGGCTGCGGCGGGACGACGGCATCTGCCGGCGCATCTCGTTCCGGAGCGGTGCCGCGGGCGGGCGCCGCGACGGGCCGCGCCGCGACCATGCCTTGCTCGAGTCGTTCGAGTCGTTGCAGCACTGCCGAATCCGTATCGGAGGCTGCGGGAAGCAACATGCGTGCGCACATCACTTCGAGCAGCAGACGCGGCGCGGTGGCACCTCGCATCTCCCCCAGCCCGGCGTGGACGATCTCCGCGTAGCGGGTGAGCGTGGCCGGCCCGATCCGCGACGCCTCGTCGCGCATCCGCTCGAGGACGTCACCCGGAACATCGATCAGGCCGCGCTCGGGAGCATCGGGGACGGTGCGCATGAGAATCAGGTCGCGGAACCGCTCGAGAAGGTCGACGGCGAATCGCCGCGGGTCGTGACCGGCGTCCATGATCTTCTCGACGGTGCCGAACAGCGCCGCGCCGTCCCCGGCCGCGAGGGCATCGACCGCCTCGTCGATGAGCGCGACGTCGGTGACGCCGAGAAGCGACAGGGCCCGCTCGTAGGTCACGCCCTCCGGTCCGGCACCGGCCAGCAGCTGATCCATCACCGACAGCGAGTCGCGTGGGGAACCGCCTCCGGCACGAATCACCAGCGGGTAGACCGCGTCGGCAACCGGGACGTTCTCCCGCGTGCAGATCTCCTCGAGCAAGCCGCGCATGGCGGTGGGAGCGAGCAACCGGAACGGATAGTGGTGGGTACGCGACCGGATGGTCGGCAGCACCTTTTCGGGCTCGGTGGTCGCGAAGACGAAGATCAGATGCTCGGGCGGCTCTTCGACGATCTTGAGCAGGGCGTTGAAGCCCTGCGTGCTGACCATGTGCGCCTCGTCGATGATGAAGATGCGGTAGCGCGACTCGGCCGGAGCGTAGAACGCGCGGTCGCGGAGTTCGCGGGTGTCGTCCACGCCGCCGTGACTCGCGGCGTCGAGTTCGGTGACGTCGAGGTTGCCTCCCCCGCCTGGACCGAGCGCGATGCACGACCGGCATTTACCGCACGGCGTGGACGTCGGGCCCTCTTCGCAGTTGAGCGAACGCGCGAGGATGCGCGCGGACGATGTCTTGCCGCATCCGCGCGGACCCGAGAACAGGTAGGCGTGGTTGATACGGCCGGTATCGAGGGCGGTGCCGAGCGGAACGGTGACGTGCTCCTGCCCCACCACCTCGGCAAAGGTCGCGGGTCGATATTTCCGGTACAGGGCCACGCGCCGAGAGTACCGGCGCGGGCCGACACGTGAGCAGGTCGGTCTCCGTGGCTCCTGCACATCCCCTGGTCCCGGCCGCGTGGGAGCGGTGTTGCGTGGGTCAGTTCATATCCGAACCCTTGACTTAACGATATATCGCGTCCTATCTTGATCGTATCTACAGGAAGGGAGTGCACCTCATGCGCATCCACGGATTTCCCCACGGCGCGCGTCGCGCCGGACACGATCACGACTTCTTCCCCGATGGCCCGTTCCGTCCGGACGGTCCGCAGCGGGGCACGCCGCAGCACCCCGGAGGAGGGCCTCATCCCCGGCCGCATCGCGGCGGACACCCACCCCGCGGCGGACGCCGGGGGCGTGCTCAGCGCGGCGACGTGCGCGCCGCCGTCCTGATGCTGCTCACCGACGAACCGATGCACGGCTATCAGCTCATGCAGGCCATCGCCGAACGCACCGGCGGGGCATGGCGGCCCAGCCCGGGCGCCATCTACCCGACCATCGCCCAACTCGAGGACGAAGGGCTCGTCGTCGTCGACAAGGACGGCGGACGCAAGCTCGTCTCGCTGACCGACGAGGGCCGCGCTCTCGTCGAAGACCCGGAGAACGTCCCGGCAGACCCGTTCGAGAGCCACACCCGCGAAGCGGAGACACCCGACCTTCGTGCAGCCCTGCACGGGTTGCAGCACGCGGCGCAGTCTGTCGCCGTGACCGGGACCGATGCGGACGTCACAGCTGCACACAAGGTGCTCACCGACGCCAAGAAGGCGCTCTACCGGATTCTGGCGGACGACGACAGTACGACCGCGTCGCCGGAGTGACCGAGTTCGACGCGGCCCGCGCTCAATTCCCCGCGAACATCCGGATGCGCTGCTCCCGGCTGCGCTCGAGATGCGCGCGCATGTGCTCGCGGGCCGCGGTCTCGTCGCGCGCCCGGAGTGCGTCGAGGATCTGGGAGTGCTCCTCGTTGAGCAGGTCCGGCTCGCCGTAATTCGACGGCGGGCCGGAGTCGTAGATCCGCAGTTGGGTGGTCAGCCTCACCAGCAGCGCGGTAATGGTGGAGTTGTGCGCCGCCTGCCACAGCGCCTCGTGGAACCGGAAGTTTCCCGTCCGCACCGCGACCTCACCCGTCGCATGGCAACACGAGTCGTGGAGTCGCTCCAGGCGGGCCAGATCAAGGTCGGTGTGCCGGATGGCAGCGGCACCCGCAGCCTCCGACTCGAGCGCCACTCGCGCTGCATAGATCTCGATCACGTCCTCGGGCGTGCCCGAACGCACGCGGAAACCGCGATTCGCGCGTTCCAGCAGTCCGTCGTGGGCGAGCCAGTTCAGCGCTTCCCGGATCGGGGTGCGCGACGCTCCGTACGTCTCGCTGAGCTGGGTCTCGTGCAGAGCCGCGCCCCTCGGAAACTTGCCGGCGAGGATGTCCGAGCGCAGACGCAGATATTGCTTGGACGTCTGGTCGTCGCGCCCGGTCGGCGGCACTACGAGGAGCGAACTCCCCAACTCTGCCGCAGTGTCCTGCTCGGTCATGTGTGCCCCCGTGTGCTGATCCCGGTGTGTCCGCCGATTATGCCACCGATGACACGCGAATACTTGCGTATACGCTTGTGGTCGTTTAGCGTCGCAAACGAGTTCCACGAAAGGACGACCGCGTGCCCGACCAGGCTTCACCATCCGAGCAGGTGCTGATCAGCGCCGAAACACTGGCACGTGACGTCGGCACCTACACGATCCTCGACGCCACAGTGTCCTTCCCCAAGCCGCGATTCGACGGCGACTACCGCCCCGAATCCGGATACGCAGCCTGGCGCGGCGCCCATCTGCCGGGTTCGCTGCACGCCGATCTGCTCGGAGATCTCAGCGCCGACCATCCCACCTTGCACTTCTCCCGCCCGACTCCGGACAGACTCGCCCGAGCCCTGGCCGATCTCGGAGTCGCTCCCGGCGCCGACATCGTCGTCTACGACGACGGCGGCATGACGTGGGCTTCTCGCCTGTGGTTGATGCTGCGCAACGTCGGCATCCCGGCACGTGTACTCGACGGCGGTCTTGCACGCTGGACTGCACTGGGGCTTCCCGTCGAGACCGGCGACGCCGCAGATCACCACGCCACCGCCATCCGTACCGACCTGACCGACCGCGGACTGTGGCGTGACCGGGAGGACGTCGTGGGCGTCGTCCGCGGAGACACCCCCGGCACATTGGTCTGCGCCCTCGACCACGAACAGTTCACAGGCACCGCGACAACCCGCTACGCGCGTCGCGGGCACATCCCGGGAAGCCTCAACCTCTCGGCCAAGAGCCTGCTCGACGACGGCACCCTGCGGTCCGCGTCGCACGTTGCCGAACTGGCCGATGCGGCACTCGCCGGCGCTGCACGTCCGGTGATCCTCTACTGCGGTGGTGGTGTGTCCGCGTGCCTGGTTGCGCTCGCGCTGGTCCGGGCGGGACGCGACGACATCGCGGTCTACGACGGGTCGCTCGAGGAGTGGACCGCAGATCCCGCCCTGCCCATGGTCACCGGCACGACCGCGACCGCATCGACCGTCACGGAAGGGAAGGGCGACGCATGACGCGATGTCCCGGGTCCTGACCCGACCCCGAATCCCTTCTGCGACAGGATTTCTGTGACTACCACGACGAATGCTCCCACCGTCGACGATCTCGTCTCGGCCCTCGACGCGCTCCGCGCACGAGTGCCGCTGGTGCAGTCGCTCACCAATATCGTCTCCGCGAACTTCCTCACCAACGTGCTGCTCGCCGCCGGAGCCAGTAACGCGCACATCGACAACGCACACGAAGCCGGAGAGTTCGCGCGCATCGCCGGCGGTGTGCTGGTCAACCTCGGGACGCCCGACGACGGGACTGCCGTCGCCTTCACCCGCGCCGCCGAAGCCGCACACGAGGCCGGCACCCCGTGGGTTCTGGATCCGGTCGGGGTCGGCGGCCTGTCCTGGCGCACCGGCCTCGCCGCGGATCTGCTGGAATTCCGGCCGACCGCGATCCGCGGCAACGCATCCGAAATCATCGCGCTGGCCGGACTCGGCGGCGACACCCGCGGTGTCGACAGCGCCGACGAGGCCGCAGCCGCCCTGCCTGCCGCGCTGGCACTGCTCGAGCATGCGGACGCCGTGTCCGCGTCGGGGCCGATCGACTACCTGGTGGGCCGAGACCGCAACGGCGAGATCACCGGACTGCGTGTCGGAGGTGGCAGCGCGATGCTCCCCCGCGTGACCTCCACCGGATGCTCGCTCGGCGGTCTGGTCGCGGCGTATCTCGCGGTCGCTCCGACGCCCCTGATCGGCCTCGCAGCCGCCCACACCCACGTCGCGGTCGCGTCGGAGATCGCCGAGGAGAACTCCACCGGTCCCGGTTCGTTCGCGGTGGCCTACCTCGACGCACTGTTCACCGTCGATGCGGCGGCGCTTCGCGCCCGCGCACGCATCGACACTCTCGATCTCCCGACGAAGGACGCACACTGATGGGCATCAAGACCTTCTGGTACCTCACCCAGGCGGACGGCGACTATCCCTGGAGCCCGGACGGGCTGTACCCGGTCGACGGGCAACGACAGATCGAGCTGGCCAAGACCATCGACGACGGCGGATTCGACGGTGCGCTCGTGGCAACCTGGCCGAACGACCCGTTCATCTCCGCCACGTGGGCCGCGGCGCACACCAGCCGGATGAAGTTCCTCGTCGCGGTCTACGCCAACATGACACCTGCGCGGCTCCTCGCGGAAAAGGCGCTGACCTTCGATGCGTTCAGCGGTGGCCGGTTGATGATCAATTCCGTCAACGGCCGGGAGAACATCCTCACCAAGTACGACATGAACGTCGAGCACGATCGGCGTTACGAACTCGGTGAGCAGTACTGGGCCGACTTCCGCCGCATCTACGCCGAAGGCACGGAGTCGAACTTCCCCAACACCCCGCTGCGGATCGATCCGCCCGAAGCCGGGCACACGGTGCCCCTGTGGGGCACAGGTGATTCCCCCGCCGGGCTGCAGAACTCCGGCAAGGTGCTCGACGCCTACCTGGTGATGCTGCGCGAAAACGGTTTCGTCCGAGACAAGTTCACCGCAGCCCGCGAATCCGCTGCCGCCGAGGGGCGCGAGTTCAGTGACTTCGGTGCACTGTCCGGCGTGATCGTGCGCCCGAATCGCGCCGAGGCACTCGACCGGTTCCGCTCGCTGTTCGAGAAGACCGGGATCGAGCGGATCCGCGAGGTTCTCGACAACGCGGTGCGCCGCCGGACCGGTGGTCAGCAGACCTTGGAGACGTTCACCGCTCGAGACGCGCAGCGACAGGGCTGGGTCGACACGATCAACGCCGGCAAACTGCCCGAGCCCGAGGACCTGTACCTCGGCGACGGTCTGTACGCGGGCATCACCGCCTGGTCGCCGCTGGATATCTTCGCCACCGGATCGTCGGCGGTGTACTACGTCGGCGAACCGGACGAGATCACCGGGCATGTGCGCACGCTGCGCGACGCGACCGGATTGACCACGCTCATCCTCGCGGGATGGCCGCTGATCGACGAAGCGAAACACGTCGCGGAGCATCTCATCCCGCGGTTCCGCGAACTCTGACCTCGCAACGAAGTAGCCCGGTAACCCAGCCGGGCTACTTCTTCGCGGCCTTCGCCTCGGCCTTGGCCGCCTTCTTGAACTCACGCACCTCGAGAAGCGACTGCTGGTCTACGACGTCGGCGATCGACCGGCGCGAATTCTCGTCCCCGTAGGCGCCTGCGGCCTCTCGCCAGCCCGTCGGCTCCACCCCGACCTGCTTGCCGAGCAGCGCGAGAAAGATGCGTGCCTTCTGGTCGCCGTATCCCGGCAACGCTTTCAGTCGCTTCAGCACTTCCTTGCCGTCCGGTTCACCGGAGGTCCAGAGCGCAGTGGCGTCGCCGTCGTAGTGCTCCACGAGGTACGTGCACAGCGACTGGATTCGTTCCCCCATCGACTTCGGGAACCGGTGCACCGCGGGGGGTTGCGCACACACCGCAATGAACTCGTCGGGTTTCATCTCGGCGATCTCGTGGACGTCGAGCCGGCCGAGGCGATCCGCGATCTTCTTCGGGCCAGCGAACGCCACTTCCATAGGAATCTGCTGATCAAGCAACATGCCCATGAGCAGGGCAAGCGGGCTAGACTCCAGCAGCGCGTCAGCCTCGGGATCTTGGACCAGGCAGAGCTTCACCCCCGACATGTTACGCGCGACGGGTCCAAGAGCACGCCGACAGAACCCGCAGTCTGTCGCGGCAGATCCCCTCCACAGCCGTGCACACGCACGCGGACCCATATTCATGAACGTCCGCACGTACGCGGTCCCCGATTGATGAAGGTGCCATCGCGCCGATCTGACGAACATCCCTCGCACAAACTCAAGCAACCGCTGGCGATCATGATGCCTTGGGCGGGGCTTCTCGCACCCAAGGAGCCGAGAAGGCGAGATTTGCCCCGGCGACATCGGTAAGCGCAACCAGTCCTCCCTCTATTTCTGTAGAGTGTCGGCGATGAGCCCCAGCGAATTACCAGTTTCTGAGATAAATGACGCCCTCCTGGCCGCTGGTTTAACAGAGGACGAGGTTAATGGAGTAATTTCACGGTCCGCTGCGAATACTCTTGGACTTCTCCTCTATGGCAGCCGCGCCCGCGACGACTACCAGGCAACCTCAGATTTTGACATACTTCGCTATACCACATCATGGAAAAGCCCCACCTTTAAAGTTGGGCGTGTTTCAGTCAGCTCTTACACGCGCGAACAGCTCAAAAGCGCAAGCGGAACTTTATTCGGTACGCACCTCAACCGAGATGGAATTGTGCTGCTTGATGTGGGCAGTGAGCTGACTACGATCATCAAGGAGATCGAGCCAGCCAACCCTGCAATACTACTATCTCGGGTAACTAAATACGCAACCATCCTGCACCTACCTATGACCGAAAAGAAAGCCCATTTTTCGGGCCTCGTACGACTAGCCAGATATCTGCTACGGACGGCAATATATGCAACTGCGATGACGACTGGTCAGCCATGCTTTTCAGTTCGGCAACTCGCCGAACGATTCAATGAACCGCGACTCGCAACAATATTGGCATCAGACCCGGAGATAACTGGGCTGCCTTCGATGAGTCTCCTTAACGAGCTAATTTCCACGTTAACAGATTTCATAGGACCACTTCCACAGAACGAATTTGCTTCACTTGAGGCCTTGGCAACAGCCTACTGGGACACGGACCGCAATCTCGCGACTCTGGCCATTCGCGCCGGCTCCGAGGATGCAGAATCTATCGACTATTCAGAACTTCCGAAGGTGCTGTTATGAACGAAAAAGTCGCGATCATCGGAGATATACACGGCAACCGCGCAGCTTTGACGGGCATCCTCGGCCTGCTCGATGACTGGAAGTGGGCCATAGTATTCGTCGGCGACTACGTTGACCGTGGCAATGACAGCGCTGGCGTAATCGACGACCTTATTGACCTATCCAAATCTCGGGATGACACTCACTTCATAGCGGGAAATCATGACCTGGCCATGAAGGAGGCGATTTCATCTGGAAATCTTTTTCCATTCCTTTCCATTGGCGGAGCGACGACTATTAAGTCTTATGTTTCGACACCAAGGGAAAAGGTAATCGAGCAGCTCCGGCAAGCCGTTCCAGACAGCCACCTTGAATTCCTTCGCAATCTAATTCCATGTTTCGTAACCAGGGAAATATCCGTGGCACATACGTCCGACGACCCAATTTTCGAGCAGTCAGGAAGTCGTTACCGCGTATACGGACACACCCCGACCGATGATCGCCGACCACGGATCACTGAAAACTTCGCTGCCATCGACACCGGCTGTGGATCGCTACCGGATGGGCGGCTGACGTGCTTTCTCTGGCCAGAGCGCGGCACCCTACAAGTGGATGCAACAGGACATCCGGTACCTAATCGGCCTTGAACGTATCGATCGCATGTCGCAACGACGCATTATCAATCGATGCAGCAAGTACGGTCGCGCGCTCGAATCTCGTGCCAGCCGCGGCGGGCCGATTAAGAAGATATAGCACTTTGGCTAGGTAGAATGTGGACCAAGCCTCTCCTGTGAGATTTCCAAGGTCGCTATATTTAGCAGCGCACTCTTCTAACATTGATGCGGCTAATTCATTCTCGCCATTCATGGTCGCAATGCGTGCAAGTGTCTGGTTAACGCCGGTTTCGCCATCATAATTCGAGGCGGAATGATAATTCTCTCTCGCCCTCCGAGCATACATCTCCGCCTTTACGATATCGCCGAGCTCGAAAAACGTTCTAGCTAGTTGATGCTGGGACAGCGCTATGTTCACAGCCCTCCCCGTCGCCTCATTATATTTCAACGATTCTTCAAAATGACGCTCGGCGACGTCAAAATTCGACGACGAGAATGCAGCTTCCCCGCGTAATGAAAATACGGAGGCGATTTCGGCGGCATTCCTGCTTTCGTCCAGCATTTCCATCGCGCGTTCGCAGCCCTCAAGTGACCGGTCTAAGCTGCCTTCTCGCATATCGAGGCGGGCTAGGTTCATCACAGTATTTGCCAGGCCAAGCATTCCTCCAACTCGCTCACGGATCTCTAGCGCCTCGTCGTAACATCTCCTGGCCGCTTTAGTGTCGTTGGTTCGAACGAGAGTGATGCCCAGATTATCTAGGGCGTACGCACGAGCCTCTAACTCTGCATTTGTACTGCCCCGAGCAGCGCGGATCGCTTCACGAAGAGATTGTTCAGACTGCTGAAGCTTCCCGAGATTTCGTTGAGATACTCCAATTGAAGACATAACGCGCGATCTATGAACTCGACTTTCTTCCGTATCGTCACCATCTATCAGAACTTCAATTAGCCGGTCACTCGTTCTGATCGATCCGACTAAGTCGCCCTGGCGTCGTTGAAATCTCGAGTAATCTTGCAGGGCATGCAAGTTCCCAGTGGATACAGCTTTTCGGTATGTAGCATCTGCCTGATGGTTGAGATTCTGACCCTCGTACTCGCGGGCCTTCTTGAGCAGTTCGTCTACTTCCACTGAACCATTAGGTTCAGCGCTTCCTTCTTCGTCTACGTCCATACAGTTACTCAGCGCCGCGGAGTCTTCAATAACCTGCACTATCCTCTTGCGGAGGTTCTTATAAGACTCATCACTTTCGTTCGTTGGTTGAATAATAGATGAGTGATCCCCTTCGATGACTCGGGTATTTTCCAATGGGAAAACATCAAAAGCCGATACTGAAGTTACAACATTATCCGTATCGCCGGCGTAGAGAAAAATCGGTATGTGACATGCTTTGGGGTCGTTGGGTTTTGCTCGAATAATCTTCCATAAGATGGTTCGACGGCTTTTGGTAACAAGTTCATTAATTGGTCGAAGTTCTTTCTCCTGGGCGTGACTCCAGATTATAAACATTCGCCGAATCGAAAGCAGTATGTCGGAGCCCGAGTTGGGACACGAAAACATTACAACCATCTTGACTTGGCGAATAGAGTCGAGAAAGCCCGCGTCCAAGCTGGCCGCGAGGAAACGTTGCACTATGAGCCCGCCTTGACTATGGCTAACAATTATCAGTGGGCGTTGGTCGTCGCAGTGGCTTTCGATGAACCCGCGAAGCCTGTCAGCTAGGTCGTCAAATGACGGGATCTTCCTAGTTGGCCGTATGCGGAACTTCGGAGTTGAATATCCAAACCGGAAGTATTCGACGCCGCGGAGATCACGGTCGCGGGTGAGGAGGTTTTCGAAGTTGTCCCATACTGCGACCGAAGAGAAGAGTCCATGTACGAAGATGACCTGCGGCATAGCAACCATCGCTACATCGAATCACAGTCCACCCGGATTTAAACTTTTTAACCGGTACACCATTGTTGACCCGCATTACCGGCCGGTCGGGAAGGGGCGGGAGCGGGTAACCCCCTAGTGGTTCGCCTCCCCAACTTCCAGCCCTACGCTGCCGGACTGCGCGTGCCACGGGGTGGCAGAGCCAGAACCGTAGGCGCTCGCCCCGGCCCCGCTACGTACGACTGGCCCACCCACCACGCCGACTCACCAACTTCGGTGCCACACGCTCCTGCGATATGCACGTCCCGTACGGCCCGCCAGCGTCCAAGCTGACGGACGAATATCAATCTGGGGTACACCTTTCCCCAGATGCGAGACCTTTTGCGGCCCCTGGACTACCGACACGCGAGCACCCACGAAGCGCGGAGAACTTGCTTGGACAGAGTCGCAATTGTATCTACACCTGCTGGTCGAGCAGCATCCCGATGAGCAACGCCGCCGGATTCTGCGAGAGCAGAGCGTCGGCGTCGGGGTCTCCCACCAGATTCAGCGTTGCGTTCATGGGTCGATCATGCCCCCGTCGGCCCAGCCGACGCCACAGCCCGGTGTGACGCCCTGAGACCACCACCGAGCGCCGTACCGGACCACGCCGCGCAGAACCGGACATTCATCACAGGGTGTGGAATTCGCAGGTTCCCATGAAACCGGCTGGTCGAAGCACTGGGCTCACAAGTTGTCCACGTTCGGTCCACCGGAATTCCACAGGGTTGTCCACAGCTTGGGAACAAGCGCGGACCTTGCCTTTTCGATCGGACCCCGGCACCGGGGCGAAGATCGACACGTGGTCTGCGGCAGAGGCCGGCCGTCGTCGAACCGGTGGAACTACGCCTGGAGTGCTTTCTCCGTGGCGGCGAGCAGTACGCACGTCGCGACGCCATCCATGGCCTTTTCGAGTTCGCCGAGTGACGGGAAACTCGGCGCGAGGCGGATGTTCCTGTCGTCGGGATCGTTCTTGTACGGAAACGCGGAGCCCGCACCGGTCAGTGCGATGCCGGCGTCCTTCGCGAGCGAGATAACCCGCTTGGCGGTGCCGTCCACGACGTCGAGGCTGATGAAGTAGCCGCCCTTGGGATCGGTCCAGGACGCCACCTTCGACTCACCCAGCCGATCCTCGAGGATGCGGCGGACGAGCGCGAACTTCGGCGCGAGGATCTCGCGATGCTTGGCCATGTGGGCGCGCACGCCCGCGGCATCGCCGAAGAAGCGCAGGTGCCGGAGTTGGTTGACCTTGTCGGGGCCGATCGTCTTGATGCCGAGGTGCTTCTGGTACCACGCCAGATTCTCGGTGGAGCTACCGAAGAAGCTCACACCGGACCCGGCGAACGTGATCTTCGACGTCGACGCCAGGGCGAAGACCCGATTGGGGTGGCCGGCCTGCGCGGCCAGTCCCAGGATGTCGATCGCCGGGGCCAGGTTCTCGGTCAGCGGATGCACCGCGTACGCGTTGTCCCAGAAGATCCGGAAGTCGGGTGCCGCGGTCGGCATCGACACGAGTTCGCGTGCGACGTCCTCGCTGTACACCGCGCCGGTCGGGTTCGAATAGGTGGGCACCGTCCACATGCCCTTGATCTGCGGATCGTTCGCGACGAGATCGGCGATCAGCCGCACGTCGGGTCCGTCGTCGTGCACCGGAACGGGGATCATCTCGATGCCGAGCGACTCGCTGATCGCGAAGTGCCTGTCGTACCCCGGTGCGGGGCACAGGAACTTGACCACCGGCTCCTGCGACCAGGGGCGGGGAGAATCGACCGTACCGTGCAGCATCGACCAGACGATGAGGTCGTGCATGATCTCGAGGCTCGCATTGTTGCCCGCGAGCAGGTTCTCGGTGGGAATGTTGAGCAGTTCACCGAAGATCGCGCGCAGCTCGGGCAGGCCGGTGAGACCGCCGTAGTTACGGGTGTCCGTGCCGTTCGCATCGCGGTAGTCGTCCTGCCCGGGCAGCGACAGCAACTCCGCAGAGAGGTCCAGCTGTTCGGGCGACGGCTTGCCTCGCGTCAGGTCCAGCGTCAGCTTCTCGGTCTTCAAGCGCTCGTAATTCGAGGACTGGCGCTCGTGCTCTGCGACGAGTTCCTCATGGCTCATCAACCCGAACTGGGTTTGCCTAGGCATGCGGAGGGACCTTTCACCGTGCACGGTGACACGGGCATCGGCGGAGATTAAGAGGACCCCGCGCACCCGGCAGAGCCCGTTGACCCTTGCTGCCTTCCGGCCCTGGGGGAGTTCACAGGATGCGCGCCGCGCGGGATCCATCGGCAAGTGTAGAGGACGTACGGCACGCCGCGCACCACCCCCCTCCCAGGGGCGGAAATCCGTAGTTCGACCTGCCCGTTTGGTAACTATGGCCAGACATTCGCTATGCTTCCCCACGGAGGATTCGCCTAGTGGCCTATGGCGCTCGCCTGGAACGCGGGTTGGGTTAACGCCCTCAGGGGTTCAAATCCCCTATCCTCCGCCACAGGAACCCCCGTGGGGTGCGAAAGCGCCCCACGGGGGTTTTCTGCACAGTGCGTGGGTTCGTACTGTGCGTTCGGGAGGAAGGTGAACTCCCGATCGTGCCGGACGAGCAACGCCCTCCCTCGATGCCGAGCAGCGGCAGGCCGGGGTCTGGCTCGAAATCCTCAGCCGTGAGATCGACGAAACCTCCGCGGCCATCGAGCAGACGGACCGGAAGGTCGACGCCGAACACCGCGCGGGCGCTGTCGACAGGGCACGCCGATTCGACGCCGAATCCGCCGAGCTTCACGTGCGCTTGCGCGAACTCCACCGCATGCGCCGCAACCTGAGCATTCGGTTCTCCTGACTCTGTAGTGGCGACTACGCGGTCCACCGGGTCCGACGAATGCCGACGACGAGTCCCACCGCACAGGTCAGTGCCGCAGCGAGGAAGCCTCGGGCCCCATCAGGGTCAGCGACCGAACCCCCGTGGCGCCCCGCGCTCGCCACGTACGCGCGTGAGCACTGGAACCTCTACCGCCGCCATCCCTGGATCCTGCAGACCAACATGTGGCGGGCACCGCTCGCTCCACACGTTCTCGACGCACAGGAAGCCGGCCTCCGCATCCTCGTGGACGAGGGCACCTCCGAGCGCCAAGTCGTCGAAATCATCGGTGTCGTGGACAATTTCGTCCAGGGACTTGGCACGGGGCGCGATCGCGGAGAATCGGGACAGGGAGAACACCGGACTCGACCGCGGCGCGTACTGGATGTCGATGAACAGTTTCTGGGAAGACTGGTTCGACGTCGAGCGCTACCCGACCATGACCCGGGTCTGGGAAGCCGGGGCCTTCGACGAACCGGACGGGCCGTTCGAACCGAGTCTCGAACGACTCCTCGATTCGATCGAACTCACGCTCGAGAAGGCCCGGGAGTCACGCACATCGTGACTCCCAGGGCGGCAACCCGTTCCGTGGAGTTCACTCACACGCGACGCCGTCTTTGTCGCGGTCCATCTCGCCCCGGTAGCCGGGCTCACCGGCATAGAGCGGTGCTGCTCCTGCAGCCCGGGCCGCCGAGCAGTTCTTGTAGTACACGCTCGAAGGAGCGGGAGCGGGTGCAGGCGCGGGTGCGGGAGCGGGTGCGGGAGCAGGCGCGGGTGCGGGAGCAGGCGCGGGTGCGGGTGCGGGAGCAGGCGCAGGCGCAAGGGGCTGGGGCTGGGGCTGGGGCTGGGGAGCGACCGTCGCCGGTGCCGGCGTCTCGGTGTCGGTCCCGGCGGAACCGGCTGCGACTCCTGTTGCGGTGCCGCCACATTCGGTGAGGATTCTGACCATCGCATCGTGCTCGGCCTGAGTCACCCACAACCCGTACTCGGCCTTGACCTGGACCTGGCGTGCGACATACGTGCAGCGGTACGGGCGATGCGGCGGCAGCCAGGTCGCGGCGTCGCCGTCACCCTTGCGCGAGTTGGTGGGACCGTCGACAGCCTGAAGATTCCGTGGATCGTTCGCGAAGTTCGCGCGCGTCTCGGGATCCAGTTGCTGCGCACCCTTCTGCCAGGCATCCGACAACGCAACGACGTGGTCGATCTGCACTGCGGTGGACGTGTCCTGGCCACGAGTGAACGCGATCGTGGTGCCGGTGAAGACATCGTGCAGCGTGCCGGACGCGACGACGCAGTCGCGGGTGCCGGGCTTGTAGACGATGTCGACCAGGTCACGGCGCAGGATGTCGTTGCGGGTGTCGCAGCCGTTGTGCCCGAACTCGACCGACACGTCGTCGCTCCACGCCTGGCCGAACAGGTCGCGGTCGTAGCCGGTCTTCGGGGCGCGTCCCTTGATCGGTATCGCTGTCAGCCGGGACAGGGCCGCCGACATCGACGAGGTGTCCTCGGACACGGCCGGTGGGGCGGAGTCCGGTGCAGCCGTCGCTGGTGGGGTGGTCGGGGCCGGCGCGACCGGTTCCGTCGTCGACTGGTCGGTGGTCGCGGCGGCGGGGACGGCCGACGTGGTGTCCTCCTCCACCCCACCGCAGCCCACCAGAACGAACCCTGCGACCGTCGCCGCGACAAGCGCGCGAAAGCCGGACGACGTGCGGGGTGATGCCATGCAGAAACTCCTGAGAAAGGTGGGGCGGGGTGCCCCCTGCTCATCGCCGTTCGAACGCTGTGCCGTTACAACAGGGTCCCGGCGTCGACTTCGGTCCTACTATTGCCCCGTGCCCGAAAACAACAGAGAGCTGCAGGCACTCACAGTGGCCCTGTCGGCACTTGCTGGGTTCGTCGATGCTCTCGGGTTCATCACCCTCGGTGGGGTGTTCGTCTCCTTCATGAGCGGCAACTCCACACGGTTCGCCGTCGAAACAGCCGACGCCTCATGGCGCACGGCTGCTCTGATCGGAGGCATCGTCGTCCTCTTCGTGATCGGGGTGATTCTGGGTGGTGTCATCGCGGAACTCACCGACCGCGACCGCAGAACGCGGAAAACCGCGGTTCTCGTCGCCGTCACGGTGCTGCTCGCCATCGGTTCGCTGAGCGCGATACCCGGGTGGATACCAGTGACCGTGACGGCGATGACGCTGGCGATGGGTGTCGAGAATTCCGTGTTCCGGCGCAAGGGCGAGGCAACCGTCGCCCTCACCTACATGACCGGGGCGCTCGTGAAGATCGGGCACGAGATAGCGTCCGCATTCTTCGGCGGCCCACGCTGGGGCTGGCTGCCCTACCTCGGCCGATGGGGAGGCTTGGTGGCTGGAGGATTGCTCGGAGCCTTGGCGCACCATCTGTTCGGCCTGCACGCCCTCTGGATCGCAACCGCGGTCGCGGCCGCGCTCGCCGTCGCGGTGCGGTTCCTTCGCTCACCGGAAGTGCAGAAGACGCCGTGACAGCGAGATCCGGATCGGTGCGGACCGTTATCCCCGTACGTTCGTACGGTGGCCCGCTCCGCTACGGTGCATCCATGCGCGCCCGCCCCTACGCCACCACCAGCCCCACCAGGCTCGCCGCGGCACTGCTCGAAGTTGCCGCTCGCAGTGGACTCGAGGCGGCCAGCGTGCGCGAAGTCGCCAACGAGGCAGGCGTATCGATCGGCGCGGTGCAGCACCACTTTCCGACGAAGGACGAGATGCTCGCCTACTCGTTCCGCGCCCTCTCCGACCGGGTACTTACCCGCCTCGCGAACGTCGATCCCGACATCGACCCTGCGCGGACGCTGTTCGCCGCGCTCAGCCAATTGCTGCCGCTCGACGAGCAACGCGGCAGCGAGGTTCACGTGATGGCCGCGTTCGCCGTACGTGCAGTCACTTCCCCGTCGCTGAGCGTGATCCGAAGTTCGACGCTGTTCACCGTTCGCACCGGCATCGCAACCGTATTGATCAGGCTGGGCGCCCCCGACCCGGAGACGCGCGCAACTCTCCTCCTCGCCGCGGTGCACGGTCTCGCGCTCGATGCCGCATCGAGTCCGGATCTCTACCCGCGCGAGTACCTGACGCACGCCTTGCACACCCAGATCCAACTCGCCCTGCACGGCGCGGACGCGCACTGAGCCCGGCGCGGCGGAGTACACCTATGCCACACCCCGGAGAACGACCGGAGGACGCCACGGCAGGGGCGGGCCGGTTCGCGCCCAGCCCGTCGGGCGACCTGCATCTCGGCAATCTTCGTACCGCCGTGCTGGCATGGTTGTTCGCGCGTTCGACGGATCGGCGGTTCCTGCTGCGCGTGGAAGATCTCGACCGGGTCCGCCCCGGTGCCGAACAACGGCAACTCGCAGATCTCGCGGCACTGGGACTCGACTGGGACGAGCAGGTCGTGCACCAGTCCCGTCGAATCCGTCTGTACGAGGACGCAATCGACCGCCTCACCCGTGCCGGTCTCACCTACGAGTGTTACTGCACGCGACGAGAGATCCAGCAGGCCACGTCGGCTCCGCACGCCCCTGCCGGCGCATACCCCGGCACCTGCCGTGACCTCACCGCGGAACAGCGGGACGCGAAACGTACCGCCGATCGCCCACCGGCGATCCGACTGCGTTCCGCCGAGCAGTGGTTCACCGTCCACGACGTCCTGCACGGCGACTTCACCGGGATCGTCGACGACTTCGTACTGCGCCGCAACGACGGGACTCCGGCATATAACCTCGCCGTCGTCGTCGACGACGCGGCCCAAGGCGTGGACCAGGTGGTACGCGGAGACGATCTGCTCACCTCGGCTCCGCGGCAGGCGTATCTGGCCACCCTGCTCGGCCTCACGGTGCCGCAGTACGCGCATGTGCCGCTCGCACTGAACGAGGAAGGCAAGCGGCTCGCCAAGCGGGACGGCGCGGTGACGCTCTCCGACCAGGAGGCAGCGGGCCGATCCGCGGCAGACGTGCTGGGCACGATCGCCGTGTCGCTGCGTCTGGCGGACCCCGGCGAACCCGTGACGCTGCCGTTGCTGCTGGAACGCTGGAACCCTGCGCGAATGCCCCGCGAGCCGTGGGTTTTCCATCCCGATCGTGGCGCGTGAGGCGGGGTGAAGCGAGTACCGAAGTGGTGCTTTTCGGCTGAAGGACACGTACTCTGCGGTGGAGCAGGCGTTCATCCACTCCTGCGGAGAGGGCACCGATGACGACCGGCGGCTACGACCCGAGCAAGGACCCGAGCAAGGACCCGAGCAAGGACCCGCAGAATCCGGGTAGCGATCCCTATCCGTCGCAGGGTGGGAACTACCCGCCGCCGGGCGGATATCCCCCACCTCCGTCGGGAGGCGACTATCCCCCGCCCGGCAGCTATCCCCCTCCCCCCGGCAACTACCCGCCCCCGCCCGGCGGAAACTACCCACCCCCTAGCGGCTACCCGCCCCCTCCCGGCGGTAACTACCCGCCCCCGCCCGGCGGGTTCGGTTCCGGAGGTTTCGGAGCGCCCGGACCGACCCGATTGAGCGTGGGCGACGCGATCTCGTTCGGGTGGCGCAAATTCAGCGCGAATCCCGGCGTCTGGATCGTGTTCGTCGTGGTCGCGCTGCTCGTCCAAGCGCTCATCAACGGGATTTTCAACGGTTTCGACGTGACGGTGCAGGACACCGACGACTTCACATTCACCAGTGCGTTCTCCGCTGCCGGCCTGATCGGCTCCGTGGTCAGCGCGGTCGTCGGATACCTCATCCAAGCCGCGTTCGTACGCGGAGCGCTGAGCGAGGTCGACGGACAGAAGCCTGCGTTCGGAACGTTTCTCCAGGTGGGTCCGATCGGTGCGGTCATTCTTGCGGGCCTGCTCGTCGGCATCGGCACGTCGGTGGGCTTGGTGCTGTGCATCCTGCCCGGACTCGTTTTCGCGTTCCTGACCTGGTGGGTGATGCAGTTCGTCGTCGACCGGAACCAGGATGCGATCACCGCCATCAAGTCCAGTTTCAACGCGGTCACATCCAATGCGGGCACGCTGATCCTGCTGGCGCTGGCACTGATCGGCATCAACATCCTCGGTGCGTTGCTCTGTGGCCTCGGACTTCTCGTGAGCGTTCCGGTCTCGATCATCGCGTCGACGTATGCCTACCGGGTCACCACAGGAGGTCCGGTCGTCGCCTGAACCGCTCGTCTTCTGCCCGTCCGTTACACATCGCTACATCGCTGTCGATGCGCCACGGTTACGTTGTACCGTGGCGCGTTGCCATGCCGATCGACAAGGAGTCATATGACCACCGGTGGATACCCACCCCCTTCGCAGGACCCGCGCAAGCACAGCGGTTACCCGGGTGCTCCCTCGCACGGTGACCAGCCGTACGGCAACCAGCCCGCCGATTACACCCAGCAGTTCCAGAACCCGATCCAGTCCGGGTACAACCCGAACGACCCGTCACAGGGCGGGCAGTACGGGGCACCCCAGTACGGCGCGCCTCAGTACGGGCAGCAGCCCGGCGCGCAGCAGCACGGCGCCGGTGCGACCCAGTACGGAGCACCTCAGCAGGGCGGCCCTCAGTACGGGGCTCCCCAGTACGGTGCACCCCAGCAGGGCGGTCCCCAATACGGTGCGCCCCAGTACGGGGCTCCCCAGAACGAGCCGTACGGCGCCACGCAGTACGGTGCGCCCGGTTTCCCGCCCGCGCCCGGAGCCGGATTCGGCCCCACTCGGCCGGGGGAACTGCTGCCCCGTCTCGGTGCCCGCATCATCGACGCGCTGATCGTCGGCATCCCTATGGCGATTCTCACCAGCATCGTCGTGTTCGGTAGCGACAGCGGCTTCATGGCGTTCGTGATGTCGGTGCTCTCGGGCGTCGCAGCGTTCGCGTACTGGACCTACTTCGAGTCGACCAAGGGCGCCACGATCGGCAAGAAACTGCTCGGCCTCTCGGTCGTCGGCCCCGGCGGCGGACTCCCGACCCGCGAGCAGGCCGCGAAGCGCAACGCCTTTGTCGCGCTTCAGATCCTCAGCGGTATCCCGTTCCTCGGCTGGCTCGTCAGCCTGGCGTCCTTCGCCGCCTGGATCGGCATCGCCGTGACCATCGAGCAGGACAGTGGCAAGCAGGGCTTCCACGACAAGTTCGCCGGTGGCACGCGGGTCGTCAAGTCCTGACGCTGCACTCTGCGAAGCGGGCCCCGTCCTCCAGGACGGGGCCCGCTGCCGTTGAACAACTTCGCGATCATCGTCGCGTGATGCTTGGATGGCCGGGTGACACAGCACGAAACGAGTTCCCCGTCATCCACTACGCATCACGCGGCATTCGCCAGCGTGGGGCGCAGTTCCTACCCGGGGATCGTCGTCCTGTTCACCGCGGTGTTGATGATCTCCAACATCTGCGCGACGAAGGGCATCGCGTTCTTCGCTGACGCCGAGGTCTCGCTCGGTCCGCTGCAGGTCCTGCCGATCATCACCGACGGCGGGTTCTTCCTGTTCCCTCTCGCCTACATCCTCGGCGACGTGCTCAGTGAGGTGTACGGGTTCGCGGCGACCCGCCGGGCGGTGCTGTACGGGTTCGGTGCCGTGGCCCTGTCCGCACTGTGCTTCTGGGTCGCCGAGTCGCTCCCTGCCGCGGAGTTCTACGCCAGCCAGGAATCGTTCGAGGCGGTTCTCGGGGTGGTGCCGAGGATGCTGCTCGCGGGCCTGGCGGGCTACGTCGTCGGCCAGTTGCTCAACTCGTACATCCTGGTGCGGATCAAGGAGCGCACGCAGGAGAAGCACCTGTGGGCGCGACTGATCGGGTCGACGGTGGTCGGCGAGTTCGCCGACACCCTCGTGTTCTGCTCCATCGCGGCCGGCGCGATCGGCATCACCACGTGGAGCGACTTCGTCAACTTCGTGATCATCGGCTTCCTCTGGAAGACCTTGATCGAAATCGTGCTCCTGCCGGTCACCTACCGCGTGATCGCGTACGTGAAGAAGCGCGAGCCGACCTACGCGCCGGCGTCCGACTCTGCCTGACGCTTCTTCGCGTAGAACCGGCCGAGGGTTTCGGCCTTGTGCTCCTCGAAGTAGCCGCCTTCGATGCTCGACCGGATCTCGTCGACGAGGCGCACCGTGAACCGTTCGTTGTGGATGGTGCACAACGTGGACGCGAGCATCTCCTTCGCCTTGAACAGGTGATGGATGTACGCCCGGGTGTAGTGGGTGCACGTGTAGCAATCGCAGTTCTCGTCGATCGGGGTGAAGTCGCGGCGGAACCGGCTGGTGTTGATGTTGAACCGGCCATCGGGGTGGTAGATCGCCGCATTGCGCGCCACCCGCGACGGATTGACGCAATCGAAGGTGTCGGCGCCGTGCTCGATCGCGACGAAGACGTCGTCGGGTTCGCTGATACCGAGCATGTGCCGCGGCTTGGCGTCGGGAAGTTCCTCACAGCACCAGCGCACGATCGTGCCGAGGTTGTGCTTCTCGAGCGCGCCCCCGATTCCGTATCCGTCGAAGCCCCGGCCCGACTCCCCCACGATCGATTCGAGGCCACGGCACGCCTGCCGGCGAAGATCCTCGTATTGCGCTCCCTGCACGACACCGAAAAGCGCCTGGTAAGGACGGTGCGCGCGCTCAGCGGTGAGTTTCTCGTGCTCGGCGACGCACCGCACCGCCCACGCCTGGGTGCGTTCGATCGAGCGTTCCTGATAGCCGCGCGTGTTCATCAATGTCGTCAACTCGTCGAACGCGAACATGATGTCGGCGCCGAGTTGGTGCTGGATCTGCATCGACACCTCGGGGGTGAACCGGTGCCGCGATCCGTCCAGGTGGGATTTGAAGGTGACGCCGTCGTCGTCGACCCGGGCGAGCCGTTCCTTGCCGTGCGCGATGACGTCGTCGTTCTGGACGCCGACCGCCTCCATGGCGATGACCTTCTTGAATCCCACCCCGAGCGACATGACCTGGAAGCCGCCGCTGTCGGTGAACGTCGGACCGTCCCAGTTCATGAACTTGCCGAGCCCACCGGCCTCGTCGACGATGTCCGATCCCGGCTGCAGGTAGAGGTGGTAGGCGTTCGCCAGCAGCGCCTGCGCACCCAGGTCCTTCATCGCCTCGGGCAGAACCGCCTTGACCGTCGCCTTGGTCCCCACGCCGATGAACGCGGGCGTACGGATGTCGCCGTGCGGGGTGTGGATGGTGCCGGTGCGGCCCAATCCGTTGTCGAGTCGGGCCCCGACGGTGAAGAACGGGTCGGGCGGAATCGGTACTGCGGAATCGGTACTGCGAAGGACACTCACCCGACGATTGTGGCAGGTCACCGCTACCTCCCCGACGACCGCCCGGCACTCGGCCCGTCGAGGCGGCGTTCAGTCCCGGCGACGGGCACGCGCGACCGCCTTCCCGATTTCGTCCACCCACAGCACCACCGAACCGACCGCGATCGCGAGCATCCACTGGGGTGCGGTCAGGCCGGTGGTATCGAACAGACCCTGCAGGAAGCTCGTCTGCACCACGCAGACCTGCAGCACGATCACGACAACGATCGCGATCCAGATGGTGTGGTTGGTCAGCGTCTGCAGCGAGAACACCGATCCGACGTTCGAGCGCACGTTGAAGAGGTTGAAGACCTGGAAGAACACGAACGTGGTGAACGCGAGCGTCGTGGCGAACAGCGGATCGCCGGCGTTGTCGGGGAACAGGTCCGGCCCGAAGCGCAGTACTGCGAGGGTGCCGACGGCCATCACGATGCCCAGACCGAGGATCCGCTGGATCCGCGACCGGTTGAGCAACGCTTCCTTCGCCGGCCGCGGGGGCCGCTTCATCGCGTCCGGTTCCGTCCGGTCCACGCCGAGGGCGAGGGCGGGTGGGCCGTCCATGATGATGTTGACCCACAGGATCTGCAGCGCGGTGAACGGGGCGCCGCCCGCGAGCCCGAGCGCCCCGGCCGCAAGGAAGATCAAGACGAATCCCCACGCGGTGGTCAACTGGAACTTCACGAATTTGACGATGTTGTCGTAGATGCCGCGTCCCTCGGCGACGGCCGCGACGATCGTGGCGAAGTTGTCGTCGGTGAGGATCATGTTCGCGGCGCCCTTGGACACGTCGGTGCCGGTGATCCCCATCGCGACACCGATGTCGGCCTGTTCGAGCGCAGGCGCGTCGTTCACGCCGTCGCCCGTCATCGCGACGATCTGCCCGTCCGCTTGCAACGCCTTGACGTACCGGATCTTGTGTTCGGGTGCCACCCGCGCGAGCACACCGAACCCTTCGGCCCGGGCGCGCAACTCCTCGTCGTCGAGGGCATCGAGGTCTGCGCCCGACGCGGCGTTCCCGTCGATTCCGAGCTGTGCCGCGATCGCGGATGCCGTGACCAGGTGGTCGCCGGTGATCATGTGCACCGCGATACCCGCCTCGTGTGCCACCTCGATCGCCGCCTTCGCCTCCGTCCGCGGCGGATCCACGATGCCCACCACCGCGTAGATCGTGAGGTCGGATACGAGTGCCTGGAGCGCGTCCGAATCCCCGCGCGGCACCGCGTCGAGGTCGCGTCCGGCGATCACCAGCGTTCGGAGCCCCTCGCCGGCGAGTCCGTCGACGGCGTCGCGGATCTTCCGGCGCACCGCGTCGTCGAGCGGTATCGGCCCGTCCACGCCCTGCGCGGTGGATGCGCGCTCGAGCAGCGCACCCGGCGCCCCCTTGGCGAAACAACGGAACCCGCCGTCGGGCACAGCGTGAAAGGTCGCCATGTACTTGTAGGCCGAGTCGAACGGGACCTCGGCTATCCGGGTGAGTGCGGCGCGCGCACCGTCGACGTCGATGCCGCCCTTCTCTGCCAGCACGACGAGCGCGCCCTCGGTCGGATCGCCGACGAGCACACCGTCGTTGACCGTGGCGTCGTTGCACAGACCCATACCGAGCAATGCGTCGGTGAGATCAGGGGCGGGCTGACCGTCGCCGACGAGGATCTTCCCGTCCGTCCCGTAGCCGGAACCGGTGACACGGAACGTGCGGCCGCGAATCAGGAGACGTTGCACCGTCATCTCGTTGAGGGTGAGCGTTCCGGTTTTGTCGGTGGCGATGTGTGATGTGCTGCCCAACGTCTCGACTGCAGCGAGTTGCTTGACGATCGCCCCACGGGCCGCGAGGCGGGAGGCTCCCATGGCGAGGGTGAACGCGACGACCGCCGTGAGCCCCTCGGGGATGGTCGCGACGGCGAGGGACACCGCGGTGACGAGCAGGTCCGACCACGTCTGTCCCCGCAGCAGACCGAGAACGAAGACGAGCGCGACGGTGACGATCGCGACGATGGTCAGCGTCTGGGCGAGCTGGCCGATCCGGCGCTGCAGCGGAGTCTGTTCCACGCCTGCGCTACCGAGAAGCGTGGCGATGGCGCCCATTTCGGTGGCCATTCCCGTCGCGGTCACGACCATTTCCGCGCGGCCGCGCGTGACCTCGGTGTTCATGAACAACATGTCGGTGCGGTCGCCGAGCGGGGCGTCGGGGGCACCCACCGGGTCGATCGACTTGTCCACGGGGTGCGATTCGCCGGTGAGCGCGGCCTCGGCCACCTGTAGGCGCACGGCATGGACGAGGCGGCCGTCGGCGGGCACCGAGTCGCCGGATTCGAGCAGGACGATGTCGCCGGGAACGAGTTGTTCCCGAGGCAGCGACTGTTCGCGGCCGTCGCGACGCACCCGCGTTGTGGACACGGACATCTTCTTCAGCGCCTGCAGGCTGTTCTCCGCCCGAGATTCCTGCACGAAGTTCAGCACCGTGTTGAGCGCGATCACCGCGAAGATGACGACGGGTGTCTCCCATTCCCGGGACACCACTGCGCTCACGACCGCGGCGACGACCAGCACCAGGGTCATCTTGTCGGCGAGCAGCGAGAGCACTTTGCGCCAGGCGGGAGTGCCCGCCGTCTCGGCGATCAGGTTGGGCCCGTGCTCCGCCAGTCGTTGCTCCACGTCGGCGGCGGAGAGCCCTCGTTGCGTGTCGACGCCCAGCGCGTCGGCCACCTCGGGAGCCGTAGCGGTGTGCCAGGGCTGCGTGGTTGCCACCTGCATGACGGCTCCTCGGTGTCGGAAATCGGTCGGTTCTCACCGTACTGTGAGCAGACAGTCATGGGGTTCGAGTGCACCCGTCCGGCGTTCGTGGTGAGCTAGGGGAAATACTCACCGAGTTCGAGGAGTGTGCCGTGAGCGAGAGCCCGAATACCGGCGAACCGACCACCGTTCTGAGCGACGAGGAAAGCTGGGAACTGCTCGCGACCGAGAAGGTCGGCCGTCTCGTCGTCGTGGTGAACGGCTATCCGGAGATCTACCCGGTCAACTACGCGGTGCGCGACCGGAAGGTGTACTTCCGCAGCGCAGAAGGCAGCAAACTCGCAGAACTGACCGTGTATCCCCAGGTGGCGTTCCAGGTCGACCACATCGAGGCAAACGATGCATGGAGCGTCGTGATCCACGCTCGTGCCCACATTCTTCAGCACTTCAGCGACGTACAGGCCGTCGACGCACTGGGCCTGACCCCCTGGGTTCCCGATTCCAAGTTCAACTACGTCGAATTGATCGCCTCCGAAACCGCCGGCCGAAGGTTCTCGCTGGTCGAGCACTGATCACTGGTCGAACACGGACCTCTGGTCGAACACCCGACCTCATGACACACGCGGACGAGAACCGCCTGCTGATGCGGTTCATGCTGCTCTCGGTGGCCGCCGCGTTGGTCACCATCGCGATGAAAGTGATCGCGGCCTGGCTCACGGGGTCGGTGGGCCTGCTGTCCGACGCACTCGAGTCGGGGGTCAACTTCGTCGCGGCGGTGGTCGGCCTGATCGCACTGCGGGTCGCTGCCAAGCCTGCCGACTACAACCACCAGTTCGGCCACGGCAAAGCCGAGTACCTGTCGGCAGCCGTCGAAGGAACCATGATCTTCGTCGCGGCCACCGCGATCCTGTGGTCGTCGGTGGACCGCCTGGTGCATCCGCAGCCGGTGGAGCAGCCCGGTATCGGTCTCGCGCTGTCCACCGCCGCGTCCGTCGTCAACCTTGCCGTGGGTCTCGCTCTCATCCGGGCGGGGCGGCGGCACCGCTCGATCACGCTCGTCGCCGACGGAAATCACCTGCTGACCGATGTGTGGACCTCGGTAGGTGTGCTCGCCGGTGTCGGGCTCGTCGTACTCACCGGATGGGACGTGCTCGATCCGGTCGTGGCAATCCTCGTGGCACTCAACATTCTGCGCATCGGGTACGACCTGGTGAAGCAGTCCGTCATCAGCATGCTCGACGTCGTGCTCCCCCAAGAGGATGTCGCCGCGGTGGATGCGGTCCTCGAGCGGTACCGGCAAGGCGGTTCCGTCGTGATCCTCCCGCCGCGCACCCGGCAGGCCGGACGGCAGCGCTTCGTGTACCTGACCGTGCGGGTACCGGGTGATTGGACGGTCCGGGCGGGCCACGATCTGCTCGACCGGCTAGAAGCCGATCTCCGCGATGCTCTGCCCGGAACGACGGTCTTCACGCACCTCGAACCGATCCGGCCGGGTGTGGTGGTTTCGGCAGACGAACCCCGGAAGCGCTGAAGGACGCCTAGCGTGGAGTGATGGGCACACCGCTGATCACCTTGAACAACGGAGTCACCATCCCCGCGCTGGGCCTCGGTGTCTTCCAGACCCCACCCGAACAAACCGTCGCTGCGGTGACCACTGCATTGGACATCGGCTACCGGCACATCGATACCGCCGCCGCGTATCTCAACGAGCGCGAAGTGGGCCAGGCCGTCGCCCGGTCCTCGGTCGACAGGTCCGATGTCTTCCTGGAGACCAAGGTCTGGATCACCGATTACGGATACGACTCGACCTTGCACGCGTTCGACAAGAGCGCCGCGAAACTGGGCGTCGAGCAGATCGACCTGCTCATCCTGCACCAGGCGTTGCCCGGCGAGTTCGACCTCACCATCGCCGCCTACAAGGCGCTGGAGACACTGCTCGCGGACGGCAAGGTGCGTGCCATCGGAGTCAGCAACTTCATGCCGGACCATCTCACCCGGCTGATGGATGCGACCTCGATCGTCCCGGCGATCAACCAGGTCGAAGTGCATCCCTACTTCCGCCAGTCCGCCGTGCTCGAAGCCGATGCCGAGAACGGCACAGTCTCGCAGGCTTGGTCACCGATCGGGGGAATCACGTTCTATCGGAACGGCTCTCACGGATCCACCCTGGACGACCCCGTCATCGGCGGTATCGCCCGGGCACACGACAAGACCCCGGCTCAGGTGATGTTGCGATGGCACCTGCAGCAGCGGCGCCAGGTCATCCCGAAATCGGTCACCCCGTCGCGGATCGCCGAGAACTTCCATGTCTTCGACTTCGATCTCACCGTGGACGAACTCGCGGCGATCGACGCCCTCGACACCGGGGTGCGCGGCGGGCCCGAACCCGAAGCCATCACCCGCGAAAACTTCGGACTCGACATTCCCGAACCCTGAGTCCGGTGGCCGGCCGCTACGTACCTGCCGTCACAAGCCCTGCGCCGAGGCCGAGCATGAGCACCGCGACGCCGCCGTCGAGAAAGCGCCACGCGTTCGGTTTCGCGAACCATCGCTGGAGGTGCCGGGCGCCGTAACCGAGCGCGCCGAACCACACCGCACTCGCGGCGATCGCGCCGACACCGAACCACCACCTGCCCGGGTTGCCGTAGTGGTTCGCCACCGATCCGAGCATGAGGACCGTGTCGAGGTAGGTGTGGGGATTGAGCCAGGTCAGGGCGAGGCACGTGGCCAGTGCCGCCCCGATGGTGACGGCGCCACCGGGCGCGGCCGCGAGCGCGGACGGGCGCAGGGCACGCCGCGCGGCAAGCAGTCCGTAGACGATCAGGAACGCTGCTCCGGCCCAGCGGATCACGTCCACTGCTCCGGGTGCGTGGTCCAGCAGGGTGGAGATACCGGCGATGCCGGCGGTGATGAGTATCGCGTCGGAGATCGCACAGACGGCAATGACGGGCAGCACGTGCCGGCGCGCGATGGCCATTCGCAACACGAAGGCGTTTTGCGCGCCGATCGCAACGATGAGGGACATGCCCATGCCGAATCCGGCGACGACGAGATGCATGTCGTCCACGGTAGGAATCCGAGAGGATGAAGGACAGGTGATTTTTCTTCAGTAGCATTAGAGTTGCTTCATATGGACGTCGACTTCGCGCAGCTGCGCACATTTGCCGCCGTACTCGACGAAGGCACGTTCGACGGTGCGGCCGCGGTCCTGCGCATCACACCGTCTGCGGTGAGCCAGCGGATCAAAGCGCTCGAACACCATGTGGGCCAGGTGTTGTTGCGGCGCACCCGCCCCGTGACGGCCACCCCCGCGGGCGAGGCGATCATGCGACTGGCCCGGCAGGTCTCACGACTCGAGGAAGACACCGAGGATGCACTCGGGCTCGCGCCCGGTGACGACAATCACGTCACGATGTCCCTCGTCGTCAACGCCGACTCCATGTCGACGTGGATGTTGCGCGCACTCGCCCGCATGCCGGAACGGCACCGCGCACTGTTCGAGTTGCACCGGGAGGACGAGTTCCACTCCACCGAACTGCTGCGGGACGGCACCGCCATGGCTGCGGTCACCTCGGTACCCGAACCGGTCCAGGGCTGCACTTCCGAAAAGCTCGGTGCTATGCGCTATTACGCCATGGCGAGCATCGACTTCGCCGAACACTGGTTTCCCGACGGGACCACCCCGGCCGCCCTGCGCGTTGCACCGATGCTCAGCTTCGACCGCAAGGACGACATGCAGGACCGCGCGTTGCGCAGGGTGACGCGCGCGCGACTCGAACCGCCCCGCAACTATGTTCCCGGTGCCCTCGAGTTCGTCGATGCGGTCCGCCTGGGCCTGGGCTGGGGCATGCTGCCCGAACCCATGCTCACCGACACGACGGGCATGGTCCGCCTCGACCCCGGCCGGCCGTTCGATGTGCCGCTGTACTGGCAGCGGTGGAAACTGGAATCGCCGGTTCTCGACTCGCTCACCGAGGCCGTACGACGCACCGCCCGGGAAGTCCTGCGGTAGCGGGATTCCGGCGAGACCTCAGTCGACCAGCACCTTGAACTGGGCGTCGTACAGGCGCGCATACGCACCGCCCGCCTCGAGCAACCCGTGGTGCGTGCCCTGTTCGACGATACGTCCGTCCTCCATCACCACGATCCGGTCGGCATCCCGGATCGTCGAAAGCCGGTGTGCGATGACGAAACTCGTCCGTTCGTCGCGCAGCCGCGCGGTTGCCTGCTGGACGAGCAGTTCGGTGCGGGTGTCCACGGAACTGGTCGCCTCGTCGAGAATGAGGATCGACGGCTTCGCGACGAACGCGCGAGCGATCGTGACGAGCTGGCGTTCACCGGCGCTGAGGCTGCCGTTCTCCTCGTCGAGCACCGTGTCGTAGCCGTCGGGCAGCGCGCGCACGAAGCGATCGACGTAGCTCATCCGCGCGGCCGACATGATCTGGTTTTCGGTGGCGTGCGGGTTGCCGTACGCGATGTTCTCGCGGATCGTGCCGCCGAAGAGCCAGGTGTCCTGGAGGACGATTCCGATACGCGAACGCAATTCGTCCCGCGACATCTGGGTGATGTCCACCCCGTCGACGAGGATGCGACCCGAGTTCACCTCGTAGAAACGGAGGATGAGATTGATGAGAGTGGTCTTGCCGGCACCCGTAGGTCCGACGATCGCGATCATCTGACCGGGCTCGACGCGCAGCGAGAGATCCTCGATGAGCGGGCGATCCGGCACGTACGAGAAGGCGACGTGTTCGAACTCGACGAGACCGTGACGACTCCACGGCATCGTGGGCGCCGGGGGTTCCGGCTCCTCCTCCGGCTCGTCCAGCACCGCGAATACCCGCTCGGCCGACGCCGACGCCGACTGCAGAAGATTGACCATCGCGCCGATCTGGGCGAGAGGCTGCACGAGTTGTCGTGAGTACTGGATCAAAGCCTGGATCTCGCCGAGGGTGGCGGTGCCCGAAGCGACACGCAGCCCGCCGAGGACGGCGATCACGACATAGCCGACGTTCCCGAGGAACGTCACGAGCGGCATCACGAGACCCGAGACGAACTGCGCCCGGTACGACGCCTGATAGAGCGATTCGTTGGTCTCGGTGAAACGCTTCTGGACCTCCGCGGTGCGGCCGTACGCCGTGATGAGCTCGTGGCCCGTGAACGCTTCCTCGATCTGCCCGTTGAGTGTGCCGGTCGCCTCCCACTGCGACGCGAAATGCTTGCGGGAGCGGCGCGCGACGATCACCGTCGCGATCACGGACGCCGGAACGGTGAGGATCGCCACGACAGCGAGCACCGGCGAGATGAACAGCATCATCACGACGAGCCCGATGAGCGTGAGCACCGCCAGTACCAGCTGCGAAATGGATTCCTGCATGCCCGCCGACACGTTGTCGATGTCGTTGGTGACGCGACTGAGCATGTCGCCGCGCGAATGGGTGTCGAAGTATCTCAGGGGCAGCCGGTGGATTTTGCGTTCCACCCGCGAGCGCATGTCGCGCACGACGCGCTGCACGATCTCGTTGAGGCCGTACGCAGCCATCCAGATCAGGCCCGACGACAACAGGTACAGCGCGAGCACGATCACGAGGATCCGGCCGAGATTCCCGAAATCGATTCCGACGCCCGGCACGACATTCATGCCGGAGACCATGTCGGCGAACTGGTCTCGTCCCTCAGCCCGCAGCCCCGCGACCGCCTCTTCCTTGGACACGCCGGCGGGGAGTTGCTTTCCGATCACACCGTTGAAGATCACGTCGGTGCCGCGACCGAGAACGAACGGGGCGATCGACACGCTCACGACACCGAGCACTGCGGCGAGGAACACCGAGTAGACGGCGTATCGGTGCGGGTGCAGCATCCCGAGGACGCGGGCGACGGTGCGCATGCGCGACGGTGCGCTCTCCTCCGGGGTGGTCATACCGACGCCATCCTCTGGGACTCGACGATCTCGACGTATGTGGGGCAGCGGCCGAGCAGACCGAGGTGCGTACCCACGTCGACCATCGTGCCGTTGTCGAGCACCACGATGCGGTCGGCGTCCTGCACCGTCGACACGCGCTGGGCGACGATCAGGACACACGCATTGCGGGTTTCCGGCTCGAGGGCCGCCCGCAACCGGCTGTCCGTGGCCGGGTCGAGCGCCGAGAACGCGTCGTCGAACAGGTAGATGGACGGACGCCGAACCAGCGCGCGGGCGATCGCGAGACGCTGTCGCTGCCCACCCGACACGGTCGTGCCGCCCTGCGAGATCTCGGTGTTCAGCCCGTCCGACGTGGCCCGGACGAAGTCCGCGGCTTGCGCTATCTCCAGGGCGTGCCACAACTCGTCGTCGGTGGCATCGGATCGTCCGTAGCGCAGGTTGTCCGCGATGGTGCCCGAGAACAGATAGGCCTTCTGCGGCACCACGGAGATCCGGGAGCGCAGCACCTCGGTATCCAGCGTCCGGATGTCGGTGCCGGCGACGAGCACCTGGCCTTCCGTTGCATCGATCAGCCGTGGCAGCAGGCGCATCAGCGTGCTCTTACCGGACCCGGTACCGCCGATGACGGCGGTGGTGGTGCCGGGCTCGGCGCGGAACGAGATGTCGCGGAGCACCGGTGCGTCGGCGCCGGGGTAGGAGAATCCCGCACGCCGGAACTCGACAGAGACGCGAGCGGGGAGTTGCCGGACCGGGTCGGGCGGCGACGCGACCGTCGGCTCGGTGTCGAGCACCTCGAGCAGGCGTTCCGCGCACACCGTGGCGCGCGGCGCCATGATGGCGATGAACGACGCCATGAGCACCGCCATGAGGATCTGTGCGACATAGGTGATCATCGCGGTGATCGAACCGATCTGCATCTCACCGGCGTCGATGCGCTGGCCACCGACCCACAACACGGCCACGGTGCTGACGTTCGCGATCAGCAGGACCGCCGGATACAGCAGGGAGTTGACCCGTCCGACGCGCAGCGCGGTCGCGGTGAGGTCGTCGTTGGCCCGCTCGAAGCGGGCGCGTTCGGTGTCGTCGCGGACGAAGGCCCGCACGACCCGGATACCGGTGATCTGTTCGCGAAGGACCCTGTTGACCCCGTCGATGCGTTTCTGCATCACCCGGAAACCGGGCAGCATGAGCAGGATCAGCGCCACCATCGTGAAGACGAGTACCGGAACCGCGACGACGAGAACCAGCGATGTTCCGGGGTCTTCGCGCAACGCCATGATGATGCCGCCGACGGCCATGATCGGAGAAGTCACGACGATGGTGCAGGTCATGAGGACGAGCATCTGGACTTGCTGCACGTCGTTGGTGTTGCGGGTGATCAGTGACGCCGCGCCGAAGGTGCCGAACTCCCGCGCCGAGAACTCGCCGACGCGCCGCACGATCGCCAGCCGGACATCCCGGCCGAACGACATGGCGGCCCGCGCGGCGAAGTACACCGCGCCGATCGCGGCGCTGATCTCGACCGCGCTGATGGCCAGCATCACCAGGCCGGTACGCATGATGAATTCGACGTCCCCGGCCGCCACGCCCTCGTCGATGATGTCGGCGTTGAGGCTCGGCAGGAGCAACATCCCGCCCGTCGCGACAAGCTGGAGCAGCACCACTGCGGCAAGCGCGCCCTTGTATGGCGCGAGAAACCGCCGCAACAGCCGTATCAGCATGGGCAACACGCTACCTGCGTGACGCGACGATCCCGGATTGCGGAGCCCGGCCCGGGACCGGTCACCGCGCAACCGGCCGAGCGGCCACCGGCACGAACACCGGTGACCGCCGACCGGATCGTCACACCCGGGCCGTTTCTGTCTCCGGCTCCACCTCGTCGGCGGCGAGTTCACGAGTGAGCTTCTCACCCTCCACGTCGACGTTCGGAAGGATCTTGTCGAGCCACTTCGGCAGCCACCACGCCTTGTCGCCGAGCAGCGCCATCACCGCCGGAATGATGACCATCCGCACGATGAAGGCGTCGAAGAACACGGCGACGGCGAGCGCGAAGCCCATCGACTTGATCAGCGAGTTCGGTTCGGCGATGAAGGCCGCGAACACCGAGATCATGATGACCGCCGCCGCGCTGACGACACGGGCGCCGTGGCCGAAGCCGGACACCACCGCATCCTTCGCCGACGCACCGTGCACGAACTCCTCGCGCATGCGGGTCACCAGGAACACCTGGTAGTCCATCGCCAAGCCGAAGACGACGCCGATCAGGAAGATCGGCATGAAGCTCACGATGGGTTGCGGGTTGGAGATCAGCCCACCCCAGCCTTCCTGGAACACCGCCACGGTGGCACCGAACGTCGCGAGCACACTCAGCAGGAAGCCGAGCGTCGCGGTGAGCGGCACAAGGATGGAGCGGAACACCAGCATGAGCAGGATGAATGCGAGTCCGACCACCACAGCGAGGTACGGAACCAGAGCGTTCTGGAGGCTCTCGGACACGTCGCCTTCCAGCGCGGTCTGCCCGGTGATGCCGTACGAGACTCCGAACTCGTCCTGCAGCCGGGACTCGTCGTCACGGATGGACGAGACGAGATCCATGGTCGCTTCGTCGCTCGGACCGCTGCGCGGCGTGACGAGGATCTGCGCGGTGTCACCGGCCTCGTTGACCGACACGATCTGCGCATTGACGACCTCGTCGTGTTCGGACAGCGACGCGACGACCGCACCGAACGCAGCGGGTGCGTCCACGTCGGCCTCACGGGCGTCCGCGACGACGACGAGCGGGCCGTTGCGTCCCGGGCCGAAGCCCTCGTCGATCAGGTCGTAGGCCTGACGTGCGCTCGTTGCGGGGTCCCCGGTCGCTTCGCTCGGCAGCGCGAGTCGCAGGCCGGTCGCGGGAATGGCGAGCACGCCGAGCAGCACCACACCCGCGACGAGCGGGATGAGCGGGCGACGCACGAGTGCGGCGGCAAACTTCGGAGCGGCACCGGGCTTGTCGTCCTCACCTGCGCCGGCCTTCAGGCCGGGAATGCGCCCCGCGAAGGCCTTCTCACCGAAGAGCGAGAGGACGGCGGGCAGCAGGGTGATGGCGATGAGCACTGCCATGAAGACGGTGAAGGCTGCCGCGTATCCCATCGCGGAGAGGAACGGGATACCCACGACTTGCAGGGCTGCGAGCGCGATGATGACCGTCAGACCCGCGAACACGACCGCCGAACCGGCGGTGCCCACAGCGCGACCTGCCGCTTCGGCACGGTCGGAGGTGACGGTGAGTTCGTGCCGGAAGCGCGAGACGATGAACAACGAGTAGTCGATTGCGACCGCGAGACCGATCATGATCGCGAGGGTCGGTGTCATCGAGCTGAGGTCGGTGAAGCCGGTCGCGATGGTGATGCCCATGCTGCCGATGCCGATGCCGACCAGGGCGGTGATGAGCGGCAGACCGGCCGCGACCAGGGAACCGAACGTCAGGGCGAGCACGATTGCCGCAATGCCGATGCCGACGAGTTCCGCGGTACCGCCGGGGAGTTCGACCGCGCTGGCAGCAGTCCCGCTGACCTCCACGGTCAGGCCGGCGTCGCGGCCGATGTCCGCCGCGGCCGCGATCTGGTCACGCACGGTGTCGTCGACGTCGCTCATCTCGCCGGTGAACGGCACGGTGACGAAGCCGACCGTGCGGTCGGAGCTCAACGGCGACAGTGCGGCGGCGTTCGCAAGAGCGGCGTCCTCGGGCAGTCCCTGTTCCGCACCGGCCGCCTTCATCTGTTCGACGAGGCCCGCGTCGGCGAGTACCGGGTTGGCCAGTACACCGGCCTGCTCCTCGGGGGTCGCCGTCGCCGGATCCACCTTGGCCGGCGGCGCCACGCGGTCGATGTCGCGCACCGCGGCGAGCACGTCGTCGATGGCCTGCATGTTGGCGGGCTCGTCGAGGGTTTGACCGTCGGGGGCGGCGAACACATACCGGGCGCTGAGCTGATTCATCGGATCTTCGGCCGACGGGAAGCGTTCGGCCATCAGGTCCTGTGTCTTCTGCGCGGGGGTACCGGGCAGAGAGAAGGAGTCGGTGGTCGGACCCGACAGCGTCGCGGCGCCGACACCGAACAGGACGAGGATCGCCAGCCAGAAGGAGAGAACCGTGCCTTTTCGCCGGTAGGCGAACTTGCCGATCCGATATAGGTAGGTCGCCACGAGGCACCCTTTCGTTCGGACATTTTCTTGCTGAGGGAGGGGTCGAGTCGACCGCCGTAGGGCGTACTCGCGTTACTGGAAGCCGAGACGCAACCGGCCGAAGGCGTCGCGGATGAGGTCTTCGGGTGACCGGTCGGCTCCCGCGAGATGCATCTCGATCGCTGCCTTGATCGCGCCGAGAGCCAGGTGGTGGATCAGGTTGGGAAACAGTTCCACGCCCGGATCGGTGCCCGTGCGTTCGGCGATGACGTCGACGAGCATCCGCGTCGACCGTCGCTCGACCTCGATACCCCGGACGAGCAGTGCCGAGGATTCCTCCACGACCGAAACGCACGCACCGATCTCGTCGAACGACCACTTCGGGTCGGTGACGAGACCGACGGCGCATTCCCGGAGGGAATCGAGGATGTGTTCGTCGGCCGGGCGCTGCCGCAACATCTCGATCCATTCCTCGATCACACGCTCGAGATGAACGAAGACCGCTTCTTCCTTGCTGGCGAAGTAGTTGTGGAACGTGCGTGTCGAAACGCCTGCGCGTGCGGCGATCGCATCGGCGGTGACCGCGTGCACACCGTGCTCGCGGGCAAGTTCGGCGGCCGCTTCGGCGAGCGCCGCCCGCGTCGCCGCCTTCTTACGGTCGCGCAGACCTGAGGAGGGAAGACTCACTCCATCGACCGTACAGAAATTGCAGAGCTCGGTAAGTTTGCAGAAGTGTGCACGATTATGCGATTACCCACACCGGGCACTCACAGTGGTGCAGGTCACACTCGGCGGCGCTCCCAGGCGTCCTGGTCGCGGGTGAGTTCCTCGATGAACGCGGGCAGGTCGTCGGCGACGACATCCTCGAGCGATACCTCCTCGAGGACCGCGCGCAGATTCACCCGCACCGCGATCCAGACGTCACGCAACTTCTCGGCCGCGCCGGTGTAGACGACGTCCTCGGGCCGCTCCCCGCGCACCGACGCGAGCGGCCCCTCGACCGTCCGGATGACGTCGGCTATCGAGATGGCACCCGGGGGACGCGCGAGCCAATAACCCCCTTCGGGGCCGCGCCTGCTGCATACGAGCCCACCCCTCCGCAGGTCGGCGAGCACCGCCTCCAGGAACTTGTGCGGTATCGATTGCGCGGTCGCGAGGGTTTCGGCCTTCGCCGGGCGGTCGTCGCCTTTGGCGGCGAGTTCGAGGAGGGTACGGACGGCATAGTCGACCCTCGCGGTGATGTGCATTCCACGCCTCTCACTACGCTGCCGACGGAACCCCCAATTCCTACCAGCAAACTGCGGAAACGGCCGTTCGCGATTCCCAGGCTACTGGTGACACGCACCACATCACGAGTAGATTGAACCGTTGTTCACACCTATCGAAAGAGTTGTGCCATGCGGGAGACCCTCTTCGACTCCTGGGGGTCGTTGCTCGAGCCCCTGCACGATCCGGTCGCGCTCGCGATCCCGGCTTTCGTGTTGTTCCTGGTCCTGGAATGGGTCGCGGCTCGCACGCTCGAACACGTCGAACCCGGGCCCGATGGCCGGTCGCACCCGCCGAAAGGCGGCTACGAAGCACGCGACGCACGCGCAAGCCTCTCGATGGGACTGGTGTCGATCGCCACCAGCGCATTCTGGAAGGTGCTCGCGCTCGTCGGGTACTCCGCGATCTGGGTCTACGTCGCGCCGTGGCATCTGCCCGCCGACGCCTGGTACACCTGGGTGATCCTGCTGGTCGGCGTCGACCTGCTGTTCTACTGGTACCACCGCACCGCGCACCGGGTCCGCCTCGTGTGGGCCACCCATCAAGCTCATCATTCGAGCGAGTACTTCAACTTCGCGACGGCTCTGCGCCAGAAGTGGAACAACAGCGGCGAGATCATCATGTGGCTGCCGCTTCCACTGCTGGGAATCCCGCCGTGGATGGTGTTCCTCGGCTTCTCCGTGAACCTCGTCTACCAGTTCTTCGTGCACACCGAGCGGGTCGGCACGCTGCCCAGGCTCGTCGAGTTCGTTTTCAACACCCCCTCGCATCACCGGGTCCACCACGGCTGCGACCCCGAGTACCTCGATCGCAACTACGCCGGCATGTTCATCATCTGGGACCGGATGTTCGGCACGTTCCGGCCGGAGACCCACCGGCCGACGTACGGCCTGACGAAACCCGTGGGCACCTACAAGATCTGGGAGTTGCAGACCCACGAGTACAAAGCGATCGCGCGCGACTGGCGTTCGGCAACGACCTTGCGCGACAAGATGGGTTACGTGTTCGGACCGCCCGGGTGGACTCCCGCACACGACCGGCAGGGTTCGGAGACAGTCAGTTCCGCTCGAGCGTGATCAGGAAGTCGATGCTTCCGGTGCCGTCGACGGTCACGAACCCGAGGTTCGGCGGTTCCACACCGTAATCCGACCAGACCGTCGGGATGCTTCCGGACGCCACGATGACATCACCGGTGCGGAGGACCTGCACCTCCACCGTGGCCGGTCGCTCCTGTCCCCGCAGCGACAGCGTCCCCGTCGCGGGCACGGTCGTCGCCGTTCCATCCGTCGGGAGCGCCGTCAGATCCACCGGTTCCGTCAGGACGAACGTTGCCGTCGGATAGGTCCCGGTGTTCATCACCCGGTCGCGAAACTGCCCGTCGCGCTGGGAACTGTCGGTGGTGACGGAGTCCACCCGGACCGTCACCTCGGCGGCAGTGAGCGTGTCGTTCTCGATCGTGGCGGTGCCGGTCACCTGGTCGGTGCTGCCCACCACGGTGACGTCGGCTCCGCGCAGGATTTCCTCGACGGTGTAGCCCGCGGCGGTGCGGTTCGGGTCGGTCCCCGCGGTCACCGCCCAGGAACCGTTCAACTCACCGGACGCGGCTTCGGCACCGGATTCGGAAACCGACGCTGCCGGCGCGTCGTCCTCGGCGATGAAGTTGCCGTAGACCCACGGCGCGACGAAGAACCCGAGGATCGCGATCACGACAATGGCTGCGAGGGACCATCCGAGCTTGCGCATGCCCACGACAATAGTTGAGGCTTCAACGCCGTGCGGTGTTGAACGCGGGAATGGGTCGCACGCTGCGGTGGTCCGCGGAGCTATCCCGGCGGATCGCGATCAGGAGTGCCTGCCAGCACCGAATGGCGTCGGCTGTACACGAAGTAGATGACCACCCCGATGGCCATCCACACGACGAAGCGCAACCACGTCTCTACCGAGAGGTTCACCATGAGCCACAGGCAGGCCACCACCGCGAGTATCGGCACGTACGGCACCAACGGCACCCGGAAGCCGCGTTCGAGATCACCCCGGGTGCGGCGCAGCACAAGCACTCCGATCGACACCAGGACGAATGCGAACAGCGTGCCGATGTTGACCATCTCTTCGAGGGTGCCCAGCGGAACCAGGCCCGCAAGCACAGCCACCACCACGGTGACGAGGACCGTCGTCCGCACCGGTGTTCCCCGCTTGCCCGTGTGGGCGAGTCGGCGAGGCATGAGGCCGTCGCGTGCCATCGCGAACAGCACCCGCGTTTGGCCCAGCATCAGCACCATCACGACTGTCGTGAGACCGGCGAGAGCACCGAAGGAAATGAGGTTCTTCGCCCAGTCCATGCCGTTGATCGCGAACGCGGTGGCCAGCGTCGACTCGTCGCCCTCGAGTTCCTTGTAATTCACCATGCCCGTCAGGGTGAGACTGACCGCGACATAGAGGACTGTGACGATCGCGAGAGAACCGAGGATCCCGATCGGCACCGCTTTCTGCGGATTCCGCGTCTCCTCGGCAGTCGTCGCGACGACGTCGAAACCGATGAATGCGAAGAACACGAGACTCGCCGCAGCGAGCAGGCCGTACCAGCCGAACGTACTGCCGCCCGCTCCCGTGACGAAAGAGAACAGCGACTGGTGCAGTCCGTTGTCGGTCTCCGCGGCCTCGGCAGGCGGAATGTAGGGCGCGTAGTTCTCCGCCTTGATGTAGAACGCCCCGAGCGCGACGACGAAGATGACCACACCGACCTTGATCGAGGTGATCACCAGGGACACCCGAGAGGACAACTTCGTCCCGGACGCGATGACGACGCCGATGACTACGACGATCAGAACCGCTCCCCAGTCCACCTTCACCGGTCCGACCATCACGCTCGACGACAGCCCGCCCATCACCTCACCGAGATACAGCGACCAGCCCTTGCCGACCACCGCGGCGGCGAGCGCGAACTCCAGGATGAGATCCCAGCCGATGATCCAGGCGACGAACTCGCCGAATGTCGCGAACGAATAGGTGTAGGCGCTACCCGCGACAGGCACGGTGGAGGCGAACTCCGCGTAACACAGCGCGGCGAGAGCACAGGCAATGGCGGCGAGGACGAACGCCAGCGACACCGACGGCCCCGCGACATTCCCGGCCGTGCGAGCGGTGAGCGTGAAGATGCCGGCGCCGACGACGACCGCGACACCGAACACGACCAGGTCCCACGCGGTGAGGTCCTTGCGCAGCTTCGAATCCGGGTCGTCGGTGTCGCGGATGGACTGCTCCACCGACTTGACGCGGAACAGACCACGGTCACGCTTGCTGCCGGCTCGAGTCATCTTCGTTCCTTTCGTACCGAGCAGGAACCTACTCGGTGTGAGCAGCCGCCATGGAGGATTCCGGAACGATGACGCGTTCGGCCCCGACGTCGGTCCGGTGACCTACCTGCCACCATCTCCGGTCGGCGGGTACAACCTGGACGCGCTGATCGATCCGTATCCCGCCCGTCCCCACCCGCGCGCCGGTGAGGTCGTCACCGGTGAGAACTACACGCTCCTCTGGTCACTCTCGTCGCTGACACCGCGGCGTCGGCCTTCGCTGGGTGGACCGAGCCCCTGCGTTTCATCAGCATCACCCGGTATCGGGGCCTCCGGTGGAACGACTGGACGATATCCTCGCCACGCCAACATCTTTCATGATCGATGGGGTGGTGGCCGATGCGCGGATGGCTCGACGCGTTGGCCGAACGCGGGTCGGCCCGCTGTGACCAGGGTTGCGGACGGTGGTTACGCGGCGCCGACCGCAACCCGGCACCGGGCCGATGAATCCCTTCCGCGGACGATCATGACCCGCACTCGGAAGTAATTGAATTCACCAAGAATTGCATCGATAATGCGACACCTTCCCCAAGAGACGGCAAAATCAACAATTCACAAAGCCGCCACAACGGTCATACATACCGAATACCGCTCAGAACAGTGAATTTCTCACAATAGTGAATTTCAAGTCGGACGAATCAAGTGCGCAGCGGCCGCGGTCGATCGACCGGCCACGCGATCGCCACACCGGTCTTTTTTGGTTGTCGCGGACAGCACGTTCGGGGTGTACCGCCGGATTGCCCGCGACGAGGTGGCGTCCCGAGTCGGGTTCCGGACCGGCTCGGCCCGTCGCCTGTCTGCGACCACGCTGCGAGCGTGGCGGGGCTTGACGGTACCGATGACCTGATGATCAGTGAATACACTTACGCGCCAATACAACTGGTATGTCACCCCCGGGAGCCTTTGCGACCAGGGAGCCGACGGTGAACGTCGTGCCCGCCTCGGCCAGGGCGGTCAGATTCGACGCGGAGAGCTTGCCGGCGTCGGCGGGCCGACGAGATTCGCGCGAAAGAAGCGTCGAAGAATCTGCCCGTCCTTCCGCGGACGATCATGATCCGCAACGCGGAAATAATTGGCTGCGCCGAGTGCAATACGCTCCCACGCGACGACGAAGTCAATAGTCGCAAAAACGCCACAACGGTCATACAGACCGAATAGTTCTCGGCAGTGAGTTTCAGGTGGAACAAATCCAGAAGACTATTCGTCCGGCCGACGCGGATGTACCGTTGAGTGGTCGTACCCGCTCGCACCCCGCGCAACAGTTCGTTAGTTCGCACCGTTCTACGACACCGGACAGGCCGACGGGGCTCAACCTTCAGGGGTAAACCATGACATTCACCGCAGTGCCCGAACAGACAACGGAAGCCGTCAACGCAGCTCTCATCGCGGTGGGCGTAGTCCTGCTCGCATTCCTCACGCTCTATTTGGTCGGTTTCGACAACGGTGTGCTCTCGCGCAGTGGCATGTACCTGCACGAACTGATGCACGACGGACGACACCTCCTCGGACTGCCATGTCACTGACCGGAACGTACACTCGGTTACTGGTCCGCGGGCTCCTGGCGGGACTTCTCGCCGGGCTGTTGGCCGGCGGCGTGGCCTTCGTTGTCGGAGAGCCTCAGGTAGAGGCTGCCGTAGCACTGGAAAGCTCTGTTTCAGAACCGCATTCGCATGGCGAATCGGACTCCGGCGGAGTCGCTACTGCAGAACACCACGACGACGAGCCCCTCGTCTCTCGGACAGGTCAGCGCGCAGGATTGTTCCTCGCGACTACGTTGGCAGGCGTCGCGCTGGGCGCGATCTTCGCCTCGGTGGCGTACGCGATTCGGCGGACCGTCCCGGTCTCCGCCGTAACGCTGAGTCTCGGCCTCGCCGGAGCCGCATGGCTCGCCGTCGTGATGGTGCCGTACGTGAAATATCCGCCGAATCCTCCGGCCGTAGGCGACCCCGAGACCTTCGGCCAACGCACCTGGCTCTGGCTCGCCGCCGTGGCCATAGGACTACTGGCAGTGGTAGTCGCCGCGTACGTGGCTACTGCATCGGCGAAACGACTCGAACCTGTCGCCCGCATCGCGGCTACGGCTCTCGCTTTCCTCGTCGTCGCGGTCCTCGGTTGTGTTCTGCTGCCGTCCGTCAACGAAGTGACCGACGGGTTCCCCGCCACGTTGCTGTGGGAATTCCGGCTGTCCACACTAGCTACCCAGACAACCCTTTGGGCGAGCCTGGGTCTCGTATTTGCATACTTATCCGACCGGTCGGCCCGCCCGCCGGTCCGTGAGGCGGCGCCTATGTCGGCCATGTGATTCCCATTCCCTGTCCGCCCCGCGAGGGACTTCCCGCGAGGAACCACCGACAAGATCGGATCGGAAACACAATGAGTGCACCGGCTAAGCAATCGAGCGCAGAGAAGAACACACCCAGCCCCAGCACGTCGTTCAACACCCTGACGAGCCTGCTCGCCGACATCGCCCCAGCCATCCACGAGGTACAGGACTCCCCGTACACGTTGTCCAACACCCGATATGCCGCACTGCGGCACGTGCTCCACGACGTTGGTGGCCAGCCCGACCTGCCCGTCGAATACAAGGAAAAGGTCGAAGAGGCGTGGGAGATGAACACGTACGTCACCTGTGAATGCCTGGGCTGGCGAGGCGCGTGGAATTCCGAGATGCGGCGCCGTGCCGAAAATGATCTGGGCGCGACGCTTTACTTCGGCCTTCCGTACTACGCGCGCTGGATCACCGTCGCCACCAAGACTCTTATCGACAAAGGCCTGATCACACCAGATGAATTGTCAGCCAAGATCGACGCTGTCCGCGAGCGTTTGAGCGAGGAGCGATCATGACGAAATACCAGATCGGTGACCGCGTTACGGTAAAGGACGCGACGTCCCTGTTCCACACTCGCACACAGGCGTTCGTGCGCGGCCACACAGGCGTCGTCGTCGAGTACCGTCCCGAATGGGTCATCCCGGAGGACGAGGCATGGGACCGCCTCGAGAACGGGCGCACCGAACCGTTCTATGTCGTGCGGTTCCTCCAGACCGACCTGTGGGACCCATACACCGGATTCGATGTCGATACCCTCGAAACAGAGTGCTCCGAGCGCTGGCTTGCACCCGCAAAGGACGAAGCATAATGAGCGAAAATCACAGCCACGAAGGCCACGATGCGATCCAGGAAGGCCCTGAGGTAGGCGAATTCGAAGTACTCGAGGCCGCCATCCGGGAACTGTCGATCGAAAAAGGTCTGTTCTCATCCGAAGACCACCGCCGATTCTCGGAGTGGGCGGAGTCGATCGGTCCTTCCAAGGGTTCCCACCTCGTCGCCAAGGCATGGCTCGACCCCGACTTCAAGCGTCAACTACTCGAGAATGGCACCGAAGCCTCCAAAGCGGTAGGCGTCGACTGGCTGGACCCGACCGGGACAGGTACCCCCAGCGACTACACGTTCTTCTACGTCCTGGAGAACACACCCCAGGTGCACAACATGATCGTTTGCACCCTGTGTTCGTGTTACCCGAGGCCCGTCCTCGGCATGTCGCCCGACTGGTACCGGACTCCCAACTATCGCCGCCGGCTCGTGCGCCGTCCCCGCGAGGTGCTCGCCGAGTTCGGTCTCCATTTCCCCTCGGATGTCGAAGTGCGCGTCCACGACTCCAACCAGAAGTCACGGTTCATGGTGATGCCGATGCGTCCGGAAGGCACGGAGGGCTGGACAGAGGACCAGCTCGCCGCGATCGTCACCCGCGACACCATGATCGGTGTCGCTCTGCCACAGGCAGATTGGACCGCGGAAAAGGCACCCTCGCAGGTCGGAGGTCAACAGTGACAGTTGACAAGCAAAGGTTCGACCGGCGCGATTCGGTCGATGCCCACGAGATCATTCTGGGGTTGCTCGGGGATGATGCGGTCCGGGAGACGTCGCTGCCGGAACTGGACCGTAAGCCGGCGCCCTGGGAGTCGAGCATGCAGGCGACCGTCGAGTGTCTCTCCTGGCGCAACGTCTGGGACAACCTCGAGCGTCGCCAGACGGAGGACGCTCTCGGCGAAGATATCTACCGCGAGTTCCCGGTCCATACCAGGTCCGCGATCGCCACCGCACATACACTGCTCGACCGCGGGGTGATCGATCCCGACGAACTCCAGGCAAAGATGCGGGAGGTTCGGGCCCGGTTCGAAGGGGACTGAACCCACTCCTGATCCACCAGACAAAAAAGTCCCTCACCTGTATGAACAGGTGAGGGACTTTATGGCGGTGGCGGAGGGATTTGAACCCTCGGACGGGGGTTACCCGTCACACGCTTTCGAGGCGTGCTCCTTAGGCCGCTCGGACACGCCACCGCTAAAAGACTCTACCGGATGGATCGCCTGCATTGAAATCGGCTGGTCAAAGGCCTGGATGGGGGTCGCGTCGGGCTCTGAAGAACTCCTCGAGAACCCCCGCGCACTCGTCTGCGAGCACACCGCCGCGCACCTGTGGGCGATGGGTGAGCCGCCGGTCCCGCACGACGTCCCACAGCGATCCCACGGCCCCTGTCTTGGGCTCCCAGGCACCGAAGACGATCCGTTCGACGCGTGCGAGGACCGCCGCCCCTGCGCACATGGTGCAGGGCTCGAGGGTGACCGCGAGCGTTGCGCCCTCCAGACGCCAGCCGTCTCCGTACACGCGCGCGGCCGCCCGCAGCGCCAGCACCTCGGCGTGTGCGGTGGGGTCCCCTGTGGCCTCACGCGAGTTCGCGGCCCGGGCCAGCTCCGTGCCGTCGGCCGCAAACACCGCGGCGCCCACCGGAACGTCCCCGGCAGGCGCAGCGGCCGCAGCCTCCAGCGCGACCCGAATCAGTTTTTCGTCGTCGCGCAGGCCCATCTAACGCAGTTTGTCCAGAGCGGCGGCCCATACGTCGTCGAATCCGAGACGTTGGGCGATCTCCTCGAGCTGCTCGTCGGGATAGAGGTCCGTCTCGGACAGGATCACCGCCAGCACCGGTTCGGGCAGACCCATGTCTTTGAGGATTGCGAGGTCGCCTTCCTCCCACGGCTCCACGTCGTCCAGTTCATCCGGATCGATGTCCGGGATGTCGACGTTCAAAGCGTCGAGGACGTCGGCCGCAATGTCGTAGTCGATCGCCATCGTCGCGTCGGACACCAGCAACCGGGTGCCCGAGGGCGCGGGACGGATGATGACGAAGAACTCGTCGTCGACATTCAGCAGACCGAACACGGCGCCGGAACTGCGTAGTTCCCGCAACTCCGTCACGGCCGTCTCCAGGCTCGTCAGTGCCGCATCTGTGAGTGCCCGGCACTTCCAGAGCCCGTCTTCACGCGTCACGGCGACGGCAAAACCGTCGAGGTCCTCGATCGAACTCACCGAAGGACTCTTGTTCCCTACGCGTTGTGCAGCCATGCGCGCAACGGTAGTCTGCCTCGTCCCGCGAATGAAGCCCACGCCCGAATATGCCAACCTGGAGCAGTGCCTACCGCGACGTTCGCCCCGCCCGTATGTGTCCTCGGCCTCGGCCTGATCGGAGGATCGCTTCTCCGCGCAGCGGCCGCGACCGGCCGCCACGCGTGGGGGTACAACCGCTCACCGGAGGTTGTGCACGCGGCCCGCGATCTGGGTTTCGACGCGAGCACGGACTTGGCCGCGACGCTCGAACGCGCTGCCGATGCGAATGCGATCGTGGTGATCGCGGTTCCGATGCCGGCGGTCGGGAGCATCCTCGAGGCGATCGCCGAACACGCCCCGGATGTCGCGCTCACCGATGTCGTCAGCGTCAAATCGGAGGTGGCAGCCGCCGTCGCCGCACATGGCCTGTCCAGGCGTTTCGTCGGCGGACACCCGATGGCCGGTACCGCCGAGTCGGGTTGGGCCGCGAGCACCGTCGATCTGTTCCGTGACGCGGTGTGGGTCGTGACGGTCGACGACGGCACCGACCCCGAGGTGTGGCAGGCGGTCGCGGACCTCGCGCTCGACTGTGGCTCTGTCGTCGTGCCGGCCGAGTCCGCCGAACACGATGCGGCGGTCGCCCGGATCTCGCACCTGCCTCACGTGCTGGCCGAAGCCCTCGCGCTGGCGGGGGCCGCCGGTGGCGATCTGGCACTCGGATTGGCTGCGGGCTCGTTCCGCGACGGCACCCGCGTGGCAGCGACCGCTCCGGCACTCGTCGACGCGATGTGCGAAGCCAACGCCTCAGCGTTGCTCGCAGCGCTCGACGAGACCCTGGCGGTGCTGTCGGCCGCGCGGGAACAGCTTGCCGACGGCAGCACCGCCGACCTCACCCGCGCCGGGTTCGACGCCCGCGCCCGGTACGACCAGCAGACCCGCGTCCCCATCACCGGCGTCGTACCCGGGGAGGGTGACTGGCTCACCGCACTTCGCGAGGCCGGACGCCGCGGAGAGGTATGGGCCCGATGACCCTGCGCGACATCGCCTCGGCGATCACGACCGGCAAGCTCACGCCGACGGAACACATCCGCCAGGTACTGGCCGATCTCGACGCACTCGACGGCACACCCTGGCAGAACATCGTTGCGGCCCGAGACGACGCGGCCGCCCTCGAATCCGCAGCACGCGCCGACGGGGAGATCGCCGCCGGCAACTGGATCGGACCGCTGCACGGCGTCGCCGTCGCGGTCAAAGACAACATCGACGTCGCCGGCATGCCCACCCGCTGCGGCAGCGCCGTGCTCGACGACGCCCCGCCCGCGACGTCGGATGCCCGCATCATCCGGAAGCTGCGGGAGGCGGGCGCGATCATCGTCGCGAAGACCCACCTTCACGAATTCGCCTACGGTCCGACGGGTCTCGTCAATGCATCCGGGCCCGCTGCGCATCCGCACGAACCCGGACTCATCAGTGGCGGCTCGTCGTCGGGATCAGCGGTTCTGGTTGCGCGGGGGGTCGTCCCCGTTGCCCTCGGCACCGACACCGGATGCAGTGTGCGCACCCCGGCCGCATTGTGCGGAATCGTCGGTTTCAAGCCGGGTCACGGAGCACTACCCGTCGACGGGGCATTCCCGTTGTCGACGACGTTCGATCACGTGGGTCTGCTCGCCGCGGACACGCTGGATGTCGCGCTCGCGTGGGGTGCGATCCCGGGCATCGCGCACCTGCGAACCCCTGTATCCGGGCTTCGTATCGGTCGCCTCCGCGGCACCATCTGGGGCTTTCCCGACCCGGAGTTCGAGGCAGCCATCGATGCCGCGTGCCGGACGCTGGCCGACCTGGGTGCGGAGGTGGTCGAGGTGACCCTGCCGGAAACGGAGGAGCTTCTCGAGGTGTATCCCGTCGTCACCGGCTCGGAGGCCTACGACACCCATCGCGAGTGGTTCGAGTCGACCCCAGAGCGCTACCAGCCCGCCACGGCGGCGCTACTGGCAGCGCAGCGGGACCGTCCCGCCTACGAGTACGTGCGCGCGGTGCGGACGGTCTCACGCCTGCGCCGCGACGTCGTGGATCGTCTGCGGAAATCGGAAGGACTCGACGCGCTGATCACCGCAACGACCGGCATCCGTTCGGCGCCCCAGGACAGCGATCCGTCGGCCCTGCGAAGGCCGCTGCTCGAGCACTGCATTCCCTTCAGCGTCCTCGGCGTACCCGCGTTGTCGGTACCCGCACCGGGCGGCGGCACGAGACCGATCGGCCTGCAGGTGGTCGGACTCACCGCGGGAACCGGCGGACACGGGAGCCACCCCTCCGAGTCCACCGCACTTGCGATCGCTCTAGCGGTGGAAACGGCCGACGACTAGATCCGCTCGGCCAGCCCGCGGTACTCCATGACGAATCCGTCCGCGTCGACGGTCACCGACGACGTCGACACGGGCGACAGCACATGGATGCCGTCGGACGCGCTGCTGTACATCACGGCTGCTTCCTGCACGCCCAGATCGACGAGGTTCACGTACACCACCGGGACCTCGAGGTCGGCGGAGCCCGACTGCAGTCCGTATCGCCGGATCGGCAGCGCATTGAAGAACGGGCTCAGGATGACATCGACGTCCAGCGCGCCACCGAACGTGGAACGTTGGTGATGCGTGCCGTTGTCGACCATCCAGATGCCCTCTTCGGAACGGCTGATCGACATGTGTCGCTCACCCGCCGCGACGGTGGTCCGCACGGACAGCCGGCGCGTGACGCCGTTTTCGTCGGTCACCAGGTCGTAGGACGCGCTGAATGCGGGGTGGTCGTCGCACGCGCCACCCACGATGCGACCGGACGCTTTGATCCGGCGGCCGTTGAGCTGCACGCGCACAGATTCCATTCGGGGCGCGTCCAGCGCTCGCCAGGTGAGAAGCGCGGGCCATGCCGACGCCGTACTCGCCGCAGAACCCGCGGCATCAGAGGCTGGGATGCTCACGAGCTATACGTTAAGCGACGACGGTCGGCGGGGAGGCAGCGGTGCCGTTATTTGGCACCGCAGAGCGTGCCCGCGCCCGTGCGGATCTCCTCGACCGGCGAAAATCCTCGGGTCGACGGCGCGCCCCTTTTGCCGCGCACGACAAGTTCGGGCAATCCGGACGACGATCGGGATCCCGGGGAATCGAACGTGGCCTCGGCGCTGTGGGTGGCGCGTGGACCGGCGGCATCGAGTCATGTGGACTGTGCGCGGAGGGGCACTCGGCCATCGGTATTGGCCTAGAGTCGCACCATGCGTACCGTGTGGACAGTTCCTCTGAACATTGCCCAAACTTTGCTGGAATCTCCCGAGATCCAGATGTTTCTGACCAGCAATGAGCTGCCCGACACCGCAGACGATCCCCGCCAGAGGCTCGAAGAGTTCACTCTGGCTCTCGGCGCGCTCAGCAAGCACGCCGGGCGCACCTTCAGCACCGTTGATGCGGCCAACCGCGAACTGTTCGGCGGTTCCGCCGGCAGGGTGCCCGTGTCGCTCCGCCTGACCGTGCTGCGCGCGATCGTCGCTCAGGTCGACGACCGTACCCCGACTCCCCAGCCGATGCCGCAGCCTGTGATCGACCAGCTCGGTGCGTATGTCTACGCCCTGCTCGATCCTCGCGATCGCAGCATCGTCTACATCGGAACCGGACGTGGAAATCGGATCTTCACTCTGGTCTGGTCAGCCCTCGGAGAAACCCACAAACTCGCCGAAGCCGGGGAGAAAGCGCCACCGGCGACCCCGGAAACCGAGGCCGCGATTCGCCGTATCAAGGCCATCTACGACTCGGGCTATTCGGTGGACCACTACGTGGTGGCCGACCGTCTCGACCCGAAGTCCGACGCCGACCATACGGCGGACGTGACCGCGCAGGCAGTGATCGCTGCGCTCGGCTTGATCGAGCCGCACAGGGGTGAGTGCATACTCACCAATCTCGCGGGTACAACGGATGTTTCGGAGGCGGACCGCACCGCGATCCCGATCTCCGAACTTGTGCGCCAGTATTCGGCGACCCCTGCACCGGAATTACCGACACCGTGCGTCGTCCTCCGCATCAACGAGGCAACGAACGCCGACGCGGCACAGGTTCGTGCACTGGCAGCAAAGCCGTGGCCCGCCGGCACGGCAGCGCGCGGCATCGACGGCTTGCCGATCATCGTGGTGGCCGACAACATCGTTCGCGCGGTGTACCGGGCAACGCGGTGGGAAGCGGCGGGGCGCAGTGAGGAGAACGGCGGCACGGTGCTCTACCGCTTCTTCGGTGAATCCGATCCGGACCTCGAGCCCAAGTTCGTCGATACGCGGCTCAGCCCGGATCGCTTGGGGCTCAAGCGATGGCCGTCGCACGGCTGGGCGCCGCGCCTCACGCGCGCGTTGCCGCGCCCGGTCGCCCGGCCGAAGCCCAAGTCCCCCAAGGCGTAACCCCGTCTGAACGCAGTCGAGGGGGCCACATTTCGTGGCCCCCTCGACAACACCTGCCGGCGGATCTGCCTGGCAAAACACTGCATACACAAAACAACACTGCATACACAAAACACTGAAGGCCCCCAACACAGTTGGGGGCCTCCAGCAAACGGGTGTTCGGCGGTGTCCTACTCTCCCACACCCTGTCGAGTGCAGTAC
>NZ_JBHXRF010000011.1:0-98873 GCF_042717545.1 Rhodococcus sp. NPDC058639
TAGATACCGAGGTGGACATGCACCGCGAGGCCACCGTCGTAATGATGGAACAGATGCTTGCCCCACGCGTCGGCGTGGACGAGGACCCGCCCGTCAACTCCCAACCTGGTGCTGCGGTCGCGAGTTGCCGATGCCCTAACGCATCCAGCGGCCCGCCACCCTCCGCCGTCGGCGGATCCTGCCGAGCTTCTTGACATCCATGTGCGGGTGCCCGGCCGCGCGCCGGCGTTCATAGGGCACCGTGGTCGTCTTCGACGCCCCGGATCACCTCTTCGGTCAGCGGGTCGCAGTCTGTCAGGTAGGGCACGTCGTGGCGTCGCAGAACTCGGGCGATGGCGCGGGCCGGGACGTCGAGTTCGGCGGCCAGCCAGTCCGGTCCACGCCGTTCTCGCACACGCAGGGCGACGATCCGCGCCTCGACCTCGACCGGGGTCCGGGTCAGCATCGTGTGGGTGCGGGAGGAGCGCTTGGACCAGCCGTCGCGGTAGCGGTCGATGATGAGCCTTCTTCCGTAATAGATCGTGCGGGCACACAACTGTGGACACGAGAACCTCCGACCGGATGTTGGCCCTAGACAAGCCACACCCCACTCGGAGGTTCTATTCACTTCAAGCCGACACGCCTGCTAATAACGTCCTGGCCGGCACATCCAGAACCGACCAGGCCGACTAGTTGGGGACCACAGGTCGCCGGCTATCGTGTCGAGGTTCGAGCAGAACTCCAGCTTTGTCGTTGCCCTGCAGGGCGCGGGAAAGTTACTCAGAACCGCACGCATTCGCTTCGAACGAGCCGGAAGGTCCCCCATAGTCGTCCGGTCAGTTCTAGAGCCGATTTGCAGTCGATCAGGGGATCTCGCACGCCCCCGGCTGGTGCCGGTGAGTGCGTCCGGCAGCGTACTCGGCAGGAGTTCGGCACCCGAGCGCCAAATGCCGGTGTCGGCGATATCACCACGCGAACCCGCAGCGTGGGCCAGTAGCTGCGCTTGACCCACTCATCGCGCAACCGGTTGTTGAACGACTCGATGAACTCGTTGTTCCACGGCGCCCTGGTGAATGTAGGACTCCCCCACCGAATTAGCGCAGAAGGCCCGCAAGGCCTCCGAGATAAACTCGGTCCGTTGTCCATCCGCAGCAGCAGCGGCGGACCACTCCACATCGCGAACACCTTCTCCAAGACCACGATCAAACGGGCTGCGGTGATCTGGTGATTGCGGCGCATTTGGGGAGCCGGGCGCAGAATCTTTACTTCGCGATCTCTCGCAACGGGTCCTTCTCCACCTCGACATAACGCCGGAGGCAGTAGGCGTGCTTCCGAACTCGTCGAACAGGTTTTTCCCCAACATGATTCCGGTTCCTCGCAGGGATGTACAGAAGCCTGATGCCATTCGACTATAGCGAGAGATAGACTCGCAGACGTTTGGCGCTGCGGTGATGTAGGTTCATCGACAGAAACACTAACGGCACCCCCGGCCGCCAGGGTAGGTACACCAACCACACTCCACGATAGGACCACTCGAGAGTGGTGTTTCACGCATTCCACCATCGGTAACAGCCCCGTATCATGCGCACGCCGTTACGTCCCGTCGGGGCAGTCGCAAATGTGTTACCTACAGCAGCAGGGTGTCGCGACCGACCCTGACTTCGAGTCGGGCTAACAGTCAAGCGCCGGCGTCCGGCCAAAATCCAGTATGGCCTAAATTACTATGCGCCGCTCTGGCGGCGAGGCCACGGGTATGATTTCCAGGCGTTCTCAAGAATCAAGTTCCGGCCGCTGGGAACTACATTCATTGACAGAACTCCTTCAGCCTTGGCAGCAACTTGGTCAAGCACCACGCGTGCAGCCTTCTCGCCATGCGTTACGAGATACTCGACGTCTCGGGCACTCGCAACTGCAACAGGGATATCAGCGAAGCCGTCCGGGGTCGCAATCGTCGCGAGTCCGCGGCCGAGTAGATCCGCCGGCGCTGTGTAAAACGGTTCCGCCGTAACGACGAGCCCAACGATTTGTCGATCTGTTGGTATATGCGAGAAGGCGAGGTTCTCGCTGAAAATCTCCCCGACGGTGCGCGCCAACTGGCGACGGGCTTTGTGAATTGTGTCTTTCAGCGCATGCGTGAGCATGGCTGCTCCAGCACGTGCGGCGGGTCCAAGCCTCTTCGACTTAACCTCCACCAAAAGAACGAGGTCCGGCGTCACGACGAACCAATCGACGCTCTTCATTCCGCCCCCCTTGCCATAGACGACCTCTGGAAAGATATCGGCCCCATCGATTGTGCGTAGCTGGCGGCCGATGTAGTGCTCGAATAGGGTTCCTAGATCGTTCGCGAAGTCCTGTCCGTGCGCGGCCATGCCTGCGTAGTAGAGGCCGCCGGGTGTCACGGTTTTCAAAATCAAACTGGGCGCTGGCGCCACTAGCGGTCCGCTCCCATCCATCCGGATGAATGGCGTATTGACCAAGGGGTTGTAGTCGAACCTCGCCAAGTGGTCGATGCCGGTCGCGTGGTTAGCGTACGACTCTTTGTACCGCTTACGAGTGACCGTCAAGCGATCTGTAATCGTCGAGATTGTCGCCCGAGGGTACGTCGAGAGCAACTCCGCGAAATTCGGCCGATCGAGCCACTTCGGGTCGAATGTTCCTCCGTTCTTATAGGCAGCCACTTGAAGAAAGAACGTTGCACCAATCGCGTCCCCAAGAGAAACGCCACCCAGCATCGCCGCCAGGGTGTCCTCGTTCAGGACGACGGTTTCGACTTCGGACAGCCCTTCCACAAGCCAGGCGTGGGAACGGGACAGCTCCTCGAACATCGACTGCTGCCATGGAAACTGCTCATAGGTGATGCCCGTGAGCATCGACAACAAGAAGTCATCGCTTGTTGTATACGCAGACGGAAGGTCGCCGGACTCGTGGAATAGATACATCAGGCGATCGATCGACAACCGGCTGATGTCACGGCTACGGTGTTCGTTTCCGTAGAGCAACGACTCCCTAGCGGCAGCCGCCAGTCCCCACGGAGGCCGACGTTTCCGTTCCGCATCCGAATATGGGGGCTCCCCCAATTCAGCTCCGAGAGCGGCAATCACAGGAATGAACTTGCTCGGGCGGTAGGCACGGCAAGCCTGGCGAAACTCTCGATAGCTGATCGACCGACTCAAAATGGACTCGCCGTCCCTTCCTGCTCCCAAACTCGGAAGCCTAGGAAGAATAGCCGCTGCTGGCAGATGCGCCCGACGATCTCTGGCAGGGCGGAAATTGACGACGGCATCCGCGCGACCGCGGTCACAGCGGGTGCATTCGGGATAGCACATTGCCACCATTAAGGAAGTGAGATCGCGCTAGAGGTCGAGACCCTCCAGGTACCGCTTTACCTCTTCATCGTTACGCCGACCTTCCTCGCGATAACTCTCTGCCAGGTAGCGGAGCGCGGACGCTGTCCGTGGGTGCGTAGCATGGACAGCGTCGGCCCACGATTCGTACTTTGCAGCCAGGACGTACTCCTGCTGTCCGCCATCGGTCAGTCCTCGTGACGTCACGCCTCTCTTGTTAGAGAGCCCGACACTAAAGCCGCGTTCCAAGCGGTTATTCGGGGCCGCTTCGAGGACGTCGCGAACTGGAAGCGTGGGGAAGGTGCCATCTGGGTCCTCTGGAGCATGTGCCAGAACTTCGCCGATCTGGAGTTCGCCGACTTCCACCCGATCCACATCGGCGAGAAGCGTGCGCGCCTCTTGAAGCCACTCATTGAGCGCAACACCGTCCACCGTACCGTCCTCGCGAGTGCCGGGAACGAATCTCCACTCGCGAAGGAGTCGGTATGCGTTCGAGGCGAGCGTGGGGTTTTCGTTCCGCGGCCCGCTATCCTCGTCTTCGTTCCGGCGCCGGAAGACAATTGTCACTAATTCCACGAAGGTTGCAGGACTGCGGGATAACAACCGCTCGAGCGCTAACGGGTGCGATTCGTCGTGGAGCATAGGGAGGTATTTCCATTCCAACAACGCGATCGTCTCGTCATCGATGTCCTCTTCTCTGAGGTACTCAAGGAGCGTTGAGATGTCATAGTCAGAGACGCGTGCGGCTTCTGGATCCTCCCTCGTCCCGAACGTCTTCAATGCCTCGACGATCAGGTCGGCGTCTACCCCAGACTGGCGCGTCGCATACATGCTCAGCGCGTCAAGGGCAATCGCATCTCTTCCGTGCGCGATCAACTCGCGTGCGGCCTCATTAACAAATGGGAAATCCGCTCCTCGACCATAGGGCATGAACTCGGACCAGTAAGCCGAGTCGACCTCTTGCCCGTAGTCAGCCAACAAATCCCAGGCTCCTTGAATATCATCGCTTAATTGGAGGAGCCGAGCTTGGATGACGGGGTGCCCGGAGTGTCGCTCTACCCACTCACGAATGCGGTCGAGGTCCCCGCCGAGGCGTGCCCGGGCGTACCCTTCCGCGAACTGAATCTGGGAGCGATCCGATCCGTCGAGAAGAGCGAGTGCGGCAGCGTCGTTCGCATCGCTTACGTGAGCCAGCGAGAAACCCACTGCCCAGGGGAGCTCAACGGTGCCAGCTAACGAAACAACGGCTTCCCAGCCGTCGGTCTCGGCGACTTCTAGGATCGCCCGGCGACGAGCGGCCTCTAGCGCGGTGTCATAGCTCTCAAGGTTTTCTACCGGAGACTCCCCAATACTCGGGTGCCAATCATCGAACAGCCACCGATGAACATCGCTTGGTCGATCGGGCTTTACGTGGTCACGAACGTTATCGAGTGCACTGAGCGACTCTTCGTCCATGGACCATTCGGCTTCCTTGTGCTGTCTGTGCCGCCCCACGAGGCGACCGATCACCTCCCACAAGGTCACCCTCGCTTCGGGATTAAGGTCCGCAGGATCGAGGGTTCCGAGCGCTTCCAGGGCCTCCCGTCGCGACTCGGGCGGCATACGATCGAGCGTGGGCAGGACAGAAACCCATCGGCTGGGCTTCTCCACTGCGAGCTTCAGCACTCGATCAGAGACGGCCTTGACCATCTCGACGAACTCCGATCGGGGAACGCTTGGCTCCGTCGGCCCGGCCCATGCACGGAACTGGGGGCGGTGACTCGGGCTAGCGAACCCCGAGGGCTCGGGAATCAGTTCCAGCAGCAGTTCCCAAGCAACGTCAACGTGGCGTCGGATGAGTGCGTCGAGCGTCTGAAGCCGTGTCGAAAGCGGCGCGGAGGTTTGCGGATACCAAGGCCTAAATATCGCTACGAGGCTGGCTGAGGGACGGTTACTGAGCCGTCCTCCCGGGTCAATTTCTGCGAGTCGGGCGAGTACCTCCGCGGCGTAGCCCATGTACTGCTCGGACCAAGCAAGGCCCTCGAGGGCCCACAGGAAACCCGTATGAGGACTGCCTGCATTCCAGTGGTCGTTGACGTCCTGGAAGAGCTTTCCAGCCAGCGGTTCGGTGCCACTAGTGCTTCGAGACAACGCACGCAGGAACGGGTCCGGTGCAGCCTCGGCCAGCAACGGCACAACGTCCTCCATGGAGGTCCACAGTTGGCCCGACTCGTCTTGGGCTGCACGCTCGAACAGATTCCACGCGACGCGCTCAGCCCACTGGCGGGCGCTTCGGCCTGCGGAGAGCCAAAGCTCGTCCCCGCGGGCACCCAGAAGTGCCAAGGAACGACCGAGTCCCTTCCGCAAATCACTGGAGTGAATCCGACTCTTGCCGTGTATCTCAGCCAGCCAGCGGTCCTCGGCTGGAAGCTCTAGTTTGGGATCGACCGCGCCCAGGACCGTCTGAATCGCCCGTTCAAGTGCATCGAGGTCGCGATCGGAGATGAGGCGCCAAGCCACTCGCCAGGAGTCCTCCGGTGATGCAACCACCCAAGTAGCCCCAACTTTCTTGAAGAGAGGGTCGGGTTGCCGCACCTCGGCGGCGAGCCGCTCTTCGAGCTCGTCCGCGCTGGCTTCCGTGAGCGAGTGCATCACCTCGGCGTCGCCACTCCGCGTCTGACTCCACGCACCCGCAAGCCAAGCACGACGCAGCGGCCGTTCCGCGAGGTCAGTCCTCCACGCCTGGGGGTCGCGCGAACGGGTTGAGACCCTTCGCAAAGCGACCAGACTCTTGTTTCCCGCTCGCATGTACCGATCGAGATCGCAATCCGGCACTCCTGCCTGCTTCAGGGCTGAGCGAAGCGCAAGGTGATCCAGAGGCGGCAACTCGACGTCAGCGTCCCCTTCGGCATCGGTAATCACGAAAACGACGTGGTGGTTGTTGATCAGATGTGCGTCACGCTGCAGGTTCTCCTCATACGGCAGAAGGATGAGCAAGCTCGAAGTGTGTTCCAGTCGTCTGAGCGTGGCGCCATCGTGGACGAGGAGAGACTTCGCCAGCATCGGTTCGGAGTTGTCCAGCCCCGTCATCATTGAGCACGCCGCGAACGCGAGCCCGTCGTCAATGCTCGCTGCCCGGATGAAGGTTCGACCGACCTCGTCGGCCAGACGGCGCACCAATGCTGCAGCCTCATCTTCACGCCCTGCCAGCACGACGGGACTCGTCAGCTTCGGCCTGAAACCCCGTGAGAACCGGCCCCACCAGTCCTCGATCGAGGTCGCACCAAATGGATCCATGCCGAGCAGCTCAGACAGCCAAACTTGTACCGCCGGGGAGACCTCCAGAGCTTGCTCGATGTCGTCTGCATCTAGGACTCGGACATCGCGCCACACCTTTTCATCGCGCCGGCGCTGCTCCCAATCCTTCTTCTTCTCCCAGCGCCGTGGGGTGACAAAAACGAAGGTCGTGCTCGCTCTGTCGACGCCGTTCGGGTTGTTCGTTCGGGTCCGGTAGTCACTCTGGGCTTTCTTCTCGGGGTCGTTTCCGACGCCCATCTCCCAGACACTCAACCCGTCGGGCGCGAACGGCGTTGATCGAGTCGCTTCCACGAATCCGTCGTAGCCCGTCAGTCCGACGCCCTCCCCACCGCGCATCTCCACGCGCTGCACCTGATCATTCTCCGCTCGCACGAGGCGGCGCACGAGGATAGGAAGGTCGGCCTGTGCGGATCGCGTATCCGCCCAGCGTTCAAGCTCACTGGCGCCCGCCAAATGTGGTAGGCCACCGCTAAGCGCCATCTGTCGGATCCTCCGTCGTTCGTGGCCTACACCCAATTGGCGATACGGATAACCCCGAATTCCGGGTTGGGGTTGGGGCACCTCACCCATGTTCGCATGTAAAAGAGCAGGACGCCCCTCTCCGTTCTTCCCGACATTGGCGCTTGCCCCCGGCGTTCACCAATCGAACGAGCGTTTGGACTGGACGACGCGCAGGTTCGCAGCAGCAGCCATCGACAACGGCGCTGGCGAGGCGTTCCAGACACGGTTGACCCGAGCCATAACAAATCCGTCGTGAGTGCGCATCTTGGCTCCGGCGGCAGTGGTAGATAAGGTCCGACCGCCTGGCTCGGCTTGTACTGGGCGTTGCTCCAGGCCCCGACCGAAAAGTGAACAGGTCGTCCGGGGGTGGTCGCCGTCCATCATTGCAACACACACCTGCATTCTGGACGCCATTTGTCATCGACTCGACGTGTCAAGAACGGCCCGGGCAAGCGCCCACTGTCCTCCAAACGCCAGCGGTTCATGGAGTTCGCGCCCGCGGATAGAGCGTCCGCGCCGCCCGAGAGTTCAGGGTGTCACCGGCGGCCGGCCAGAACTGAGCCAGCGACTACACAACCTACCGGGCGGGTCACCCGGCCAACACCGTGACTCCACTCGACCGGCTCGCTGTCTGCGAGATCAGTCCTGAGAAGCCGCAGGACACCCGTGTCGAAGGAAGCACAAAAGCGAGCACATGATACGTACCGCTAAACCAGGCCCAGCAATGACTAAGGCGGTTAACTGAGTTTCTAACCAGGTCGACGCCTTGCTCGGTCGTGGTGGCGGTCATCAGTACCTGGGCGGGCACTTCCGACCTTTGAGTTGCCTCATCTCGTTAGCGTGGGAGTCACCGGCCTGAAAACCGATCCCAAAATCTCGGCGAACCTCAGACGCGACCTGCGGTGGGAACGTGTGCTAAGTGCTGTTAATAACGACGATCGCCGAACGCAACGGACGTTGCTTCTCGATGCCGTTACCGAGCGCCAACCCGGTACGTTCATGAACCAGATGCGAATAGGCAAAAGCCGCAAACACGATCGTCGGATGCGCTTCGATCGAATCTTTCGCGCGGTGAAAGATCGACCTGCCCGCAAGTCGGATTCGATCGGCGTGGTGCCCTCACCGGGTCCCTAGGCCGTGCCCGTAGCGAAGCCAGCGGCACGGCCGAGCGCGCCGCCGAACTGCGCGCCGATTGCGCATCCGGCACCCAGAGCGCCCGCGGTGCCTGCTCCGGTCGCCCCACCGCCGCCGGTGACTGTGCCGACAACGGCACCGGCACGATCGTTCCGACCGCACCGCAATTCCGGTGTCCATGAGCCACCCCGTCACGGTCAAGTAGCTCAATAGCGCTTCGAACCCGGAAGAACCGATGCGCCGGATCGAACGCCCCTCGCTATATCGGTGGCGCGAAAGTCGAGCGATACTACGGCTTCGGCCCGACGCACGGCGCCGCGTTCAACGCGACACTCATGTCGTACCGCGCGGGATGCGGGATCGGGGTCACCGTCGATCCCTGCGCGGTGCCGGATCGGGACGTGTTCGACGAATGCCTACGCAGCGGAGTCGAGGCTGTCGTCGGCTCGGCCGGCGATCCCGGCGTCGACCCGGCCGCTACTCAGTCCGGCTGACAGGCCGGGCACCAGAAGAGGTTCCGCGCACCCATCACCTTGTGCAGCACAGGGGTCCCGCACACACGACAGGGCTCACCGGTACGGCGGTACACGTAGGTGCGGGGGCGGTCCTTCGCGTACGACGGCATCCCGTCGTCGTGTTCGGCGCGAACGACATGCATTCGTCCGCGCTGCGCCCCCACTTCCATGAGTTCGACGAGATCTCTCCACAGCGCATCGAATTCGGCGCGTCCGAGATCGCGTCCGGGCCGGTCGGGATGAATGTTGTGGCGGAACAACACTTCCGCGCGATAGACGTTGCCGACCCCGGCGATCACGGATTGATCCATCAGCAGCGAGCCGATCGGGCTGCGGGAGCGGCTCATTCGCGCCCACACCCGCTCCGCGTCGGCGTCCGGACGCAGCGGATCCGGCCCGAGACGCGCCTCGATGGCATCGACCTCACCTTCGGTGAGCACCTCGCACGCCGCGGGACCGCGCAGGTCGCTGCCGTGACGAGTGCCGATCATCCGCATGCGGACCTGCCCCACCGGTTCGCCCAGCGGCAACTCCGTGTCGGTGAAGGCTCCGTAGATACCGAGGTGGACATGCACCGCGAGGCCACCGTCGTAATGATGGAACAGATGCTTGCCCCACGCGTCGGCGTGGACGAGGACCCGCCCGTCGACTGCCCGGGCACCGTCTTCGAAGCGGCCCTGGGGACTGGACACCCGCACCGGCGCACCCGAATACCACTCGGTGTGCAACCGGGCGAGCCGGTGCAGGATATGTCCTTCGGGCACAGGTCAGTTCGATGCGCCCGGCACAGCCGGAGCCACACCGGTCTTCTCGTACTCGGCAAGAATGTCGATGCGACGCTGGTGACGTTCCTCGTTCGACCACTCGGCCGCGAGGAAGGCATCCACGATCGCGAGGGTTTCCTCGAGAGTGTGCATCCGGCCGCCGATGCCGATGAGCTGAGCATTGTTGTGCTCGCGGGCGAGGGTGGCGGTCTCGACGCTCCACGCCAGCGCGCACCGCGCGCCCGGGACCTTGTTCGCCGCGATCTGCTCGCCGTTCCCACTGCCACCGAGCACCAGGCCGAGGCTTCCCTCGTCGGCAACGGTGCGACGGGCGGCCTCGATGCAGAACGCCGGGTAGTCGTCCTGAGCGTCGTACTCGAAGGCGCCGCAGTCGATCGCCTCGTGGCCGTTCGCGGTCAGGTGTTCGATGATCTGATTCTTACGTTCGAAACCGGCATGGTCGGCTCCCAGGTACACGCGCATGAGCAGAGTCTAACGAGTCCCCGATGTGCGGAGCGACGCCCTGCCCGGATGACTGCGCGCCGATGCCGCGCCCGGTGCCTCGAACGCGTCCCACGTCCGAAGCGCCGGGCAGGCTGGGACCTCAGTCGAAGGTCGGGTCCTCGTTGCGGCTGCGCTTGAGCTCGAAGAAGTGCGGGTACGACGCGAGTGCGACGACGCCGTCCCACACCGTGCCGGCCTCTTCGCCGCGCGGGATCTTCGACAGCACCGGTCCGAAGAACGCGACGCCGTTGACGTGAATGGTCGGCGTTCCCACGTCCTGGCCCACGGCGTCCATTCCCGCGGCATGACTCGCGCGCAGCGCCGTGTCGTACTCGGTGGTGGTCGCGGCGTCGGCCAGCGACGGATCGAGGTCGAGTTCGGCGAGCGCGCCGGCGACGACATCGCCGAGGTTCTCGTTGCCCTCGTTGTGGATCCGGGTGCCGATCGCGGTGTAGAGCGGCGAGAGGATGTCGTCGCCGTACTTCTGCGCCGCGGCAATGGCGACACGCACGGGACCCCACGCGTCCTTCATGCGTTCGGCGTACTCCTCCGGGAGATCACGGCCCTCGTTGAGCACTGCCAGGCTCATCACGTGAAAACGTGCCTCGATGTCGCGCACCTTCGTTACCTCGAGAATCCAGCGTGAGGTCACCCAGCACCAGGGGCACAGCGGGTCGAACCAGAAATCGGCGGTGTTCTTGCCGGTGGGGGTGGTCGAGTCGCTCACGAAGGTCTCCTCAGGGTGGTCCGAACTCGGCGGTTGCCGCGATACGCCGTCCAACAGTCTGTGGCACCGTATTCTTCCCCGCCCAGTCCGCACGGGGCACCGTTCCGACGTCCGGACCATGACGGTACGGCGATCATGATGGGATGGATGCCTGCCGACATCCCGTCGTGAAAAGGAGCTCTTCTGTGGCACCACCCAATCTCACCCGCGAGCAGGCCGCCCAACGCGCCGCCGTGTTGTCCGTCGACAACTACAGCATCGAACTCGATCTGACGGACGGAGCCGGAGCACCCGGCACCACGACGTTTCGCTCCCTCACCACGGTGCGCTTCGACGCGACCGAAGGAGCGTCGACGTTCATCGACCTCATCGCGAAATCGGTCACCTCGGCCACCCTCAACGGCGCCCCGGTCGATGTGTCCGGCTACACCGAGGACACCGGGATCGCCCTGACGGGGCTGGCGGCACGGAACGAACTCGTCGTCGACGCCGAATGCCTGTACACCAACACCGGCGAGGGTCTGCACCGATTCGTCGACCCCACCGACGACGCGGTGTACCTCTACTCGCAGTTCGAGACCGCAGACGCGAAGCGGATGTTCGCGTGCTTCGACCAGCCCGATCTCAAGGCGACGTTCGACGTCTCCGTGACCGCGCCCGAGAGCTGGAAGGTCATCTCCAACGCTGCGGAGGTGCAGACGGCGGCCGCGCAACCGGGCAAGCACATCTTCCGGACGACACCGCGGATGAGCACCTACCTCGTCGCGCTGATCGCCGGTCCGTACGCGCAGTGGACGGACGAGTACAGCGACGCGCACGGCACCATCCCGCTGGGCCTCTACTGCCGCGCGTCGCTCGCCGAGCACATGGATGCCGAGCGCCTGTTCACCGAGACCAAACAAGGTTTCGGTTTCTACCACGACAACTTCGGTGTGCCGTACGCGTTCGGAAAGTACGACCAGTTGTTCGTACCCGAGTTCAACGCCGGCGCGATGGAGAACGCGGGGGCGGTGACATTCCTCGAGGATTACGTCTTCCGCTCCAAGGTGACGCGGTACTCGTACGAACGCCGTGCAGAGACGGTGCTGCACGAGATGGCGCACATGTGGTTCGGCGACCTCGTCACCATGCGGTGGTGGGACGACCTGTGGCTCAACGAGTCCTTCGCGACCTTCGCATCGGTGCTGTGCCAGGCGTCGGCAACCGAGTACACCAACGCGTGGACGACGTTCGCGAACGTCGAGAAGTCGTGGGCGTACCGGCAGGATCAGCTGCCGTCCACACACCCGATCGCTGCGGACATCCCCGACCTCGCGGCCGTGGAGGTCAACTTCGACGGCATCACCTACGCCAAGGGCGCGTCGGTGCTCAAGCAACTCGTGGCCTATGTGGGGCAGGAACCGTTCCTCGCGGGGTTGCGCGACTACTTCCGCGACCACGCGTACGGCAACGCCACATTCGACGACCTGCTCGCTGCTCTCGAGAAGTCCTCCGGACGCGACCTGTCCGGGTGGGGAGCGCAGTGGCTCAAGACCACCGGGCTGAACATCATGCGACCCGATTTCGAGGTCGCCGCCGACGGCACCTTCACCCGCTTCGCAGTGGTACAGGAAGGCGCACAACCCGGCGCGGGTGAGCTGCGGGTCCATCGCCTGGCGATCGGTGTGTACGACGACGACGGCTCCGGCAAGCTCGTCCGGACCCACCGCGTCGAGATCGATGTCGACGCGGCCGAGCGCACCGACGTCCCCGAATTGGTGGGCGTACCGCGCGGCAAGTTCGTGCTCGTCAACGACGACGACCTGACGTACTGCTCGGTGCGCCTCGACGACGAGTCGCTCTCGACGGTCCTCGAGCGCATCGGCGACATCACCGACTCGCTGCCGCGCACCCTCGTGTGGTCGGCGGCGTGGGAGATGACCCGGCAGGCGGAACTGAAGGCGCGGGACTTCGTGGCACTCGTGCAGCGCGGCATCTCCGCCGAAACCGAAGTGGGCGTCGTGCAGCGTCTGCTGATGCAGGCGGCCACTGCACTGGCAAGCTACGCGGAGCCGTCGTGGGCGAACGAGCGGGGCTGGCCGGACTTCGCGAATCGACTCCTCGAGCTTGCCCGCGAGGCCGAGGCAGGATCGGATCACCAACTCGCGTTCGTCAATGCGCTTTGCACCGCGCAGCTGTCGCCCTGGCACACCGAAGTCCTGACGGAACTGCTCGACGCAGACCCGGCATCGGTGGGGCTGGACGGACTCGTCGTCGACACGGACCTGCGCTGGCGCATCGTTCACGCGCTCGCCGCGGCGGGCGAGATCGACAGCGAGGGTGTCGAGTCGCCGTTCATCGACGCGGAGGCTCGCCGCGACCCCACTGCGGCGGGTGCCCGCCAGGCAGCCGCAGCACGCGCCGCACGGCCGCAGGCGGAAGTGAAGGAACAGGTCTGGGAGACGGTCGTGCACGACGACACCGTCCCCAACATCACCGCCCGAGCCGTCATCGGCGGGTTCGCGCCACTGGGTCAGAGCGACTTGCTCGCACCGTATGTCGCGAGGTACTTCGCCGAGGTTCCGCAGGTGTGGGGGCGGCGCTCGAGCGAGGTCGCGCAAACCGTGGTGGTGGGTCTGTACCCGTCGTGGGCCGTCACCGAGGATGCGGTGGCAGCGGCAGACAACTTCCTCACCGGTGAGCACCCGCCGGCGCTGCGCCGGCTCATCGTCGAAGGTCGCGCCGGGATCGTCCGGTCGCTGAAGGCACGCTCGTTCGACGCGTCGTGATCTCACGCGGCATGTGATACGCCTGTGGCCCGGTGCCGCACCCGGTCGTTCGACCGAGCGCGGCACCGGGCCACGGTGGCGGAGCGCAGAGACGGCAGGGTCGCCGGCGCTGCGAGACCGCCGAAACTACAGGAGCGCCGGACCTACGGTGCGACGATCGCGTTGGCCATCACGCGGACGGCACTGGTGATGCCGTCGAGCAGGTTCCCCTGGCCGAAGGACGCCAGCGCGGCGGTGACGCCGAGTTGCAGGACGCGATCCGTCGCGCGGGCGGAAGCCTCGCGTCCGGAACGGATCTCGATAGCCCGCTGGTTGGGGTACACGGCGATCAGCACCGAGTTCGCCGCGTCGGGGGTCGTCGGAAGCAGCGCGTCGGTCTCGGCAGCCGGGTTCACGGCGTCACCGATGTACACGGAGAACCGCACGTGGGTTGCCCGGATGGCATCGGTCAGCGTGTCGTCGAGCCGGATGAGGTCGCTGTCCTTGAACGGCGGTCCGGCGAACGGCTCGCCGAGCGGGCGGGCGCTCGAAATCCGGCCGCTCGGCGTGAGTGCCGCGCCGTACGGAAGAGTCTCCGGGGAACGGACGGGAGAATGGATTACGTCACCACTTGCCACTTGCGGTACCTCCGATCAGATCCGCCGGGTTGCCGACGACATGTCCGTGATGGGCGTAGTGCCCGGGGCGCGTCACTTCGTCCGTGGCGGTCCACAGCACCGGCTCGTACTCCCACTTCTGGCCGAGGGTGTACGCGTTGTCGGACGGAACGGGGCCCGGGTATCGCTGCCCGGTCAGGGACAGACCGGCGAAGACCAAGATGATCAGCAGCGGAATGCCGACGAAGATCAGGGTTGTCTCGAGAATGCTCACACGCAAACGGTAGCCCAGGCACCCGGGAAAGGCCGCATACGCCCCGGATTCCGTGCCGTGCCGTCAGGCGGCGCCCTCTCCCAGATACGGCAACCAGGTGGGGTGCAACTCCGGGAGGGTGGCGAGCAGACGCCAGTGCCTGCCCTTCGGAGGGGTGAGAACGGCGCGCAACGTCCAGCCGAGTTCGGCGAGCATTTTGTCCGCCTTCTTGTGGTTGCAGGGCGCGCAGCATGCGACGCAGTTCTCCCAGCTGTGCTCGCCTCCGCGACTGCGAGGCACCACATGGTCGATCGTCTCGGCTTTCGCACCGCAATAGGCGCAGCGGTTTCCGTCGCGGTGCATGAGCGCCGCGCGGGTCATGGGTACCCGGGCGTGATAGGGCACCCGAACGTAACTGCGCAGGCGGATCACCGACGGCAGCTGCACCGACCATTCCGCGGAGCGGACGAACGGCGCGTGCGGGTCGTCGTGCACGGTATCGGCTTTACCGCCGGTCATGAGAATGACGGCGCGCCGGGCCGGCAGCGCCGTGAGTGGTTCGTAGGTGGCATTGAGCAGAAGCACCCGACGTTTGACCCAGTCGGGCACCGCCGTGCTGTCGCGCACCACGCGCAGGGTGTTGGCCCCCGGCGCCCCCATCGGGGCATCCGCGGGCGGGAGTTGTCGATGTGCGCTGCTGCGGTGCTTCATACGACCTCCGGAAGACTGGAAACAGTGCATCACGGATGGTCGAAAATCGCACCCTGAATCGTGCGACTTTCCGAGGTCGGGTATGTGAACTTCCGGGGCCGCCGGGAACGGATACCGCCGCCGCTACAGGCGAGCCGCTGCAACGGGCACAATGGACATTCGAGAGGGATGGTGAGCAGAAACCGATGAGTGACGAGCAGACCTTCTACGACGCAGTCGGCGGCGCCGAGACGTTTCGAAAGATCACGGCGCGCTTCTACGAAGAGGTGGCCGCAGACGAGATCGTCCGCCCGCTGTATCCCGAGGAAGATCTCGGCCCGGCCGAGCGGCGCATGCGCATGTTTCTCGAGCAGTACTGGGGCGGACCGCACACCTACTCCGACGAGCGCGGCCATCCACGCCTGCGCATGCGGCACCACCCGTTCCGCATCGGACCGCTCGAGCGCGACGCGTGGCTGCGCTGTATGCACACCGCGATCGCGTCGATCGACGAGGAGACGCTCGACGACGCCCACCGACGCCAACTGCTCGACTACATGAACATGGCAGCCGACTCGATGATGAATTCGACCGTGTGACGTCGTCCGCGGAACGGGTCAGCCCCTCCGCACGAGCGACCTGAGCTTTCCGGCGACGCGGAATCCGAAGATCAACGGTGCGGGCATCACCCGATGCAGAATCGCATGTTTGCGGACGTACTCGGGAACCTCCCAGAGCGCGGACGTGCCGGCCCTGAAGAGGGCTGCGTCCCCGGCACGGAGGATCCGCGGATCGGCGTCGTCGGAACTGACGATCACCGAACCTTCCACGATGTGGACGATTTCGTCGGCGCCGAAGTGCCATGTGAAACGGCCCGCCGTGCAGTCCCACACATGTGTGGTGGTGGTCAGGTCGCTGCCTGTCGACCATTGACCGCTGCGGGCCACCGGCGTTCCGTCGTGGATCCAGTCCGGGTCGATCGGATCTGCGTGAAGTTCCACGTCGTCGAGGGAGACAGCGACGATAGGTGTCCAATTCATGAGGATTGTCCTATCACGTGTGCCCGGTCACAGGAATTCGCTGCCGCGGTTCGACCCGTCCACGCGGTGCGCATCTGTCACGATGACTCCCGTGGCCCGCCCCAGCGATGCGCCGACCGACGGTCCCGTCCCCGCGCGGGCCTGGTGGCGCGATGCCGTGTTCTACCAGGTGTATCCGCGGTCGTTCGCAGACTCGGACGGAGACGGGGTCGGCGATCTCGCCGGAATCCGCAGCCACCTCTGGTACCTCGAGCTCCTCGGAGTCGACGCGCTCTGGCTCAATCCCGTGATGCGGTCGCCGATGGCGGATCACGGGTATGACGTATCCGACCCCCGCGACATCGATCCCCTGTTCGGTGACGTCGCCGCCTTCGACGCGTTGGTCGGCGAGGCGCACGCGCGGGGCATCCGTGTCGTGATGGACCTCGTGCCGAACCATGTCAGCAGCGAACATCCCTGGTTCCGCGAAGCGCTCGCCTCGCCGCCGGGAAGCGCGGAACGCAACCGTTTCCATTTCCGGGACGGTCGCGGACCGGGCGGCGACGAGCCGCCGAACAACTGGCCCAGCATCTTCGGAGGTCCGGCCTGGACCCGGGTCACCGAGCCCGACGGCACCCCCGGCCAGTGGTACCTGCACGTGTTCGCCTCGCAGCAACCCGATCTGAACTGGGCCGACTCGGATGTCGGCGAGGACCTCGAGAAGACTCTCCGGTTCTGGCTGCACGACCGGCACGTGGACGGGTTCCGCATCGACGTCGCGCACGGCATGGCCAAGCCCGCCGACCTGGCCGACCACGACGGCTGGGAGGAGAACGAACTCCTCGGACATGCCGCCTCCGATCCCCGCTTCGACAATCCCGAAGTCCATGCCATCCACCGGGCTATCCGGGAAGTGCTCGACGAGTATCCGCATGCGGTGACGATCGGTGAGATCTGGGTCAGCGATCACGAGCGGTTCTCCGCCTACCTGCGACCGGACGAGTTGCACCTCGGTTTCGAGTTCCACCTGACTCTCGCCGGCTGGGATGCGAACGAGATCAAGGAAGCGATCGACAAGGGCTTCGCCGCTGTCGCCGGCACACCGGCGTCCCCGACCTGGACGTTGTCGAACCACGACGTGGACCGGGAGGTGAGCCGCTACGGAGGCGGTGCGCGCGGCCTCGCCCGGGCCCGCGCCATGATCCTGGTGGAGTTGGCGCTGCCGGGTGCGGTGTTCGTCTACAACGGGGCCGAACTCGGGCTACCGAACGTGGATCTCCCGGACGAGGTGCTGCAGGACCCGGTGTGGGAACGCTCGGGACGCACCGACCGCGGCCGGGACGGATGCCGCGTCCCTCTGCCGTGGGAGGGCACGGCTCCTCCGTTCGGATTCACCGGCGCGTCGCAGTCGTGGCTGCCCCAGCCCGAGGACTGGGCCGCGCTCACCGTCGAAGCGCAGCTCGCCGACACGGGATCGACACTGTCGCTGTACCGGCGCGCCATCGAACTGCGGCACGAACGTCCGGAGATCTCCGGCGACGACATCGGCTGGTACGGCAGCCCGCCCGGCTGCCTCGCGTTCCGGCGTACCGGCGGAGTGACGTGTGTGCTCAACGCCGGCACGGAGCCGGTGGTGCTCCCGCCGGGCACGGTGCTGTTGTCCAGCACACCGATCGCGGGCCGGCATCTCCCGCCCGACAGTGCCGCCTGGCTCGTCTGACCGGTCTACACCACGCTCAGACCGAGACCACCGGTCCGGCGCAGATGAACGGATCCGTACCGTGCATCGAGACGCAGCCACGTCGGGGAGGCGCGAACGCGTACCACCTCGGCGGGATCGATGCCCTCGACATCGCCGGAGTCCCGGCTCGTGGTGGGGACGAATCCCATTGCGCCGAGCGCGAAGACCATCCGCATGGGCACCCCCACCGTCGTGTCGCCGCCGCTCACTTCCAGTACTTCCTGCGCGAGCAGCGACGCCGGAGGGCCCTGCGCCCCGTGTTCGCGGCTCACCGTCACGCCGCGATGGGCGAGTTCGACGAGCACGCGAGCGGGGACGTCGTCGACGTGGGTGTAGCCGCCGTCGGGGGGAAGCGCACCGCGCCAGGCCGAATCCATCGCCCATCCCGGATCCACCTCGGGGTGCGGACCCGACGCCCCGACGAGCGCGGCGCGCAGGCCGTCGGCGGCGACGCACGTGTCGGCAGGATCGACGGTGCCGCGCACGACCCGCGACGCGAGCACGTCGAAGCCGGTCTGCGCCCACACGCCGAGCACACCGTCGCCCCGGCGGCGCAGGCGTACGACCGCGGCGTCGTCCATGCGCAGCACGTGGATGAGGAAGCTGGCAAGGTCGGTGCGCTCGGCCGACCCGTCGAGACGCACCGCGCGTTCACCGCGGCCCCGACCACCGGTGTCAGTCACGCCGCCACCGCAGCAGGAACTCGCGTTCGTGGTCGTCGAGCCGACGCAACCGCTGGGTGTCGATGTCGAACGCCGCAATCTGCGTGGATGCGATCACGGCCGGTGCGGAGTCGGCCGGGGCGCCACCGGGACGCACCTCGTAACCGATGGTGAAGTCGACCGCGCGGACCTTCTCGGTCCACATCATGATGTCGAGCGGGCCGTCCGAGTGGCGGAGTTGCCGCCGGTACCGCACGTGGAGATCTGCGATCACGGCGCCTTCGCGCAGGCTCTGGGTGGGCCGGCCGTCGGCGAAGAGCCAAGGGATGCGCGCCTCTTCGAGCAACGTCACCATCCGCGCGTGGTTGATGTGCTGGAAGACATCCATGTCGGACCACCGCACCATCACCTCGGTGTGGAATCCGAACTGTTCCCCCGCGCTGCCCACTCGTTACCTCCGATCGGATGCGCCCGTGCGCACCATGCTTCTGATCTGACGTGCCGCCACCGACAGGATGGCGAGGTCCAGGTTCCCAGACGCGAAGATCTCCTCGAGCGCCGCCCTCGCACGCACGAGCCTCGACCCGTTGGACAACTCCCAGTCCTCGATCATCTCCGCGGTGGTCTCGCCCGGTTCCGCCCCGGCGAACACGTCGAGCACCAAGGCGCTCAACGATCCGTACAGGTCGTCGCGTAATGCCAAGCGGGCGAGGGAATGCCAGCGGTCTCCCCGTTCGAGGGCAGAGACCGCACTGAGAAGGCGGTCGATTCCGAGATGCGCGTCGAGTGCGTAGTACAGCTCCGCAACCTCCTCGTCCTCCCGCTCGACGACGTCCGCGACGTCGATGACATCGAGCAGCGCGAACTGGACGAGGAGGTAGTACACCGCATCCGTGGGTTCGGCCGGAGCACCCCGATCCAGCACGGGCCGGGTCCTGCGGGCGAAGTCTTCGACGTGGTGCCCCCGCACCCATTCGCCGACCCGCGGGGCGAGTCGTGCGAAACGGTCGCGGTACCGGCTGATCTCCGCGCCCACCGCGAGTGGTTGCGGCCGTGTCGAGAGCAGCCGCCGCGACGCGCGGTCCAGGACACGACGTGACTCGAGGAGCAGGTCGTCCTCGACGTCGGTGGGAAGTCGCTCGCTGCGGACCCGGTCCCAGATCGCGGGCAGCCCGAAGATCGCCGTGACCGCGGCGTACGCGCGAATCGCGTCGGTGCTCGACGCTCCGGTCTCTTCTGTCAGCCGGTACACGAAGGAGATTCCGCCGTTGTCGACGGTTTCGTTCGCGAGGATGGTCGCGACGATCTGCCGGCGGAGCGGGTGCGCCTTGATTCCGGTGACGAACCGATCCCGGAGCGCGGGCGGGAAATAGCCGGGCAGGCGCGACGCGAACGTGTCGCTGTCGGGCACGTCGGTGGCGAGCAGTTCCTCGACGAGGGCGAGCTTGACGTGGGCGAGCAGCTGGGACAACTCGGGCGAGGTGAGACCCTCCCCCGCCGTGAACCGGCGTGCGATCTCGGCGTCGTCGGGTAACGCATCGAGGCGGCGGTCGAGTCCGTGCTCGGCTTCGAGCGCACCGAGGAGCCGCTGGTGCACACCGAGCATCGACGGCGCGGCCGCCCGCTCGAGACCCAGGACATTGTTCTGCCCGATGTTGTCGGCGAGCACGAGTTCCGCGACGTCGTCGGTCATGGAGGCGAGCAGCGGATTACGGTCCTCGGTCCGGAGTTCGCCGGCGGTCACCATCGAGTCGAGCAGGATCTTGATGTTGACCTCGTGGTCGGAGCAGTCCACGCCCGCCGAGTTGTCGATCGCGTCGGTGTTGATCTTTCCGCCGGTGCGGGCGTATTCGATACGCCCGAGTTGCGTCACCCCGAGATTGCCGCCTTCGCCGACCACCCGTGCCCGCACACTTTCGCCGTCGACGCGCACAGAGTCGTTGCTCTTGTCCCCGACGTCGGCGTGGGATTCCGAGGACGCCTTGATGTAGGTGCCGATGCCGCCGTTCCACAGCAGGTCGACCGGGGCGCGCAGGATCGCCCGGATCAGTTCGGACGGGGTGAGTTCGGTGACGTCGTCGGCCAGGGCGAGCACCCGGCGGGCCTGTTCGCTGACGGGGAGCGATTTGCGGGTCCGTTCCCAGACTCCCCCGCCCTCGCCGATCAGTGCCGGGTCGTAGTCGGCCCACGACGAGCGGGGAAGCTCGAAAATCCGCCGTCGTTCGGCGAACGAGCGAGCCGCGTCGGGCTCCGGATCGAGGAAGATGTGGCGGTGGTCGAATGCGGCGACGAGCTGGATGTGCTCGCTGAGCAACATCCCGTTGCCGAACACGTCGCCGCTCATGTCACCGATACCGGCGACGGTGAAATTCTCCGACTGCGTATCGAGTCCGCGCTCACGGAAGTGCCGCTTGACGCTCTCCCATGCGCCGCGCGCGGTGATGCCCATCTCCTTGTGGTCGTATCCGGCCGAGCCGCCGGATGCGAACGCGTCACCGAGCCAGAAGCCGTAGTCGGCCGCAACCGAATTGGCCAGGTCCGAGAAGGACGCGGTGCCCTTGTCGGCGGCCACCACGAGGTAGGTGTCGTCGGTGTCGTGGCGCACGACCCGTTCCGGTGGGATCACGGTGGTGCGCGACCGATCGAGGTTGTCGGTGACGTCGAGCAGTCCGGAGATGAACCTGCGGTAGCACTGTTCGCCGCGCTCGCGGACGGCTCGACGATCGGCGGCGGCGTCGCCGGTCGGTTGCGGCGTGTGCTTGACGACGAACCCGCCCTTCGCCCCGACGGGGACGATCACGGCGTTCTTCACCGCCTGCGCTTTGACGAGCCCGAGAACCTCGGTGCGGTAGTCCTCACGGCGGTCGGACCACCGGAGACCGCCGCGCGCGACGGCGCCGTACCGCATGTGCACGCCCTCCACATCGGGTGCGTAGACGAAGATCTCGAACTTCGGTCGTGGCTGCGGGAGTTCGGCGATGCCGGCCGGATCGAGCTTCATCGACAGGACACGGCCGCGGGCGGAATCGTCGTCCGCGGGGACGAAGTAGTTGGTGCGCAGGGTGGAGCGGATCAGCGAGAACAGTCCCCGCAGGATCCGGTCGGGGACCAGTCCTGTCACGGCCTCGATCGTCGACCTGAGCTCGCCGGAGATGCGTTCTTCACTCTCGGATTCGGCAGCCTCCGGATCGAATCGGGCCTCGAACAGCCGGACCAGCAGGACCGTGATCTCGGGGTAGTCGAGCAGTACGCCTTCAATGGTGTGCTGACTGTACGGAAAACCGGTCTGCCGCAGGTACTTCGCATACGCACGCAGCATGACCACCTGGCGCCACACCAGCCCGGCGCGCAGCACCAGTTCGTTGAATCTGTCGGTTTCGGAGTCACCGCGCCAGGCGACGACGAACATGTCGGTGAAACGACCCGCGAGTGTCGGGTCGGAGTCCAGAGCGTCCGGCGCGAGATCACCCGGAAGTCCGAGACCGAAATCGTAGATCCAGCAATCGATTCCGTCGGATCGTGGAACCCGGTACGGACGCTCGTCGATGACCTGGACACCGAGGCTTTGCAGCACCGGAAGCACCCGGCCGAGGGTGACCGGCTCGTCGCCGACGTACAGGGTGAAGCGCCACGCCCCGGGCGCTGCGCCGTCGGACCTGCAGAGACGAGTCTCGATCTCACCGACCCGCAGACACTCGAGCACCACCAGATCGGAGAGAGCGCGCTCCGACGGGAAATCCTCCTTGTAGGCCTCCGGCACCGCGTCGGCGTATCGCTGCACCAGTGCGGCGTCGACGCGGGAATCGCCTGCGGCAGCTTCGGAAAGTCGATCGGTCCAGTTCCGGCTGGTCTCCGCGAGCAGCGCCTGGATCCGGGTGCGGTTCTCGTCGGAGGTGTCGATCTCGTGCCGGCCGCGCCCCGGGAACCTGATGGTGACGTGCAGGAGAGCCAACTCCCCCTCCGAGACCCGCGCGGTGTAGTCGAGGACTCCGCCTCCGTATTCGCTCAGGAGGATCTCCTGCATCGCGATGCGGACCTTCGTCGTGTACCGATCGCGGGGCAGGTACACCAGGCACGACACGTACCGGCGGTGCGTGTCGACACGCACGAACAACCGGACCTGCCTGCGGATGTCGACCACCGAGGTGACGGTGTCGTAGAGCGTGGCGGTGTCCATCGAGAAGAGTTCGGCACGCGGGATGGTCTGCATGATCTCGAGCATCGCCTGACCGCTGTACGACGAAATATCCACGTGGGCTCGGGCGATCACGGCACGTACCCGGCGCGAGATGAGCGGGATGTCGAGGATGTTGTCGTTGAGCGCTGTCACCGTCAGCACTCCGAGGAAGCGGTGCTCACCGACCACGCGACCGTCGGCGTCGAGCACCGCGATCCCCACGAAGTACGGATAGACCGAGCGGTGCACGGTCGTGGGCAGTGCCCCCTGGGTCAGTACCAGCAACGGCCGCCGGTCGGGATGCGCACCGGGCGGCAACTCGAGCGGATCGCTGTCGGGGCCCTCGGTGCGCAGGACTCCCAGACCGCTGCCCCGGACGGACCGCGCTCGGACCACGCCTGATCCGTCGGTGTCGACGAACTCGTAGCGCCGGTAACCGAGCATGGTGAAATGCCCGCGGGCGAGCCAGCGCAACAGATCGGCGGTTTCGGCGAGAACGGTGGCGGTGTGCTGCGGTGGCGGAACGACCGCGAGCGCGTCGAGTGCACCGGCGAGTTCGCGCTGAAGTGCAAGCATCGGTCCGGTGTCGGAGACCACCTGCCGCACTTCGGCCAGCGCACGGCGGAGTCCGTCGTCGATCGTGTCGACTGTGGGCCCGTCGGCCCCGAGGGCGAACTGCACGTGCATCCACGACTCGGCGATCCGGTGTACCGGGTCCTCGGCGTCGAGCGACGGGTTTCCGGGCGAGAGGTCGCGCAGCAGTCCCGCGTCGTCGCGCAGTACCGAGAACTCCGGGTGCACCACCGCATCGACACCCACTCCGAGGCGGGCGAAGAGTGCCAGGACGGCCTCGACGAGGAGGGGCATGTCGTCGGTGACGATCTGGGCGGTCGAGCCCAGTGCGTCGTCAACCGGCGGATGGACCCGGATCGCCGCGGTGCCCGGCGCGCGCTCGCGTCCCAGTTCGAGATGTGCGGCGGCCACTGCCACGGGTGCGCCGATTTCCTCGCCCGACTGCTCGTACACCTGCACGAGAGTCGCCACCAACGACGAATCCAGTTGCGACGCAGTTGAATCCGCCATTACTTCACTCCCTGACCTGCTTGTCGGACAAAACGAGCGCCGCGGACGGGCCCGAGATCGAGCCTATCCGCGGCGCCACAGGTTGGGGGCCGGACACGCGGGCTGTCAGCCCGGGGCCGCGACCCGGTACCGGTCGAGGACCTCACGTTCGAGATCGCTCAACGGCCTCGACCGATCGGTGTGTACGTCGAACCCGACGAGAACCGCATCCCCGTGGGCACACACCACCCCGTGCCGGTCGAGGATCGTGTGGCGCAGCGTGAATGAAGAGGTACCCACGTGCAATACGGCGATCTCGACATCGAGCGGACCCGATGCGTCCTTGATGGGCCGCAGGAACTCGGCGTCCATCTTGCGGACCGCGACGACACCGCGCGCCGAGAGGTTGCTGACCAGGAACTTGATCCGCGCTTCCTGCATGTACTCGACGACTTTGGTGTTGTTGACGTGACCGAGCCGATCGGAGTCGGCCCAGCGCACCTCGATCGAACAACGGAACGGCTCGCCGACGGTGTCCGTCCCGACACCGTTCGGCTTCGTTTCCAGACGATCAGTCACGAGTGAGCTTCCGGTGGGTGACGCGGTGCGGACGTGCCGCATCCGCACCGAGACGCTCGACCTTGTTGGCTTCGTACGCCTCGAAGTTGCCCTCGAACCAGAACCACTTGCCTTCCTCGACATTGCCTTCCCAGGCGAGGATGTGGGTACAGGTGCGGTCGAGGAACCAGCGATCGTGGGAGATCACGACGGCGCAGCCCGGGAACTGCTGCAGCGCGTTCTCGAGCGAACTCAAGGTCTCCACGTCGAGGTCGTTGGTCGGTTCGTCGAGCAGGATCAGGTTGCCGCCCTCTTTGAGGGTCAGCGCGAGGTTCAGCCGGTTGCGCTCACCGCCGGAGAGCACGCCGGCCTTCTTCTGCTGATCCGGTCCCTTGAAACCGAACGCGCTGACGTACGCGCGCGACGGCATCTCGTTCTGCCCGACCTCGATGTAGTCCATGCCGCCCGACACGACTTCCCACACGTTCTTGGTGGGGTCGATGTTGGACCGGTTCTGGTCGACGTAACTCAGCTTGACGGTGTCGCCCACCTTGACGATGCCCGAATCGGGCTCCTCGAGACCCACGATGGTCTTGAACAGCGTGGTCTTACCCACGCCGTTGGGACCGATCACGCCGACGATGCCGTTGCGCGGCAGGGTGAACGACAGGTCCTTGATGAGAACGCGGCCGTCGAAGCCCTTGTCGAGGTGTTCGACCTCCACGACGACGTTGCCCAGGCGCGGAGGCGTCGGGATCTGGATCTCTTCGAAGTCGAGTTTGCGGTGCTTCTCGGCTTCCGCTGCCATCTCCTCGTAACGTCCGAGGCGCGCCTTGCTCTTCGTCTGCCGGGCCTTCGAACCGGACCGGACCCACTCGAGCTCCTCCTTGAGGCGCTTCTGCAGCTTCTGGTCCTTCTTGCCCTGCACCTCGAGGCGCTCGGCCTTCTTCTCCAGATACGTCGAGTAGTTGCCCTCGTACGGGTGCAGCTTGCCGCGGTCGACCTCACAGATCCACTGCGCGACGTGGTCGAGGAAGTACCGGTCGTGAGTGACGGCCAGGACTGCGCCGGGGTACGACGCGAGGAACTGCTCGAGCCAGAGCACGGACTCGGCGTCGAGGTGGTTGGTGGGCTCGTCGAGGAGCAGCAGGTCCGGCTTGCTCAGCAGAAGCTTGCACAGCGCGACACGGCGGCGCTCACCACCGGAGAGGTGCGTGACGGGCTCGTCCGGCGGCGGGCAGCGCAGCGCGTCCATCGCCTGTTCGAGCTGCGAGTCGAGATCCCACGCGTTGGCGTGATCGAGCTCCTCCTGGAGGACGCCCATCTCTTCCATCAGTTCGTCGGAGTAGTCGGTCGCCATCAGTTCGGCGATCTCGTTGAACCGGTCGAGCTTGACCTTGATGTCGCCGAGGCCCTCCTCGACGTTCTGCTTGACCGTCTTCTCCTCGTTGAGCGGGGGCTCCTGCAGGAGGATGCCCACCGTCGCGTCCGGATCGAGGAAAGCCTCACCGTTGCTGGGCTGATCCAAGCCCGCCATGATCTTGAGGATCGACGACTTTCCCGCGCCGTTGGGTCCCACGACGCCGATCTTCGCGCCCGGGTAGAAGCTCATGGTGACGTCATCGAGGATGACCTTGTCACCGTGCGCCTTGCGCACCTTCTTCATCGTGTAAATGAACTCCGCCATGACGACCAGCGTATCCGGCCGGGCGGGATAACCCACATCCTGCGCGTCGTCCCGCCCGAGGGGGACCTCCGATCAGCCCGCGAACAACTCCGCGACGAACGGTGTGGTGTCCGGAAGCGACGCGGCCATGGTCTCCGAATGTCCCGTGGGGTAGGTGGCGAATCGGGGTTGCGCTCCCCCGGCCCACAGATCCGCGACGAGCTTGACACTCAACGGCGCCGGCACGACCCGGTCGTCGAGACCCTGGGCGAGAAACAGCGGCCGGTCGTAACCGTTCACCGGAACTCCCAGGTAGTCGGCGAGGGCCGCCGGGAATCGGTCGTCGCCTAGCGGTCGGGCGAGCAGGTCCCCGATCCCGACGCCGGTGTAGCGCGCGAGCATCTCGTCGTAACACAGCGACTCCGCCGCATCGACGACTTCCCGCCCGAGGCCGGTGAGGTAGCCGTCGAGATCGAGTTCCGGATCCGCCTCGCGCAGCCCTGCGAAGATGAACGCGCCGAAGGCGGTCAGTCCGTCGAGCGGAAGATCGGGAAACTCCGGGAAACCGATCGGGAAGACCAGTTCGAGATTCGACGGCGCCCCCGTCGTGAGTGTTCCGCGGAAGTCGAGTTCGGGCGCGCGGTCGGTGGCTGTGTTCGCCGTGTGCAGCGCCGCGTGCCCTCCTTGCGACTGCCCGACGACCGCCCAGCGCTCCGACAGCGACGGCTCCACCGCGCGCGCGGCGCGCACGAGATCGACGATGCTGTTCGCGGCGCTCTGCCCGTCGAGGTATCGATGCAGACCATCCGATCCGAGGCCCGGGTAGTCGGCCGCGACGACGGCATATCCCTGGTCGAGCCAATGCTCGAGGTAAGCGGTGTCGCGTTCACTACGCGGGTTACGGGAGGGAGCGCAGTCGTCGTCGAGACCGGTGGTGCCGTGCGCCCAGGCGACGACGGGCCGGCCGTCCACGGGAGGTTCGCCGCCGGGTACGAACACCACCCCGGTGGCAGTCGTCGTCTCACCCGAGCGCCACTGCGTCGTGTAGGAAATCGTCCGAGCGGACGTTGCTCCGGGCAGCGACAGCCGCGCCTCGAGAGGCCCATCCGACACCACCGCTCCGGGTGCCGGCTGGGCGTGCGCTGTACCGGAGACGGCAACGGGCGCTCCGACGGCAAGAAAACACGCGAGAAAACCCGCGATCACACTCTCGACACGTCCGTGCGATCTCGTCTCGTCCGTCCCCCTGCGCGCAGTCACAGCGTGCACCATACGGGCAAACCGGGCAGCCGGTGTCGAAGTTCGGATCCGGACAGATTCCGATTGGGCGCGCGCCGCGCCGGGCAACCAATGTGCATGACATCACATTCCTCGACGTCACATTCCTCAACGTCGTCGACTCCGGCCGTCGGGTCCAGGACCGGGCGGGACGTCGTACGCGTCGTCACGGTGGCGGTGAGCGCGGTGATCGCCGTCGCGGGCTCGTTCCTCGGCTCCGGCGCGGTCGCCGGGACGCCCGTCGCCGAAGCGGCGGGCGGAGCCCTCGCGTCGGATGCGACGGCGGTTGCCCCCGGCGGCGCCGCGTTCTCGATCTGGACGCTGATCTACATCGGGCTGATCGCCCTGGCCGTGTGGCAACTGCTGCCCGCCCACCACACCGACCCGCGGCAACGGGCTCTCGGCTGGTGGATCGCCGCATCGATGCTTCTCAACGTCTTGTGGATCGGGACGATCCAGATCGATCAGGTCGGCCTCAGCGTGGTGGTGATCGTCGCGCTGCTCGCGGTCCTGGTTCGCGTATTCCTCGGGCTCACGGCGTCTGCTCCGTCGAGCCGCCTCGAGGCTGTCGTCGTCGACGGCACGATGTTCGTCTACCTGGGGTGGGTCGCGGTCGCCACGGTCGCCAACACCGCGGCGGCCCTGAACTCCGCGGACATCGATCCGTTCGGGTGGGGCGCCGACGTGTGGGCCGTGGTGATCCTCGCCGTGGTCGCGGCGGTGTCGGTGGTGGTCGCGTTCGCCGGGCACGGACGTCTCGCGGTTGCCGCGGCCATGGCCTGGGGTCTGGGCTGGATCGCGGTCGGCCGCACCGCCGACGACGGCTGGAACTCGACACCGGCGGCGGTTGCGGCGGCGGTCGCCGCTGTCGTGGCGGTGGTGGCCGCGGTTGCCGTGCGGATCACCACCGAACGGGCCCGCACGCGAAACCCGGCGTGACGTCGAAGCGCAGGCGCTCCCGCTACCGCGCTTCCTGATCTCGACGGGCCAACTCCGCGAACATCGCGTTGTGCGCGGCGAGGTCGGCGTCTTCGTCCCGATCCGCAGCCCGGTCCACCCGGCGCGCGGTCCGGGTGTCGCTGCGCGACCACTGCACGAGCAGCGCGAGCATGACGAGCACGAGCGGGATCTCCCCCGCCGACCACGCGATACTGCCGCCGACCTTCTGGTCGTCGAACAAATCGTAGTTCCACGGCAGCGCGAGACCGCGGTAGTACGACTCGGCCATCACCGAGCCCATGCTCATGAGGGTGACGCCGAAGAACGCGTGGAACGGGAGCGAACCGAAGACCATGCCGAGTTTCGTGACCGGCTGCAGGTCGCGTGGCGACGGATCGACGCCGATCACCACCCAGTAGAAGAGATAACCGCTCATCAGGAAGTGCAGATTCATCAGCACGTGCGCGGTGTGGCTGTCGGCGAACGTCTCGAAGATGCCACCGAGATACAAGGCGTAGAAGCCGCCGACGAACATCACCGACGCGACGATCGGGTGAGTGAAGAACCGCGACGGCGGACTGTGCAGGAACTCGAGGATCCACTCGCGTGGTCCCGGAGGAGCACTGCGGCCGGCCGGCTTGAACGCGCGCAGCGCCAGCGTCATCGCACCGCCGAGTGCCAGGAGCACCGGCGCGAGCATCGACATGGCCATGTGCGCGCCCATGTGCACGCTGAACATCGCGGCGGAATACATGCCGACGCCCGACGATGTGGCGACCAGCAGCACGAAGCAACCCGAGAACCACGCGATGCTCCGGCCCAGCGGCCAGGCGTCACCGCGCTTGCGCAGCGTCCACAGGCCGATGGCGTAGGCGACGGCCAGGACGATCGCGAGGGTGCCGAAGATGAGGTCGAATCGCCACTGCTCGAAGAACAGGTTGGCGAAGGTCGGGGGCACCTCGAGGTTGTATCCGAGCGCCACTTCCTGAACCGTGGGCACGGCGTCCGGGGCGGGCGGTGGGGTGCGGCCCAACCCGACGGCCAGGCCCACCGTCGCGGCGAGGACGAACGACTCGACGGCTGCGAACCGGACGAGGGCACCCCGGCTGGTCGGGTCGGCTTCGAGCGCCGGAAGTGCACGGCGGCGCTGCATCCAGCCGAACAGCCCGAGCAGGACCAGTGCCACGATCTTGGCGATCAGGAGCCTGCCGTACGTGGTCGTCGTCAGATCGTCGAGCGAGACCCGCACTCCCGCGTTGATCACGCCGGTGACGGCCATGACCACGAACGCCAGACCGGCGACGAAGGAGAACCGGCGCGCCGCGACGTCGGTGTACGCGCCGCCGCGCCACGAATGCGCGAGCAGCGCGAACAGGCCGCCGGCCCAGACCGACGCGGCCACGAGGTGCAGCACGAGGCTGTTGGTGGCGAGGTCGTGCGATCCGCCCGAGGACGAGTGGCCCGTCAGCGCGACCGGCATCAATGCCACCAGCGACAGCAGAAGCAGATAGGGCACCCACGACCAGCGCACCGCCATCCGGATCAGCAGCGCGGTGATCAGGGCCAGCACCGTCGTCCAGGCCCAGGCCGACGCGGTCTCCACTTGGCCGAGCGCACTGAACAGGTTCTCCGGCCGGAGCGCTTCGGTAAACGGCGCGCCGGAGGTGTCGGACAGGGTCAGAGGCACGAGCAGCGCGGCCGTCGCGGCCCACACCACGGCCGCAATACCTGCGGTCCGGACCGCGCGGTACCCGTCGACATCGAGGACACCGTTCTTCTGCGGCGGCACGAGGAACGCCGCGAAGAACAGCGAACCGATGGTGATCACGGTCGCGATTTCGGACACCGCGCGAACCGCGGGCAGACCGTAGGTGGTCAAGGCCCCTGGGTCCGGGATACCGAGGAGCACCAGCGCCTGCGCGGCGGACGCGCCGACGACGAGCGCCGCGACGATGGCGGCGAGGACGCCGAAGAGGACGAACAAAACAGACGGGTTCCCGCGTCCGGACGCGGGCACTGAATGCTGCGCGTCGGACGCGAGCTCGGGTGCTGCCATGCCTACCAGGGTAGGACCTCCCGAACCGTGCCTACGACGGCCCGTCGGAGATCACTCCGACGGCCCGTCGGCGATCACTCCGACGGGCTCGGCAGACAAGCGCCTCAGAGGGTCGAAACCCAGGCGAGCCGATCGGTCGACAGCGAGAACGTGTCCTCGTACAGGACGACGTACGTTCCGGGAGCGGCACCGGCCCGAGCGTCGAAGCACACGTTGCCGGTTGCGGTGCCGCCCGGAGCGAGGCGGCCCGAATTGAGCATCGGACGGTCGGCGCCGAACGTGGAATCGCGGATCGCGCCGCCGGCGTCCTGCACATGCCAGTCCATGTATCCGTTGAAGTCGTTCTGGTCTGTGCCGACGTTGACGATCGTCACGTCGCTGCAGAGGTAGCTGCCCAGTACGGAGTCGATGAGCTGGAGCGGCCCGACGGTGTAGGCGAGATCGTCGCGGGTGATGGTGGCGCCGGCCACCGCGGCGGTGTCGTGGTCGAGCTTCCCGGAGAATTCCGGGCCCCGATCGGCCACTGCCTCTTCGCCGGCGGGACCGGAGGTGACGGTGGCCTCCTTCTCGCCGCCGACGCTGGAGACCACGGCGATGGAGCATGCACCGAACAGGAGGACGGGCACACCGACGACGATCCAGGGCCAGATCCGGCGCTTGGCGCGCGGCGGCTGTCCGGACGGGTTCTGGTTCGGGTCGGGGTACGAAATCGGGTGAGTCATGACGCTTCTCCTCAGTTCTCGGGCTGGAGATTCGGAGCGGACGGTGCCGCTCCTCCGGTGTGAACAGCTCACCCGAGTTGCCCGGTCCGGCACCTCGTCCGATCGGACAGAGCTCCTCCTCCTTTCGGACCGACCGCGTTCGCTGTGCGGACCGTTCGGACCATGCGGGTCGTCGGCGGAGGTGCGTAGCGTGCACGAAGTGATGGTTACTTCCGGTCAGGACTTACGACGCCCGGTGTGGCGTCGGCGTGTCTGGACCACCGCCGCTGTGACACTGAGCGTGTTCTGCACGCTGCTCGCGATGGGCCTGTCGTCGGACTCGAACACGGTCCCCGAGTGGAACTACGCCCTCGGCTTCGTGCTGAGCCTCGTCGCGGCGGCTGCCCTGGTGTGGCGACACGACCATCCCTGGACCGTGCTCGCCGTCACGCTCATCAGCCCGTTGCTGTTCTCGACCGATGCCACCGCCGCGCTCATCGCGCTCTACGCCGTGGTCAAGTCCGAACGCACCGGACGACTCGCGGGAGCCGCCGGTGCCGTCTTCGTCGTGTGCGGGATCTCGCTCACCTACGACGCGCACCGCACGCGCGACAATTCCGTACTCACGATGGGCACGATGCGCCCGGACGACACCGCCCCCAAGCCGATGTGGGAGATCGCCTGGTGGATCCCCTGGCTGGTCGCGGCGGCGCTCGTCACGATCGTGGTGGTGTTCGCCCTGCTCGAACAGACGCGTTCACAGCTGAGCGTCGCCGAACACGTGCGTGACCGCGCGACGGCGAAAACACGGACCTTCCACGACGAGATGATCCGCGCCGAGGAGCGGACCCGGATCGCGCGCGACATGCACGACACGCTCGCTGCGGGACTGAGCCGCATCTCGTTGTTCGCCGGAGCGCTTCAGGTCGGCGGGTCCGACGATCCGCAGAAGATAGCCAATACGGCCGCGATGATCCGCAGCACCGCGCACGAAGCTCTCGACGAGCTCAAGAGCATCGTCGGTGTGCTTCGTGGGACGGCCGGCGCGCCGCGGGCCAGCGGACATCAGGGGATCGATGCCGTGGCCGATCTCGTCCAGTCCGCGCGCGCGGCCGGGCTGCACACCGTCTTGTTCACCGATCTCCAGCCCGGCGACGTCGGCACCGTGTCGGGCCACGTGACGTACCGGGTTGTGCAGGAAGCCCTCACCAACATCCAGAAGTACGCGTCGGACCAGACGGTGCGCATCACCATCACCGGCGCTGCCGACCAGGGCATCCGGATCGACGTGCGCAATGGGCTCAGCTCGTTGCCTCCGACCGTGCCGATCGGCTCGCGGGCGGGCCTGACCGGTCTCGCCGAGCAAGCACATCAGATCGGGGGCACGCTCCGGGCCGGGGTGGTGGGCTCCGAGTTCGTCGTGGACTGCTGGGTGCCCTGGTCGGCCTGACAGGCGCTTCAGCACGAGCGGATCACGCCTGTCGGGGTCGGGTCCTAGGCTCGATCTGTGCCCACTGCTGCCGAGATGATCACCGTGCTCGTCGTCGACGACGACCCCTTCGTTCGCCGTGGCGTAACCGACATCTTCGCCGCGACCGACGACATCGTGGTCGTGGCCGATGTCGACGACGGCGACCGGGTCCCCCACGCCGTCCACCGGTTCTCGCCGCGCGTGGTGCTGATGGATCTGAAGATGCGCCGGGTCGGTGGCCTGGACGCGACCCGGCAACTCATGTCGATGCCCCACCCGCCCCGCGTGATCGCCATGACGGCGATGGACGTCGACGATCTCGTCGTCCAGGCCGTCGCTGCCGGCGCTCACAGTTTCCTGAGCAAGGACGAGCCTCCGCAGACGTTCCATCAGTCGGTGCGCGCGGTCGCTGCGGGCAACACACTGTTCAGCGCCGACTCGCTGCGCCGAATCGTGGCACACCACCGCGCGGCGACCCCGGCGCCCGCGGTGACGGACCTCACCCGGCTGTCCGAGCGGGAGCGCGACGTGTTGCGGGTGCTGGCCACCGGGGCGTCCAACGCCGATATCGCCGGCCGCCTGTTCCTGAGCGAAACCACTGTCAAGACGCATATTTCGGCGGTCTTCACCAAACTCGGTACCCGCAACCGAGTGGAGGCGGCTCTGGCCGCGTTCCGGGCCGGACTGGTCGCCTGAGCCCTTCGCGGCGCCGAGGTCGTTCCCACTTCCGCCTCGACCGCATACCGTGGGGTGAGCACATGCGCGATACCCGACGGGAGCACACCACCAGCCCATGGATGTGATCAACGAGTTCATCACCGGTCAGGCGGCTGCGCTGTGGGTCTACCCGCTGCTTTTCGTGGTGTGCACCGTCGACGGGTTCTTCCCGCCGGTACCGAGCGAGACGGTGCTGGTCACTCTGGCGTCGCTGTCGGGTTCGACCGGGCGGCCGTACCTCGCCGCCATCATCGTGATCGCAGCGGTCGGAGCGATCCTCGGAGACAACATCGCGTACACGATCGGACGGCGGGTCGGCACGGAACGGTTCCGGTGGATGCGGACCTCCAAGGGCAAGGCCGCATTCGCGTGGGCCCGCCGCGGACTGGACAAACGCGGCGCGGCAGTCATCCTCACCGCCCGGTACATCCCGATCGGCCGTATCGCCGTGAACATGACCGCCGGCGCCACTCGATACCCTCGCAAGAAGTTCGTCCCGCTGACCATCCTCGGCGGCATCACCTGGGCTCTGTACTCGTCGCTGATGGGCAGGCTCGTCGGGGGTTGGTTCGAATCCCAGCCGTTGCTCGGCGCCGTCATCTCCGTCTGTTTTGCCGTCGTCCTGGGAATCGGGATCGACCACGTACTGCAGAGGGTCAAGGGCGGCGACGTGGACATTCCGCGCGTCTCCCCACCGGGGGACGGTGCCGCACCGGAGGCCCAGGGGGACAACCCCGGCTCCGCGCGCAACGCGTAGAGGGGTACCCGCACACGGCTGCCCGCCGAGCCGTTAAGATTCTGGCCGCGCCTCCGTAGCTCAGTTGGATAGAGCAAGAGCCTTCTAATCTCTAGGTCGCAGGTTCGATTCCTGCCGGGGGCACCACAATGTCCGTCCTAACCTTCGTCCCAGGGACGAAGGTTTTTCCATTCCCACGGTCCGCATCAGGCGAGTTGGTACGCCTGTCCGCGACGTTCCGGTGCATCCGAACCCGGTGTATCCGAACCATCCACGAGCACGCTCCCCCTCGGATACCGTGAGCACTGCGCATCGGACACCGACGAGCGTTGGGGAGTTCTTCGCTCTTCTCCCTTCGTCGACCGAGGCAACCACATGGTGCCCTCCTCGCTCCCTCACAGCATCGGGGTTGGGCCGCGAGTTCGGAGGTAGTCACATGTGCACAGCCGCCAACTACACCGCTGAGGATCACTACTTCGGCCGCAACCTGGACCTCGAGTACTCCTATCGTGAAGCGGTCACCGTGACGCCGAGGAACTTCCCCTTCGAATTCCGGAAGGTTCCCGCGCAGACGACCCACCACGCCATGATCGGCATGGCGACCGTGGCCGACGGTTACCCGCTCTACTACGACGCCACCAACGAAAAGGGTTTGAGCATGGCGGGACTCAATTTTCCCGACAATGCCGACTACAAACCCGCATCGGACGACGGAACGAATGTTGCGTCCTTCGAATTCATCCCCTGGATTCTCGGGCAATTCGAGACCGTGGCCGAGGTGCGACGCGCGCTGGCAGAAGTACGGATCGTCGACACCGCGTTCAGCGCGGAGTTTCCGCCGTCTCCGCTGCACTGGATCATCTCCGACAGGAACGAGTCCATCACGGTCGAGTCCGTCGCGGAGGGCCTGAAAATCCACGATAACCCGATCCAGGTTCTCGCCAACAATCCCACATTCGATATCCAGTTGTTCAATATCAACAACTACATGAATTTGTCGGTTGACCCGCCCGATGCGCTCTTCTCGAAGGAGATCCAGTTCGACACCTACAGCCGAGGCATGGGAGCTATCGGCTTGCCAGGAGATCTGTCCTCGATGTCCCGGTTCGTGAAAGCCGCGTTCACGAAGGTGAATTCGGTGTCGGGCCGGTCGGAGTCCGAGGCGATCAGCCAGTTCTTCCATATTCTCGGTTCCGTGGAGCAGCAGAGGGGCTGTGTCCGTCTCGGGGAGAAATACGAGATCACCATCTACTCGTCGTGCTGCAATACGCACAAGGGCATTTACTACTACCGCACGTACGAGAACAGTCAGATCACCGGAGTCGACATGCACAAGGAAGATCTGGACGGACGTGACGTGGTGTCGTACCCCTTGGTGAAGGGACAGCAGATCCTGATGGAGAACTGACCCGGCCCGACCGTGCCGGGCGGCCGAGGTTTCGCGCGCCCTCGGCGAGCCCGAGTCCACCCCGGACCCCGGCGGTGGAGCGTCCGGCGCCCGACCGGGACGGGATCCGGTCGCGCCTCCGATCGCGGGACGGGAGCGCGCACCGGGGTCCCACGCGCATACATCTTTTCCTGGGCTTTTGCGGCCGGACACCCTTCAGGGCCGTGTGTTTCCGATCGCACCGGCGGACCGGGCTAACAGTGGGTAGGCGTCACGTCCTATAGTTCAGATGTAAAGGCCGTGTTACAGAATCCTCACATAGTCAGGTAGGTAGCGTGTCGACTTCGGACCGCATCGCAGAGATTTACGAGCAGGTCAAGGCCCGGAACGCGGGCGAGCCTGAATTCCACCAGGCAGCTGCCGAAGTGTTCGAGTCCCTGCATGTCGTGCTCGAACGCCACCCCGGCTACTTCGAATCCGGCCTCATCGAGCGCCTGTGCGAGCCCGAACGCCAGATCATCTTCCGCGTGCCGTGGATCGACGACCACGGTCAGGTGCACGTCAACCGCGGGTTCCGCGTGCAATACAGCAGCGTGCTCGGCCCGTACAAGGGCGGACTGCGGTTCCATCCCAGCGTGAACCTCGGCATCGTCAAGTTCCTCGGGTTCGAGCAGATCTTCAAGAATGCGCTCACCGGCCTGCCTATCGGCGGCGGCAAGGGCGGTTCGGACTTCGACCCCAAGGGTCGCTCCGAGCAGGAGATCATGCGCTTCTGCCAGTCCTTCATGACCGAGTTGCATCGCCACATCGGTGAGTACACCGACGTCCCGGCCGGCGACATCGGAGTCGGCGGTCGCGAGATCGGCTACCTGTTCGGCCAGTACAAGCGCCTCACGAACTCGTACGAGTCGGGCGTGCTGACGGGCAAGGGCATCACCTGGGGCGGTTCGCAGGTGCGCCGGGAGGCCACCGGTTACGGCGCCGCGTACTTCGTCGCCGAGATGGCCAAGCACGCCGGCAGCTCCGTCGAAGGCCGCACCGCAGTCGTGTCCGGCTCCGGAAACGTCGCGATCTATGCCATCGAGAAGATCCACCAGCTCGGCGGCACCGTGGTCGCGTGCTCCGACTCCTCGGGCTACATCCACGATCCCAAGGGCATCGACGTCGAACTGCTCAAGGAGATCAAGGAAGTCCGGCGCGGACGCATCTCCGAGTACGTCGACGAGCGCGGCGACGCCGAGTTCTACCCCGGTGGAAACATCTGGAACGTTCCCTGCGACATCGCGCTCCCCGCTGCCACGCAGAACGAATTGGACGAGGAATCCGCGAAGACCCTCGTCAAGAACGGCGTCAAGGTCGTCGCCGAGGGCGCCAACATGCCGACCACCCCCGGCGGCATCGCAGTGTTCCGCGACGCCGGTGTCGGCTTTGCCCCGGGCAAGGCCGCCAACGCCGGTGGTGTCGCCACCTCCGCGCTGGAGATGCAGCAGAACGCCTCGCGCGACTCGTGGCACTTCGACTACACCGACGAGCGCCTCGCCCGCATCATGCGCGACATCCACACCCGGTGTGTCGAGACGGCGGCCGACTACGGCAAGCCGGGCGACTACATCCACGGCGCCAACATCGCGGGCTTCGTGAAGGTCGCGGACGCGATGTTCGCACTCGGCGTCATCTGACGTTTCTCCACACCGACGACGAACGGCGGGCCCCGGATTTCCGGGGCCCGCCGTTCGTGGCTGACTATTCTGCTGTCTGAATTTCTGCGAGGGTGCGCAGCGCGCTACTCCGTCGTCGAGACCGTCGGGCCACCCTCGGCAGCCCCGCGGTCCTCGTCGCTGCGCGCCTTGCGGGCAGCTTCGCGCATCTCGATTCCATCGGTGATCCATCCGCCGACCTCGCGGGTGACGTCACGGACAGCTCCGGTGATGATTCCCGCAATGGCGCCGACGCGTGTCGCCGCCGATTCGGTCATCTCCTGGATGGTGTCCTTGTTGCGTTCGAACTTTCCGACCATGGCAGTCCCCCTCAGACGTTCTCCCGTGCGAGGGTACCCGGAGCATCGTCGGCCTGCTCGCGGGGCGAACGCTCGAGAAGCACCGAGATGTCCGGGGTCTGCGACACCCAATTCGGCGGCAGCGCGAACGTGAAGATCTTCTTCCACACCGAACCGACCTGAGCGGTGAGTCCCCGGCTGTTGTAGGGCAGCCCGTACTCCTCACACAGCTCGCGGACGCGCGGTGCGAGCTCCGGATAGCGATGCGCCGGAAGGTCGGGGAACAGGTGGTGCTCGATCTGGTGCGACAGGTTGCCCGACATGATGTGGAACAGCGGTGAGCCGGAGATGTTCGCGCTGCCGAGCAGCTGCCGGACATACCACTCGCCCCGCGTCTCCTCGGCGGTGTCGTCCTCGCTGAACGACTGCACGCCCGACGGGAAGTGCCCGCAGAAGATGATCGAGTAGGCCCACACGTTGCGGACCACGTTCGCGGTCGCATTGCCGACCAGAGTGGGCACGAACAGTGGGCCGGTGAGCAGCGGGAATGCCACATAGTCCTTGACGACCTGGCGACGCACCTTGCGCCACCAGCCCTTCGCGAGCGGCAGGACCTCCTGCCACGACCGGGTGCCGGCGACGATGTTCTCCGCCTCCGCGTCGTGCATCATCACTCCCCACTCGAACAGCAGCATCAGTGCGGTCGCGTAGACGGGGTTGCCGAGGTAGTACGGGTGCCATTTCTGGTTGGGGTCCATGCGCAGGATCCCGTACCCGATGTCACGGTCTTTGCCGACGATGTTCGTGTACGTGTGGTGCATGTAGTTGTGCGAGTGCCGCCATTGATCGGACGGGCACACGGTGTCCCACTCGAACGTGCGCGAGTTCAAGGACGGTTCCCGCATCCAGTCGTACTGGCCGTGCATCACGTTGTGCCCGATCTCCATGTTGTCGAGAATCTTCGACACGCTCAGTGCCGTGACCCCCGCGACCCATGCGGGCGGGAAGAACCCGAAGAACATCAGGCCTCGGCCGGCGACTTCGAATCCGCGCTGCGCCTTGATGATGCGATAGATGTATTCGCGGTCCTCGTCACCGAGGGACGCCACGGTCTGCTCGCGCAGCGCGTCGAGTTCTCGTCCCAGTTCGTCGATGTGCTCGCGGGTGAGCACCAGCGGTTCGGGCTCGGCGGGCGTGGATGAGCCGGAGAGGAACGGGATAAAAGGAATGGTGGGCAGGGACAGTCCGAACATGGTGTCCTCCAGTGGTATTCAGGAATCGTAGATGCTGTGGAGTCGAGGGTCAGAGGTCGACAGCGACGTCGCCGACCGGCGCGTTGATACAGATCTGAATCCGGGTTCCGGGTTCCGAATCGAGTTCACCGGTCCGCACGTCTCGCGTGCATCCGGAAAGCCGGACAGCGGTACACGAATGGCAGATTCCCATCCGGCATCCGTGCTCCGGTGTGAGACCGGCGCTCTCCGCGTGCTCGAGAATTGTGACACCGGTGTTGTCGGCGGCGACACCCGACGAGGCAAAGGAGATCACGCCGGTGGCGTCGTCCGGATCGACCGTGTACGTCGGCGGCGTGAATTCCTCGACGTGGACGAGGTTCTCGGCGCCATCGCGTTCGTAGACGTCCCGAACACGGGACACCAGGCCCGCCGGCCCGCACACGTATACCGGAGTATCGGCGAACCAGGGTGCGACAGCTTGGAGGTGGGCGGCGTCGAAACGCCCTTGCAGAGCACCGTCACCCGACCGGGTGTACACGAGAACGATCTCGACGTTGGGAAGCGCCGCTAGGGCATCGAGCGCCTCGCGCCGCGGGACATGCGCCGGAGTCCGGGCGTAGTACAGAAACGTGACCGCACCGGTGTGCCCTTCGGCCGCGAGTCCCTCGAGCATCGACAGCACCGGTGTGATCCCCGATCCGCCTCCGATGAGGATCAGTCGCTCGGACCGCGGTGTCGAGAGCACGAAATCACCCGCCGGTTCACCGAGTTCGACGACGAGTCCGGGTTGCGCGTGTTCGTAGAGGTGGCGGGAGACGATCCCGTCCGGGTGCAACCCCACCGTGAACACGATCGGCCCGCTCCCGTCACGCACTGCACCGGGTGCGTACGCAGGTGAATAAGTCCGGGTGTGCCGCACACCGTCGATCGTGATCGACAGCGGAATGTGGCTTCCCGGTTCGAACCGCACGGGACGCGCAGGGCTCACCGTGAACGTCACCGACCCCGAGGCATTTCGGTCCACGTGTGTAATCCGAGCACGAGTGACGGAAGTGGCGAGCAGAGGATCGACCAGCTCGAGGTACCGATCGGGATGGTGCGGACTCGAGAGGGTCCCCAGGGCGCCGACGAGGACTTTTCGAGCGAACGTCCGCGCATGGTCTACACGGGGGAGGTGGCGCGCAATCATAGGTGCCTGCCTTCCGAACGACATCGGATTCCAGTGCACATCCGTGCACTCAAGTAAGTGTGACAGGCGGTAGCTCCCCTGTGTCAACCCGTTTGTGACCCCGGTTACACCCGGCGCCCGTGTCGTCCACGCGTCTGCCTACACTCGAAGCGTGTCCGCAGCACCCGCCCCGTCATCGACGACCCGAGCACAGCGCAAAGAACGCACCCGTCAGGCACTTCTCGACGCGGCGCTCGAGCTGTCCTCGGACCGGGGTCTTGCCGGCGTCAGCTTGCGCGAGGTCGCCCGGCACGCCGGAATCGTGCCCACCGCGTTCTACCGCCACTTCGCGTCCATGGAGGAACTCGGCGTCACCCTCGCCGCCGATACGATGCGTGTGTTGCGACGCCTGCTGCGCGACGCCCGCCGCTCCCCCGGCCCCGCCACCGCCCGCGAGTCGCTCCGCATCCTGGTACGTGAAGTGCGGGTACACGAGCCGGCCTTCCGCTTCCTCGCGCGTGAACGCCACGGAGGCCAACCCGAAGTCGCGCGCGCCATCACGACCGAACTGCGTTTGCTCGCCGGCGAACTGGCCGCAGACCTCGCCCGCACACCGGGGCTCGAACAATGGCCGTTCGACGACCTCGAGATGGCGGCCGACCTGCTGGTCACCGCGATGCTCGACATCGTGCTGGAACTGCTGTCGGTGCCACGGCCCGGGAGCCCCGAGGAAACAGAAGTGATCACCCGCGCGGAGAAACAGATGCGGTTGATCCTGCTCGGCATGGCCGCCTGGAAGCCGGCGCACAACTGACCCGACCTCCGTACCGTGGAGGTCATGAGCGGAAACGCCGAAACGACACTGGGCGATCTGATCTTCGATGTCCGGGTTGCGGGACCACCCGGCGGCCCTCCGGTGGTGCTGCTGCACGGCTTTCCCGAGACCGCCCGGAGTTGGACGGCCGTCGCACGCCTGCTCGTACGCGACGGATACCGGGTGATCGCACCCGATCAGCGCGGCTACTCCCCCGGTGCACGACCCGAGGGCGTGGGCCATTACGAGATATCCGCCCTGGCCGGAGACGTAATAGGACTGCTCGACGATTTCGAGATCGAGCAGGCTCACCTCGTGGGACACGACTGGGGTGCTGCGGTCGCGTGGCACACCGCCGCGCACCACCGCGACCGCGTCTCCACGCTCACCGGGTTCTCGGTGCCGCATCTCGCTGCGTACGGCTGGGCATTGCGGGAGGACGACGACCAGCGCGCCCGCTCGTCGTACATCCAGCTCCTGCGCATGGAGGGCAAGGCCGAATCCGTGTTGCTCGAGGACGATGCCCGGAGGTTGCGGGCGATGTTCGACCCGAGCGTCGACCGGGACTCGGTGGACCACTACGTCCGGACGCTGTCCCGTCCGGGCGCGCTCACCGCGGCACTGAACTGGTATCGCGCCATGTCGCGCGAGTGGGAATCGACCCCGCCGGTGCAGGTGCCGACAACCTACGTCTGGAGTACCGGGGACTCGGCGATCGGCTCCGCCGCAGCGGAACGGTGCCACGAATTCGTCGATGCAGATTACGAATTCGTCGTGCTCCCGGACGTCTCACACTGGATTCCGGAAGAAGCACCCGCCGCCGCCGCCGAGGCCATCCGGCGCCGGGTCGGAGCCGGAACAGGCGGCTGACTGCGCACCGGCGAGATTCTGTCAGCGGTAGTTCGGATTGTTGAACTCCGGTATCTCGATGCTGATGGGCCGCAATTCGGACATGTAGAGCAGCACGAACTGACGGAGCAACTCGTCGAACGTCCAGTACGCCTCGGGAGCGAGCGGAAGCGGGAGCAGTCCCTCGCGGACCGCGACGAACGGTCCCCACGCGACGTCGAGGAGGGTCCCCCATACCGGCTCCCGGGGAATGTTCAACGAGTCGGCGATCTCGTTCCCGAGCATGAAACGCGTCAGGGCACCCAGAATCGGCCGGGTCAGCAGGGTGAAGTCGAGTCCCGCACCGAGATCGAGCAGGATGTCGGCGAGCTTGATGCCCTCCGGGGTGGGAGCGAGGATCGGATCCAGTACCTCCACGGCCTGGGATTCGGCCTGGTCCCACGTGGCGGGTATGTACTGGTCCTCGATGCCGAGCATGTGGGCGCTGATCTGCCACGAGTGCAGGAAACCGTCGGCTTCGGCAGCCGCAATGGGCACCTTCCATGTCTTCAGGGTCCGCATGACCGTGGTGGGCAGGCTGTGCCAGGTCACCATCATGTCGTGCTGGCTGATCGGGATGTTCTCCGGTGCGGCGTGCTCCCAGTGCGGAGACTGCGGCAGGAGATGACGAACTGCAGCATGAACCAGCCTGGTCTTCACGGCGGTCACCGCCATTTCGCCGTCGGGTAGGTAGGCGTTGCGAGACCCGATGTCGTATCCCAGCTTTGCCGTTTTCGAGATGCGGCGCTTCATGTTCGCGCCGCCCTGGGAGTAGTAGACAGCGAGCGCTTCCTTGGGTATGACCGTGCTCATCATGCCGCTGGCGAAGCCGTAGAGGACGCCCAGATACAACCCGCGTTTCTCGTTGAATCGCACGGCGGTCTCGAGCTTGCCCCGATCCGCCCAGGCCGGTAGCTGCCGCGCCTGTTCCATGAACTCTCTCAGGTCCCCCGGCAGGCCGTCGGGGAGCGGCTGACCGTTCTTGGTCCAGGTCCGGAGGAGTTCGTTGACCCTCGGCACATCCCCTCGGTCCAGCAGCGAGGCCACCAGCGGATCGGCCTCCGCGTCCCACACCGTCCTCGGGTCGGCACCGTTCCCCGCGCCGGGTATCGACCCGGCGGGCGACCATCGCCACGGCTGGGCGTGGGCGGGAGCGGCAAGCGAGAACGCTCCCAGAGCGCCGAGTGCGCCGCCCAGTTCGAGCATTCTGCGTCTACTGAGATTCTCCATCGGTACCCTCCCGGGCCGGTAGATGATGCAATGAGACACTTTTCGTGTCTCTGTAACATCAGACCACAATCGCCCTTCCCTGGCGGGGGTTTTCCGACAGGCACCGCAGTAGACTCGGGATCCCAGGAGGACACCGTGGAACAAGCCCCGCTCGTCCGCAGCGCGAACGTGGAGTCGCTGCTCGACCGCGCATATCACGACGCCGTCGAACAACCCGGCGACGAGGACCGCACCCGCACGCGACTCCTCGACGCCGCATACGAGCAGTTCTGCCGGCTCGGTATCCAGCGCTCCTCGATGGAGGACATCGCCCGGCGCGCGCAGTTGTCGCGGATCACGGTGTACCGGAAATTCGAGTCGAAGGACGCCCTGGTCGATCAAGTGGTCCTTCGCGAAATCCGCCGCTATTTCACGCGGTTCCTCGACGACATCGCACGTGCCGACACCGCCGCCGATCGCGTCGTCGCCGGATTTGTGAGTTCACTCCACGCCGTCCGCACCAATCCGCTCATCGGCGGTCTCCTCGAGGCGGAACCCACGTTGCTCGCCGGTTCCGTGGTGGGCAACGGGGAAGAAATGCTGGCAACGGTACGGGCTTTCGTCGCGGGCCAGCTTCGCCGTGAACAACAGGCCGGCAACATTTCACGCGCGCTGGATACGGATCTGGTCGCCGAGATGATGGTGCGGATCTCCGCGTCTTTCCTCACCTATCCCAGTCGTCTGGTCGATCTCGACGACGCTGCCCAGCTGGCGCGAATCGCTCGCCGATTTCTCGTGCCGATGCTGGATCCGGCTGACTCGTCCGGCCCTGCGGCGTAGATCTGCCGGTCGGAGTACGCGAGTTCACGGACGGGCGTGCGTGTCGGGCGCGCGGACCGCGAGAAGCGCCGCGAGACCGATCGCGAGCACGAGCAGGAGACCGACGATGCCGGCGCGGTCGGTGGCGAACCACCATGCGAAGAATCCGAAGAGCGTCGGCGCGAGGAACGACACCGCACGGCCGGTTGTCGCGTAGAGGCCGAACATCTGCCCCTCCCGCCCGGGCGGCGTGAGCCTCACGAGGAACGTACGGGCCGACGACTGGGCGGGACCGACGAACAAGCACAGCACCAGTCCGAATATCCAGAACATCGTCGGACCGGAGACCACCAGCAGCACCGTTCCCGCGGCGATCATCGCGATCAGCGAGCCCCCGATGACGTTTTTGGGACCCAACCGGTCGTCGACGCGCCCGGCAGCGAGAGCGCCGAGGGCCGAGACGACGTTGGCCGCGACGCCGAAGAGCAACACATCCGCCGCGCTGATCCCGTACACGTTGACGGCAAGCACCGCACCGAAGGTGAACACACCCGCCAGCCCGTCCCGGAACAGCGCCGACGCGCCGAGATACCAGATGGTGCGGCGGTCGACCTGCCACAGCTCACGCAGATCGCGCCAGAGCACTCGGTAGGACTCGACGATGCCGACCCGCCGTACCTCGTCGCCACGCTCGACCGGTTTCTCCGGTATCGCAAACAGCACAGGCAACGCGAAGACTGCAAACCACACCGCTGCCAGCAGCGCCACGAGGCGGATGTTGGCACCGCCGTCGGTGGAGACCCCGAACAGACCGCGCACGTCTCCGTCACCCGAGATGAAACCGGCATAGCACACCAGCAACAGCACGATTCCGCCGAAATAGCCCATGGCCCAACCGAATCCGGAAACTCGTCCGAGATTGTCCTCGGTGGAGACCTGCCGGAGCATCGCGTTGTACGGGACCTGCGCAAGCTCGGCAGCCACGGATGCGGCACCGAGCAGCACAAGACCGAGCCAGAGATAGCGGTAGTCGTCGCGCACGAAATACATGCCCGCCATCGCCGCGACCGTCAGCGCAGTCAATATCGCTAGCGAACGTTTCCGGCGTCCCGCCGCGTCGGACCTCTGGCCGAAGATCGGTGCCGTGACGGCGATCAGCGCACCCGAGATCCCCAGCGCCCACCCGAGCCACGCGGTCGCCGACACGGTGCCGGGCAGGTCGTCGCCCACAGCATCGGTGAGATAGACCGAGAAGACGAAGGTGAGGATCACCGCGTGGAACGCGGACGACCCCCAGTCCCACAGACCCCACGCGAAGACCTGTTTGCCCGTCGCGGCACCTTCGGCTCCGGCCGGAGCGTGCGTGTGTGCGCTCATGGTGCGCAGCCTAAGCGGCTCGGGGCCGATCGTCCCCGCACCGGCGTCGCGAGTCGCGCCCGGCCGACACCGCGGACCCACCCCGTCCGAATCCCGCTAGGCTGACCCACCGTGACTCTGCCGAATCCCCATCCCGATGCCCGCGCCGTCGTCACCGGAGCTTCTTCCGGTATCGGCGAAGCCCTCGCCACCGAACTCGCCGCACGTGGGCACTCCCTGATTCTCGTCGCACGACGAGGCGAGGTCATGGAATCCCTCGCCGAGACGCTGCGCACCGAGCACGGCGTGGCCGTGGAGGTACGAGCCTGCGACCTGTCCGACCGCGACGCGCGCGCAGTCCTCGTCGACGAACTCGCCGGACGCCGCATCAGCATCCTCTGCAACAACGCGGGAATCGCCACCTTCGGTGCGGTCGCCGAACTCGACCCGGCGTACGAGCGCGCCCAAGTCGAACTGAACGCTGTCGCGGTGCACGACCTCACCCTCGCGGTGCTGCCGCAGATGGTCGAGCGCAAGTCCGGCGCGATCCTCATGGTCGGGTCTGCTGCCGGCAACATGCCCATCCCCCACAATGCGACCTACGCCGCGACCAAGGCGTTCGTCAACACATTCTCCGAGTCGCTGCGCGGTGAGCTCAAAGGCACCGGCGTCCACATCACGCTTCTCGCTCCCGGGCCGGTGCGCACCGAGGAACCCGACCCTGCCGAGGCGTCGATCGTCGACAAGCTGGTGCCCGACTTCCTGTGGATCTCCAGCGCCCACACTGCCAAGGTGTCGCTCGATGCCCTGGCTGCCAACCGGATGCGCATCGTGCCCGGCGTGATCAGCAAGGCAATGTCGGCGGCGGGACAGTTCGCGCCCCGGTCGGTCTCCGCACCCATCGCCGGTGCCTTCTACCGCAAACTCGGTTCGGACTAACGCCTGCGGCGGCGTCCGGTTCCGAAAATGCTGCGGCCGATCTCCCGGCCCGCCGCGGACGCCGCCGACCGCAGGAAGCTCTTGATCGCCGGATTCCCGAGCGTCTGTTCGATCGTCGACGGCTCGTCGTCGCGTGCAGACTCCGGCAGAACCTCGTCGGCACCCGCAGGCAGCGGCGAGGCCTCGAACTCCGGATCGACGTCGGGGGCACCGGCCACCGACGCGGACAGCTTCTCGTACGCCGACTCGCGGTCGACGGTGCGGCCGTACTTGCCATAGAGCGGGCTGGACTGCGCGGCTGCAAGGATCGCGTTTTCCCCTACCGACCCCATCCGGGAACGGGGCGGCCGGATCCGCGTCCATGCCACAGGGGTGGGCGCGCCGGTCTCCGACAGCACCGTCACGACAGCTTCCCCGATTCCGAGCGCGGTCAGCGCCTCACCGAGGTCGTATGCGCCCGTCGCCGGATAGGTGCGAACGATCTTGTCCAGCGCATCCCGATCCTCCGGGGTGAACGCACGCACTGCGTGCTGGATGCGGGCTCCGAGCTGGGACAACACCGGCCGGGGCACATCCGAGGGCAACTGGGTGCAGAAGATGATCCCCACGCCCTTCGAGCGGATCAGCTTGACGGTCTGCTCGACCTGACGCAAGAACGCCTTGGACGCGTCGGTGAACAGCAGATGCGCCTCGTCGAACACGAACACCAGCTTCGGCTTGTCGAGGTCCCCGACCTCCGGCAGAGCCTGGAACAGGTCCGCGAGCAGCCACATCAGAAATGTCGAGAACAACGTCGGCTGTGTCGCTCGATCGCCGAGTTCGAACAGGCTGATGACGCCCTGGCCGTCGACGAACCGGAGCAGATCCTCGGTCTCGAATTCCGGCTCGCCGAAGAATGTGTCGCCCCCGGCATGCTCGAGATTGACGAGCGCGCGCAGGATCACCCCGGCCGTCGATCCGGACACCCCGCCGATGCTCTCGAGATCGGCCTTTCCGTCGTCGCTCGTCAAGTGCCTGATGACCTCGCTCAGGTCCTTCAGGTCGAGCAACGCCAGCCCTCGCTGGTCGGCCCAGTGGAAGATCAGGCCGAGTGTGGACTCCTGAGTTGCGTTGAGTTCGAGCACCTTGCTCAGCAGGATCGGACCGAACGACGTGACGGTCGCCCGGACCGGGATGCCGGCCCCCTCGGTGCCGAGCGAATAGAACTGCACCGGGAATCCCCGCGGCTCCCACGACTCGTCGCCGGTGTCGATCGCCCGCGCGACGATCTTCTCCTCGATCACGCCTTCTCCGGTGAGACCCGACAGATCGCCTTTGACATCGGCCATCACCACGGGCACACCGGCGGACGACAACTGCTCGGCGATCAGCTGCAGTGTTGCGGTTTTGCCCGTTCCGGTGGCGCCCGCCACGAGCCCGTGCCGGTTCATCGTGGCCAGGGGGATGCGTACCTTCGCCGACGGGTCGACGACACCGTCGAGTACGACGGCACCCAGTTCGAGCGCGGGACCTGTCGCCGCGTACCCGGCGGCGATCTGGGCGGCTGCGCCCGTCGGCGCGGACCCGCCGTCGTGGTCGTGGGGGAGCTCGGTGTCGTCCGGCATTCGGATGCTCCTTACGGCGCGCGTGTGACCACTGCAATGCCACTGCCGACCTTAACCGGTCCGACGTCTGACTACGCTGTATCTCGTGCAGGACAAACTCGTATGGATCGATTGTGAGATGACCGGACTGCGGCTCGACAGCGACAAGCTGATCGAGATCGCGGCCCTGGTGACCGATAGCGAACTCAACGTGCTCGGCGAAGGCGTGGACATCGTCATCCATGCCGACGACGAAGCACTCGCGGCGATGCCCGAGGTCGTGCAGCAGATGCACGCCCGCTCGGGGCTCACCGAGGAAGTGCGCCGCTCGACGGTCGGGCTCGCGGAAGCCGAGAAACTGGTGCTCGACTACATCCGCGAACACGTCGGGGAAGCGGGCACGGCGCCGCTCGCCGGAAACTCGATCGGCACCGACCGGGGGTTCATCACCCGCGACATGCCCGAACTCGACAGCTACCTCCATTACCGGATGGTGGACGTGAGTTCGATCAAGGAGCTGTGCCGCCGCTGGTACCCGCGTATCTACTTCGGTCAGCCGGAGAAGGGGTTGTCGCACCGGGCACTGGCCGACATCAAGGAGTCGATCCGCGAACTCCGCTACTACCGGCGTACCGCCTTCGTTCCCGAACCCGGACCGTCCCCGGAGGACATCGCCGCGGTCGTGGAGGACCTCGGACCGGCCTGACCTGCCGATTCGTTGTTTTCGGCAAAGTCACGCTAGTATCTCTACCGCAGGCGCAAGCGGCCCCGGTCACGTGCGAATGCGATGGTGAGTGTAGTTCAGTTGGTAGAGCACCAGGTTGTGATCCTGGCTGTCGCGGGTTCGAGTCCCGTCACTCACCCGATAGAAGGCCCCCGACCGGCGATCCCGGTCGGGGGCCTTTTCCGTTGCCGTGATGTCCCGGCCGCAGGACGCAGTCCTTCGTTCTCCGGTCGTTATCGATCCGCGAGTATGCGCGCGACGAACGGCGCGGAGTCGAGTGCCGAGAGCTCGATGACCGTGAGGTGATCGGCTTCGTATACGCGGTAGTCGACGTCGGCACCCCCGGCGGACATGTCGACGGCGAGCTTTGCGGACAACGGCAACGGCACCACCCTGTCGTCCACACCGTGACCGAAGAAAAGGGGACGGTCGTAGCCGGTGGTGGGGACGGCGAGGTACTCGGCCAGCGCGGCGGGGAGGTCGCCCTGCGACAGCGGACGTGCGGGCAACTCGCCGATTCCGGTATTCCGGACGGACGCGTTGAGCTCGCTGATGCAGAGAACCTCCGCTCGGTCCACCACCTCGCGGCCGGCCGGGGCGAGGTAGCCGTCCACGTCGACCTGCGGATAGGCGTCGCGGAGGCCGGCGAACAGATAGCCGCTGAATGCCGTCAGTCCCGAGAGGCCGAGATCCGGGAAGCCCGGCACGCCCAGGATGAACAGGTTCTCGAGGTTGGCGGGCACTCCGGTCGCGACCGTGCCCCGGAAGTCCAGTTCGGGGGCGCGCCGCGTCGCGATGTGCGCGGTGTGGACTGCGGCGTGGCCACCCTGCGAATGACCGACCACCACCCACCGCTCGGAGAGCGGGGCGCCGGTGGCTCGTGCGGCGCGGACGCTGTCCACGATGCTGTTCGCGGCGCTCGGCCCGTCGAGGTAGCGGTGCAGGCCTTCCGAGCCCAGCCCCGGATAGTCGGCGGCCACCACGGCGTATCCCTGGTCGAGCCAGTGCCGGAGGTACGACTTCTCGCGTGCCGGTCGAGGCGTATCGGTGGTGAATGCACAGTCGTCGGCTATACCGACCGTGCCGTGCGCCCAGGCGACCACAGGAAATCCCCCCTCCGGCGCTGTTCTCTCGGGCAGGAACAGCGCGCCGGTGGCGATCGTGGCCTCTCCGGAGCGCCACTCGGTGCGGTATTCGAGCTTCTCCGCGATCGGCGCACCTGGGAGGGACAACTCGGGCGAGAGTGGCTGCACCGACACAATCTCTCCCGGCAGCGGAGAACCCGCCGGCTCGGCACCCGCCGGCGGCGCCATCACGGAGGCCACCAGCGCCGTCGCGATCACAGAGGTGATCCACCACGACTCCCGATCCCGGACTTGCATCATGGACGCCTCCTCGAGATCGGGACGACGGATCAGGTATCGGCGTTGCCGGCCTTCCACGTCGACCACGGGATGTTCCAGTCGCCGAGCCCCTCGGTGCCCTCCAGGGTTCCGCCGACGGTGTTCCGCACGATGACGATGTCGCCGCGCTTGGTGTTGTCGAAGATCCACTTGGCATTCGCAGGACTCAGATTGAGACAGCCGTGGCTCACGTTGCGCACGCCCTGGTCACCGAGCGACCACGGCGCCGAGTGGAAGAAGATGCCGCTGTAGGACATGCGGGTCGCCCAGTCCACCGGTGTGCGGTAACCCTCGGGCGCATCCGTCGGAACCCCGTAGGTCGAGGAATCCATGATCAGGTGCTCGAAGCGATCGCCGATGACGTACACCCCGTTCGGGGTGGGGGCGTCGTCCTTGCCGAAAGACGTGGGCATCGTCATCACGTCGGCACCGTTGCGGTTGACGGTGACCTGCTTGGTGTTGTCGTCGGCGGTGATGACCACCGCATCACCGATCGTGAACGAGGAGTGGACGTCGTCCTGGCCGAACAAGCCGTCGCCGAGATCCTTGCCGTAGACGTCCACGTCCACCGTGACGGTCGTCCCGGGTGCCCAGTACTGCTCGGGACGCCAGCGCACCTCCCGGTTGCTGAGCCAGTAGAAGGCGCCCTCGACCGGCGGGTCGGTCACCACGGTGATCGCTTCCTCGGCCGCGCGCCGGTCCGGAATGTTCTCGTCGAACTGGACGGCCACCGGCTGTCCGATACCGACTACCGCCCCGTCGCCGGGCATCACATACGGCTGGGTCAGATTGCCCGGTGCCGACGTGGTGAAGGACGCGACGGTCGTTGCCGACCCGCCCAGACCGTAGGCGACGGTTTCGAGGGTGTACTCCCGGTTGTACCCGAGCGGTTCGGTGTTGACCCACGTCAGGCCGTCGGGGGCGAGTTCACCCGCGACGGGTTCACCCGCGGGATTGCTCAGCGTCACGGAGTCGAGTTTTCCGTTGATCACCGACACCGTGACGGGGTCGATCGGGGAGAAGCCGATCTCCCCGTCGGTGACGCTGGACGAGACAGTGGGCTTGATGAGTGCGGCAAGGGGATTCGAATCGATCGGCACCTCTTCCGCACCGGAGCCCGATCCGCCCGAGCATGCGGTGACGAACGCCATGAGCCCGACGAGCAACATACCGAGCACCGCCCCGGCACTTCGCCGCCGAGGATGCGTCACACTTCCAGCCTTCACTGCCATTCTCCGATTCCGCCCCTCCCCACAAGGCACCGAAATTGCACGTCATACGTCCTGTTCAGATGATGCCAGTCGGTCGTCCGTCTCGATGGCCGACTCCCCCCTTGCCGATAACGTTCCGATGACAATCGGACTCCGCTGCGCGTTCGTTACTTGCCTCCGCCGTGAAAATCGCCGTGACCAGCCGATTTGGTGCGATAGTCGAAGGTGTGTAATCTTCTTTTCGTCGCCGGGACAACGGAACGGAGACACCAGCCAAGCGCCATTAGCTCAATTGGCAGAGCAGCTGACTCTTAATCAGCGGGTTCGGGGTTCGAGTCCCTGATGGCGCACCACAAAGATCCCCTTCCGGCCACGCCGGGAGGGGATCTTTCGTTTGCGCGACCGAAACTGTGATGTTCCCCAAACGCACTGTGCCCGCGCCATCGGCGCGGGCACAGTGTTCGGATCGTGTGTGTCAGCGCAGGATCTTGCGCAGCACCAGCAGACCCACCACGGTGCCCGCCGCCACCAACGCGTACTTCTTCACCGCCGGCTGGTTGATCTTCGCGACGAGCGTCTGCTTCGTGCTCGCCACCAGATTCTTCGGGTTGGCACGAACGCTCAGTTCGTCCAGCGTGCCCGCGAGCTGGTTCCGGGCCTTTTCGATCTCCCGCTCGATGTCCTCGGTGTCCCTACCCACGTGATCCTCCAGAAGGTCGCTGCAGTGTGCTGCGACCACGGTAGTGGACGATCGGTCTACTACTGTCGCGGACATGACCGAAAACAACAGACTCTCCCCCGGCGACCCCGCTCCCGACTTCACACTTCCGGACGCCGACGGCAACGAAGTCTCGTTGTCCGACTATCGCGGACGCAAGGTGATCGTCTACTTCTACCCGGCCGCGAGCACGCCGGGCTGCACGAAACAGGCGTGTGACTTCCGGGACAGCCTCGCCGAACTCGGTGACGCGGGACTCGACGTGATCGGCATCTCCCCCGACAAGCCGGCCAAGCTCGCCAAGTTCCGCGACAACGAGGGGCTGACCTTCCCGTTGCTGTCCGATCCGGACAAGGCCACGCTCACCGCGTGGGGAGCGTTCGGTGAGAAGAAGATGTACGGCAAGACCGTCACCGGGGTGATCCGGTCGACGTTCGTGGTCGATGAGGACGGCAAGATCGAGGTTGCCCAGTACAACGTGCGTGCGACCGGGCACGTCGCGAAGCTGCGGCGCGACCTCTCGGTCTAACCGGACCCGAGCGAGCGCATCACCAGAGCTTCGGCGACGGCAAGATTCTCGATCTCCGACGGATCGACACTCTCGTTGGGAGCGTGAATCACGCAGCGCGGCTCCTCCACACCGAGCAGAGCGATCTCGGCACCCGGCACCGCACGCTGCAGCGCGGTGCACAGCGGGATCGATCCGCCCTGTCCGGCCGAGCCGACGCCGCGGCCGTACGCGGTCTCGAGGGCGGCACGCAGCGCGGCATAGCCCGGACCGTCGGTAGCCGCTCGGAACGGTTCGCCGACGACTTCGCGTTCGATACGCAGGTGTGCGCCCCACGGCACGTGCGCCTCGAGGTGTGCGACGAGCGCGTCCTGCGCGGTCACCGCATCGACCCCCGGCGGCACGCGGAGATTCAGCCGCGCCGACGCGCGCGGCACAATCGCCGCCGCGGACCCCACAACCGGCGGGGCGTCGATTCCGAGAACGGTGAGCGCGGGCCGCGCCCACACCGCGTCGGCCACGGTCGCGGAAGTCGGGAGCGACACTCCCGCGAGCACTCCGGCGTCCGACCGGAACCGCTCTTCGGGGTACGGCACACCGTCCCAGGTCGCGGTGGCGTCGAGGCCGTCCACGACGGTGTTTCCGTCCTCGTCACGCAGCGTGCCGAGGAGTCGCACCAGGGCGGCAAGCGCGTCCGGCGCGCCTCCGCCGTACATACCGGAGTGGACCGGGCCCTCGAGCGTTTCGATGTGCACGACGACGTTCGCCGTCCCGCGCAAGGTGGTGGTCAGAGTGGGCTGACCCACTTCGGCGTTGCCGCAGTCCCCGACGACGATGAGATCTGCGGCGAACAACTCCGGCCGCTCGACCACGAGGTGTTCGAGGCCCTCGCCGCCCATCTCCTCGGAACCTTCGACGACCACTCGCACGCCGACGGGCAGTGCGCCGTCCGCGAGCAACGCGCGCAGGGCGAGCAGGTGCATCACGATGTTGCCCTTGCAGTCCGCCGAGCCCCGCCCGTACCAGCGCCCGTCGCGTTCGGTGAGCACGAACGGTGGGCTTTCCCATTTGGTTTCGTCACCGGGAGGCTGGATGTCGTAATGGCTGTAGAGCAGGACGGTAGGTGCTCCGGGCGGAGCCGGGGTGTGACCGATCACCGCACGTGATCCGTCCACCGTCTCGACGAGGTCGACCTGTTCGATGCCGGCCTCTGCGAACGCGTCCCGCACCCACCGGGCCGCCGCGGCGCATTCTTCGGCCGGGTATTGGCGCGGGTCGGCCACGGATCGGAACGCGACCAGCGTTTCGAGTTCGCTTCGGGCGGTGCCCATGGAATTTCGCACCCGGTCACGTATCCGCTGCACGGTCTCTGCGTCGGTCATCGAATCTCCTCCTGCACTCGGGACGACAACCTCCGCTTCGACCCGAGGTGGTCTCCTCACATCCTAGGACCGGGGCCGGTACCGCCACGTGCGCACGCCGCGACGATGTCGCCCGTTCGGGTGGTTCCGCCCTCGGAGCTCAGCACAACCCGGGTTATTGCCACTCGCGTACACAGCAAGTGCTCGGCATTCGCGAACGGTACGGCTAGCCTGGGCGGGTGGAGTCAGCATCGAACAGCCGCCGCACCCCGCGCCGGATCGACCCGGCGCTCGAGGTCCAGACGGAGCCACAAGAGCTTGTGCCCCGTCGGCGGCCCACCCAGGAACGGAGCCGGCGTAAATTCGACGCGCTGCTCGCCGCGTCCCGGGAACTGCTCACCGAGGTGGGGTTCGAGTCGTTCACCTGCGAAGAAGTCGCAGCCCGCGCCGACGTACCCATCGGCACGCTGTATCAGTTCTTCGCCAACAAGTACGTGATCGTGTGTGAACTCAACCGTCAGGATCTCGTCGGTGTCCAGGAGGAACTCGCCAAGTTCAACGGCGAGATCCCCTCCGTCGACTGGTTGCGGTTTCTCAACAGCTTCGTCGATCACATGGCGGGGTTGTGGGCCACCGATCCCTCCCGGCGCGAGGTCTGGCTCGCGATGCAGTCCACTCCGTCCACCCGGGCCACCGGCGCGATCCACGAGAGGGAATTCGCCGAGCAGGTCGCGCGGATGCTCGCGCCCCTGACTCCCGACACGCCTCGCCCGCGTCGCAAGCTCATGGCCGAGGTGCTCGTCCACGTCGTCTATTCGATGCTGAACTTCTCGGTGCAGGACGACCAGACCCACGCCGAGGCGGTGGCCGAACTCAAGCGCATCATGGTCGCGTATCTCCAAGTGGCCGAGCGTGATTCACGGACACAGGCAAAGAAGCGCAAACGGCGCGAGGAGTCCGAACGGTCCCGGGAGACCGAACCTGCGGGTGCGCACCGCGCGGAGCCCACGCCCTCCTCCCGGAATTGACCGGCGCTCCTATCCCTGACCGTCGCCGGTCTCGGCATCGAGCACCACGAACGCGCCGGCCATGTCGCCGTCGTGAGTCAACGACACGTGGATCCTCATCCCCGTCAACTGCTCTGCAACCTTCCCGTGCAGCCGGATGCTCGGGCGCCCCCACGCATCGGAGACGACCTCGATCTGCTGGTGGATGGTCTCCGGCAGCACCGGCGGGCGACCGAACAGTGCGGCCGACCACGCCTTGATCACCGCTTCCTTTGCCGCCCACCGGGCCGCGAAATGCCGGGCCGGATCGGAGCTGCGGGTATTCGCGTCACGTCGCTCCCCCGGTGTGAAGTTCCCCAGCATCGTCGTGCCCGAACGGCTCAACTGCTCGGCGAACTCCGGAACCGACACGAGGTCGAACCCGATACCCGCAACTCCCATCCCTCTGTCCCTGTCCCGTCGTTACTTGCAGCCGGGCAGGCCCGGGCGGTACACGTCGTCGTCGCCGAGCCGTGCATCCGCGTCGAGCAGCACAGCCGCTTCGAGGTGACGGGCTGCCTCGGCCGGCACCGCGTCTCCGCCGAAACGACGGTCTGCGGGCCGCTGGTACAGCGCCGCGCCCCCGGCCATCGCCGACGCCAGGCGCCGCTTACCGACGACAGTCCGTGCCGCTGCCGCCGCGCGGTACTCCTCACGACGTTCCGCCGGGACCGCCTCGACGAACGCCTGCGGGTGCACCACCGCGATCAGCCCGGATACGTGCCCGAACCCGAGACTGGTCAGCAGGCCGGCCTTGAGCGCGTACTGCTCACCGAACCGCAACGGGGTACGTGCCCACACGAGGTGCTCGAACTCGGCCATCTTCTCGTCGACGCAGTCGAGACTGCGGTTCGGCGGGACGACACCCTGTGTCAGCACCTGGCACAGTCCGACGAGCTGGAACGCTGCCGCGCCACCCTTCGCGTGCCCGGTCAGCGACTTTTGCGACACCACGAACATCGGGTTGCCGTCGCTGCGCCCGAGGGCTGCCGCGAGACGTTCGTGCAACTCCGCCTCGTTCGGGTCGTTCGCGGCCGTCGACGTGTCGTGTTTGGAGATCACCGCGATGTCGTCGGCGGTCACGCCGAGCTTGCGCAGTTCCTTGGCCAGCCCCGATTCGAGCCCACCGCGAGCTGCGCCGAGCGCACCGATACCGGGCGCCGGGATCGAGGTGTGCACACCGTCGGCGAAGGATCCGGCCCAGGCGACCACACCGAGAACGGGCAGGCCCATCTCGAGTGCGACGTCACCGGCGGCGAGGAGGACCGTGCCGCCGCCCGCCGACTCGACGAATCCGCCGCGCCGGCGATCGTTGGCCCGCGAGAAACGACGGTCGTCGATGCCCTTGGCCCGCATGTCGTCCGACTTCGCGGTCGCCGACATGTCGCCGAAGCCGATGATGCCTTCGATACCGAGATCGTCGAAGCCGCCCGCGACGACCAGTTTCGCCTTGCCGAGCTTGATCTTGTCGACGCCTTCTTCCACGGACACCGCTGCCGTGGCGCATGCCGCGACCGGATGCACCATCGCGCCGTAGCCACCGACATAGGACTGCACGACGTGCGCCGCGATGACGTTCGGCAAGGCTTCCTGCAGGATGTCGTTCGCGCGGGACTCACCCAGCAGCGTGTCGATGTACAGCGACCGCATGGAGGTCATGCCGCCCATGCCGGTGCCCTGTGTGTTGGCGACCAGCGACGGGTGCACCCAGCGCAGCAGTTCCGACGGGGTGAACCCTCCGGTGAGGAACGCGTCGACCGTGGTGACGATGTTCCACAGCCCCACCCGGTCCACCGAGTCCGCCATGTCGGCAGGGATGCCCCACCGGGTGACGTCGAAGCCGGTGGGGATCTGGCCGCCGACGGTGCGTGTCAGCTTCGCCTTGCGCGGCACGCGGATCTCGGTGCCGGCCTTGCGGGTGACCGTCCAGTCGCCGGACTCGGCATCGACCGAAGCGACCGTGTTCTCCGGGTCGGAGTCGACGAAGGCGCGGGCCTCGATCTCGGAACCCACCACGAAGGACAGGTCCTTGTCGAGGAAGACGGAGGTCAAGAGCGGTGCCGTGTTGTCGGTCATCGCACCGTCGTCGGCGTAGCGGCGGATCCCGCAGCGCTCGACCACCGCGTCGTGGTAACGATCGGCGATGTCCGCTTCCGGAACCAGCGCGCCGGTTTCCGCGTCGTAGAAGCCGGGCTCGGGTTCGTTCTCCCACTCGATCAGTCCGGTGACCCACGCCAACTCGAGCACACCGGCTGCCGACAGTTCCTCGTCGACCTCCATCTCGAAACGGGTGCGAGCCGAGCCGTACGGGCCGAGCTCACCGGCGCCGACGATGACCACCATGTCGGCGGGATCGATATCGAGTGCGGACCACTCCGGGGTCGGCACCTCGTCGACACGCGGGGCCGCGGGCAGAGCCGCGATCGTCGTATCCGGGTCGGTGTCCTGATCGGGTGCGTCCGCGACCTCGGCCGTGTCCTGGGCCTGCTTCGCGAGCGCCGGCAGATCGAGGTTTGCCTCGGCGAGTCCTCCGGTGAGGTCCGCGACCAGCGGCGCTTGCTTCGCGAGTCGCTTGGCCTCCGGTCCGACGAGCTTCAGCAGTTCGGTGGCCATCTCCGACGTGGACCACGTGCGCACGCCGGCCGCCTCGACGGCGTCGACGAGCGGATCGTTGCCGCCCATCAGTCCCGTGCCGCGGACCCAGCCGATGAGAGCGTGCGCCAAGGTGACGCGCTCGGCCCAGGTGCGCTCGGCGCTCCAGCGGGTGACGATCGCGTCGAGTGCCGCCTTGGACTCGCCATACGCGCCGTCACCCCCGAACATCCCGCGGTTCGGGGAGCCCGGCAGCACGACGTGCAGATGCGTGTCGACGTCGGTGTCCGCGCCGATGCCGGACAGACCGGCGATCAGCCGTTCCACCGACCACAGCAGAACCCGCATCTCCATCTCGGCGCGAGCACCGGCGTCGGCCAGCGATCCGGCGACACGGGGCGCGGCGAACGGGAACAGCAGGGTGGGCGTGAGCGCATTCTTGATCAGCTTCTTGGTGCCTCCCGCGTTCTCGACGGTGTCGGTGCCGATCCACTCGATCAGCGCGTCGACGTCGACGTACGACGCCATGTTGGCGGGCACCACCCAGAGGGCGGCGCCGGCGCGAGCGTTCTGCGCGTAGAGATCCTTGTAGAAACCGAGGCGCGTCGAGTCGAGACGCGAGGTCGTGACGACCACGGTTGCGCCGCCGCCGAGAAGCTCGGCTGCGACCGCGGCGCCGATGCCGCCCTTGCTGGCTCCGGTGACCACTGCGACCTCCCCGGTGTACGGGGCGTCGCCCGTCTCCTGGGCGGCGGCCGCGATACGACCGTAGGTCTCGGCCGGCACCACGCGGCCTGCGTCGATGGCCTTGGCCCGCCAGAACGCGGCGTGCGCAGCGACCGTCGCACCCGCACCGTCGAAGCGCTCGACGTCGATCGGGTCCCCGAGCCAGATCCGGGCGAGATCCTCGCGTGCGGTCGCCCACCGGTCGTCGATCAGCACGGCCTTGCGAGCGTCGAAGGCGGGGGCAACCTGCCGCGGCCAGTCCGCGCCGAGCTCGGCCGAGACCAGCTCGACGAGATCGTCCTCGGCCTTGTCGGCCAGGCCGGAAGCCTGCTCGTTCAGGCCGAGTTGCTCGAGCACCAGGCGAGCAGCATTCGCCAGGACGCCGTCGCGGCCGGTGATCTGCTCGGTGAACTCCCCGAGAGCAGCGGCGTCGACGGTCGCGCCGCCCCCGCCACCGGCGGACGGCATCGACACGGAGATCCCGCGGCGCGACCCGACGGACTGCACAGCGGCGTCGATCAGTGCGTCCACGGACGCGGTGTCCGCGAGCGCACCCTGCGACAACCCGCCGAGGTCACCGCCGCGAACGGACGTGCCGTCGCGGCTGCCGAGCACAACCTCCGCGGTGACGTGCCGGGCCCACCCCTCGCCGAGTCCCCACACCTTGGCGACCCGGTCGGTGATGTAGCCGGGACGCTTGCCCGACGGGCCGAACACCTTGCGCAGATGGTCGTTGATCGAATCGGTCAGCACCGGGCCGAACGGCGTGTAGGTGCGGGCCAGGCGATCGACCGTGCCGGCCAGCGCGCCCATGTCCGCATCCGCAGCACCGTCGATGGCACCGAGCGACAACTCGGAACCGAGATCGACGAGCAACTGGTTACGACGTGAGGACACGCCGTCGCACAGTGCCTCGATCGTGTCCGCGGGGCCGATCTGATCGGGGCGCAGTTTCGTCCACAGGGCGATGAGCACCTTCGTGGCGTCGGCGGCCTTGAACGTGATGTCGTCGGGCGTCGGGCCACCGGTCGGCGCGGCGGGGGCAGCAGCAGGGGCCGCGGTCGCGGCGGGCGCGGCCTCGGCGGACGGTGCCTCGGGCTCGTCGTCTTCCACCGGCGCGGGATCCACATCGGTCGAGTACACGACCGACGCGTCACGCTCGATGTTGAGGACCTCGACGGGCTGACCGAATCGGCCCGGAAGCTTCAACGTCTGCGACGCCAGGTTCGCCACCGTCGGGACGGCACCGAGGCCGACCTCGACGAACCGCTCGACGCCGAGACCGCCTTCGGATTCCGGCGCGAACAGCAGGTCCTGCGTTTCGATCCAGCGCACCGGCGACGCGAACTGCCACGCGAGCAACTCGGCCAGCACGACGCGACACAGCCTGGACCGGTCCACCGACCACGCGTCGAAGTCGGAGAGCACCTCGGCGAGCGGCTCGGACGGCACCAGATCCGCGATCTCCTGGACGAATTCACGGCTCAGGTCGAACGGCTTGGGCACCAGGTTGGGGATGTAACGTCCCACGAGGATGTCCGGATCGATCTGCTCGGGAAGCAGGTGCAGCAGGCGCTCCCGGAAGTCGTCCACACCGCCGCGCAGCACGGTCGAATGGAACGGCACGTCGATGCCGGGCACGAGAATGAAGGCGCGCTTGCCGCCGAACTCGGCGACCTTGCGTTCGATCACCTTCTCGAGAGCGTCGAGACCCGCAACCGTGCCCGCGATCGCGTACTGCGATCCCCTCAGGTTCAGATTGACGATCTCCAGGAACTCTCCGGACCGGTCCGCGACCGCGGCGACGAACGCCTCGAGGTCCTCGTCGGCCACGCCGAACTGCGACGGCCGGATCGCCGCCATGCGGTAGTCCGAGCGGCCCTGCGCGTCGCGCGGCACGAGAGCGTGCATCGCCGAGCCACGCTGGAAGACCACCTCGAGCACGGCCTCGAGCGGCAGCACACCGGCGACCGCCGCGAGGGCGTTGTATTCGCCGACCGAGTGCCCGGCGAGGAGCGCATCCTCGAGGAACGCGCCGGCCTCACGCAACTCCGCGATCTGCGCGACGCCGAGCGTCGCCATCGCGACCTGCGTGAACTGCGTCAGATGCAGCACACCGTCAGGATGCTTGTGGGTCACGCCCCGGGCCTTGAGGACAGTCGGGTTGTCGCGCACCACGGCGAGGATCGAAAATCCCAGAGCCGTGCGGGTGTGCTTGTCGGCGCGGTCCCAGATCTCCCGGGCGGCCTTGCTGCGGGCGCGGGCGTCGAGACCCATGCCCGGACGTTGGATGCCCTGTCCCGGGAACGCGTAGACGGTCTTCGGGGCGGCGATGCGCCCGGTGGCCACCATGACCAGATCCCCGTCGACCCGGCAACCCACCTCGACGACCTCGGCACCGCGGTCGGTGGCGATCCGGTCGACGCGCACGTCGATCTTCGCGCCGGGCCGGACCATGCCCAAAAAGCGTGTCGTCCACGCGGTCAGTTTCCGTACCGGAAGCTTCGCGTCCGCCTCGGCAGCCGTGACGACCTGCTGAGCGGCCGCCGAAAGCCACATACCGTGGACGATCGGGCTGCCCAGCCCCGCCAGGAGCGCGGCGTTCCCGGATGTGTGGATCGGGTTGTGATCCCCCGACACCCTCGCGAACGCGGTCATGTCGGTGGGGGCGACGATCACCGCATCGCGGCGGCGCCGACGAGGCGTGTCGGTGGCGTCCTCGCTCATTGCGCCACCGGCCCGGACCGGATCGGGCAGTTCGGCGCTGCCGGTACGGCCACGAATCGCGAAGCGCTCGACGAGAGTTGCGACGACGTTGTGGCCGGAACCGTCACCGCTGTCAGCGGTGATGACGACGTTCACCTGCACGACACGACCGAGATCGGCGTCGGAGACTCCGGCGACCTCTGCCTTGACACCCAGGAACGCGGGCTCGGTGGGCAGGCCGTTCTTGACGTCGATGGCGTGATCGAGGTGAACCAGATCGAGCATGCCTTCGATGACGGACCGGTCGGCGGTGGTGCGTGCCGCCCCGAGCGCGGCGAACACCGCGGGCCAGCACGCGCCGACGAGCACATCGGGCACGCCGTTGCCGGCGGGAGTCAGGGTCTGGGGCAGGCCCGAACCGGTTACTCCGGCATGGTCCGCGATCTTTTCCGGCAACCAGCCCAGGGTGATCCGGGCGGCGCCCTTCCTGACGGCCGGCAGTTCCTGGCCCGCTGCGACGCCGAGCAGCGCAGACATCGCCGCGTCCGCGTCGGTGTCGCTCACGACAGGTGCTCCGCCGGTGCCCACGGAAGCGGGCACGGTGATGCGGATCTCGACGGCCTTGTCCCGGGCGAGCGGGACGCGCAACCCGACATGCCGGTCGTCGAGAACCGTCAGGGTCGCGCCGGTCGGCGCATGCGACGCTGCGGAATCGGATTCGGCAGTCCAGTCGGCCAGGTCACCGAGACGATGCACCGGATTGCGGGTCAGACGGCCGGCCCAGTGGATGTCCGGCGAGGAGAGCACCGCGTCGAGCACGCCGGGCGCGAGATCGAGATGTCGCCGCGCGACGATCGGCGTCGGCTCGATACCGGCCGACAGCAACTCGTCGACGGTGGCCTTCTCGAACCGATCGAGGAGTTCACCGACAGGCTCGTCCACTCGCGTGATTCCCGCGACGGCGACGGTGCCGGGGATGACACAGACCTGATCGGCGCCGTAACGCGGGTCGTGTGCCTGCCACAGCGAGTCGGAACGCCACCAACGGCGAACGTCCCGGTCGATCACGGGCACGAAGTTCACGGGCTTGCCGGGGGTCTTGCACAGCGACACGAAGAACGGCACGTCGGCGGGATGAAGGACGACCTCGTCCGCATCGCGGTACTGAGCGGTGAGCGCGTGGAGCGCCGCATACGGTCGTTCCAGCGTGGCGTCGTCGGCGAACAGCGTCGGGATGGGGCCGCGATCGACGGGGTGCAGGCGTGCCTCGGCGCGCTGCAGCATCGCGCGGAAGCGCTCACGCCACGACACATCGGTCCAGAGGCTGACATGTGCTTCGGCTACGGCGTCGGCCAGGTCTGCGCCGCAATCGAATTCGCGCGCATGATCCGCTCCGACGGTGAGCTCGAGGTAGCGGCGCAGCCACTGCAGGTACGTCATGGAGCCGACGTCGCCGAAGTACGGCTTGGCCGTGATGTCGAGGGCAGCGACGATCTCGTCGCGACGCGACGCCACGGCGTCGGCGTCACCGGCGACCTCGTCCAGGAGACGGCCCGTGCGAGAGGCCGCGTTGTCGATCTCGTGGATGTCGGCACCGAGCTGACTGCGACCCGACGCCATACCGCCGGATGCGGTACCCGCGCCGACCCAATCGGGCGTGCCGGGAGTGTCGACGAGCAATTGCTTGACGGCCGGCGCGGTCGTGGCCTCGAGCGTTGCCATCGCTGCGGTGCCGACGAGGATGCCGTCGAGCGGCATCGCCGGGAAACCGTGACGCGTCGCCCAGCGACCGGTCAGGTAATCGGCCGCCTTCTCGGGTGTACCGATACCGCCGCCGACGCACAGGATGAGATTGGGACGGGTGCGCAGCTCGGCGTAGGTGTCGAGGAGCAGGTCGTCGAGGTCTTCCCACGAATGGTGACCACCGGCGCGACCGCCCTCGATGTGGACGATGACCGGGAAGCTCGGAACCTCGTTCGCGATCCGGATGACCGAACGGATCTGCGCGACGGTGCCCGGCTTGAACGCGATGTGCTCGATGCCCGCATCGCGCAGATCGGAGATGATCTGCACGGCGTCCTCGAGGTCCGGAATACCCGCCGTGACGACGACACCGTCGAACGGTGCGCCTGCCGCGCGGGCCTTCGGCACCAGGCGCTTACCGCCCACATGCAGTTTCCACAGGTACGGGTCGAGGAACATCGAGTTGAACTGCGCCGCGCGGCCGGGCTCGAGCAGGTTCTGCAGGCCCGCGACGTTGTCGGCGAAGATCTGCTCGGTGACCTGCCCGCCGCCCGCGAGTTCGGCCCAGTGGCCGGCGTTCGCAGCGGCCGCAACGATCTGGGGGTCGACGGTCGTCGGCGTCATTCCTGCGAGCAGGATCGGTGATCGCCCCGTGAGACGGGTGAACGCGGTCTCCACACCGACGCGACCGTCGGGCAGCGTGATCGGGGTCGGCGCGAACTCGGTCCACGCGCGCGGGATCTCGGGCTCCGCGCCGGGGGTGAGCAGATTGCGCTGGCCGCCACGGGTGGACGCAGCGAGGATGCCGACGCCACGGCCGCGCAGTCCGGAGCTGGTCATCCGCGTGAGCAGCTCACCCGGACCGAGGTCGAGAATCCACGACGCACCCGACTCGAGTGCCGTGTCCACCTGCTCCACCCAGTCGATCGGGTCGACGAGGATCGCCTCGGCGAGCGAGCGGGCCAGGTGGGCGTCGAGATCGCACCGGGCGGCCCAGTCGGCGACCTGGTCGACGGCGTCCGCCAATGCGGGGTGGTGGAATCCCACCTCGGCGGAGACGGGTTCGAAGGTCGGTGAGAACACCGCGCCGCCACGCTGCTTGGACTCGCGTTCGCGGGTCTCGGCGGCGGTGATCTGCTCGCATCGCTGTTGCACGCGCTCGAGCGCGGGCGGCGGACCGGACAGCACGACACGGCGGCGGGCATTACGGATCGCGACAACCGCACTCCGAGAAGGATCCTGGTCTCGGAAGATCTCGGCGACGATCGAGCGGAGGCGCTCGGGATCGACACCGGCGACGGCAAGCATCGGGAACCTGCCCGCGCCCGCGAGAAGACCGCGGCGGCGTCCGACGAGCGCTGCAGCCGCTCCGATGAGCTGAGAGATAGCCAGGATCTCCAGGTCCCTGCGGCCGCCGGCGGAGACGGCTTCGACCGCGAGGACACCGGCGGAGTGGCCGATCACCGCGGACGGCGGAACTTCGGTGACGTCGAGCCCCTGGTTCGCCAGCGCACGCAGCGCGGCAAGCTGGGTGAGAAGCACGCCGGGAAGAGACACGGCGGCGGAAGTCAGAGTTGCTGCGGTGGGCCCGGAGGGAGGGGCGGACTCGTCGGCGAGTTCGTGCTCGAGGATCCATGCGACGGGGTCGAAGCCCGCGGGTCGCACCACGACGAGATCTGCGGCGACGGGCGCGAGGTGCGCCGCTGCCGCGTTGACGAGGTCGGTCAGCGCGGGCTCGAGGCCGTTGTCACGGGTGAGTTCTCCGAGCGAGTCCAGCCACGGCGCACCCTGGCCACCGAACGCGAGGGCATAGGGCTCGCCGGCAAGGAACTTGTCCACCAGAGCACCCCGGGATGCGCTGGTGGCTCCCCGTTCGCCGGTGCGTCGTGATGCCTTCGAGTTCCGTCCGTTGTCGCCTGGTGTGGTCTCGTCGATCGTCACGCGTGTATTTCCTCTCCTGGACACCCCTGCTCGAGGCATTCCTGTGGTGCTGCACTGCCGGCGAGGTGTGTCGCACGGACTTGGGTGTGCTCTGACGGGCACGCCCAGATTCGCACAGAATCATGAGGGGTTCCTCATGTTTTGAGGTACGCCAAGGCGCGCACAGGCCGTGCACCAGTGAGTTGCCTCACATTGAGCGGGAGAGCGAACCGGCGAGTAACCAGAATCACGCCTGGCTGCATCGCTGCGTGGATATCCAAGAACCCGAGGACTCCTCACGTTTTATCGTTATCGAATCGTTACGACCTTGACGACAGACTTCGGCCGTGCCTCTGGCGACGGATCCGTGTCGGACAGGCCCGCTAACCTGCCCCCGTTCGAACGCATGTTCGCTTCGACGACCGAGTGAGGGGTTAGGGATGGCACGACCGCTCAAGTACACGAAGGACGTGCTGGAAGAAGCAGTGCGGCACTCGACGAACGTCGCGGAGGTCATGAGGTACTTCGGCCTCACACCGAACGGGGGACATCACACGCATCTGGGCCGGAGAATCAAGGCGCTCGGTATCGACACCTCCCACTTCACAGGACGACCACGCCTTCCCAGTGGCGGTGCAGGTCGACAACACTGGACGGAGATCCTCACCGAGCGCCCCCGCGGTGCTCCCCGCGTGAAACCACATCTCCTTCGCCGCGCGCTTCTCGAGACGGGCCGCGAGCACCGCTGCGCCGTCTGCAGCACCGGGCCCGTCTGGAACGGAGAAAGGCTTGTCTTCCACGTCGATCACATCGACGGCAATCCCAACGACTCCCGACCCGAGAACGTGCGATTTCTCTGCCCGAACTGCCACAGTCAGACGCCGACCTGGGCCGGCAGGCGCAGGTTCGGCTTCGAGTCGGCATGCCAGGAGCCGTAACGTATTGTGTCCGTGAAGCGCGAGTGGCGGAATTGGCAGACGCCCGGGTTTTAGGTATCCGTGTCTTCGGACGTGGGGGTTCGAGTCCCCCCTCGCGCACCAAGTGAGATGACCCACGGTGCATCGATCGTCTTGGCAGGTCGGTGCACCGCTCGGGTACCGTCGAGAGCGTGTCCGAGTATCGACCGCCCCGCCGGTTCGCCCTGGTTGTCCTGGTCCTGGTAGCTGCAGGCGGATGCCTCGGGCTCGGTTACTGGCAGTGGATGCGCTTCGAGGAAGTCGGCGGCACCTACCAGAATCTCGGTTACGCGTTCCAGTGGCCGGCCTTCGCATTCTTCTGCGTCTACGCCTACCGCCGCTTCGTCAAACTCGAGGCGGAAGAGGCCGAAGCCGAGGCCACCGGCGCCCCGCGTCCGTCGGAGCCGAAGGAACCCACCGAGATTCCCGCCGATCTGCTCCCCTCCCGCCCCCGCACTGTGGCGGAAGCGCTGGCCGAAGAGGCCGACGATCCTGAGGCACGGCCAACCCAGGAGTACAACGAGTACCTCGCGCAGCTGGCGCGCAGGTCCGATAGGAGCGCTCAGTGAGCACCACCCCCGAGCAGGCGTCCGGCGACACCGCCGGCACGACGCGCGTCGTCAGCGACGCGGACCGCAAGAAGATCGGTTCCGCCCTGCTGCGTTACCGCGTCCTCGCGTACGCCACCGGCCTCTGGCTCCTCATCCTCACGGGTGAGATGGTCGCCAAGTACATCATCGGCATCGAGAATGTGCCCGCGTGGATCGCGATCGTGCACGGGTGGGTCTACGCCGTCTACCTCGTGCTCACGTTCGACCTGTCGATCAAGGTGCGCTGGCCGCTCGGCCGCACCGTCGGCACGCTCCTCGCCGGCACGATCCCGTTCCTGTCGTTCTACGTCGAGCACAAGCGCACCCAGCAGGTGAAGGCCGACTTCGGGGTCTGACGACTCCCCCAGCGTGACAATCGGGTGGATGCGGTCCGGAAAGATCCGGCCCACATCCACCCGATGTGTATCTCGCGTGTAGCCGGCGCGGTCAGCGCCGCGGCAGGCGTACCACCTGGACGAAGAACTCGTCTATCTGCCGGACCGCCCGGATGAACTGGTCGAGATCGACCGGCTTGGTCACGTAGGCGTTCGCATGCAGCTTGTAGCTTCGGAGGATGTCCTCCTCGGCAGCCGACGTGGTGAGGACCACGACCGGGATGTCGGTGAGATCGGGGTCGGACTTGATCTTCTCGAGCACCTGCCGCCCGTCGTACTTGGGCAGGTTCAGGTCGAGCAGAACGAGGTCCGGCCGAGGCGCACCCTCATGGGCTCCACGCCGGTACAGGAAGTCGAGCGCTTCCTCTCCGTCGCGCACGACGTGCAACGTGTTGCCGATCTTGTTGTCCTCGAAAGCCTCGCGTGTCATCAGCTCGTCGCCGGGGTCGTCTTCGACCAGCAGAACGTCTATCGGCTCGCCAGGAATCGTCATGCAGATGCTCCTTCCAGAGCCTCGTTTTGTGCAGGCTCCTTGTCACCCACAGCGGGAATGGTAAAGCAGAACCTGGCACCACCCTTGTACTCGGGGTCGAGCCAGATCCCCCCACCGTGGTATTCGACGATCTTGCGGCAGATGGCAAGACCGATACCCGTACCGGTGTAGACGTCACGTCCGTGCAGGCGCTGGAAGATGACGAAGACCTTGTCCGAGAATTCAGGGGCGATGCCGATGCCGGTGTCCTCGACCGAGAACTGCCATGTCGCCTGCTCGCTCTCGGTGAGTCGCTCGCACCCGATACGGATCGTGATCGGACGATCGGGATGGCGGAACTTGATGGCATTACCGAGCAAGTTCTGCCACAGCATCACCAGCAGCGTGGGGTCGCCGACGATCTCGGGGAGCGCATCGGGCCGCTCGATGATCACTTCCGACTCTTCGACGGCTTGGGCGAGGTTGCCCAGTGCCGCGTCCAGCGTGGGATCGAGCGCCACGCGGACGTGATCGTCGCTCACACGCCCGACCCGAGAGAACGTGAGCAGGTCGTTGATCAGGATCTGCATGCGCTTGGCGCCGTCGACCGCGAACGCGATGTATTGGGTTCCGCGGTCGTCCAGCTTGTCGCCGTAGCGCTTCTCGAGCAGCTGACAGAACGACGCGACCTTCCGCAGCGGCTCCTGCAGGTCGTGGGAAGCGACGTAGGCGAACTGTTCGAGTTCCGCGTTGGACCGCTGGAGGTCGATCGCCTGACTTTCCAGCTGGGAATGACGTTCGCGGGACACTTCCAGCTCTCGGACGATCCGTTCGCGCATGTTCTCGACGTCTTGGCCGAGCGCACGGATGTCCGCCGGCCCCTCGGGCGTGATGTGGTGGCCGAATTCCTCGCGCGCGACGACCTTGCGGGTCGCTTCGCGAAGCCGTGCCAGGGGTCGTACCACGATCATCTGTACGAGGAATGCCATCCCCACTCCGGTGACCAGGAAGACCGCGACCATCGACGCGAAGATGGTGTCGCGGTTGGTCCGGACGGCTTCGAGTTCTCGGATGCCATCTTCGCGGGCCTGAAGCAGGCCGTCGTTCTGGATGTCGAACAGGACTCTCAGCCGGTCGAAGGCGACACGACCTGCTTCCACGGCAACCGGATCGACCGGGCGGGGATCACCCGGGACGACGGTCGACACGAGCGGTACGGCGTAGACGCGGCGCCAGTCCTCCGCGGCCGCTTCGATGGCATCGAGATCGGCGACGAGATCTTCTTCACCACGCACCAGCTCCCGCAACGTCTCGACTGCCTGTTGCTCGTCCAGGCGACCCTCCTCGTAGGGCTGGAGGAAGGCAGGATCGGCGGCGAGGATATAGCCGCGTGCTCCCGTTTCCTGGTTCACCAGCGACGCTTGCAGCCGGTACGCCTCGACTCGGGCAGGCTGGATGCGATCCCGCACGTAGTCGGACATGGCGGTCGTCTCGCGCAGATAGTGACTGCCCACGATGGTGCCCAGCACGACCAGCACCCCCATGATGCTCAGCACGATCAGGAACCAGCCCTGCACCGTGGGGCCACCACCGTCACGGTGGGTCACCGTGGAGGACCCTGCCCTGTTCCCTGCCGTGCCGTCGGGCTCCAGGGTGTCGGTTGTCGTCATGCGGGTGCGTTCACTTCCTTCTTCCATTGCACGTACACCACTGCCACGTCGTCGGACAGTCCGCCATTGCTCTCGGCGAGTTCTTCCGCACGTGCGATGAGGGAGTCGGTGAAATCGTTGGGGCCCAGGTCGGCACAGGCGCGTGCCAGAGCGAGCAGACCCTCCTCCCCGAGTCGTTCGCGGCCTTCGCCGCGATGACCTTCGAACAAGCCGTCGGTGAACAGCACGATCGCAGCCCCGGAAGGCAAGGTCATCTCGTGTTCCGGCCAAGTCGACAGACTCGGCAGCAGGCCCAGCGCCGGTCCGCCCGGCGCCTCCAGCCAATCCACGCTACTACCGTTCCGGAGCAGCAGCCCCGGGTGGCCCGCGCGCATGACTTCGACGGTCCGCCGATCCGGAGACATCGAGAGGTTGGTCACAGACGCGAAGATCCGATTCTCCGACCGTTCGGCGACCAGAATCTCCTCGAGTTTGTGCAGTCGGCGCGGTCCGGTGACTCCGGTGAGCACAAGAGTGCGCCACGCGATACGCAATCCGACACCAAGAGCCGCTTCGTCCGGTCCGTGACCGGAGACGTCGCCGATCAGGACGTGCACGGTGCCGTCCTCGGTCTGCACGACATCGTAGAAGTCACCGCCGAGCAATGCCGAGGTACGGCCGGGCCGGTACCGCGCGACCACGTCGAAGTCTCCGGCGGCCTGCAACAACGGCGACGGCAGCAAGCCCCGCTCCAGGCGTGCGTTCTCCTGTGCGCGCAATTGACCGGCTTGCAGGGCGGCCGCAGCCTGTTCCGCTTGCTTTCGCTGGATCGCATACCGGACGGCACGACCGAACAGATCCGGCTCGACGCGGCCTTTGACCAGGTAATCCTGGGCCCCGACCGACACCGCCGCAAGGCCTGTCTGTTCCTCCGCCAGACCCGTGAGCACGACAATCGGCACCGATTCGGCGATCTCCTTGACCTTGGCGACAGCCTCGAGACCGCTGGCGTCGGGGAGGTGGAGATCGAGGAGCACACAGTCCGGCATCCGGACGGCGAATTCCTCGCGGGCCGCAGCAAGTGACTGGACCCACACGACCTTCATCTCGGGAGCGCTGTCCGCAACCAACTCCTCGACGAGCAAGGCGTCGCCGGGGTCGTCCTCGATGAGGAGTAGCGACGGATGGTACGTCGAGTCATCCGGTCGGTACACGTCCACGTTGGTCGTCCTTCCCTGCTGCATTCGAACAATACAGACATCCGTTTGGGTCGGTCCCAACGGCTGGGACGGCGCAATCTTCAACCTGTTTCTCGCATCTGTCGGCGCGATCTTGCATGATAGGGCGGTGAACGATCCACTTACTGCACATCCTCATATGACTTACTCAACCTCCAGGGAGGGATCCGTCGCCGTTCTCTCCATCAGCGGAGAGGTCGATATGACCAGCGCCCCCATGCTGGAAGAGCAGGCGCTCGCCCTCCTCGATACCGACGCAACCGGACTCGTCGTGGACCTCACCGCAGTCGACTTCCTTGCGTCCATGGGAATCGCCCTGCTGGTGGAACTGTCCAAGCGCGCCGGTGACAACCGCGGTTTCGCGGTGGTGGCACAGGGCAGTGCGACCGCCCGGCCTCTGGAACTGCTCGGTCTCGGCGAGGTGCTCTCGGTTCATCCTCGCCTCAGCGACGCACTCGGCGCGCTGGGCGGTGGGGTGGAGGACTCCTCACCGCAGGCGTAACAGCATCGACGAACCGAGGAACCCATGTCGTCCGCCTATGACGAGCCCGCATCGTTCACCCCCGATGGCATCTGCCATCGGGGTGTGCGGGCCGATCCATCCGAGATCGCGCTCCTCCGTGGCAGCATGCGTCGCTGGCTGGCGCAACTGCCCCTGGACGACGATTGTCGCCAGGACATTCTTCTGGCCAGTTACGAAGCACTAGCCAACGCTGTCGAGCATGCCTACACCCCGGGCGACCCGGCAGCGACACTCGATTTCGAAGCGCTCTACCGTCCAGCAGAGGGGCAACTCCACGTGCTCGTCACCGACCACGGGGTGTGGCACGACGCATCGGACGACGAGTCTCGACGTTCCCGCGGCCACGGCCTGACGCTGATTCGGAACCTGACCTCCGAGATGACCGTCGACCGCACGCCCGAGGGCACCGTCGTCGACATGCGCTGGTCACTGAACGGGAACGACACCTCCGACGTTCACTGACGTCCGAGGTGTCGTTCTTCGTCGACGGTCGGTCACATCCGGGATTCCCGGGCCGAACGCGGGCGTGATGCCGTCCCGCTCGCCGGGCGCCGCCGCGCCCGACCACGTCGCTATCGAGATGCGGCAAGCGCGGCCAGAGCGGGGACGAGTTGTGCGAGTGCACGGCCCCGGTGCGACGACGCGTCCTTCTCCTCCGCGGTGAGTTCCGCAGCGGTGCGCTCCTCATCCTCCGGCACGAAAATCGGGTCGTAGCCGAACCCGTTCTCCCCGCGCGGTTCCCGCGCGATGCGGCCGCGCCATTCACCTCGCACGACCGCTACGTCGATGTCCCCGTCTTCCGGGGGGAAGGCGAGCGCGCAGGCGGAAACGAAGGCTGCGCCGCGACGCTCGTCGGGGGTGTCCTGAAGCTGGCCGAGAAGCAGCGCCGTGTTGGCGTCGTCGTCGCCGTGCCGTCCGCTCCACCGCGCCGACAGAACCCCGGGCATCCCGCGCAGCGCGTCGACCTCGAGGCCGGAGTCGTCCGCGACACAGGGCATACCGGTGGCGGCCGCACCGTCGCGTGCCTTCGCTACCGCGTTCTGCTCGAAGGTCGCACCGGTTTCCGGTGCCTCCGGGAACGGCGGGACCTGATCGAGCCCCACCAGTTCGATCCCGGCGATGCCGGCGCTGTCGAGCACCCGCTGCAGTTCGCGGAGCTTCTTGGCGTTGCGGCTGGCGACGAGAACTCGCACGGTCATGTCAGACCCCGAACTTCTTCTTCCCGTGGTCGGCGACCGCGGGCTCGGGGAGGACACCCGGATACGGCTGTGCGAGCACCTCTCGCTGGATCCGGCAGAGCTCTTCGATGCCGGCGAGCGCCGAATCGAGCAGCCTGTCGAGCGTCGAGCGCGGGAAGGTCGCGCCTTCACCGGTGCCCTGAACCTCGACGAGCGTGCCCGTGTCGGTGGCGACGACGTTCATGTCGACCTCCGCGCGGACGTCCTCTTCGTACGGCAGGTCGAGACGAACCCGGCCGTCGACGACGCCCACGCTCACCGCGGCGACCTGGCACGAGATCGGCTGGGGATCGGCGAGGCGGCCGGCGGCGCGCAGCCACGTCACCGCGTCGCTCAGCGCGACATACGCGCCGGTGACGGCAGCGGTGCGGGTTCCCCCGTCGGCCTGCAGCACGTCGCAGTCGATCGCGATGGTGTTCTCGCCGATCGCGGCGAGGTCGATGCAGGCGCGGAGCGAGCGGCCCACCAGCCGGCTGATCTCCTGGGTGCGACCGCCGAGCTTGCCCTTGACGGATTCGCGGCCGTTACGCGTGTGGGTGGAGGCGGGAAGCATCGCGTACTCGGCGGTGACCCAACCGAGCCCCGAGCCCTTACGCCAGCGAGGCACGCCCTCCTCGACGCTCGCCGTGCACATCACCCGGGTCTGCCCGAATTCGACGAGTACCGATCCGGCCGGATGGTTGGTGAACCCTCGGGTGATGCGGATGTCGCGGAGTTGATCGTCCGCCCTGCCGTCTTCTCGTGTCGTCACGCACCCGAGCCTAGGCGATGACGGGCGGCGGTCTCAGATGCGGTAGACGTCGCCGGCGGACACCGCGTGGACAGGGCCGGAGTATTCGGCCTTCGCCTCGGCGATGACGTCTTCGCGGGATGTCCAGGGCGGAATATGGGTCAGGAGCAGTTCTCCGACACCTGCTCGGGTCGCGATCTGTCCGGCTTCGGTGCCGGACAGATGGATTCCCGGCGGGCGTTCCGCCGGCGCATGTGTCCACGATGCTTCGGAGAGCAGAACATCGGCACCGCGTGCGAGATCGACCACGGCGTCACACATGCCGGTGTCGCCCGTGTAGACCAGCGTGCGCCCGGAATCGCTGGTGATCCGGAATCCGTACGCCTCCGGCGGATGTTGCATCCGGGCGGGCGTGATCTCGAGCGCTCCGAAGCGGATCGGTTCTCCCTCGACGATGGTCCGCACGTCGAGGGTGTCGCTCACGTCGTCCGTGTCGCCGGCAGCTTCGGCCGACGCGACGCCGATCCGACGCGCAGTACCGCTGGGGCCGTACACGAGAGTGCGGCCGGTCGGAGGATTCGGGGAGTAGCGACGCCACACCAGCAGGCCCGGCATATCCAGGCAGTGGTCGGCGTGCAGGTGCGACAACAGAACCGAAACTTCACCGGGATCCGCATGACGTTGCAATGCGCCGAGGACGCCGGGACCGAAATCGATGACCAGAGGAGGGGTGTCCGGTGCGGTCAGCAGGTATCCGGATGCGGCGGAATCCGGCCCGGCCACACTGCCGGAGCACCCCAGAACGGTCATGCGCATACTCGTTATGCTGCCATGCCGGACGCCCTGTGATGAAGCCAATGCGTCATTTCAGGCGCAGACTCACAGTTGCGACAAAGCTGTGACGCGCAGGCCTCCGAGTGAACAACCTGCGAGGGGTGGCCCGGGTCAGCGCAGCGGAGGCACGGTCGTGGTCCGGCGTGTCGCGCGGGCCGCGGAGGACAGAATCCAGGCAGCGAGGATACCGCCGAGCGCCCCGAACAGATGCCCCTGCCACGAGATCCACGGCTCGCTCGGGAGTACGCCCCACAGCATCCCGCCGTAGAGGAACAGCACGACGACGCCGAGAAGGATCTGTCCTGCTTTGCGCGTGAAGATGCCCCGCACGATCAAGTACGTGAGCCACCCGAAGATCAGTGTCGATGCCCCGATGTGGTTCTCGCCGGACCCGGCGAACAGCCACGTGCCGATTCCGCCGACGAGCCAGATGATCGCCGTCGCCGCGATGCCCCGGCCGATCCCCGAGAGCATCACGAGAAATCCGAGCACGAGCGCGGGCACGGTGTTCGCGGTCAGGTGTGCCCAGTCAGCGTGCAGGATCGGCGCGAACAGGATTCCCCACAGTCCGTCACCGGTGCGGGGTTCCACTCCGGCCGCGTCGAGGTCGGCGGGCAGGACCACGTCGGCGAATTCGATCCCGTAGAGAAGAGCAACGAAACCGCCGGTCCACAGCGCTGCGCGCTGCCAGATCGGCCTGTGCGTGGAGTCGGTGCCGGTACCGGTCGGGGTGGTCATGACTCCATTGTGGCCTTCCCGGCCGGATCAGGACATCGACGAGCGGAATGCGGAGGGAAAGACGTCGCGGTACGACGGGATTCCCGCCACACCCGTCGCCGCCAGCACGGCGTCGACGATCGCCCGCTCGACCACCTCGGCGGCGGCAGCGCCCACGGCGGCGAGCACGGGCAGTTCGGAGGCGAATGCATCCGGAACGCCGGGGCTGTCCGGCAGGTGCGCCGTGCCGGTGGCCAGGGCGAAGATCGTGTCGCCGTCCAGCGGCGAGTGGGCGGGGCGTACCGCGCGGCCGAGGCCGTCGTGCCCGGCGACCGCGACCCGCCGGCACGCTGCCTTGGACAGCGGTGCGTCGGTCGCCACCACCCCGATGGTGGTGTTCAGGACGGTGCGCTTCTCGCCGAGAGCACGCGCCGCCGCGACGTCGGACGCGGTGGGTGCGGTCATCCCCAGTTCTGCGGCCCGGGCGGGTCCCACTCCCCAGAGCAGGCCGGTGTCGGGATCGAACACGGAACCGACGGGGTTCGCGACCATGAGTGCGGCCACCGTCACCCCGGCGGCCGGTCCGTCGGTGATGCGCACGCTCGCAGAACCGACCCCTCCTTTGAGCACTCCGGCCCGGGCGCCGGTCCCCGCACCGACACTTCCCCGCAGAGGCGACGACTCCCCGGCAGCGGCCGCGGCTGCATAGCCGCCGGCGGCATCCGGACGGACGCCCCAGTCTCCGACCAGGAGATCGAAGATCACCGCAGCCGGGACGATGGGGACCACTGCACCGGGCGAACCCATGGGGATGCCACGGCCGTGCTGTTCCAGGAAACGCATGACGCCGTCCGCGGCGGCGAGTCCGTACGCACTGCCTCCGGTGAGCAGCACCGCATCGACCCGCTGCACCGAATGGCTGGGATCGAGCAGGTCCGTTTCCCGGGTACCCGGTCCCCCGCCACGCACGTCGACGGACGCAACCGCAGACGGCTCGGCGAGCACGACCGTGCATCCGGTGGCGGATCCGCTTCCCGGGGTGTCCCCGTCCGCGAGGCGGACGTCGGTGTCGAGAGCCTGCCAGTGCCCCACGCGCAGTCCGCTCACATCGAGAATCGAGTGGGTGGGTCCGGCGATGGTCACGGCTGAAGAGCCTGCACGAGCGAGTCCTGCACCCAGGTGAGCCAGTGGTAGACGTCGAGGTGCGGGGCACGCGGGTCGTCGTCGTCGAGCACCTCGGGTGTGTCGTCGTCGATGTCGAGGGTCGCGCCGAGCGCCAGGCGCACGTCGTTGAGTGCGTACAACCAGGATTCGGCCTGTTCGGGCGTCAGGACTACGCGACCGCCGGTCTCGGGGACCGTGCGCAGGATCATCGCTCCCGCTGCGAGTTTCGTGTCGATGATGTTCGGTTCGTGGAGGCTGCGCATCGCTCCGTTGAGGTCGGCCGACTCGTCGTCGGCGTGCGTGGCCGAGTCCTGGTCGGGCCGATGGAAGTCGGGAAGCAACCGTCGCACTGCCGGGTTGTCCGGTGGGGTGGCGTTACCGGTGCGCAACCCGGTCAACTGAGCGAGGTCGTCCTGCGGCGCCTGGCCGGCGCGATCCTCGAGCATCCCGAGGACCGAGGCGACGAGCGATCTCAGGACCGATGCCTCGTGGGCATCCATCTCCGAGCGAAGCTTCGGTCCGCTGAGCGAGTTCTTCCTGATCCACGGCCGCACGTCGGTCGGGTCCTCCTGAGGTGGGGTCATTCGTCCCGTTGCATGGTCGCCCACAAGCCGGCGGCATGGAGACGCTGCACGTCGTGCTCCATCTTGTCACGCGAGCCACTCGAGACGACCGCCTTACCCTCGTTGTGCACCTCGAGCATCAATTCCGTGGCCTTGGCCTTGCTGTATCCGAACAGCTTCTGGAATATGAACGTCACGTAGTGCATGAGGTTGACCGGATCGTCCCAGACGACGGTGACCCACGGCCGGTCGACGGATTCCGTCTCCTGGACCTGCTCGGCCTCGGCCGGGACGGCCTGCCCCGCCATTGCGCGGACGTCGAACGGAACTGTCGTGGAACCCGGCACCATGGGGTCCAGGGTACGGCGTTCGCGCGCGCCGAAAAACCCGCCGGTGGGTGCTCGATCTACAGTGTTCGGGTGTCCGAAGCCACCGCCGCTGCGATTCACGGCAGCACCGCACTGTTCACCGACAAGTACGAATTGACGATGCTCGAGGCCTCGCTCGCCGACGGGTCCGGCAATCGTCCGTGCGTGTTCGAGGTGTTCGCCCGGCGCCTGCCCAACGGTCGCCGATACGGCGTCGTCGCCGGCACGAGCCGTCTGCTGGACGCGCTCGCCACGTTCTCGTTCGGGGACGACGAACTGGCGTCCGTGTCGGAGTTTCTTTCACCCGCCACCGTCGAGTGGCTGCGCAACTTCCGCTTCTCCGGCGACATCGACGGGTACCGCGAAGGCGATTTCTACTTCCCCGGCTCCCCGATCCTGTCGGTGAGCGGGACGTTCGCCGAGTGTGTACTGCTCGAAACGCTCGCGTTGTCGATCTTCAATCACGACAGCGCCGTGGCGTCCGCGGCCGCCCGGATGGTCAGCGTCGCCGACGGGCGCACCCTGATCGAGATGGGGTCTCGTCGCACCCACGAGGAGGCCGCGGTAGCCGCGACCCGCGCCGCCTACCTGGCCGGCTTCGATTCGACATCCAATCTCGAGGCCGCCCGCCGGTTCGGGATCCCCGCTGCGGGCACCGCGGCGCACGCGTTCACATTGCTGCACACGACGTCCGCCGGCCGGGACGAGGCGTCGGCCTTCCGCAGCCAGGTCGAGACCCTCGGCGTGGACACCACGCTGCTGGTCGACACGTACGACATCACCGCCGGCGTGAAGACTGCCATCGAGGTCGCGGGGACCGGCCTCGGTGCGGTGCGTATCGACTCCGGTGACCTCGGCGTGCTGGCCCGCCAGGTCCGCGCTCAGCTCGACGGACTGGGCGCGACCGGTACACAGATCGTGATGTCGGGAGATCTGGACGAGTACGGGATTGCGGGCCTGCGCGCCGAGCCCGTGGATGCGTACGGGGTCGGGACCTCCGTGGTGACCGGCTCGGGAGCGCCGACGGCCGGAATGGTCTACAAGCTCGTGGAGGTCGCGGGGATCCCCGTCGAGAAGCGCAGCGCGGCGAAGGAGTCACGCGGCGGGGCGAAGAAGGCGGTGCGGTACGCGCGGCGCAGCGGGACCCTCGTCGAGGAGGTCGTCTACCCGGCGCACCTGGACCGGGTACCCGACGGCGACGGATCCGTGGTCCAGGACCTGATGATTCCGCTCGTGCGCGGGGGCCGGCCGGTCGGTGATCTGCCGACGCTCGAGGAGAGCCGCCGATTCCTCGCCCAGGGCATGGTGAGCCTGCCGTGGGAGGGCATGACGCTGTCGGCGGGAGATCCGGCGATCCCGACCCGCTTCGTCCGAGCGGGGTGACGCGGCCGCCGAGCCGCGTCGGGTAGGGACCGGAACGTGACGGTGCCTCCCGCTACCCTTGACGGGTGCCCGATCTTCCCGAAGTGCCCGAGCTGTTACGAACCGCGGTACACGCGCTGGGCGGCAAGGAACGTCGGAATCAGCTGACCATGGCGTCGGCGGTGGCGCACAGCATCGACACCGGTGAGCACCTCGCCGTGCAGGCCGGCACAGGCACCGGCAAGTCCCTCGCATATCTCGTTCCGAGCATCCGATACGCGGTCCGCACGGGTCGCACGGTCGTCGTCTCCACCGCGACCATCGCGTTGCAGCGTCAGCTCGTCGAACGCGACCTGCCCCGGCTGGCGAAGGCACTCACCGAGTCGCTCGGGCGCCCTCCTCGCTTCGCGATCCTCAAGGGCCGCGGAAACTATCTGTGCCTCAACAAGATCAATACCGGTCTGGCGGAAGAACCCCCGGACACCGGTCTGTTCGACGCCTTCACGCTGTCGCGGATCGGACGCGAGGTGCGCCGGGTCACCGAGTGGTCCTCGGATACGGACACCGGCGACCGCGACGACCTGACCCCCGGCGTGTCCGATCAGGCCTGGCGTCAGGTCAGCGTCACCGCACGCGAATGCCTCGGCAAGTCGCGGTGCCCGGTCGGTGACGATTGCTTCGCCGAGATCGCGCGAGCGGAAGCGGCGCAGGTCGACGTCGTGGTCACCAACCACGCGCTCCTCGCGATCGACGCGATCACCGGAATCCAGATCCTCCCCGAACACGACGTGGTAGTCGTGGACGAGGCTCATGAACTCGTGGACCGGGTCACCGGGGTCGCCACCGCCGAACTGTCGGGCAGCACGGTTTCCGCCGCTGCGCGGCGTTGCCTCAAACTGGCCGGCGACGAGGAGGTCGACCGCCTCGAGGGCGCCGCAGAGAATTGGGATGCGTTGCTCGACGAACTTCCTCCCGGCCGGTGGGACGCCGTGCCCGACGGTGCCGGCGCCGCCCTTGCGGCAGTCCGTGACGCCGCATGGGCGGTACACACCTCCATCGGCTCACCCAAACCCGGCACGGATCCCGAAGCCGCCGCAGCCCGCAACCAGGCACTCGCCGAGATCGACGACGTCCACGATTGCGCCGTGCGCATCCTCACGGCATTCGACGAGCCCGATCCGTCGCAGCGCAAGGACGTCGTGTGGCTCGCGGCCGACGAGTTCCGCGGTATCGCCCGCCGGACGGTCCGGATGGCGCCGCTGTCGGTGGGCGGCCTGCTGCGCTCGAAGCTCTTCGGCGAGTCCACCGTCGTCCTCACGTCCGCGACACTGACCGTCGGTGGGTCGTTCGACGGCCTCGCCATCGATTGGGGTCTTCCCCCGCAGGCTGCCGTCCGCAGCGACACCACTTCGGCGTCCGGGGCGGAACCGCCGTCCGACACCGGCGCCCTGAAGTGGAACGGGATCGATGTCGGCTCCCCGTTCGACCACGAAAAGTCCGGCATCCTCTACATCGCGAAGAAACTACCGCCGCCGGGCCGCGAGGGCATGCCCCCGAGCCACCTCGACGAGATCACCGAACTCGTCACTGCGGCCGGCGGGCGCACCCTCGGCCTGTTTTCGTCGATGCGAGCCGCGAAGGCCGCCGCCGAGGCACTGCGGGAACGGGTCGACACCCCGATCCTGTGCCAGGGCGACGACGCGACCGGCGCACTCGTCGAGAAGTTCGCTGCCGACGAGGCGACCAGTCTGTTCGGCACCCTTTCCCTGTGGCAGGGCGTCGACGTTCCCGGGCCGTCGCTGTCGCTCGTGATCATCGACCGCATTCCGTTTCCCCGCCCGGACGATCCGTTGCTCGTCGCGCGGCAGCGGGCGGTCGAAGCCCGCGGCGGTAACGGTTTCATGGCGGTCGCCGCCAATCACGCGGCGTTGCTCCTCGCACAGGGGGTGGGCCGGCTGCTGCGCAGTACCGACGACCGGGGCGTCATTGCCGTGCTCGATTCGCGGCTCGCCACCGCGCGCTACGGCAGTTACCTGCGCGCGTCACTTCCGCCGTTCTGGGAGACGACGGATCCTGAGGTCGTGCGCAAGGCACTGGCCCGGCTGCGCACCTGACAGCCCGGGTGGATCCACCTCCGTGACGGAGTGCAGATCCACCCGGTCCGGTCTCAGGGCAGCACGACCATCCCGAACTCGGCCGGCGAGGCGAGCAGATCGTGGTGCGGCAACACCCGCACGGTGTAACCGACGGGCCCGGCCAACGGCAGCCTGACGTCGGCCTCGAACACGTCGCCGAGCGATCCGCTGCCGGTGTGGGACATCGGGATCGACACGATATCGGTGAGCGTGTCGTCCGACCCGACCCGGCCGATTACCGCTTGAACTTCGACGTCCCCCGACCTCAGCTCACCGAGATCGACGTGAGCGGTCACCGCGAGCCGTGAACCGATCTCGGGAACCTCGGGCAGTCCCTCCGTGTCGACGTGCGCGACCCGCACTCCGGGCCACGCCGCTTCGAGGCGCTCCCGGTACTCCGCGACAGCCTTCGCGCCGGCGAAGTTGTCGGCCGCGACGGTCTTCGCCGACTCCGCTGCCGGGATGTAGTAGTCGACGGCGTAGTCGCGCACCATGCGGGACGCGAGCACCTTGGGACCCAGGTTTTCGAGGGTGTGCCGCACCATCTCGATCCACCGGCCGGGCACCCCGTCGGTGTCGCGATCGTAGAAGCGCGGCAGGACCGAACGCTCGAGCAGTTCGTACAGCGCACCCGCTTCGAGGTCGTCGCGGCGCACATCGTCGACTCCGTCCGCGGTCGGAATCGCCCAGCCGTTCTCACCGTCGTACATCTCGTCCCACCATCCGTCGCGGATGGACAGGTTGAGGCCGCCGTTGAGTGCCGACTTCATCCCCGAGGTGCCACACGCCTCGAGCGGCCGCAGCGGGTTGTTGAGCCAGACGTCGCAGCCCCAGTAGAGGTAGCGCGCCATCGATATGTCGTAATCGGGCAGGAACACCACGCGGTGACGGACGCCGTACTCGTCGGCGAATCGCACGACCTGCTGAATGAGCGCCTTACCACCGTCGTCGGCGGGGTGACTCTTGCCCGCGACGACCAGTTGCAGTGGCCGCTCGGGGTCGAGCAGCAGCGCCCGCAACCGCTCCGGGTCGCGCAGCATCAACGTCAGGCGCTTGTAGGTGGGCACGCGCCGCGCGAAACCGATGGTGAGCACGTTGGGGTCGAAGACGGAATCGACCCAGCCCAGTTCCGCGTCGGTCGCGCCGCGTTCGATCCACGAGTTCCGCAGGCGACGCCGCACTTCTCGGACGAGCATCCCGCGCAAGTCGTTGCGCATGTCCCACAGTTCCTTGGCGTCGACGGTCTGGAGCAGTTCCCAGCCGCGCGATTCCTCGACGAGATCCGGTCCTGCCAGCCGGTTGGCCAGTGCCAACCATTCGCGTGCCGCCCAGGTGGGCGCGTGGACGCCGTTGGTGACCGACCCGATGGGGACCTCGGTGGCGTCGAAGCCGGGCCACAACTCCTCGAACATGTGCCGGCTGACTTCACCGTGCAGTTTCGATACGCCGTTGCAGCGCTGGCCGAGCCGCAGTCCGAGGTGAGCCATGTTGAAGACGTCGGGGTTCGACTCGCGGCCGAGAGCGAGAATGCGGTCGACGGTCAGGCCGGGAAGGAGCGCCGACTCGTTCTCGCCGTTGCGCCCCGAGAAGTAATGGCGCACAAGCTCGATCGGGAATCGGTCGATGCCGGCGGGCACGGGGGTGTGGGTGGTGAAGACCGTTCCGGCGCGGACCGCGGCAAGCGCTTCGTCGAAATCGAGGCCGCTGCCGGTGACGAGTTCCCGGATGCGCTCGGCACCGAGGAATCCCGCGTGCCCCTCGTTCATGTGGAACACGTCGGGGTCGGGCAGGCCGTGGATGCGGGTGTACGCGCGGACGGCGCGGACCCCACCGATCCCGGCCAGGATCTCCTGTTTGATGCGATGGTCCTGGTCGCCTCCGTAGAGCCGGTCGGTGACACCGCGGAGTTGTTCGTCGTTGCTCGCGATGTCCGAGTCGAGCAGCAGCAGCGGCACCCGGCCGATCTGGGCGATCCACACCCGCGCGTCGAGCGTGCGACCGCCCGGGATCTCCACCTGGACGAGCGCCGTGGTGCCGTCGGCTTCGGTGAGCAGCTTGATCGGCAGTCCCTGCGGGTCGTAGGCAGGGTAATGCTCGACCTGCCAGCCGTCGGCGCTGAGCGACTGCCGGAAATAGCCGGAGCGGTAGAGCAATCCGACGCCGATCAGCGGCAAACCGAGATCGGAGGCCGCTTTGAGGTGGTCACCGGCGAGGATGCCGAGTCCGCCGGAGTAGTTCGGCAGAACTTCGGAGACACCGAACTCCATCGAGAAGTAGGCGATCCCCCTGGGCACCGCGGTCCCGCGTTCCTGTTGCTGCTGATACCACCGGGGGCGGGACAGGTAGTGGTCGAGGTCTGCCGCTGCGGCGTCGAGCCGGGAGAGGAAATCCTCGTTCTCGGCGAGCGCGTCGAGGCGCTCCGGCGGAACCTCGCCGAGCAGTCGGACGGGGTCGCTTCCGCAGCGCTCCCACAATTCGGGATCGACGGCGGCAAAGAGATCCTGGGTCTCCGGGTGCCACGACCACCGCAGATTGGAGGTCAGAGTCCCCAACGCGGCAAGGCGCTCGGGAAGGTGGGCTCGTACGGTGAACCGACGCAAGGCTTTCACTCCGGGAAGCCTACTCATGTCCGCCGCTGTGCGGTGCCTGCGGTGCCGGAACCGACAAGTCGCAGAGCACATTCCCGCCCACAATCGAACAGGCCCGACAATTCCGGCCGATCCCGCCGCCTGTGCCCATGGTGCACGTCCTTTCGGTGTTGCTCCGCAAACCGGTCGATTCGCACCCAGGAGACGTTAGGGAAGACCGTGTTGCCCAGGAGTCACGCGCGGTGAACCGTAGGTAACCGATACGGTTCGTCACTCCGATCACCGGGTATCTCCGAGGTCACCACCACATGATCGGCCCCCGTGCCGCCGCCTCCATTACGGTTGACACAAACTAGGCCGCAGTACGCCCCGGCCCGGGTACGTCCCGGTCCCGTACGGAACGGAGCAAGCGTGACAGGTCGCCTCGGCATCGACGACGTCCAACCATCGATCGACGGTGGTCGGTATCCCACCAAGGCAGTCGTCGGCGAGGTGGTACCCGTTGCTGCGGTGGTCTGGCGCGAAGGCCACGACGCCATCGCCGCGACGCTCGCCGTCCGCGGGCCCGCCACCGCACCCGGGACACCGGCCAAGCTCACCCGCATTCCGATGGTGCCGGGCACCGAACCCGACACCTTCCACGCGGTGTTCGCGCCCACTGCCCCCGGCATCTGGACCTACCGCATCGAGGCGTGGAGCGACCCGGTGTCCACGTGGCGTCACGCCGTCGACGCGAAGATAGCCGCAGGACAGGGCCCGGAGGATCTCGCCAACGATCTCGAGAGCGGTGCACGGATTTTCGAGAAGGCTGCGCGCGGTGTACTGCGCGGAAACCGGCCCGCCCTGCTCGCCGTCGCCGCGGCGCTGCGCTCCGAACGACCGCTGGCGGAGCGGGTCGCACCGGCATTCTCCGCCGATGTCACCGAGATCGTGCGCGCACAGCCTCTCCGTGAACTCATCACGCGAGGAAAAGCTTTCACCATCGTGGTCGACCGGAAGCGGGCCCTGTTCGGATCCTGGTACGAGTTCTTCCCCCGCTCGACCGGGGGCTGGAACGAGGACGGCACGCCCCGGCACGGCACCTTCGAGACCGCGGCCGAGGACCTGCCGCGCATCGCGGCGATGGAGTTCGACGTCGTCTACCTGCCACCGATCCACCCGATCGGCAGGGTCAACCGCAAGGGGCCCAACAACACCCTCGTCGCGGGGCCCGACGATGTGGGTTCACCGTGGGCGATCGGGGCGGAGGAAGGCGGCCACGACGCGATCCATCCGGAACTCGGCGACGAGGACAGTTTCCGGAAGTTCGTGCTGCGGGCCGAGGAACTCGGACTCGAAGTCGCGCTCGATCTCGCATTGCAGTGCGCGCCCGATCACCCCTGGGCCCGTGACCATCCGGAGTGGTTCACCGTGCTGCCGGACGGGACCATCGCGTACGCCGAGAACCCGCCCAAGAAGTACCAGGACATCTATCCGGTGAACTTCGACAACGACCGCGAGGGGATCTACGCCGAAGTGCTCCGGGTGGTCCGGCACTGGATCTCTCTGGGGGTCAAGATCTTCCGGGTCGACAACCCGCACACCAAGCCCCCGGACTTCTGGGAATGGCTCATCGCCGAGGTCAAGAAAACCGATCAGGACGTGCTGTTCCTGGCGGAAGCGTTCACTCGGCCCGCGCGGATGTACGGGCTGGCACGACGCGGATTCACGCAGTCGTACACGTATTTCACCTGGCGCGTGGCCAAGTGGGAACTCACCGAATTCGGTCGTGAGATCGCCGCGAAGGCCGACGAGGCCCGACCCAACCTGTTCGTCAACACGCCCGACATCCTGCACGAGACGCTCCAGCACGGCGGGCCCGGAATGTTCGCGTTGCGAGCCGCGCTCGCCGCGACCCTGTCCCCCACCTGGGGCGTCTACTCCGGATACGAACTCTACGAACACCTCGCCGTTCGCCCCGGCAGCGAGGAGTACCTCGACTCGGAGAAGTACCAGTTGCGTCCACGCCGTTTCGACGAGGCACGACGCCGCGGCGAATCGCTCGAGCCGTGGCTGACCGCCCTGAACCGCATCCGGCGCGCACACCCTGCCTTACAGCAGTTGCGCAACATCACCTTCCACCACATCGACAACGACGCTCTGATCGCGTACTCGAAACACGATCCGGTGACCGGCGATGCGGTGCTCGTCGTGGTCAATCTCAACCCGTACGGTGCCGAGGAAGGCACCGTCTGGCTGGACATGCCGTCCATCGGCCACGAGTGGCAGGACCAGCTCCCCGTTTACGACGAGGTGAGCGGGGAACAGTACGTCTGGGGACAAGCCAACTTTGTGCGGCTCGAACCGTGGAAATCGGTCGCGCACATCATGGTGCTGCCCCCGATCGGGATTCCGACCCGGTCGACTCTCGCCTACAGGAGACTCACGTGACAGTGCCCCCACCGACTTCCTCCGAGGAACCACCGCGGCGGCGGCACACTCCGCGCCCGGAAGACCTCGCGCGACTGGCCGCCGGTGAGCACCACGACCCCCACTCCGTCCTCGGCGCACACCCGCATCCGGAGGGCACGGTCGTGCGCACGTTGCGTCCGGGCGCGGAGAAGGTCGCCGCGCGGATCGGCGGTATCGATTATCCGCTCGAGCCGGTGGGCCACGACGTCTTCAGCGCTTTGGTGCCGCAATTCGACCTGGCCGACTACCGCCTCGTCGTGACCTACCCGTTCGACCACACCGTCGTCGTCGCCGACGGATACCGATTCCTGCCGACGCTCGGCGAACTCGACCGTCACCTGTTCAACGAGGGACGGCACGAGCGGTTGTGGGAGATCCTCGGGGCGCACCTGCAGCACTACGACACCCCGGACGGCCCCGTCGCAGGGACGTCCTTCGCCGTGTGGGCTCCGAACGCACACGGCGTGACCGTGGTCGGCGACTTCGACGGCTGGGGCGGACGAACCGCACCGATGCGGGTGCTCGGTTCCAGCGGGGTGTGGGAAGTCTTCATCCCCGGAGTCGGACCGGGCGACCTGTACAAGTACCGGGTTCACGGGCACGACGGTTCGGTGCTCGACAAGGCCGATCCGATGGCGTTCGCTGCCGAGGTACCGCCGGCGACCGCCTCCCGTGTCACCGAGAGCAGCCATGTCTGGCGCGACGACGAGTGGGTTGCCGCCCGCGCGACCTCCGAACCCGTACGCGAGGCGATGGCCGTGTACGAGGTACATCTCGGGTCCTGGCGACCCGGACTGACGTATCTCGAATTGGCGGACCAGCTTGCCGAGTACGTCCTCGAGACGGGCTTCACGCACGTCGAACTGCTGCCCGTTGCCGAGCACCCGTTCGGCGGGTCCTGGGGCTATCAGGTCACGTCCTATTACGCCCCGACCTCGCGTTTCGGCACACCCGACGATTTGCGCGAGTTCGTCGACCGGCTTCACGCCGCAGGAATCGGCGTAATCATGGATTGGGTTCCGGCCCACTTCCCCAAGGATCAATGGGCCCTCGCGCGGTTCGACGGAACGGCGCTGTACGAGCACGCCGATCCGCAGCGCGGTGAGCAACTGGACTGGGGTACCTACGTCTTCGACTACGGACGAGCCGAAGTCCGGAACTTCCTCGTCGCGAACGCGCTGTACTGGATCGAGGAGTTCCACATCGACGGGCTGCGTGTCGATGCGGTCGCCTCCATGCTCTATCTCGACTACTCGCGTCCCGCGGGGGGCTGGACCCCCAACATCTACGGTGGTCGTGAGAACCTCGAGGCAGTCGGATTCCTCCAGGAATTGAACGCGACGATCCACAAGCAGCATGCCGGGGTCGTGACCGTGGCCGAGGAGTCCACGTCGTGGCCCGGTGTCACCCGCCCGACGAACGTCGGCGGACTCGGGTTCACCATGAAATGGAACATGGGCTGGATGCACGACACGCTCGGTTACCTGTCGCGCGACCCCGTGCACCGCACCTTCCACCACCACGAAATCACGTTCTCGCTGATGTACGCGTGGAGCGAGAACTTCGTGCTGCCCGTCAGCCACGACGAGGTCGTGCACGGCAAGGGCACACTGTGGACCCGGATGCCGGGCGACGACGACACCCGGGCTGCGGGTCTGCGGTCGCTGCTCGCCTACATGTGGGCACACCCGGGCAAGCAATTGCTGTTCATGGGTCAGGAGTTCGGCCAGGTCGCCGAATGGTCGGAGGAACGCGGACTGGACTGGTGGCAGCTCGACCAGCCGCTCCACAGCGGCATCCAGCGGCTCATGGGCGACCTCAACCGGACCTATCGTGCGCACCCCGCGCTGTACACGCTCGACAGCTCACCCGAGGGGTACTCGTGGATCGACGCGAACGACGCGCACAACAACGTGCTGAGCTTTCTGCGGTTCGGTAGTGACGGCTCGGTCGTCGCGTGCCTGCACAACTTCTCCGGCAGCACTCACGCGGACTATCGTGTCGGTTTACCCGAACCCGGCACGTGGGAAGAAATTCTCAACACGGACGCGACCGCCTATCAGGGTCACGGCACCGGAAACCTCGGTGCGGTAGAGGCCACGGAGCATTCGTGGCACGGACGCCCCGCGTCGGCTCGGGTCACGTTGCCCGCGCACGGTGCCATCTGGTTGTCGCTGCGGGGGTAAACCCGCATCGACGACAGGAGCACCACAACGTGAGACGGACACGCCGGTTCGAGCGGGTGGCGGTGCCGGTGATCGCGATGGTTCTGCTGGCAGGGTGTGCGCAACAGATCGACGGCACGCCCGTGTCGGTCTACGACAACCCCTTCACGGTGGCCGGCCTGCCCGTCACGAGCGGGTACAGCGGGCCCCGTGACGGGGTTCCCGACGCCGGGGTCGTCGTCGAGAACACCGACGGTGGTCCCATCGACACTCTCGCCGGCAACGCGATCGGCGATATCGAGGACTACTGGCGTGGAGAGTTCGGAACGATCGCGAAGGGTTCGTTCGAGCCGGTGTCCACCATCATGTCGTGGGATCCCTCCGAACGGCGCGGCCCCCGGTTCTGCGGGGAACCGACGTTCGACTTCATCAATGCGGCGTACTGCAGTCTCGGCGACGTCATCGGATGGGACCGTTCCTATCTGATGCCGCAGTTGATCGAGGACTTCGGCCCGATGGCGGCCGTCATGGTCCTCGCTCACGAGTACGGTCACGCGATCCAGTACACGGCGGGCCTGATCGCCGACGACGACCCCGGCATCGTGTTCGAGCAGCAGGCCGACTGCTTCGCCGGTGCGTTCATGAGGCATGTCGCCGAGGGGCGCGCCGCGCATTTCGAACTCGACACCTCGGACGGCCTCAACAAGGTGCTCGCGTCGATGGTGTTGTTCCGCGACACCGATCCCAACGACCCGGATTCCATCCACGGCTCGGCGTTCGAGCGGGTCACCGCCGTCCAGATCGGGTTCACCGACGGCGCCGCGGCGTGCGCGCAGATCGACGCCGCGGAAGTGGAAACCCGCCGCGCGGACCTGCCGCAATACTTCGATGGCAGCGACGACGGCGAGCTTCCGGTCACTGCGGACTCCGTCGACCTCATCTTCCGTTCGTTCGAGCGCGTCTTCGAGCTGGCAGACCCCCCGGCACTGGATCTGTCGGGAGCCGAACTCGGGTGTGCGGACGCCGCGCCCACCTCACCGGTGTCGTATTGTCCCGCCACGAACACGGTCGGGGTGGACCTCGCTGCGCTCACCGAGCGCAGCACACCGGGGGACTCCTCCGACAACGAATTCAGCGCCGATGTCCGCGGCGACTACAACGCGTACGTGCTGGTCGCGTCGCGATATGCGCTGGCCGTCCAGCACGCGAACGGTCAATCGCTGACCGAGCCTCGCACGGCGCTCCGCGCGGCATGTCTGTCGGGTGTGATCAGCGCCGCGCTGAGCCCGATGAGCCCGCTCGCGGCCGACGTGGGGGCCGACGCGAACATGGTGTGGCTCTCCCCCGGTGACCTCGACGAGGCGGTGTCCGGGCTGCTCACCGACGGCCTGGCCGCGAGCGACGTCAACGGCAACACGGTTCCCAGTGGTTTCTCACGGGTCGACGCGTTCCGCACCGGCGTGCTCGGCGGTGAAGCAGCGTGTAACGGCCGCTACCGGTAGGCAGCGGCCGTTACACGTGCGGTTGGGCGTGAAGTTCTAGTAGAGCGCCATGGCGAGCTTGCGCCGCGCCGAGACCACGAAGTCCTCTGCCGGGTCGAACAACTCGAACAGTTCGAGCAGCCGGGTACGCGCCGCGGTGCGTTCGTCACCCGCACTGCGACGCACGAATTCGATCAGGCGTGCAAACGCTGCTTCGGGGTCCTGAGCGAACAATTCGGCGTCCGCCGCCGCCAGTTGAGCGTCGAGATCGGCCGGGGCCGCGTCTGCGCGCTCGACGGCGTCGGCCGGGAGTTGTTGCGCACGGCCGAGGAACCGGACCTGCCGCAACGCGGCCTGCGCATCGGTGTTGTTCGGCTCGGAGTTGAGGATCAACCGGTAGGCGGCCTCGGCGCCCTCGAAATCGCCCTGCTCGAGAGCCTGCTCGGCAGCCTCGAAACGCGGGTCCGCGGGCTGTTCGGCCGGTTCACCGTCGGCGCTCGGGGGCCCCGACAATTTGCCGGCGACGGCATCGCGGATCGCGTCGAGCCACTGCCGGAGGGCGGCTTCGGGCTGAACACCCTGGAAGTCGGCAAGAGGCTGCCCGGCAGCTATCGCGACGACGGTGGGCACCGACTGCACACCGAACGCCTGGGCGATGCGCGGGTTGGCGTCCACATCGACCTTCGCGAGCACCCATTCGCCACCGGCTTCTGCGGCGAGTTTCTCGAGGGTCGGGGTCAGCTGCTTGCAGGGCTCGCACCACGTCGCCCAGAGGTCGACGATCACAGGTACCTGCATCGAGCGCTCGAGAACCTCGGCCTCGAACGTCGCTTCGGTGACGTCGATGATCGACGGGATTGCGCCGGGATCACCGGCACTCGGCGGGGGTGGCGGCGGAGCGGTGGCCCTCGCCTTGAGCGGCGCGAGATCCACCGCGCCGGACATTGCTGCGGCTGCGGCAGCGGAACGTGCTGGACGGGAACCGGGTCGAGTCACGCTCTCCAGTTTGTCATGCCCGGGCGGTGGTGTGCCGGGCGGTCAGGCAGCCGTGTCGACTTTTTCGCGGCTTTCGGGCGCGGAGAGTTCGGCGAGACGGCCGGTGCGCACCGCCCAGCGCTCGAAGACGATGGTGCCGAACGGCGGGACACTCGAGACGAGCGCCAGGAAGGTGGTCTTCAGGTCCCACTTCAGTGCCCACGCAGTGAGAAGCGCGATGAGAACGAACGGAATGAAACCGGCCACGCCGTGCACCATGCCCGGGATGGCGATCGCTTCTTCGTATCCGAGCACCCACTTGAAGAACATGGCGATCAAGAGTGCGAGCCAGGTCACAGCTTCCCAGATCGCCACGAGGCGGAACCGCTTCGCGGGGGTGGACAGGTCGAAGATGTTCGTCATGGCGACCATTGTGCCGGAGGACTACGACGACCCGTAGTGGTGGTGAGAGACATCACGGCCCCGGCGCAGTGCGCCGGGGCCGTGATCGTGCTTCAGGGAAAAGTCAGGCCTTCGGCACGCGGACGATGAGCGCATCTCCCTGGCCGCCGCCGCCGCACAGCGCAGCCGCACCGATGCCACCGCCGCGACGCTTCAGCTCCAGCGCAAGGTGCAGGGCGATGCGGGCACCGGACATTCCGAGGGGATGCCCGAGTGCGATCGCGCCACCGTTGACGTTGACCTTGTCGGCGTCGATGCCCAGCTCACGAGCCGAGACGATGCCCACCGCCGCGAAAGCCTCGTTGATTTCGATCAGATCGAGGTCCTGAGGATCGACACCCTCGCGCTCGCACGCCTTGGCGATCGCACGGGCCGGCTGCGACTGCAACGTCGAGTCCGGTCCGGCGACCACACCGTGGGCGCCGATCTCCGCGATCCAGCTCAGGCCGAGTGCCTCGGCCTTGTCCTTGCTCATCACCACGACCGCAGCGGCGCCGTCGGAGATCTGCGAGGCCGAACCGGCCGTCACGGTGCCGTCCTTGGAGAAGGCCGGACGCAACCTGCCGAGCGACTCGGTCGTGGTGTCGGCGCGGATTCCCTCATCGGCCGCGAACATGATGGGGTCGCCCTTGCGCTGAGGGATGGCGACGGGCACGACCTCCTCGTCGAACAGGCCGTCCTTCCAGGCACGCGCGGCGTTCTGGTGGGACGCCGCGGCAAAGGCATCCTGCTCCTCGCGCGACACGAAACGTTCTCCGCTGTTTGCGGACTCGGTGAGGTTGCCCATCGCCTGGTCGGTGAAGATGTCGTGCAGCCCGTCGTACGCCATGTGGTCGCGCAGCGTCACGTCGCCGTACTTGAATCCGGCGCGGCTCTTCTCGAGCATGTGCGGCGCCTGGCTCATCGACTCCTGCCCACCGGCCACGACGACGTCGAACTCGCCGGCTCGGATCAGCTGATCGGCCATGGCGATCGCGTTGATGCCCGACAGGCACACCTTGTTGATGGTCAGCGCGGGCACGTCCATGGGAATACCGGCGGCGACTGCGGCCTGCCGCGCGGGAATCTGCCCGGCGCCCGCCGTGAGGACCTGCCCCATGATCACGTACTCGACCTGTTCGGGCGCGACGCCGGCCTTCTCGAGGGCACCCTTGATCGCGACGCCGCCGAGGTCCGAGCCCGAGAGGTCCTTGAGTGAACCCTGCAGGCGCCCCATGGGCGTACGGGCTCCGGCGACGATGACAGAACTGCTCACGGAAAGAACCTCCGGCGATCGGGGAAATGTGGGGCGCCAACCGGGCCTGAAACATCACTCCCGATATGAACGCATGCAACGTTAACGCTACCGTCTAGAACATGACCGAGATCTCTCCCACCTCCACGCCGGCCGCTGCGCTTCTCGCGACCGGGCTCGTCACCGCGATCGATCACGTCGGTATCGCGGTGCCCGACCTCGATGCCGCTCTCACGTGGTACGCCGAGAACCTCGGCCTCGTGTCCACACACGAAGAGGTCAACGAAGAACAGGGTGTCCGGGAAGCGATGCTGTCCGTGCCGGGCAGTCCGGAAGGCGCGACCCAGATCCAGCTGCTCGCTCCGCTGAACGAGAATTCGACCATCGCCAAGTTCCTGGACCGCAGCGGTCCGGGATTGCAGCAGCTCGCATACCGCGTGTCCGATCTCGACGCTGTCTCCGCCGCACTGCGCGCCAACGGCGTCCGGTTGCTGTACGACGCCCCGCGTCGCGGCACCGCCGACTCCCGCATCAACTTCCTCCACCCGAAGGATGCGGGCGGCGTTCTCGTCGAATTGGTCGAGCCGGCCGCCCACGCCGCGCACTGAGCCACGCGGACGGATTACGAGTCTGCACTCCCGCCTGCGTTTCGGCGGGAGCGCAGCGTGTCCTCCGGCCTCAGCAGGTAGATTGTCGCCATGGTCTTCGATCGTGATCGCACCCCCAGCCACCTGCCGTTCTCGATCGTGCGAAAAGGCTTCGACCGCGACGAGGTAACCAACTACTTCGCCCGGTTCGAAGCCGAGTTACGCGTGACCGCGACCGACCGCGACGCCGCGTCCGCGCAGGCCCGCGATCTCGCGCGTCAGCTCGAGAATGCGCGCAACGAGATCGACGAGCTCCGCCGCGATGTGGACCGGCTGTCGGTGCCCCCCACCACCGCCGAGGGCATGAGCGACCGCATCTCCCGGATGCTGCGCCTCGCATCGGATGAAGCATCCGAGTTGCGGGCGCGCGCCGAGGCCGACTCCGCGGAAATGATCTCGCTCGCCGAGCAGGAGGGCATCAGACTCCGCGGCGATTACGAACAGAAGCTCGCAGAGCTCGAAGAACGGCGCCTCGCATTCGAGGACGAGCACAAGCGGACGATGGCTGCCGCGCGCAAGGAGGCCGACCGCATCGTCGCGGCTGCTCGCGCCGAGGCCGACCGCCACGCCGCCGAAGCCGAAAGCAAGCGCGAGCAGGTTCAGCAGGACTTCGAGATCACGATGGCCGAACGTCGCAGCAAGCTTCTCGGCGAACTCGACAACCTCGAGCGCACGAGCAAGGCCGAAGCCGAACGCCGTATCGATGTGGCGACGCAGGAAGCCGCCCGTCGTCTCGCGACTGCCACCGAACAATCCGAGCGCAAGGTCGCCAACGCCCGCGACGTCACCGAGGAAATGCGCATGCTGCGTGGACGCATCCTCGGCCAGCTGGATGCGGTGCGCGAGCAGCTCGACGACGTGCCGACCATGCTCGCCGCGATCAACCGCGAAGGCGAGTTGCTCGACCGGGAGATCTCGCTCGATACCCCCCGTCCGGGCGGTGGCAGCACTTCGGCCGGTGGGAACACGGGCGGTGGCAGCACTTCGGCCGGCGGGAACACGGCCGGTGGCAGCGCTTCCCGCGATCGCAACACAGGCGGTGGTGCTCCCGCCGCGAAGCCGAAGGCGACCGCGGATACCGAGGGACGGGTCGCCGCGCCTGCGCGAGCGGACCAGGACGACGCGGCAGCAGCCGGTGGGACCGGACGCACCACGGACAGCGGCAACAATGCCGGCACCGGGAAATCCGTCGACACCCAGAAGACCGGCACCACCGCGAAGACCGACACCACGAAACCGGCCGACGGCGTCCGCGGTTCCGGAACGCAGCCTCGGAACACCACGGGCTCCGGACCGAATATCCAGGGACGCTCCCCCGCAGTCGCCAGCAAGGTCAGAAACTGACGCGTCGCGCGACTACCCTGCTCCCTGGCGGCGGCCGACCATCTCGCTGATCCAGACCGGCGCGTACGGCGACGTGCAGCCCGGTGACGTCGGGTAGTCCTCGAGAACTCCCAGCCGCTCCCCGATCTCGAGGGCACGTTGCCGGTGGTGAGCGTGCTCGATCCCGATCTGGGCGAGGCAGGTGTTCATCGCCCACCGCAGTGGGTCGGGAGCATCCTTCATCTCTGCCTCGACGATCTCGAGGAGTCCGTCCAGGTCCAGCCCGCCCGGATCCGTGACCCCCAGTCCGGCGGTCAGATCCCAGCCGGCACTCGCGACCGGCGGGTCCGGATCACGGAACCAGCCCGCGCGCAGTTCCTCTGCGTGCGGGCTCTTCTTCACGACGTAGTTCACCAGCCGGCCCCGCACCTTGGGAGCACGCGCATCACGCATCATCGCGTCCAGTTCGTCACGCTCGAACGACTTGTTTCTCGTTGACCGCCCGTGCCTTCGGGTCCTCGAGCGTGGCCAGTTCGGCCATCACATCCGCCACGGTCGTCTCGGTCATCCGCGCGTCCAGATCTCACGTCCCGCCATCGGCAGCGCACGACGTCAGACTACGACGCGGAGCCGGACACCACCCGCTCTTGCAGGCCGGGACCACTGTCGACTGGGACAGTTGTCGGCTAGGACCACCGGCGCGTGGGCCGCCGGGTTCCACGTCCCTTCCAGCACCCGTTGTGCCAGTGCCGTCTGTCGTCGGCGCCACCCGGGGTGTCGACGGGCCAGGCCACCACGTGTGGTGTGCCGGGCGCGATCTCGTGGTCGCATCCCGGGCACCGGTACGGCTTGGTGGCGCGGCTTCCGGGCACGGTCCGCACCGTGTACCTCTCGTCGTCCGCTCCTGCCGGACCGTTCTCGGTGCGGCTGGTGGCGAAACCGAAGGAGGCGCTCTCCGATTCGGCGTGTCCGCGTCTGCGCGACGACGTAGGGGGACGATTGCGGCGCGGCACCGTCAGAACAATCTGAACTCGGTGCTCTCGGTGCCGCGCAGAGCCTCGTAATCGAGGACGAGGCAGCGGATCCCGCGATCCGTCGCCAGGGTCTTCGCCTGCGGCTTGATCTGCTGGGCAGCGAACACTCCGGTGACCGGGGCGAGGAGCGGATCGCGGTTGAGAAGTTCGAGATAGCGCGTGAGTTGTTCGACGCCGTCGATCTCACCGCGACGCTTGATCTCCACCGCCACCGTGGCGCCGGCGGCGTCCCGGCACAGCAGGTCGACGGGACCGATCGCTGTCGGGTACTCGCGCCGGACGAGCGTGAATCCCTGGCCGAGCGTCTCCACGTGTTCCGCGAGAAGTTCCTGCAGGTGCGCTTCCACGCCGTCCTTGATGAGGCCGGGGTCCACCCCGAGTTCGTGACTCGAGTCGTGCTCGATTTCTTCGAGCGTGATCCGCAGTTCCTCGCCGGCTTTGTTGGTCACCACCCAGAGCGCCTGCGCCTCGTCGGCCGGTTCCTCGACGAGCCAGCACGGCGGGCTCATCCAGTTGAGAGGTTTGTAGGCGCGGTCGTCGGCGTGGATACTCACCGACCCGTCGGCCTTGACGAGCAGGAGTCGGCGAGCCGTGGGCAGGTGCGCCGTCAGGCGTCCGATGTAGTCCACACGGCAACGGGCAATCACTAGACGCACGGACCCACCCTAGTGGATCTGCTCGACTACTCTCGAACGACCATGCCAGCACGCAGCAACCGCACCGCACCGCTCGGGTCCGCGATCCTCGGTGAACCCGCCGAACCCGTCCGGCGGCAGCGCATCCGTATCCAGTTGTTGCTCACCCTGTCGCTGATCGGAACGCACCTCGTGGGAGCCGCCATCGTGGCCGCGCTCATCAACGTGGTCATCCCCGGCCCGTCGGTCCTCACCTCCGAATTCCTCGTGATCACCGCGATCCTTGCGCCGGTGTACGTCGGGGTCGCGATCGTGCTCGGGGCGTTCCTGTTCACCCGCGGAGCCCTCCGCCGGTTGCGGTGGGCTCTCGAGAACCGGCCGCCCACCGCGGACGAGCAGCGCATCGCTCTGAAGATGCCGTGGCGGATCACCCTTCAGCAGGGTGCACTGTGGTTCGTCGGGCTGGTCCTCTTCACCACGTGCTTCGGCATCGTCGACGCTGAGACGATTCCCAAAGTGGCCTTGACCATCACGCTCGCCGGGGTCACCGTGTGCGGCTTCGCATACATGTTCACGGAGTTCGCGCTCCGTCCTATTTCCGCGAGGGCCCTCGAAGCGGGCACACCACCTCGCCGGAAGTTCGCCGGCACCACCGGGCGGGTGATGCTCGCGTGGGCACTCGGCACCGCCGTGCCCGTCGTCGGGCTGATCTTCGTGGCGGTGTTCACCTTCGTCCGCCCGGTCACCACGATCCGCCTCGCGATCACGATCCTCGTCCTGGGAACGGTTGCGCTGTTGACGGGCTCACTCCTGATGTACCTGACCGTACGATCCACGATCGCTCCGATCGAATCCGTGCGTTTCGGGATGCGCCGAATCGAGGAGGGACGATTCGACGAGGCGGTCGTCGTCTACGACGGCACCGAACTCGGCCAGTTGCAGGCCGGCTTCAACCGGATGGCCGAGGGCCTGCGCGAACGGGAACGTATGCGGGAGGTGTTCGGTAAACATGTCGGACGTGACGTCGCGGCGGCAGCGCTGAACCGGGCAGAGACCCTCGGAGGCGAAGAACGGGACGTCGCGGTGCTGTTCATCGACATCATCGGGTCGACCGGGATCGCGGCGAGCAGACCGCCCTCCGAGGTCGTGGAACTGCTGAACCGATTCTTCGCTGTCGTCGTCGACGAGGTCCATTCCGCCGGGGGCTTCGTCAACAAGTTCGAGGGTGACGCCGCCCTCGCGATCTTCGGTGCTCCGGTTGCCGTCGACGACGCCCCCGGGCGGGCACTTTCTGCCGCCCGGAAGATGGCGCAACGTCTCGAGGCCGAGGTACCCGAATGCCGGGCGGGCATCGGCATCACCGCCGGGATTGCGGTGGCCGGCAACATCGGTGCCGAAGAGCGGTTCGAGTACACGGTGATCGGAGACCCGGTCAACGAGGCAGCACGGCTCTCCGAGCTCGCGAAAACCGTGCCCGGACACGTCGTCGCGTCACGCCGTGCTCTCGACGCCACGTCGGGCGCGGAACGCTCCCGGTGGACGCTGGGCGAAAAAGTGATGCTCCGAGGCCGGACCGAAGCTACCCACCTGGCCGTTCCGTCCTACTGACAACCCCGCGCGTGCTCATTCTCCCGCGATGATCGCGTCGAGGAATCTCCGCGTTCGCTCGTGTTCGGGATCCGTGAAGATGCGTTCCGGCGACCCTTCCTCGACGATGCGACCCTGATCGAACATCAGCACACGATTGGATACGTCTCGCGCGAAGTGCATTTCGTGCGTCACGATGAGCATCGTGATGTCGGTCGTCTCGGCGATGGTGCGCAGCACGTCCAGCACATCCGCGACGAGTTCGGGGTCGAGCGCCGAGGTGACCTCGTCGAGAAGCAGGATGTCGGGGTCCATTGCGAGCGCCCGGGCGATCGCCACACGCTGCTGCTGCCCACCGGACAGCTGCGTCGGGTGCGCACTCTCCTTGTCCGACAGTCCGACCGTCGCGAGCAGTTCACGCGCGCGTTCCTGCGCTTCGGACTTCTTGCGCCCGAGCACGTGGATGGGCGCCTCCGTGAGGTTCTCCATCACGTTCATGTTCGGGAACAGGTTGAACTGCTGGAACACCATGCCGATGCTGCGGCGCATCGATCGAAGGTGCCGCTCCGACGCGGGAACCAGACGGTCCCCTTTTCGTTCGTGGCTGAGCGGTTCACCTTTGACTCGGATGACCCCGCCGTCCACCTTCTCCAACGTCATGAGCAGACGCAGGATGGTGGTTTTTCCGGAGCCGCTGGGGCCGATCAGCGTCACCCTGTCTCCGGCTGCCACCGTGAAGCCGAGATGATCGAGAACAACGTTGTCGCCGAATTTCTTGACGACCGAATCGAATTCGATCATCGGTACAGCGGACCTGTCGCCCGTGAGAGTGTGCTCCTCGAGGGCCGGATCAGTAGGCAAGTCGACGCTCCAATCTGCGGATGAGCACTGACGTGGGATAGCTCGCGGCGAGGAAGATCAGCCCCGCCATCGTCAGTGGCTCGAGATATTGAAAGTTTCTTGCCCCGAATTGCTGCGCCGCCGTCACCATCTCCACCACCGAAATGGTGAAGAGGTACGGGGTGTCTTTGAATATCGAAACCGCGTAGTTGCCGAGTGCCGGAACGACACGGCGAATCGCCTGCGGCAGGATCACTGCCCGCCAGGTGCGGGCGGGTGGCAAAGACAGCGCGCGTGCCGCTTCCCACTGCCCCACCGGGACCGCTTCGATACCTGCCCGGTAGACCTCGGCCATATACGTCGCGTAGTGGATACCGAGTACCGCGATACCGATTTGCAGTGCCGAGAATTGCGGGAGCAGGTAGTAGACGAACAGCAACTGCACGACGAGCGGTGTCAGCCGGATGAACTCGACTACCGCGGAGAGCAGTTTGGCGAGCACCTTGGGGAGCGAGCGCCGCATGATCGCCACGGCCAGACCCAGCACAGCAGCGAGGGCGAAACCCAGCACCGTCGCCAGCAGCGTGATGCGGAAGCCCTCGAGCAGCACGGGCAGCGCCTCTCCGGCGCGTTGCCAACTCCATTCGACGGTCACGACTTCACCACCCCCGCGGGTTCGTCCAGAGCCGGCGCGACTCCGAAGATCTCACGCATACTCGGACCCGTGCCGAGGCGACTCTTCGCGCGTACTTCGAGCGCGTTCATCACCAGCGTCAGGATGTATCCGACCACGAAGTAGAGGACGAGGCCGATTCCGAACGCGAACAACGTGTCGCCGGTGTTCTGCCGCAGCTGTTCGATCTCGAATGTGAGATCTTGCAGCAGAATGTAACTCGCGAGCGCAGTGCCTTTGAGCAACTGGATCAGGAGATTGGTCAGAGGGGGAATCATCTCCGCCCAGGCCTGAGGAAAGATCACTCGGCGCAGCCGTTGCCAGTACCCGAAGTTCAAGGCGGTCGCCGCCTCCCATTGGGGCCGTGGAACCGACGCGATGGCGCCGCGGACGACCTCCGCACCGTAGGCGCCGTAGTTCAGCGACAGAGCCAGGATGCCGCACACGATCGGTTCGAGGCGGTACCCGAACAGAGGCAGCACATAGAAGAACCAGAACAACTGGACCAGCAGTGAGGTGCCTCTGAAGAATTCGATGAACACACGCGCACTGCCGCGCAGCGCGAGATTCTTCGCGCCGCCGGCAAGTCCCAGCGCAAGCGCCAGCAAGAACGCGAAGAACGCGCTACCGATGGTCAGTTCGAGAGTGACGATGATCCCGTCGAACAGGCGCGGAATTGCATCCCGAAACTGTTCGAAGTTGGACTCCGAAGCCATTGTCCGCAGCCCGCGCTCAGGCGGTGCCTTCGCACAGTGTCTCCGTGGTCAGGTTCGGATCCGGCATCTCCTCCGCGGTGAAGCCGTAATCCCCGACGATCGAGAGGTAGGTGGCCTCGTCCGACGTGATCTTGGCCAGCTCGGCGTTGTAGGCATCGCGGAGTTCGGTGTCCTCCGTGCGGAACACGGTGCCACCCGCTCCCACCTGGGGAACGCCGTCGATTTCGGCGACGAACGACTCCGTGACCTCGACGGGAGCGTTCTCGTTGTTCTGCTTCATCCAGTTCAGGGAGATACCGGTGAGTGCGAAGACATCGGCACGTCCGTTGATCACCGCGTCCATGCCGTCCTGCGGTGAGGACACCTGCATCGCGTCGATACCGAGCGACGACGCGTAGTCCGACTCGATCGCACCGGTCAGCACCGCCATCCGGACATCCTTGTCCGCGATGGTCTGCATGTCGCTGAGCTGCTGAGGGTTGCCCTGAGGAACCATCAGAGCAGTCGTGTAGTTGAACTCCGGCTCACTGAACAAAGCCTGCTCGCACCGCTGGGGAAGGATGGACATGCCTGCGCTGACGACGTCGAAGCGTCCAGCCTGCAGACCCGGGATGAGCGCACCGAAGTCGGTGGCTACGCCCTCCACATTGTCGATACCGAGGTTCGAGAAGATTTCCCTGTGCAGCGCGACCGTCGCGCCGGTCAGTTCGCCGTCCTCCATGAAGCTGTAGGGCGCCTCGCCGGCGAAGCCGACCGTGACGGTGCCGGAGTCCTGGAGTCGCTGGAGAGTCGACCCCTCGCCCGAGTTGTCGACGCTCGTGCATCCCGTCACGGACGCACCGACAAGCCCGAGTCCCGCAAGAGTGGCCGCGGCCTTCACAATTCCGGCCGAGCCGAACCTGTTCGTCATCGTCTGATCCCTCTCGTCGTCCTAGAACGACCCGGGAGGATGCGCACCGCCGTGCAGCACGATCCAAGCGGATCTTGCACCAGCGGACGTTACCCACATCACGTGGCAAAGCGGGACCCAGAACCACCTCGTTACCATCTCGTAACCTGACGGTTCCGCGCGGACGAAAAAGGGGACCCACTTGTGGGTCCCCTCCTCAAAACACAATCCACTAAAAACACTGCATACACAAAACACTGAAGGCCCCCAACACAGTTGGGGGCCTCCAGCAAACGGGTGTTCGGCGGTGTCCTACTCTCCCACACCCTGTC
>NZ_JBHXRF010000012.1:0-56815 GCF_042717545.1 Rhodococcus sp. NPDC058639
CCGCCACCCCGACAGGGTGGCGGGCTGCCGTCGTTTCGGGTGAAGCCGGTGCTCGGTGCGTGCCGAAACGAATCTCTCCACGTGCAGGACGCGGACGGCACCGGCGTACCATACTTGCCCAATGTCGCTCTCGGCCGCCGTGAGCCGGATTCCCGGCATCGCCACGGCACGCAGGTACCAGCGCGGATGGCTGCGGACCGACATCACCGCGGGTTTGGTGGTCAGCGCGCTGCTCGTGCCCACCGGCATGGGATACGCGGCAGCGGCGGGACTGCCTGCCCACATGGGCATGTACGCCACGATCGTGCCCATGCTGGTGTATGCGCTTGTCGGCCCGTCGCGCATCCTCGTGGTCGTTCCGTCTTCCGCCCTGGCACCGCTGATCGCTGCGGCGGTCGTTCCCCTCGCCGCGGCAGGAGATCCCGCCCGCGCCGTGGCGCTAGCCGGTCTGCTCGCCCTGATAGTCGGAATTCTGCTGTTGTTCAGCGGGATTCTGCGCCTCGGATTCATCACAGAACTGCTGTCCAACCCCATCAGGGTCGGATTTCTCAACGCTATCGCTCTGATCGTGATCGCGAGCGAGGTCCCGCACCTACTCGGTGCGAATACCCGGCCGGCCGACCTCTTCACGAACCTCCGGAATGCTGCGGACGCGGTGCGCGGGGGTGCGCTCGGATCGCTCGCCTTCCTCCTCGGCGGCGCGACCCTGATCCTGATCGTGGTGGTACAGGTGCTGTGGCCACGAGTTCCGGGCATCCTGATCGGGGTCGTCGTGGCCACCGGGGTGACAGCTGCTTTCGGGCTGGGCGACAAACTCGAGACGGTGGGCGCGCTCCCGTCGGGGCTCCCTGGCCCGGCCCTCGGCGGGCTCGCGTGGAGCGACGTCGCGACTCTGCTCGGCCCCGCTGTCGCGATCGCCGTCATCGGTTTCGCCGACACCTCCGTCGTGTCCCGCGCTTTCTCGTCCGAGCGCGGTGAGGACGTGAACGGAAGCTCCGAGATGCGGGCGCTCGGCGTCGCGAACCTCGCGGCCGGTGTCACAGGCGGGTTCCCGGTGTGCGGTAGCGGAAGCCGCACGCCTGTCGTCCAACGCGCGGGCGCGCACACCCAACTCGCCGGAGTGGTGGGAGCACTGACGGTCCTTGCCTTCCTCCTGCTCGCACCCGGCGCGACGGGCAACCTTCCGCGGTCCGCTCTCAGCGCCGTCGTCATCGTCGCTGCGAGTGCGCAGTTCAACTTCGCCAAGGTCGGGCATCTGTGGCAGGTGGCCAAGATCGAATTCGGTTTGTGTTTAGCGGCATCCGTCGCCGTCATCCTCACGGGCGTGCTGCGAGGCGTACTGATCGCGATCGCGCTGTCGCTGATGGCGTTGGTGATCCAGACCTGGCGGCCTCACCGCGCCGAACTCGTCGAAGTCCCCGGAATCGCCGGATATCACGACAGAGCGCGCCATCCCGAAGGCCACCGGATCAGAGGGCTCCTCCTGGCACGGTTCGACGCACCGCTGTTCTTCGCGAACGGCTCGATTCTCACGGGCTATGTGCGCGCACTCGTGCAGGAGCGATCCGATCGGGTGGAGTGGGTGATCCTCGTGGCCCAGCCGATCACCGATCTCGACACGACGTCGGTCGAAGAGCTCGAGCGGCTCGACGAATACCTGTCCCACAACGGAATTCGATTCGGCTTTGCGGCACTGGAGGGCCAGGAGAGAGAAAAGCTTCTGCGCATGCAGTCGGAAAACCGCTTCCATCGGGAACAGTTCTATCCCACCTCTCGTGCCGCCGTGATCGCCTTCCGGCACCGGCGCGACACCGGTATCACCCGTCGGACAATTCGTGCGCGTCCGGACATTTCGCCGACGGGAACCGCCGGACGGAGCGCACGGCGGAGGCCGCGCCCGGTACCGGGCGCCAGGCATTTGCGGCGGCGACGCTGAGGTACCCGCGACGTCTTCCGGCCGTATACGGGTCGGCCCAGGATCGCGTGGGGGACTCCACCCCGCCCCGCTGTACCCCGCTGGACGATCCCGGTGGGCCCGTAGTGGGGGCCGGGGCACTAAACTGTGTGCGGTCGCGGGTGAACGCGCCTTCCGACAGGCGTCGGCGCCGCCGACCACCCACACATTCACGACACAGGGAGTCCACACGTGAGCCAGAATGGCCGTCCAGTAGTCCTGATCGCCGACAAGCTTGCGCAATCGACCGTCGATGCGCTCGGTGACGGTGTCGAGGTGCGCTGGGTGGACGGCCCGGACCGCCCGGCGCTGCTCGCAGCCGTACCCGACGCGCATGCGCTTCTCGTCCGGTCCGCAACGACCGTCGACGCAGAGGTGCTCGCCGCCGCGACCAACCTGAAGATCGTCGGCCGCGCAGGTGTCGGTCTCGACAACGTCGACATCGCCGCCGCCACCGAGCGCGGCGTGATGGTCGTCAACGCCCCGACGTCCAACATCCACTCGGCCGCCGAGCACGCTGTCGCGCTGCTCCTCTCCACCGCGCGCCAGATCCCGGCCGCCGACCGCACGCTGCGCGAGAAGACCTGGAAGCGCTCGAGTTTCAACGGCACCGAGATCCTCGGCAAGACCGTCGGCGTCGTCGGCCTCGGCCGGATCGGTCAGCTCTTCGCGCAGCGCCTCGCCGCGTTCGAGACCGACATCATCGCCTACGACCCCTACCTGCCCGCAGCGCGTGCGGCACAGCTGGGGATCGAACTGGTCGACATCGACGAACTCGTCGCGCGGGCCGACTTCATCTCCGTGCACCTGCCCAAGACCAAGGAAACCGCCGGTCTGCTCAACGCGGAGCGTCTTGCCAAGACCAAGGACGGTGTGATCATCGTCAACGCCGCTCGCGGCGGTCTCATCGACGAAGGCGCACTGTACGACGCGCTCGTCTCCGGCAAGGTCCGCGCAGCAGGACTCGACGTCTTCAACTCCGAGCCGTGCACCGATTCGCCGCTGTTCGATCTCGACAACGTGGTCGTGACTCCCCACCTCGGGGCGTCCACCTCCGAGGCCCAGGACCGGGCGGGCACCGATGTCGCGAAGAGCGTGCTGCTCGCGCTCGCCGGCGAGTTCGTGCCGGACGCCGTGAACGTCTCCGGTGGCCCGGTCGGTGAAGAGGTCGCGCCGTGGCTGGAACTGGTCCGCAAGCTCGGCCTGCTCGCCGGCACCCTCTCGCCCGAGGCAGTCCAGAACGTCCAGGTCGTCGCGAGCGGCGAACTCTCGTCCGAGAACGTCGAGATCCTCGGACTCGCTGCGCTGCGTGGCCTGTTCTCGGCCAGCAGCGACGAGCCCGTCACCTTCGTCAACGCACCGCAGCTCGCCGAGCAGCGCGGCGTGACCGTCGAGGTCGAGAAGGTCAGCGAGGCGCAGACCCACCGCAGTTCCGTCGAGGTGCGCGCCGTGGCCGCCGACGGTCACGTCACGCAGGTCGCGGGTGCGCTCACCGGCCTGCAGCAGGTCGAGAAGATCGTCAACATCAACGGACGCAGCTTCGACCTGCGTGCCGAGGGCCACAACTTCATCGTGCACTACCAGGATCGTCCGGGTGTCCTCGGAACACTCGGCACCGTTCTCGGTAACGCCGGTATCGACATCCAGGCCGCCGCACTGAGCCAGGATGCCGAAGGCCCGGGCGCGACCGTCATCCTGCGCGTGAACCGCGTCGTGGGTGACGCCGAGGTCGCGCAGATCGTCGAGCAGCTCGACGCACGCGTCGCGCAGGTCGACCTGTCCTGATCGTTTCCGGGGCGTCTACGGGCGCCCTCGGGCCCAGCATCGTCCGGTGGCCGCGACCGTCTCAGCACGGTCGCGGCCACCGTCGCACAGGAAGTGAGCACCAACCCATGAAACTCGCAGTCATCCCCGGTGACGGAATCGGTGTCGAGGTCACAGCCGAGGCGCTGAAGGTGTTGCGCGCCTTGGTTCCGGACCTCGAGACCACCGAATACGACCTCGGCGCAAAGCGATACAACGCAACCGGTGAACTGCTGCCGGACGCGGATCTTGCGGCAATCCGTGAACACGACGCAATCCTGCTCGGCGCCATCGGAGATCCGTCGGTCAAGCCCGGGGTGCTCGAGCGTGGCCTGTTGCTCAACATGCGGTTCGCTCTCGACCACCACGTGAATCTGCGTCCTTCGCGGCTGTACCCGGGTTCGGTGTCGCCGCTCGCGAAGAGCCCCGACATCGACTTCGTCGTGGTGCGTGAAGGCACCGAGGGTCCGTACACGGGCAACGGAGGAGCGATCCGGGTCGGTACGCCGCACGAGATCGCCACCGAGGTGTCGATCAACACCTGGTTCGGTGCGGAGCGCGTCGTGCGGTACGCGTTCGCGCTGGCGCAGACCCGCCGCAAGCACCTCACCCTCATCCACAAGACCAACGTGCTGTCGAATGCGGGTGCGATCTGGACCCGCGCCATCGAGACCGTGGGTCGCGAGTACCCCGACGTCGAGACCGCCTACTGCCACATCGACGCGGCGACGATCTACATGGTCGACGATCCGTCGCGGTTCGATGTGATCGTCACCGACAATCTCTTCGGCGACATCATCACGGACCTGGCGGGTGCGGTCACCGGCGGTATCGGCTTGGCGGCCAGTGGCAACATCGATGCCTCGGGCACCAATCCGTCGATGTTCGAACCGGTCCACGGCTCGGCTCCCGACATCGCGGGCAAGGGCATCGCGGACCCGACGGCGGCGATCTTGTCGACTGCGTTGCTGCTGCGTCATCTCGGGCGCGACGAGGATGCCGCCCGTGTCGAGCAGGCCGTGGAAGCGGATCTCGCGTCGCGGGGATCGGGACCGATCGTCACGACCGACGTCGGTGACCGTATCGCCGCAGCGCTCTGACGCGGTGCTGGTTCCGGTCGCCTCGGCAGCCGGAACCAGCACGGCCGGTTAACTTTTCGGAATCACCGGTGCTGCGGCTGCCGGTGCGATCGCTGCGATCGCGAATGCCGCCGGGAACCCGACCACGGCGATGAGCGCGCCGAAGGCCGGCCCCACCGCAGCTGCCGCGACGAATTGCCCGGTGTTCTGGACGCCGAGCGCACGTCCTCCCCAGTACGGCCCCGCGATCTCCGCAACCGCCGTGAACGCCAGGCCGTTCGGGGCCGAGGTCAGCACCGAGGCGACGAGCAGGACGACGACGGCTGCCACCGATCCGGACAAGGATGTCGCGGCCAGTGCGACCATCGCGAGGACCACCGATACAGCGACGAGTCGCATCGGACCCAGCCTGCTACCCACCCGGTCGGACCAGCTTCCGGCGGCGACACGGCCGAGGGCGGCGAGGATCTGGGCCACCGCGATCAGTAGACCGGCACCGGTTTCGTCCCATTCCCGATCGGTGATCAGCCACACGAGTGAATAGGTCCACACGACGTACTGCGGCACCACCAGCAGGATCGAAGCCGCGTGGATGCGCGCGAGGGTCCACGAACTCCGATACGGATTCGCGAGCATTCCCGTGCGGTGCGCCTCCGCCCGGTCGGGCCGGGGTGGGTCCAGGATTCCGAGCGCGCACGCGAGCGCCGCGATCCCGCAGGCGAGCGCCGGAAAGGCGAGTGCCCAGGCGACGCCGTGGTGCGCGGCGACCGGGGGAATGACGAGTGCTCCTGCCGCGACGCCGAGGGGCACCGACATCTGACGGATTCCCATCGCGAGCCCTCGTTGGCGGGGTGCGAACCACCCGACGACGACGCGCCCGCTCGCGGCGTTCGCGCTGACGGCGCCGGCGCCGGCGAGCACGAGCAGTATGCCCAGCGCGGGAATCGAGGTGGTGAGGGTGGCTGCGGCCGTTGCCGCCGACGCGAGCCCCAGTCCCGCCGTCAACGCGAACCGCTCGCCGAATCGGTCCGAGATCGCGCCCCACATCACGAGAGTGAAGACGCCACCGAACAGCGGTGCGCCCGCAAGGGTTCCGGCCTGCGCAAGCGACAGACCCGCCTCGGTATGGAGCGAGGGGATGAGGAACGCCACTCCGTTGACGATCGTGGCCTGCGCCGCCTGTGCCAGTACGCCGACGGCCAGGATGAGCCAACGCCGTGCCCCGATTTCACCCGCGTCCATCGTTTCCCACTATCTAGGATAATGATCCCGTATCTTGAAATTGTGGGCTCACTTTATACGGAGGCCGACGCCCGCGTCGATAGGAGGTGGGCGCCGCCCCGTTAGACTTCCCGCATGCGCCTTGGTCGAATTGCCAGTCCGGATGGTGTCGCTTTCGTCAGCATCGAGGGGGAGGGGGATTCTGCAACCGCGAAGGAGATCGCCGAGCATCCCTTCGGTACGCCCACCTTCACCGGACGTAGCTGGCCGCTCGCCGATGTCCGGTTGCTCGCTCCCATCCTTGCCAGCAAGGTGATCGCTGTCGGCCGCAATTACGCTGCGCACGCCGCGGAATCGGGGAACGAGGTTCCCGAAGAGCCGGTGATCTTCCTCAAGCCGAACACGTCGATCGTCGGGCCGGGTGCCCCGATCGTCATTCCCCGTAATGCTTCTGTCGTTCACCACGAGGCCGAGCTGGCCGTCGTGATCGGCAGGCCGTGCAAGGACGTACCGGCGGCGAAGGCGCGTGAGGCGATCCTCGGATACACCGTCGCGAACGACGTCTCGGCCCGTGACCACCAGGCGGCCGACGGACAGTGGACGCGCGCCAAGGGGCACGACACGTTCTGCCCGCTGGGGCCGTGGATCGAGACCGACCTCGACCCGTCGGATCTCGAGATCACGGCGGAGGTCGACGGGCAGCAGCGTCAGCGGAGCCGGACTTCGCTGATGGTCCACGACATTCCGAAGCTCATCGAATGGGTGTCGGCGGTCATGACCCTGCTTCCGGGCGACGTCATTCTCACCGGCACCCCCGAGGGCGTCGGACCGATCGTCCCGGGCGACACCGTTTCCGTCACCGTCGAGAAGATCGGAACGCTGACCAATCCCGTCGTGGCCAAGGGCGCCTGACCGGGCGGTCTCCGCTTCCTGGGCGGGGGTCAGGGGATAGCCTGGGAGGGTCTCCCCGTCGATCCTCAACCCTGAGCGAGTCATGACCAGCAGCGAAGTACGTGTCCGTTTCTGTCCGTCCCCGACCGGAACCCCGCACGTGGGTCTCGTGCGTACCGCCCTGTTCAACTGGGCCTTCGCGCGTCACCACGGCGGCACGTTCGTGTTCCGCATCGAAGACACCGACGCTGCCCGGGACAGCGAGGAGTCGTACCAGGCGATCCTCGACGCGTTGCGCTGGCTGGGACTCGAATGGGACGAGGGCCCGGAGGTCGGCGGACCGTACAAGCCGTACCGCCAGTCGGAACGTCGCGGACTCCACATCGGCGTCGTGGAGAAACTGCTCGAGGCCGGCGAGGCCTACGAGTCGTTCTCGACCGCGGAGGAAGTCGAGGAGCGCCACAAGGCGGCGGGCCGCGACCCCAAGCTCGGCTACGACAATTACGACCGCGACCTGACTCCAGAGCAGCGGCAGGCATTTCTCGACGAGGGACGCAAGGCCGTGGTGCGGCTGCGGATGCCCGACGAGGACCTGACGTGGCACGATCTCGTCCGCGGTGAGACGACGTTCAAGGCCGGCAGCGTTCCCGATTTCGCGCTCACACGCGGTAACGGCATCCCGCTGTACACGCTCGTCAATCCCGTGGACGACGCGCTCATGAAGATCACGCACGTCCTGCGTGGCGAGGACCTGTTGTCGTCCACGCCTCGTCAGCTCGCTCTGTACGCCGCGCTGCAGCGCATCGGGGTGGCCGACTTCACGCCCGAGTTCGGGCACCTTCCGTTCGTCATGGGGCAGGGAAACAAGAAGCTCTCCAAGCGCGATCCCGAGTCCAACCTCTTCCTTCATCGCGACCGCGGTTTCATCCCGGAGGGACTGCTGAACTACCTCGCGCTGCTCGGCTGGGGGCTGGCCGACGACCGCGACATCTTCTCTCTCGACGAGATGGTCGCGGCCTTCGACATCGGCAAGGTCAATTCGAACCCGGCGAGGTTCGACCAGAAGAAGGCCGACGCGATCAACGCCGAGCACATCCGGATGCTCGAGCCGGCGGACTTCGCGAACCGTCTGAAGACGTTCCTCGTCGAGCACGGTCATCTTGCGGCCGACGTGGACGACACGGTGTTCCGGAAGGCCGCCGATCTCGTTCAGACGCGCATCGTGGTGCTCTCCGACGCGTGGGATCTGCTGAAGTTCCTCTTCGTCGACGAATCCGACTTCGTTCTGGACGAGGCGGCCGCCGCGAAGAACCTCAAGGAGGAAGCGGCGCCGGTCCTCGACGCCGCGCTCACGGCGTTGGACGGTCTCGACGACTGGTCCACGGAGGCGATCGAGGAGGCCCTCAAGACGGCCCTCATCGACGATCTCGGACTCAAGCCGCGTAAGGCCTTCGCGCCGGTGCGTGTGGCCGTCACGGGCTCGCACATCAGCCCGCCGCTCTACGAGTCGATGGAGTTGCTCGGACGCGAGCGCACCCTGGACCGTATGCGGGCGGCTCGGGCCGTAGTCGGCTGATCGGCGCCACCACCGATCGGCCACCACCGATCGGCCACCACTGACCGGCGCCCGCGTAGCTTCCGCTACGCGGGCGCTTCGGTTCGAGGCCGATTTACCTGCTTTGACCAGGCGATTTGTAGTTGTGCACGGTGATGGTGCTAATCTTTCTCTCGGTTCGGGAACGGAGGCCGGAGCGCAGTGCGCAGGCCGAAGGGACAGTCCATTGGGGTATGGTGTAATTGGCAACACAGCTGATTCTGGTTCAGCCATTCTAGGTTCGAGTCCTGGTACCCCAGCTGCGATGTGGTGGTTTGCCCGCCACGTCTCGGCCAGCTAAGCTGGCTGAGCTTCCCTCGGGAAGCGTAACGAGAAGAAGTTCTCAGGCCCCCGTCGTCTAGCGGCCTAGGACGCCGCCCTCTCACGGCGGTAGCGTGGGTTCGAATCCCATCGGGGGTACCATGAGCGGCCCATCGATCTCCGGATCGGTGGGTGTTCTTCTCTGAAAGCAGGCGTGCCTTCCGGGGCGTGTCGAAGGAAAGTCCAGGCCCCCGTCGTCTAGCGGCCTAGGACGCCGCCCTCTCACGGCGGTAGCGTGGGTTCGAATCCCATCGGGGGTACAGGCAGAAGACCCTCCGAGCATTGCTCGGAGGGTCTTTTTCGTGCCGGGCCCATCTCATACGCTCTTGCGCCGGAACTCGCGGTGGTGGTCCGCGTGTGCCTTCGTTCCGCGAGCCTTGGATTGAGCGTCGAGGTGCGCGGTGCCGTGGACGTCGCGCTCCTTCTTACGTAAGAGCGCGTCGCGGAATTCTTGTTTGAGGCGTTCCTTCTCCGGGTCGGTCATGGTGTCCCCTTCCTTCGCCGATGCCCTCGAAATGTAGCGCCGGGGGAACGGCGCTGTCGCCCCATTTATCGGGGCCGAGGTTCAGCGTGCGGTCGAGGAGAGGTACGCAGCCGTGGTGCCGCCGATCTCCATCGCGGGCAGACCCAGCTTGCGGTGATCCCAGGATCGGACCCGCCCGGGCACGACACGCACAGCGACCCGCTTGGTCATCATCTGCTCCACCGCGGGCCGCGCCTCCTCGGTGTAGGGGGCGGTGTACCGATTCCACACGTCGCGGCAGACGGCGAACACGGCGTCGTGGTCGTCGGTGATCTCGGCGTGGCCCTCGATCGCGACGCCCCGTAACCGGTCGTACGTGTCGCCCGCCTCGACGAGTGCGGTGACGCGGTTGTCACGCCGGAGATTCACGACCTTCTGGGACTTCGCCTTCGTCTCGAACCAGATCTCGCCGTCCAGTACCGCGTACCACATCGCGACCAGGTGGGGCATGCCCGTGGGGCCGAGTGATGCGAGGGTCGCCACACGGCTGTGGTGGAGGAAATCGGAGATTTCCGAGTCGGTCATAGCGATTTCGGCGCGACGGTTGGTTCCCATGACGAGAACTGTGACATACCACGCACATCCGCCACCAGGGGTCGTCAGAGTCGTTTCTGCAACGCCTCGGCCGCGGCGAGAAGGTCTGCGGCCCATCGGGCACCCGGCCGGCGCCCCATGCGGTCGATCGGTCCGGATACCGAGACCGCGGCGACGACAGCACCGCCACCGTCCCGGACGGGTGCGGCCACGGACGCAACTCCGGGTTCGCGTTCGGCCGCGCTCTGCGCCCATCCGCGACGGCGGACTTCGGTGAGAACGCGTTCCCCGAATGCGGCCTCGGGCAGGATCGCGCGCTGTACGGCCGTATCGGCCCACGCGAGCAGAACTTTGGCGCCCGATCCGGCGGTCATCGGCAGACGCGAGCCCACAAGGACGGTGTCGCGCAGTCCCGTCGGTGGCTCGAGTGCTGCGACGCACACCCGGTGGGTGCCTTCGCGGCGGTACAACTGCACGCTCTCGCCGGTGATTTCGCGCAACCGGGGAAGGACGAGGGAGGCGGCCTCGACGAGCGAGTCGCCGGCGCCGGTGGAGAGTTCGGCCAGACCTGGGCCCGGGCGCCACTGACCGTCGCCGTCGCGCATGAGGAGGCGGTGTACTTCGAGACCGACTGCGAGACGATGCGCCGTGGCGCGCGGCAGACCTGTGCGGGTGCACAACTCGTTGAGATTGCAAGGCTGTTCGGCCACCGCGTGTAGGACAGTCATCGCTTTGTCCAACACTCCGATCCCGCTATGCTGTCTCATAGGTCGATACCTCCGTCTCGCATGCTGGGAAGCATATCGCATGCGGAACGAGGCGGGGACGACACCATACGCGGACCGGACAGCCCTGAATCGGTCTCGCGTTCGTCACGTACGACAGGTGGAGAAGATGGCTGGAAAGACTCTGGCGGAGAAGGTGTGGGATCAGCACGTCATCGTGCGTGGTGGAGGAGAAGGTGCGGCGCGAGAGCCGGATCTGATCTACATCGACCTGCACCTCGTGCACGAGGTGACGAGTCCGCAGGCCTTCGACGGCTTGCGGCTGGCGGGACGTTCGCTGCGCCGTCCCGATCTCACCATTGCGACCGAGGACCACAACGTTCCGACGATCGACATCGACAAGCCGATCGCCGATCCCATCTCGCGCACGCAGGTAGAGACGCTGCGTCGCAACTGTGAGGAGTTCGGCGTCCGGCTGCATCCGATGGGAGACCTCGATCAGGGCATCGTCCACGTGGTCGGGCCCCAGCTCGGACTCACCCAGCCCGGTATGACGGTGGTGTGCGGCGACAGCCACACCTCCACCCACGGGGCATTCGGTGCGCTCGCAATGGGTATCGGCACCAGTGAGGTCGAGCACGTCATGGCGACGCAGTCGCTGTCGCTGCGGCCTTTCAAGACCATGGCGATCACCGTCGACGGCGAACTGCCGCCGGGCGTCACCTCCAAGGACCTCATTCTCGCGATCATCGCCAAGATCGGTACCGGCGGTGGGCAGGGTTACGTCCTGGAATACCGCGGCGAGGCGATTCGCAAACTCTCCATGGAATCGCGGATGACGATCTGCAACATGTCGATCGAGGCAGGCGCGCGCGCCGGCATGATCGCTCCCGACGCCACCACCTACGAATTCATCAAGGGTCGTCCGCACGCGCCGAAGGGTGCCGATTGGGACGCGGCTGTGGAAGCGTGGGAACAGCTGAAGACCGACGACGACGCGGTTTTCGACGCAGAGGTCCATATCGACGGCAGTGCGCTCACCCCGTTCGTGACGTGGGGGACCAACCCGGGCCAGGGCGCACCGCTCGGCTCCACGGTGCCGGTGCCTGAGGAGATCGCGGAGGAGACCGCGCGGTCTGCTGCCGAGAAGGCCCTGCGATACATGGACCTCGAACCCGGTATGCCGCTGCGCGACATCAAGATCGACACCGTGTTCGTCGGTTCCTGCACCAACGGCCGGATCGAGGATCTGCGTGCCGTCGCCGAAGTGCTCGACGGACGGAAGGTCGCCGACGGCGTGCGGATGCTCGTCGTGCCCGGTTCGATGCGTGTTCGTGTCCAGGCGGAGGAGGAAGGTCTCGGTGAGATCTTCACGGCCGCAGGGGCGGAATGGCGTCAGGCCGGCTGCTCGATGTGCCTGGGCATGAACCCGGATCAGCTTGCCCCGGGGGAGCGGTCGGCGTCGACGTCGAACCGTAACTTCGAGGGGCGGCAGGGCAAGGGCGGTCGCACGCACCTCGTCTCCCCGGCAGTCGCCGCCGCAACAGCGGTGCGTGGCACCCTCTCCGCGCCGGCGGATCTGGACTAGAGCACAGGACCGAGGAGATATTTCGATGGAAGCCTTCACTACTCACAAGGGCATCGGCGTTCCCCTGCGCCGGTCCAACGTCGACACCGACCAGATCATCCCGGCGGTGTATCTGAAACGCGTCACCCGCACCGGATTCGAAGACGGCCTGTTCGCCGCGTGGCGTAACGATCCGGCGTTCGTTCTCAACACCCCACCGTTCGACCGCGGCAGCGTTCTCGTCGCCGGTCCGGATTTCGGCACCGGTTCCTCGCGTGAACACGCGGTGTGGGCCTTGTCCGATTACGGATTCCGGGTTGTGATCTCGTCCCGCTTCGCCGACATCTTCCGCGGCAATGCCGGAAAGGCCGGACTTCTGGCCGCTCAGGTCGAGCAGGACGACGTCGAATTGCTCTGGAAACTCATCGAACAGCAGCCTGGGCTCGAACTCGATGTGAATTTGGAAACTCGGACAGTGACCGCCGGAACCACAGTGGTGCCGTTCGTTATTGACGACTACACGCGGTGGCGTCTGCTCGAGGGTCTCGACGACATCGGGTTGACGTTGCGCCAGGTAGAAGCCATTTCCGAGTACGAAAAGTCAAGGCCTTCTTGGAAACCACGGACTCTTCCGGCCCCGTGATCCGAGGCTGAAAAGGCCCCTTCAGGTCCCGGTTCGACCCCCGGTCGGGCCGGGACCTGCGACTTATTTGCATGAGAATCCGCGTGGCACATAGACTCTAGTCCGTTTGCGGGTCTACCGTGGACTGGAGTCGGTCTGACGGTGGACCGTAGATGTGCGGAGGAAATCATGAACAAGGCAGAGCTGATCGACGTTCTGACCGACAAGCTCGGTTCGGACAGGCGTACCGCCACGGCGGCCGTCGAGCACATTGTGGACGCGATCGTGCGTGCCGTGCACGACGGGAAGAGCGTCACCATCACCGGATTCGGTGTCTTCGAGCAGCGTCGCCGTGCGGCGCGCGTTGCCCGCAACCCGCGCACCGGTGAAACGGTCAAGGTCAAGCCGACGTCGGTGCCGGCTTTCCGTCCGGGTGCGCAGTTCAAGGCAGTCATCGCCGGTACCCAGAAGCTCCCCGCCACGGGACCGGCCGTCAAGCGCGGTGCTGCTGCAGCAGTGAAGAAGTCCGCTGCCGCCAAGAAGGCTGCGAAGAAGACCGCTGCCGCCAAGTCGACTGCGGCCAAGAAGACCACCGCAGCCAAGTCCACTGCAGCCAAGAGCACCGCGGCGAAGAAGACCACTGCGGCAAAGTCGGCTCCGGCCAAGAAGACCACCGCGGCGAAGAAGACCACTGCGGCAAAGTCGGCTCCGGCCAAGAAGACCACCACCGCAACCAAGAGCACCGCGGCGAAGAAGACCAGCACCGCAGCCAAGAAGGCTCCGGCCAAGAAGACCACCACCGCAACCAAGAGCACCGCGGCGAAGAAGACCACCACCGCAGCCAAGAAGGCTCCGGCGAAGAAGACCACCACCGCGGCCAAGAAGACCACTGCGGCGGCGAAGAAGGCTCCGGCCAAGAAGACCACGGCCCGCAGGACCGCCAAGAAGTAATTCGGCCGAGCAGTAATCCGGCGCCGAGCAACAGGTCGACGCCCACCACCGGTCCGCGTGTGCGCGGGACGGGTGGCATTCGGCGGCTACCGGACATCTCCGGTAGCCGCCGTCGGCGTCTGAGATCCACACAGCGACCGCCGGGCGGCCGGACGCGCCCCCGGTGGCCTGAGCCGGTCCGGGAGCGGGGGTCGGTCAGGACTGCTTCGAGGGCAGCGGACTGTCGAGGTGGTCGGCTGCGAGGAGACGGTCGCCCTTCAGCGAGAGCACCCACATGCTCGCCTTGCGATTCCGTGCGGGCGGGAGTGTGATCCCGTCCCGGTCCGCCCACCACGAGACCAGATCGGGAATGACCTTTCCCTGGCTGCAGATGACCGGGGTGCCACCGCGCGCGACGATGTCGAGTGCACGCTTGCGGCCCAGTTGGGGATCTGCGTTGTATTCCTCTTCCGACAGCGAGGGTTCGAGCGCAACCTCGGCGCCGATGTCCGCCGCGAACGGTGCCACGGTCTCGACGCACCGCGTGCGGTCGGCCGACGTGACGCTGTCGCCGCCGAACGCGCGCAACTGGGGGACAAGTGCTGCCGCTTGTGCCTTGCCGGCCGCATCGAGAGGTCGGGTCCGGTCGTCGCCCCGATGCTTCTTACGGCTCCCGGCCTTCGCGTGCCGGACGATCACTACCGTCGCGGTGTCGGCGGGCAGCAACCGGAAACGCCGGAGCACGCTCCGGTCCATCGGGTACGACAGCTGGTCGAACGCGGCTTCCGGTGTAACCCAACGCAATTCGTCGACTTCGTTGTTCGGGACGAACTCGCCGTCGGCCGGCTTCGCTGCCCAGTAGTCCACCCGTTTGAGTTTCCGGTGCCCGGGCACCGGATATGTCACCCGGCCGAGGTGCCGGCCGAGGACGGGCTGAAATCCTGTTTCTTCCTGGATCTCACGGACCGCGGCGACGACTGCGGTCTCCCCGGGGTCGAGTTTCCCCTTCGGAAACGACCAGTCGTCGTATCGGGGCCGGTGGACGACCGCGACTTCGATGTCGCCACCGGCGAGCCGGCTCATGTCACCACCGGCGGGACGCCACAGCACTGCACCTGCGGCAAAGATGTTGGCCTTCATCGGCTTATCGGACGAATCGGTCACCGGTGCCTCCGCCTTACGATGCGCGGCTGCGCATGAGTTCCATCTGGTGGTCGCGCGCTGCCGTGCCCGGCGCGGGGGAAGCCGTCCACGTGCCGTCGGCCTCGAGGGTCCAGCACCGCGTAGCCGGATCGAGCGCGGAATCGAAAATGTCCTGCAACTGATGTGCCAGCCGAGGGTTTTTCACCTGCACCATGACCTCGACCCGGCGGTCGAGGTTGCGGTGCATCATGTCGGCGCTGCCGATCCAGCACTCGTCGCTGCCGAGGAAGTGGAATATGCGCGAATGTTCGAGGAACCGACCGAGGATGGACCGGACGGTGATGTTCTCGCTCAGACCCGGAACGCCCGGTTTGAGCGCGCAGATTCCGCGCACGACGATTTCGACCGGGACGCCGGCGCAGGACGCGCGATAGAGGGCGTCGATGACCTGTTCGTCGACGAGGGCGTTGGCTTTGAGGCGAACCCGCGTGGGCCGGCCCGCCGCATGGTGTTCGATCTCCCGGTCGATGCGCTCGATGATCCCCTTGCGAACTCCGTGGGGCGCGACGAGCAGGTTGCGGTACTGCTCCTTCCGCGAGTAACCGGTGAGGGTGTTGAACAGGTCGGTCAGATCGGCGCCGATCTCCGGCGACGAGGTGAGCAGACCCACATCTTCGTAGAGCCGCGCGGTCTTCGGGTTGTAGTTGCCTGTGCCGATGTGGCAGTAGCGGCGAATGGTGGACCCTTCACGTCGAACCACCAGGCATGTCTTGCAGTGGGTCTTGAGTCCCACCAGGCCGTACACGACGTGCACGCCCGCCTGCTCGAGTTTTCGCGCCCATTTGATGTTCGCCTGCTCGTCGAAACGCGCCTTGATCTCGACGAGAGCCACCACCTGCTTGCCGGCTTCCGCGGCCGTCACCAGTGCGTCGACGATGGGGGAGTCGCCGGAGGTGCGGTACAGCGTCTGCTTGATCGCCAGGACCTGGCTGTCTGCGGCGGCCTGCTCGATGAACCGTTGAACGCTCGTCGAGAACGAGTCGTACGGATGGTGGACGAGGACGTCCCCCTCGCGCAGCGTCGAGAACACGCTCTTCGGTGTCTCCCTTTCCCCGAAGGCGAAATGCGTTGCGGGAACGAACGGCACATCCTTCAGATCCGGGCGGTCGACGGCATGGACCTGCCACAGGCACGACAGGTCGAGGAGGCCGGGGAGCTGGACGACGTCCGCAGGGTCGACGTCCAACTCGCGGAGCAACAGGTCGAGCATGTGCTCGGTCATGTCGTCGGACACCTCGAGGCGGACGGGCGAGCCGAACCGTCGTCGTGCCAGTTCTCGTTCGAGCGCTTTGAGAAGGTCTTCGTCGCGGTCCTCTTCGACCTCGAAATCGGCGTTGCGTGTCACCCGGAACGCGTGGTGCTCCACGATTTCCATGCCGGGGAACAGCACGTCCAGGTGAGCCGCGATGAGCTCTTCGAGCGGCAGGAATGCCGCGAGGCCGTGAAGCGACCCGGCGCGATCGACACGGACGAAACGATCGACGTTGTCGGGCACCTTGACTCGCGCGAAGTGCTCACCCGAGGATTCGCAATCCTTCACCGTCACAGCGAGATTCAAGCTCAGGCCGCTGATGTAGGGGAACGGGTGGGCGGGGTCGACGGCGAGGGGGGTGAGGACGGGGAACACCTGCTCCGCGAAGTACCGCGTGAGCCGTCCACGTTCGTCGGCGGTCAGATCCGCCCATTTGATGATCGAGATGCCCTCGGTTTCGAGAGCCGGCAGGACCGAGTCGAGGAATACCTGGGCGTGCCGGCCCGCGAGTTCCTGCGTGCTCGACGCGATGAGTGCGAGCTGGGCCCGGGGAGAGAGGCCGTCGGCGGACCGAACGGACAGTCCGGTCTCCGCGCGGCGCTTGAGCCCCGCGACCCGCACCATGTAGAACTCGTCGAGGTTCGACGCGAAGATCGCGAGGAACTTGGCGCGCTCGAGCAGCGGCTGGGAAGTGTCTTCCGCCAATGCGAGTACCCGGGCGTTGAAGTCGAGCCAGCTCAACTCGCGGTTGAGGTACCGATCGCGGGGCAGACCGTCGTTGCGGTTCGTCCTCAGCTGGGAGTCGATGGCGGCGGGTGGGGCGCTGGTGGCGGTGGCCACGCGTCCCTGCGGTCGGGTGGTGCCGGCTAGGGCACCTTGATCGGTTTCGGCACTCTGTTCGATGCCGACGCTCTGCTCGGGGGTGTCGCCGTTGGTCACCGCCCCATTGTGTCAGGAACCGGGGAGGTGTGACGCTCCTGGCGGGAGGTCGGATACGGGAAGGGAAGTGCGGAGCCGATGCGGTCGAGTAAACCGGCGGTGGCCGCACCGACTCCCAGACGCACCGCGGCCCCCAGATCGTCGATCGTGTCGACGTCGAGTCGCAGGCCGGGTAGGTGCGCCTCCACGGCGAGGGCACCGTCCTCGAGGTGCCGGTGCGCGGAATCAGGCCCGAACCGGGGGTGCAGCGGACGCTGCGACGTGCAGTGGAGAAGTGCGGTGGTACCCGAGCCGGTGTGGTCGGCGACGATCATGGTCCCCGTCGCGCGGGCCGCGTCGAGTGCCTCGGCCAGTTCGTGGGGGCGCAAGGAGGGCAGGTCTGCCTGCAACGCGACGAGATCGACACCGGGCGATTCGTCCCGGGCGTGTTCGGCGGCGGATCGCAGGGCCGCGTTCAGCGAGTCCTGCCGGTCCTCACCGCTCGCGGCCGGCGGATCTGCGAGCACCGCTGCGCCCGACCGCCGAGCAACGGCTGCGACCCGGCGGTCGGAAGTGATCACGGTGACCACGGCGTCGTCGGTTTCCCGGGCTGCGGCGAGAGTGTCCTCGAGCATCGCGAGCACCAGTTCGGCGCGTGCGTCCGGTTCGAGGGCATGGGCCAGTCTCGACTTGGCCAGGCCGAGGGCCTTGACCGGGACGAGAATGTGCACCGCGGGCATGGGCGTGATTGTGCCAGCCGGTCGCGGGCGAGGGCGGGTCGCGGTGCCGTCCGTCCACCTGGGCGATACTGAAAGCATCAGCGTGTGGTGACGCGCACGCCGGATCGCGCGTCGGAACGAATGAGGGGACAGAGGGGGATTTGTGACCAAAGCGGCAGTTCTGGGAGCAGGGTCGTGGGGGACTGCCTTCGCGAAGGTGCTCGCAGAAGCAGGCACCGACGTGACGATCTGGGCGCGCCGGGCGGAGGTGGCGCAGGCCATCGGTGAGCACCACGAGAACCCGGCCTATCTGCCCGGAGTCGCGCTCCCCGCGTCCCTGAGGGCGACGACCGATCATCGTGTGGCGCTCGACGGCGTCGACTTCGCGGTGCTCGCGGTGCCGAGCCAGTCCTTGCGCGCCAACCTGGGGTCGTGGCGCGAGGACATCGGGTCCGGCGCCACCCTGCTCAGCCTCGCCAAGGGGATCGAGAGCGGCACCCTCATGCGCATGAGTCAGGTCATCGGCCAGGTCACGGGAGCCGACCCGCATCGCATCGCCGTCCTCTCGGGCCCGAACCTGGCTCGGGAGATCGCCGAGGGGCAGCCCGCCGCGACGGTGATCGCGTGCCCCGATTCGACGCGTGCGCTGGAGATTCAGAAGTCGTGCGCCACAGGCTATTTCCGTCCCTACACGAACTCCGACGTCATCGGCTGTGAAATCGGCGGCGCGTGCAAGAACGTGATCGCTCTGGCATGTGGCATGGCAGCCGGGGTGGGCCTCGGCGAGAACACCGTCGCCAGCATCATCACCCGGGGCCTCGCGGAGATCATCAGGCTCGGCGTCGCGCTCGGTGCCATGCCGACCACCCTCGCCGGCCTCGCAGGAGTCGGGGATCTCGTCGCGACGTGCAGTTCGCCGTTGTCCCGCAACCGCTCGTTCGGTGAACGCCTCGGCAGAGGGGAGTCGCTCGAGAGCGCGCAGGAGGCCACCCACGGCCAGGTCGCCGAAGGCGTCAAGTCCTGCACGTCGGTGCGAGCCCTCGCCGCGAGCTACGACGTGGAGATGCCACTCACCGATGCGGTGCACCGGGTGTGCCACGAGGGGATGTCGGTGCACGACGCGATCGGTCTGCTGCTCGGCCGACAAATCAAGCCGGAATAAGCACATGACCGGTGATTCCACTCGTTGTGTGAAAGCTGTTGCCTCCGAAGGCACGCCGGGCTCGCCGCTCCAGCAGGGCCCGGTATTCGCCGCGCCGTATCTGCTCGGCGAGGACGAAAGCGGGGAGGTGGACACCTACGCACGCGCGTCCAACCCCGGCTGGCGTGCCCTCGAAGCGGCCCTCGCGACGCTCGAGGGCGCTGTCGCCGCGCGGGTCGTCGGATCCGGTATGTCGGCGATCACCGTCGCGCTGAGAGCGTTCAGCCGACCCGGTGCGACCGTCGTGGTGCCCGCCGACGGCTATTACCAGGTACGTGCCTACGCGCAGGACTTCCTCGCCGGCCACGGCGCGGTCGTTCGTGAACTCTCCGTGGCCGAGTTCGGCGACGGAACGCTGCGCAGCATCCTGGCCGGTGCCGGCGAGGGCGCGGTGGTGCTCGCCGAAACCCCGTCCAATCCCGGCCTCGACATCGTCGACCTTCGTGCCACCGCCGAGTTGTGCAGGGCGGCGGGGGCGCTGCTGCTGGTCGACAACACCACCGCCACTCCACTCGGGCAGACCCCACTCGCCCTCGGGGCAGACATCGTCGTCGCCAGCGGTACGAAATCCCTCAGTGGACACAGCGATCTTCTGTTCGGATACGTAGCCGTCTCGGACACCACGCTGCTGCCGCGGCTCGATCGTGAGCGCTTGCACTCGGGCACCGTGCTCGGGCCGTTCGAAACGTGGCTGGCCCACCGCAGTCTCGGAACAGCGGGGCTGCGGATCGAACGGCAATGCGCGAACGCCCTCGCCGTCGCCCGGATGCTCAGCGAGCACCCCGCCGTCACCGGAGTGCGCTACCCGGGACTGGACTCGGACCCCGCTCACCCCGTGGCCGTCACACAGATGCAGAAATTCGGGCCCCTGGTCACGTTCGCGCTTCCCAGCGCACACGACGTCCATCGGTTCGTGAACGCTGCCGAGCTCGTCCTCCCGGCGACGAGTTTCGGCGGTATCCACACCACCGCGGATCGCCGGGCTCGCTGGGGCGATCCCGTGGCGGACGGCTTCGTCCGGTTGTCGTGCGGAATCGAAGACACCGCCGATCTTCTCGGCGACCTGCACGCGGCCCTCGGCTCGTTGTGACATCTCGGGCGGCGGGCCGGGCGGGCGAGCGGAACGGGACGCGGCTGGGGAGACAGCGCGAGTTACCGGTACGGTTTGTGCCGTGAGTACGCCCCGAACCCGGGTGGCCGTCGTCTTCGGCGGTCGCAGCAACGAACACTCCGTCTCCTGCGTGTCGGCAGGAAGTATCCTGCGCAACCTCGACCCCGAGCAGTACGACGTCGTCCCGATCGGGATCACGACCGACGGCTCGTGGGTTCTGGGCGACAGCGACCCCGAGCATCTCGCGAAGGCGGGTCGCGAGCTTCCCGTCGTGGACGCGAACGGTTCGTCGCTGGTGCTCACCGCGGACCCCACCCGCAGTGGCGACATCGTCGCGCTCGACGAGGTGGAGTTCGGCAAGGTTCTCGCGTCCGTCGACGTGGTCTTTCCGGTGTTGCACGGCGCATACGGCGAGGACGGCACCATCCAGGGCCTCCTCGAACTCGCAGGCTTGCCCTACGTCGGTCCGGGGGTGCTCGCGAGCGCAGCCGGAATGGACAAGGAGTTCACGAAGAAACTGCTGGCCGCGGAGGGGCTGCCGGTCGGCTTCCAGATCGTGATGCGGCCGGGTACGGCCACCCTCACCGAGGAACAGAAGCAGCAACTGGGACTTCCCGTCTTCGTCAAGCCGGCCCGCGGCGGATCCTCGATCGGCGTCAGCCGCGTCACCGACTGGGCGGCATTCGACGCCGCCGTCGGCAAAGCCCGAGCGCACGATCCGAAGGTCATCGTCGAATCCGCCATCGTGGGCCGCGAAGTCGAGTGCGGCGTGCTCGAGTTCCCCGACGGTGACGTGCGGGCCAGCGTGGTCGCGGAGATCCGCATGCCCGATATCTCCGGCGACCACGAGGCGTTCTACGACTTCGACACCAAGTACCTCGACGACGTGTGCGAGTTCGACGTGCCGGCGAAGTTCGATACCGCTGTCTCCGATGAAATTCGTGAGCTGGCCGTCCGCGCGTTCCGCGCGCTGGATTGCCAGGGTCTGTCCCGGGTCGACTTCTTCGTCACCGCCGACGGGCCGGTGATCAACGAGATCAACACGATGCCCGGCTTCACGTCGATCTCGATGTATCCGAAGATGTGGGAAGCCACCGGAATCGGGTACCGCGAACTCGTCGACATCCTCGTACGGACCGCGCTCGCGCGAGGCACCGGTCTTCGCTGACCCGGACGGGCGCCGCGCTTGTCGGAGCCCCCGTATCCACGACTAGGCTGTGGGCATGACTGCCGTGACTCCCGACTCAGTGGTGACCGACGCCGGAGACACCCGTGAAGCCGTGCATGCCGCGGCCCGCCGCGCCCGCGTCGCGTCCCGCCGTCTTGCGTTGCTGACCACTGCCGAGAAGGATGCCGCGCTCCACGCGGCCGCCGACGCCGTGCTCGCCGCGACCGACGCCGTGCTCGCCGCCAACGCCGAAGACATCGCCGCTGCCCGCGCGGCCGGTACGGAAGAGTCCCTCCTCGATCGGCTGCGGCTGACGTCCGCGCGGGTCGAGGGCATCGCGTCGGGTCTGCGTCAGGTCGCGGGACTGCCGGACCCGATCGGCGAAGTCGTCCGCGGTTCGACGCTGCCCAACGGACTCGAGTTGCGGCAGTTGCGGGTGCCGCTCGGCGTCGTCGGCATGGTCTACGAGGCCCGCCCCAATGTCACCGTCGACGCGTTCGGTCTTGCTCTCAAGTCGGGCAACGCGGCGTTGCTGCGCGGTTCGTCCTCGGCGGCGCGTTCCAATGCCGCGCTCGTCGCCGCGCTACGCCCCGCGCTCGAAGCACAGGGTCTGCCGGCCGACGCGGTGCAACTGCTGCCCAGCGCGGACCGTTCGTCGGTCACCCATCTGATCCAGGCCCGCGGGCTCGTCGACGTGGTGATTCCGCGTGGGGGCGCGGGTCTGATCGCCGCGGTCGTCAGGGATGCCACCGTGCCCACCATCGAGACCGGTGTCGGTAACTGCCACGTGTACGTCCACGCCGCTGCCGACCTCGAGATGGCCGAGAAGATCGTGGTGAACGCGAAGACCCGCCGGCCCAGCGTGTGCAACACGGCGGAGACGATCCTGGTCGACAAGGCCGTCGCCGACACCGCCGTCCCGCAACTGCTGGACGCACTGCAGTCGCACGGCGTGACCGTGCACGGCGACCTGCCCGGTCTGGTCCCGGCCACCGAAGAGGACTGGGCGCAGGAATACCTCACGCTCGACGTCGCGCTCGCGGTGGTCGACGACCTGAATGCGGCCGTCGAGCACATCGATCGGTACGGAACCGGTCACACCGAAGCCATCGTCACGTCCGACCTCGCGGCGGCCCGGGAGTTCACCGCTCGCGTCGATGCGGCAGCCGTTATGGTCAACGCGTCGACGGCCTTCACGGACGGTGAGCAGTTCGGGTTCGGAGCCGAGATCGGAATCTCCACGCAGAAACTGCACGCCCGGGGTCCGATGGGCCTGCCGGAACTGACCTCCACCAAATGGGTGGTGTGGGGCGCCGGCCACACCCGCCCGGCCTGAACCCGGCCGGCTCGACGAAAGGACTCAGCGTGGATCGTGCGCTGCCCATCACCCCGCCGATCTTCGCGGATGTCCAGGAAGTGATCGATCGCCTGGCGGAGACCGGTTACCTCGCGGACAAAGCCACGGCCACCGCGGTGTTCCTCGCCGACAGGCTCGACAAGCCCCTGCTCATCGAGGGGCCCGCAGGTGTCGGCAAGACGGAACTCGCGCGGGCCGTTGCCCAGACGTCCGGCGCGGAACTGGTTCGCTTGCAGTGCTACGAGGGCGTCGACGAATCCCGCGCGCTCTACGAGTGGAACCACGCGAAGCAGATTCTGCGGATCCAGTCGGCCGGCGCGAACGCCGCAGCCGGTGAATCGTGGGACGAGACCAAGGCGGACGTGTTCTCGGAAGAGTTCCTCCTCTCCCGTCCGCTGCTGACGGCCATCCGCCGCGAGGATCCGACGGTGCTGCTCATCGACGAGGTCGACAAGGCGGACGTGGAGATCGAGGGCCTGCTGCTCGAGGTGCTGAGCGACTTCGCGGTCACGGTCCCCGAACTCGGCACGATCACCGCGACGCGCAAGCCCTTCGCCGTGCTGACATCCAACGCCACCCGCGAACTGTCCGAAGCGCTCAAGCGGCGCTGTCTGTTCCTGCACCTGGATTTCCCCGACGCCGACCTCGAACGCCGGATCCTCGCGAGCCGGGTGCCGGAGCTTCCGGACGCGATCGCCGAGCAACTTGTGCGCACAGTCCGGGTGCTGCGCGGCATGCAACTCAAGAAGGTGCCGTCGGTAGCCGAAACCATCGACTGGGGCCGGACGTTGCTCGCACTCGGGCTCGACACGCTCGACGACGCAGCCGTGCGCACCACCCTCGGGGTCGTGCTCAAGCATCAATCCGACCAACTGCGCGTCGCGGCCGAGCTTCGGCTGAACTGACATGGCCGGCGCGTTTCAGACTGGCTCGGGGACACCGATCGCACCACACGGTCTGCCCGGGCACCTCGTCGGATTCGTCGAGTCGCTGCGCCGCCGAGGTATCGCTGTCGGCCCGTCGGAAACGGTCGACGCGGGCCGGGTGATGACCGTGATCGACCTGCTCGACCGGGAAGCCCTGCGGGAGGGGCTCGCCTGCACGGTGCTGCGCCGCACCACCCACCGGCCGACCTTCGACGCGCTCTTCGACCTGTGGTTCCCGCCGGCCATCGGGCACCGCACCGCCGACACACCCGACGCCGACCTTCCGCGTACTCCCGACGGCGATATCGACCTCGACGCGCTCCGCGAACTGCTCGCCGAACTGCTCGCCGACGACTCCGCCGAAGCGCAGGCCGCCGTCGAGACGCTCACCGCGCAGATGGTGGAAGAACTCGGGCAGTACAAGTCCTCCAACGGACCCTCCTTCTCGGCGTATCAGGCTCTGCGCGAGGTGGCCCCGGAGACGCTGCTCACCCGAATCCTCGAGGGCTTGCTCGGAAACAGCGCACCGGATGCGCGTGCGGACGGCGACTACGAAACCGAGGTCGCCCGGCGAACCGCGGCACGGAGAATCTCGGACTTCCGGGCAATGGTCGAACGGGAGACGCGGCGGCGCACCGCAGAACACCTCGGCCGCGAACGCGTCGAGAAGTACGGGGTGCCCAAGTTGGCGGAGGAAGTCGACTTCCTCCGCGCCTCCGATGCCGACATGGTCGCGCTCCGCCGCAGCGTGATGCCCCTCGCGCGTCTGCTCGCGAGCCGCCTCGCGGCCCGCCGCCGCCGGTCTCGTGCCGGCGCGATCGACCTGCGCCGCACACTGCGCAAGTCCATGTCCACCGGCGGCGTGCCGATCGACCTGATCAACCGCAAGCCGCGACCCGCCCGGCCGGAACTGGTCGTGCTGTGCGACGTCTCCGGTTCGGTGTCCGGTTTCTCGCACTTCACCCTGCTCCTCGTGCACGCGCTGCGCGAACAGTTCTCCCGGGTGCGGGTGTTCGCCTTCATCGACACGACCGACGAAGTGACCCACTACTTTTCGTCGGGCGCCGACCTCGGTGACGCGATGTCGAGGATGCTGCGCGAGGCGGACCTGATCACCTACGACGGACACTCCGACTACGGCAACGCGCTGGCGACCTTCGCCGAGCGTCACGCCCACAGCCTCACCGGCCGGAGTTCGCTGCTCATCCTCGGGGACGCACGGACGAACTACCGGAATCCCAACCTGGATGTGCTCGAACATCTCGTCGGTGTCGCGCGGCACGCACACTGGCTCAATCCCGAGCCGCGGGGCCAATGGGGCTCCGGAGATTCGGCGGCCCGCGCGTACGCGGAGGTCATCACGATGCACGAGTGCCGGTCGGCGCAACAGCTGGCCGCGGTGGTGGCGGGCCTGCTCCCGGTGTGACCCCGTAAGCTGAACCATCGTGCATCAGCCATCGGAGCGGCCCGTAGTGCCTCAGCGACGTCTGGGCGTGATGGGCGGCACCTTCGACCCGATCCACCACGGCCACCTCGTCGCCGCCAGCGAGGTCGCCGCCCGCTTCGGTCTCGACGAGGTGATCTTCGTCCCCACCGGGCAGCCGTGGCAGAAATCGAAGCGAGACGTCAGCCCCGCGGAGGACCGGTACCTGATGACGGTGGTCGCGACGGCATCGAACCCGCGATTCACCGTCAGCCGCGTAGACATCGACCGGGGGACGCCCACGTACACCGTCGACACCCTGCGCGACCTCCGCGACAGGTATCCGGGCGCGGAGCTGTACTTCATCACCGGTGCGGACGCGCTCGGGTCGATCCTGTCGTGGCAGAATTGGCAGACTCTGTTCGGCCTCGCCCGCTTCGTCGGGGTCTCGCGACCCGGGTACGACCTGCACGCCGAACATCTGGCGCCGCACCTCGTCGACCTACCCGACGAGGCGGTGAGCCTCATCGAGATCCCCGCCCTGGCGATCTCGTCGACCGAATGCCGGGAGCGGGTCCGGGCGAACCGGCCGGTCTGGTACCTCGTGCCGGACGGGGTGGTGCAGTACATCAGCAAACGCCGCCTCTACAGCGAGAGCACGACCGCCGACGCGAGCACCGGCACCGACGACCATTACATCGACAGCAGTACCGAGAGAAAGAGCACGCAGTGAGCGCATCGACAGAAGCAATCGAGATGGCCCGTGTCGCGGCCCTGGCGGCCGACGAGAAACTGGCAACCGATGTCGTGGTGCTCGACGTCTCGGAGCAGTTGGTGATCACCGACTGCTTCGTCATCGCGTCCGCGCCGAACGAACGCCAGGTCAACGCGATCGTGGACAACATCGAGGACAAGCTCCGCGAAGCCGGTCACAAGCCGGTCCGCCGCGAGGGAACCCGTGAAGGCCGCTGGACGCTTCTCGACTACGTCGACGTAGTGGTGCATGTCCAGCACGAGGAGGAACGCAACTTCTACGCGCTCGAGCGTCTGTGGAAGGACTGCCCGACGGTGCCCGTCGAGGGCGTCGGAGCCCCGCGTTCGGCAGTCGAGGCCGGCTCGGACGAGACGGCGCCCGGTGAGACCGGTACCGCGACCGACGACGTCGACCCCACGGGCAACGCGTGAGCGAGCCGCGGGTGCGCCGGCTGATTCTGCTGCGCCACGGACAGACCGGGTACAACGCGACCCGGAGAATGCAGGGCCAACTCGATACGGAACTGTCCGACCTCGGCCGGAAACAGGCCGCCGCCGTCGCCGAAGCGATGGCGGCGCTCAACCCGTTCGCGGTCGTCTCGTCGGACCTGCGGCGTGCGTACGACACCGCAGTAGCCGTCGCCGACCGCGCGGGCCTTCCCGTGGAGATCGACGCGCGGCTGCGTGAGACCCACCTCGGGCAGTGGCAAGGGCTCACCCACAGTGATGTCGACGCGATCGGTCCGGGCGCACGCAGTGCGTGGCGGGCCGACGCGACCTGGGCGCCGCCGGAGGGCGAAAGCCGCGTGGATGTCGCCCGGCGCAGCGTCCCCGTGGTGGAGGAACTGCTCGACAAGTACGAGCAGTGGGGTGACGAGCCGATCGTCCTGGTGGCGCACGGAGGGCTGATCGCCGCGCTCACCGCAGCGCTGCTGGACCTGCCCGTGGACCGCTGGCCGGTGCTCGGAGGCCTCGGCAACACCGGATGGGTGCAGTTGAGCGGTTACGGTGACAAGCCGTCCTGGCGACTCGACGTGTGGAACGCGTCGGCTGTGGTGGCACCCGATGACGTCCTCTGACCCGGTGCCCGGCGAGAACACCGACGCAGGTGCCGCGACTCGGCGGCCCACGCTGCTGGTGCTCGCCGACTCCCTGAGTTATTACGGCCCCAAGGGTGGATTACCGGCCGACGACCCGCGCATCTGGCCGAATCTCGTCGCTGCCGAACTGGGCTGGGACGTGGAACTCGTGGCGCGTATCGGATGGACCTCACGCGACGCGTGGTGGGCGCTGACGCAGGACCCCCGCGTCTGGGCGACCATTCCGCGTGCGGGCGCCGTGGTGCTCGGCGTGGGAGGAATGGACACACTCCCGTCGCCGCTGCCCACCGCCCTGCGGGAAGGACTGCGGTACGTGCGTCCGCCGGCGTTGCGCCGCGCCGCCCGCAACGCGTACGGGTGGCTTCAGCCCCGGCTCTCCCCGCTGGGATGGCCCGTCGCCCTGCCGCCGCGCATCAGCGTGGAATACCTCGAGATGATCCGGGAGTCGCTGGCGTACGTGCGCCCGGACCTGCCGGTCATCGGCACACTTCCGTCGGTGCACCGGAGCGAGCAGTACCGCTCGGTCCATCGGGGCAGGCGTCCCGCGGTGCAGGCGATCACCGGCTGGGCATCGCGGAATGCCGTTCCGCTCGTCGACCTCGGTGAGGCGGTCCACGACGACATCCATTCCGGCGACGCGAATCCGGACGGTATCCACTGGGGCTGGGAAGCGCATCGCCGCGTCGCCGCTGCTGTCGTGGACGCTGTCCGGATGGCGCACCGGGATGCGCAACCCGCCGCGGACGGCTTACGGTAGTCGTCGTGGCTGTCGTGGTGGTGACCGATTCGTCGTGTTGTCTCGATCCGGAACTGGTGGATCGATACGACATCCGTGTCGTGCCATTGCATGTGATCGCGGACGGACGGGATCTGCGTGAAGGGGTCGACGAACTTCCCGAGGACCTGGCGACGGTGACCACCTCGGGCCCGTCACCCGCAGAACTGACCGAGGCGTACGCGTCGGCTCTCGCCGACAGCGACGGCGACGGTGTGGTGGCGGTCCATCTCTCACGCTTGCTGTCCGGTACCTGGGACGCCGCGCGCTCTGCCGCGGACGAGGTGGGCGAACGGATTCGGCTCGTCGATTCCCGCAACACGGCAATGGGTTTGGGTTTCGCGGCGCTCGACGCGGCGAAGGCTGCGCGGGCAGGCGAGCACCTCGACCAGGTGTACTACCGGGCAGAGAAGGTCGCTGCATCCGCCAGGACCCTTCTCGTCGTCGACCGCCTCGATCATCTGCGCCGCGGCGGCCGTATCGGCACTGCCACTGCGCTGCTGGGCACCGCCCTCGCGATGAAACCGGTGCTGCACCTCGTCGAAGGAAAACTGGTTCTGCGGGAGAAGACCCGCACCATGACCAAAGCGATGGCCAAACTCGTGGACGGTGTCGTCGCGGAGGCCGGGCCGGGCGCACTCGTCGCGGTGCACCACCGTGACGCACCCGAGCGAGCCGGTCAGCTCGTCGAGCAACTCTCCGAGCGTCTCCCGGAGGCGGAGGTGACGGTCACCGAACTCGACGCGGTTCTCGGTGCGCATGTCGGGCCCGGTGCGGTGGGCGTCGTCGTCGCGCACGCCTGACCCTGCTCGCCCGAGCACACGGGGGTTCGTCCCCAGGTGCCCGGTTCATCCCCAGCACTGATCATCCTGCCGTCGGCCGGATTTTCCGTGTCCGCCGCGGCGTTACCGTCGCGCCATGGCGAGCACTGACGGCGGTGACCTGGCGAGAAACAGGCTGGGCGCGATCGCGCGAACGGCGGGTCGCGTCGGCGCCGAGATGCACGAGGTGGACGAGGTCGCCGACACGGCCGGAGAATACGACGAGCCGGAGCCGTATCCGTCGCGGCTGACCGAGCGGATCGCTGCGGCGCGATGGGGAACCGGACACCGCGGAAGCGTTGCTCTTGCCGGCGTCGCCGTGCTCGCCGTGGTCATCGCCCTGGGGGTGGTGTGGCGCGACCGGCCCGTCCCGGAACCGGTGCCACCGTTGCCTTCGGTGGAAAGTGCGGTTGTGACCGCGCCTGCCCCGCCGCCCGTGCCGGAGGCCGAGAACGTACCGGCCGAGCTTGTCGTGAGTGTGGTGGGTCTCGTCCACCGGCCAGGGCTCGTGACGACCGCGCCCGGTGCACGGGTCGCCGACGCGCTCGACGCCGCAGGCGGTGTCGCACCGGGAGCCGACCTCGTAGGTCTCAACCTCGCGCGGCGTATAGCGGACGGAGACCAGATCGTCGTGGGTCTGTCTCCGCCACAGCCGATCCCGCACGGTAGCGGGGTGTCGGGCGCGGCCCCTCAGGGTGGGGGCGGCACAGACGGCGACGCCGGCCGGATGCCGGGGCAGGGGAAGATCGACCTCAACGCAGCGGACGAGGCGGCACTGGATTCGCTTCCCGGCGTGGGTCCGGTGACGGCCGCGTCGATCGTCGCGTTCAGGCAGGCGAACGGACCGTTCGCCGATGTCGAACAACTCGGAGAGGTCGACGGGATCGGCCCCGCCCGACTCGCCCGGTTGCGCGAACTGGTCACCGTATGACCGAAACTCCGCGTCTGGACGCGCGCCTCGTGCCGTGCGCCGCGGCCGCGTGGGCAGCGACCGCTGTCGGATTGCATCTCGGTTCGCAGGCGAGCGTTGTGCTGGTGACGGGTGCGATCGCCGTCGCCGTTCTCGTTGTCGTTGTTCGTCTTCGGGGCCCAGGTAGGTGGCGTACGAACGCGGTGGTGCCGGTCGTGCTCGCGGTGTGCGCCATCGTCGTGGGATTCGGTGCGGCAGCAGGGGTGCGGATGTGGTTCGTCGAAACACACCCGGTGGCGCAGGCGGCGGCGGACGGCCGATGGGTGAGCGCGACCTTCGAACCGACCGACGATCCGAAGATCGTGCGGCGCGCCACCTTCGGCGGCGAGCCGCAGGTTCGTCTTCCGGCGGTTCTGCGTCACACGACGATCGCAGGCAACGCCCAGGCGACGGGCGGCGCCGTCGTGGTGTTCGCTCCCGCCGACGGGTGGTCGGATCTGCTTCCCGGACAACGTGTTACCGCTCGCGTCCGGGTTTCGGAATTCGAGGGGGCGGGGACGAGCGTTGCCGTCCTCCGCGCCGACGGGCACCCGCGCGCCGTCGCGCCCCCGCCGGCCTGGCACTCGTGGGCCGGTGGGGTGCGGGACCGACTCGCCGAAGCGTGTCGACGCGCTCTTTCCCCCGACCAGGCCGGATTGTTGCCGGGCCTCGTCGTCGGCGATACGTCGGCGCTGCCGGACGATGTGCGTGACGACTTCCGCGTTGCCGGACTGACCCACCTGACGGCTGTGTCCGGGGCCAATGTGAGCATCGTGCTCGGTGCGGTCCTGCTCGTCGTGCGCGCGGCGGGACTCGGTCCACGCACCGGGACCGCCTTGGCGGCGGTAGCTCTCGTCGCCTTCGTGATCGTGGTCCGGCCGTCGCCCAGTGTGGTGCGGGCGGCAGCGATGGGTGCGATCGCATTGCTCGCACTCGTCTCGGGCCGCGAACGCCACGCACTTCCCGCGTTGTGTGCGGCGGTGGGGGTGTTACTTCTGGTGGTGCCAGATCTCGCCGTCGATATCGGTTTTGCGCTGTCCGTGTCGGCGACGGCGGGTCTTGTCGTGCTCGCGCCCGTCGCGGTCGAGCGGTTGTGCGCACAGGGGTGGCCGCGAGCGGTGGCCGAGGTCACGGCGGTGTCGACGACCGCGTTCGCGGTCACCGCACCGATCGTCGCCGCCGCGACCGGCACCGTCAGTCTCGTGGCCGTCGCCGCGAACGTCCTGGTCACGCCGGTCGTGGCACCGCTGACGGTGCTCGGATCCGGAGTCGCCGTGGCCGCGACGGTTCATCCCGCGGCCGGGGAGTTGCTCGCGCGCGGCGCTGCGCCGTTGCTGTGGTGGATGCTCGGTGTCGCAGACCGGTCCTCCGCGGTGCCGTCCGCGGAGGTAACCGTTCCGGACGGGGTGCCGGGGGCCGTGACCGCCGGTGCTGTCGCGGTTCTGGCCTGGACGGCGGCGCGGAACCGGCGGGTCCGGATTGTCGCCGGTGTCGCGCTGCTGTCCGTGGCGGCGGTGTGGATACCGGTCCGGTTCATCGAGCCCGCGTGGCCGGGCGCCGGGTGGGTGTTCGTCGCCTGCGATGTGGGCCAGGGCGACGCGCTGATCGTCGCGACGGACGGGGGAGGCGCGGTGGTCATCGACGCGGGGACCGAGCCCGGCCCTGTGGACCGCTGTCTGCGTAAACTCCGGATCCGCACGGTGTCGGTGCTCGTCGTGTCGCACCTGCACGCGGACCACACCGGGGGTGTGACCGGTGTCCTCCGGGGACGCGACGTCGGCGCGGTGGTGGTGGGGCCGGGCGCCGCAGTACGTGACGGGGGCGCCGAGCTGGGTCACCTCCTCGCGCAGCACGCCGTCCCGATGCGGGAGGCCGGTCCCGGGGAGGTCCTCGTCTCGGGCGCGACGACGATCCGTGTCGTCGCTCCCGCCGGGCCGGGTTACGCCTCGGAGAACGACCTGTCGCTCGTGCTGGTCGCCGACACCCCGGTCGGGCGGATTCTGCTGCCGGGCGACGCGGAGGAGGCGGCCCTCGACGCACTGGTGCGCGCCGGCGTGGACGTACGGGCCGACGTGCTCAAGGTGCCGCACCACGGCTCGCGCACCACTCCGGCCCGATTCTTCACGGCGGTGCGTCCCCGTGTCGCGGTGATCAGCGCCGGGCGCGACAACACCTTCGGCCATCCACATCCGCAGACGGTCGACGTGCTCCGCAGCCTCGGAACCCGGGTGCTCAGCACCGACCGGCACGGCGATGTCGCGGTGGTGCGCGCGGGGTCGGGGGCCTTGGCCGTGGTGTCGGACCACCGTGACACCATCGAGCCGTGAGCGACTCTCCTTTGCATCTGCTCCTCGGCGACGAGGAACTCCTGATCGACCGTGCAATTGCGAAGATCGTCGCCGATGTGCGTGCCCGGAGCGGTGCCGGCACCGATCTTCCGGTGACGCGCTTACGTGCGGGCGACGCCTCACCTCCCGAACTCGCCGAGTTGCTGAGCCCGTCGTTGTTCGCCGAGGACCGGGTCGTGATCCTCGAGTCCGCGGGCGAGGCGGGCAAGGATGCGGCAGCGCTGATCCTCGACGCCGCGGGCGCCGTGCCCGACGGCGTCACACTCGTCGTCGTGCACAACGGCGGGGGACGCGCCAAGGCGATGGTCGGTGGTCTGCGTTCGTGCGGTGCGGTGGAGCACGACTGTGCGGCGCCCGCGAAGGCCGGAGACCGTGCGGCGTGGGTACGCGCCTTCGTCCACAAGGAGTTCCAGGCGGTCGACGTACGGGTCGCGTCCGACGTCGAGCAGTTGGTCATCGAATCCGTCGGATCCGATCTGCGGGAATTGGCCGCAGCGTGCAGTCAACTGGTGGCGGACACGGGCGGCAAGATCGACGCCGCGGCGGTGCGCCGCTATTACTCGGGCAAGGCCGAGATCACCGGTTTCGATGTCGCCGAGAAGGCCGTCACGGGCGACACGGCCGGTGCCCTCGAGGCGTTGCGGTGGGCGATGCACCGTGGGGTTGCGCATGTCCTGCTCGCCGACGCGCTCGCCGACGCGGTGTATACCATCGCGCGGGTCGGTTCGGCTGGTCGCGGCGACCCGTTCACCCTGGCGTCCGGTCTCGGCATGCCCCCGTGGAAGGTCAAGAAGGCTCAGGCCCAAGCCCGAGCATGGGCGCCCGCCTCGATCGGGACGGCCCTCGGAGTGGTGGCCGCCCTCAACGCCGACGTGAAGGGTGCGGCCGCCGACCCCGACTACGCACTCGAGTACGCCGTACGCACCGTGGCCCAGCTCGCCGGCTGACACCGGGCGGCCCGGTTCCGGCCGGGCCACCACCGGTGCGGGATCCTCCGGAAGACAACGAAGGCCGCTCCCCGGCATGGGGAGCGGCCTTCGGAAGCAGAGCTCGCGTCTACTACCTCGGAACTACGTTCAGAGCGAGTTGGCGAGCTTGGCCAGTGCAGACTTCTTGTTGGCGGCCTGGTTGGGGTGGATGACACCCGCGCTGGCTGCCTTGTCGAGCTTGCGGCTGGTGGCGACGAGAAGCTCGGTGGCCTTGTCCTTGTCGCCAGCGGCCGCGGCCTCGCGGAAGGAGCGGATCGCGGTACGGAGCGCCGACTTCACCGACTGGTTCCGGAGCCGGTTGCGCTCGTTGGTGCGAATTCGCTTCACCTGGGACTTGATGTTGGCCACGCGTAGAATCCTGTCGTGTTGCTGGTAGCTGGTTGGAAAGCTCTGGATGCACTAGGCACCGACAGGCAACGATACCAAGAAGGCAGGCAAAGCCCAAACCGGCGCGAGCGTGATGTCCGCCGTGTTACTCGGGTGAGACAGTTCGATGTCGGATTGTGCACAACGCCCTCCCATATAGAACGATTCCGGCATGAGTCGCCGTACCCCTACTGCGCCGGGCGCGTCCCCGGCCAGGCACCGCAGGAAAAACCCCGACGTCTTCGACGGTTACGCGAGAGATCCCGATCGCCTGGCATACGACGAGATGTTCGATGCGGACGGCAAGGTCCGGGCGCCGTATCGCCGGCTGCATCAGATCCTCGAGTCGAAAGGACCCGAGGATCTCGCCGCTCGCACCGACGCGGTCGGCCGGGCGTTCACCGACCAGGGTGTGACCTTCTCGTTGTCGGGCCAGGAGAGGCCCTTCCCTCTGGACATGGTGCCGCGTCTGATCGCTGCCGCCGAGTGGAACCGGCTCGAGAAAGGCATCCGGCAACGGGTGCGGGCGCTCGAGTTGTTCCTCGCCGACATCTACGGCGAGCAGAGCATCCTGCGGGACCGCGTCATTCCGAAGCGGCTTGTCACCTCGTGTGAGCACTTCCACCGGCAGGCCGCGGGAATCGTCCCGCCGAACGGAGTGCGTATCCACGTCGCCGGAATCGACCTGATCCGGGACGAGAAAGGCACCTTCCGGGTGCTCGAGGACAATCTCCGCTCCCCGTCCGGTGTGTCCTACGTCATGGAGAACCGGCGCGTCATGGCTCGCGTCGCCCCCGACCTGTTCGTCCAGCACAAGGTGCGTCCCGTCGGTGACTACGCATTGCACCTCCTGCGAGCGCTCCGAGCGGCGGCCGCGCCGAACGCTGCCGACCCCACGGTGGTCGTTCTCACGCCCGGTCTGGCGAACGCGGCGTACTTCGAGCACTCGCTTCTGGCGCGGCAGATGGGCGTCGAACTCGTGGAGGGGCGTGACCTGTTCTGCCGGGACAACATCGTCTACATGCGCACCACGGAAGGTGAGCAGCAGGTCGATGTCATCTACCGCCGCATCGACGACGATTTCCTCGATCCGCTCCAGTTCCGCCCCGACTCGGTGCTCGGGGTCGCCGGCCTGCTCAATGCGGCACGAGCCGGCAATGTGGTTATCTCGAGCGCGGTCGGCAACGGCGTCGGAGACGACAAACTCGTCTACACCTACGTACCCGACATCATCGACTACTACCTCGGTGAAAAGCCCCTCCTTCCCAACGTCGACACCCTGCGTTGCTGGCTCGACGAAGAACGGGAAGAGGTTCTCGACCGTATCGACGAACTCGTCATCAAGCCGGTCGAAGGCTCGGGTGGATACGGCATCGTGTTCGGTCCGGACGCCTCGGCCACCGAACTGAAGACCATGGCCCGCAAGATCCGGGCGAACCCCCGCGCCTGGATCGCCCAGCCGGTCGTGCAGTTGTCCACCGTCCCGACCAGGGCAGGCGACAGCGACACACTGGCTCCCCGCCACGCCGACCTGCGTCCGTTCGCGGTCAACGACGGTGAGGACATCTGGATCCTTCCGGGCGGATTGACGCGTGTCGCGCTGCCCGAGGGGTCGCTGGTGGTCAACTCCAGTCAAGGCGGCGGAAGCAAGGACACCTGGGTTCTCGCCAGCCGGAGTTCGGATACCGAGAGCGAACTGGGCGGGGAGGGGTTCGTCGAGGAGAGGCCCGAGGTCAAACAACCCGACCGGGGGCCGGAACTGACCACCGAGCAGCAACAGCAACAGCAACAGCAACAGCAACAGCAACACAACGAGGGGGACTGCTGATGCTCGCACGAAATGCGGAGTCGCTGTTCTGGATCGGACGTTACGTCGAGCGAGCCGACGACACGGCGCGCATCATGGATGTCGCGGTCCACCAACTGCTCGAAGACTCGACGGTGGACCCTGACCGCACGTGCCGCCAGTTGCTGCGGGTGCTCGGGTTCAGCGCGCCCGAAGGTGAACTCGACGTGCAGACCGTCATCGACATCGTCGCGTTCGGGCGGGACGGCGCGGGATCGATCCTCGACACCATCTCGCACGCGCGTGAGAATGCGCGCGGTGCACGCGAAGTCACCTCCACCGAGATGTGGGAGTGTCTCAACACCACCTACAACGCCCTCGCCGAGCGGGAACGGGCGGCGAAACGCCTGGGACCCCACGAGTTCTTCCGATACGTCGAAGACCGCGGAGCGATGTTCGCGGGCCTCGCCGACAGCACGCTGTGCCGTGACGACGGGTATCGGTTCCTGTTGCTCGGCCGATCCATCGAACGCGTGGACATGATCGTGCGACTGCTGCTGTCCCGTGCCGGCGACCGTCCGACGTCGCCTACGTGGGCGACGGTGTTGCGGTCGGCGGGCGGTTACGACACGTACCTGCGCACCTATCGCGGTGCACTCGACGCGGGGCGCATCGTCGAATTCATGATGCTGGACAGGCTTTTTCCGCGTTCGGTGTTCTCTGCCATCCGGCAGGCGGAGCAGTGCCTCACCGAACTCGACGACCAGACCGATTACCGGTTCGGTGCGCGCAACGAAGCGCAGCGGTTGCTCGGACGGGCCCGCAGCGAACTCGAGTTCATCCGCCCCGGGGTACTTCTCGAGGAACTCGCCGAACGGCTTGTCGCGCTGCAGGAGATGTGCCGGCAGGTCGGTGAGGCGATCGCACTCCAGTACTTCCATGCGGCGCCCTGGGTGGCGTGGAGTTCAGCTCGCAACGACGGTGAAGACGACATGCTTCTGGAGGGAGAACTGTGAGCTGGCGCATGCGCGTGGTCCACAAGACCGGCTACGAGTACGCGGGGCCGGTCACGGCGTCGTACAACGAGGCGCGTCTGACGCCGCGGTCCGACAACCGCCAGACGGTGATTCTCAGCCGCGTCGAGACGACTCCCGCAACGCGGTCCTATCGGTACACCGACTACTGGGGAAGCGGCGTGACGGCATTCGACCTCCATGCGCCGCACACCTCGCTCGAAGTGACCGGTTTGTCTGTTGTGGAAACGGATTCGCTCGATCCGCTGGAGGAGCCCGCGGGATGGGATGTGATCCGTGAAGCCGACACCAGAGACCGATACGACGAGTTGCTGCTGCCGAGCCGCTACGTTCCCGCGGACAAGTCGCTCGCCAAAACGGCGCGTGACCTCGCAAAGGGACTCGATCCTGTCGATGCGGTGGTCGCGGCGGCACAATGGGTGCACGAACAGATGGATTACGTCCCGGGAACGACCGGCGTGCACACCTCCGCAATTCAGGCTTACGAGGAGCGGCAGGGTGTTTGTCAGGATTACGCCCATTTGACCCTTTTGCTGTTGCGAGCCATGGGGATTCCGGCACAGTACGTCTCCGGGTATCTGCATCCGGTTGCGGACGCCGAGATCGGCAAGACCGTCGAAGGTCAATCCCACGCGTGGATTCAGGCATGGACCGGCGGTTGGTGGGGATACGACCCGACCAACGCGAGATTCGTGGGCGAGCAACATGTATCGGTGGGAATCGGCCGCGATTACGGAGACGTCCCGCCACTCAAGGGCATTTACATGGGCGGAAGCGCCGCGGCGCAGGAAGTCGTTGTGGAGGTGACGCGACTTGCGTAGTGTGCCTTCACGAGCGAACGACGCTGCGGCAAGACGATTCGATGGTGTCCGGTGTAGGTAGGTCCGGCGAATGGGCGGGACCACGACCTCCGAGGGGAATTCATGGAACCCGAACGCGACCCTGCCCGTGAACCGTTACACGATCCCGCGCAGAGAACTGGCGGAGAACCGGAATACGGGGCCCGTGAACCGGATCGCCCGGTGGGCAGAGCCGAACACGAAACGGCGCAGGAAGTCGCGGACCCCACGGACTATTCCGATCTCCGACGATGCGCGGCCGAGGCGATCGGCACCTTCGTACTGGTGTTCTCGGCGGTCGGAACTGCTGTCTTCGCGGGTGATTACGTCGGGCAACTCGGCGTTGCGCTGGCCTTCGGCCTGACCCTGCTGTTCCTCGTCTACACCATCGGTCCGATTTCGGGCTGCCACGTGAACCCGGCAGTGACACTCGGTCAACTCATCGTCGGCCAGGTCACTGCCGTACGCGCCGTCGGCTACTGGCTTGCCCAGATCATCGGCGGTCTGGTGGCGGGCGTGACGATCTACGCGATCGCATCGTCGCTCCCGTCGTACGACCGGGCGGCGGACGGTCTCGGTGCGAACGGCTGGGGCGCGCACAGTCCGTCCGCGATCCGGGGGCCGCTCGGCGGTGTCCTCGAAAACGGTTACGGGATCGGGGCCGCGATGGTCGTCGAGATACTCCTGACCGCGCTGCTCGTGTTCGTGGTGCTCTCCACCACCGACCGAATCGCCGACGTGCCGATCGCGGGAATCGCCATCGGGTTCACACTCGCGGTGATCCACCTGATCTCGATCCCGATCGACAACACCTCGGTGAACCCCGCCCGCAGCCTCGCCGTCGCCTTCTATCAGAACGGCGCGCTGGGGCAACTCTGGTTGTTCATCGTCTTCCCGCTGATAGGCGGTGCGCTCGGCGCACTCGTCTACGCGTTCCTGTTCGGCCGACGGCAGGGACTGCGTCCCTCCTGACGAGACAACGCCCGGCGGGTTCGGGCCCGCCGGGCGTTGTCTCGTGCCGGTATCGCCGGTTGTGGGCGGTTACTGCCAGCTGTAGTCGGACCGAAGCCGGCTCGCGACCTGCTCGAACCGCGACCGCTCGAGGATCGCGCCCTCCCGGCGGATGCCGTCCTCGGGCACGTCGATCACGCGATCGAGCCGGATCCAGCTCGGCCGGCCCTCCGGGTCCCAGCGTCCCTTACCGATCCCGATCCAGTCCGGATGGCCGTCGCGGTCGGTGTTCGACGACAGCATCAGCCCCAGCAGCGTGTGGCCGTCGCGGCCGACGACGAGAACCGGCCGGTCCTTGCCCTGACTGGGGTCCTCCTCGTAGGCGACCCAGGTCCACACGATCTCACCGGGATCGGCACGGCCGTCCATGTCGGGGGAGTAGGCGACGCGCCGGGCGCGCTGTGCAGTGGGAGCGCTGTGCGACGCGACCGGCCGTCCCGGTACCGGACCGCGGGTCGTCCCCGACGTGCCGCCCGCGGCCGTTCCGGCAGCCGCGTTACCGAGAGCGGTCCGTGCCTTGTCGAGCGCTCCGGATTGCTGAAGTTGCTTGTACAGTTTCGGGCCCTGCTGGGCCGCGAGGCGGCCCAGTTGTATGCCTAGTTTCTTCCATGTGCCAGCCACGAGGACCGAGCTTAGCGAGCCCATGAGCACCGGGCTCGGCGAGCCGAGCCACGGCCGGGGTCCCGAGCACGCGCAGGCTTGGATATTCTGCTGGTGTGACCGCGGTCTGCACGACCGTTGCCATCCCGAGTCAGGAGCACGACATCAGCACCTTCGCCGACACCACCTTCACGGACCCCGGGAAGATTCGGAACTTCTGCATCATCGCGCACATCGACCACGGCAAGTCGACGCTCGCGGACCGGATGCTGCAGCTCACCGGCGTCGTCGAGGAAAGGCAGATGCGCGCGCAGTACCTCGACCGTATGGACATCGAGCGCGAACGTGGCATCACCATCAAGGCGCAGAACGTCCGGCTTCCCTGGGAGTACGACGGCGAAGAGTACGTGATGCACCTGATCGACACGCCCGGCCACGTCGACTTCACCTACGAGGTGTCGCGGGCACTCGAGGCCTGTGAGGGTGCGGTGCTGCTGGTCGACGCGGCGCAGGGCATCGAAGCGCAGACGCTCGCGAACCTGTACCTCGCGCTCGACAAGGACCTGACGATCATTCCGGTCCTCAACAAGATCGATCTGCCCGCCGCCGATCCCGATCGCTACGCCGCCGAAATCGCGAACATCATCGGGTGCGAGCCGTCGGACGTTCTCCGCGTGTCGGGCAAGACGGGCGAGGGCGTCCCGGCCCTGATCGACGAAGTGATCCGCAAGGTGCCGCCTCCCGTCGGTGACGCCGACGCGCCGGCGCGCGCCATGATCTTCGACTCCGTGTACGACACCTATCGCGGTGTCGTCACGTACGTGCGCGTGGTGGACGGCAGGATCGTCCCGCGTGAGAAGGTCAAGATGATGTCCACCGGCAGCACGCACGAACTGCTCGAGGTCGGCATCGTCTCGCCCGAGCCCAAGCCCACCCAGGGCCTCGGCGTCGGCGAGGTCGGCTACCTCATCACCGGTGTGAAGGACGTGCGCCAGTCCAAGGTCGGCGACACCGTGACGCTCGCGCGCAACGGCGCCACCGAACCGCTCACGGGATACCGCGAGCCGCGGCCCATGGTGTACTCGGGTCTCTACCCGGTCGACGGCTCCGACTACCCGGACCTGCGTGATGCGCTGGACAAGCTCCAGCTCAACGACGCCGCCCTGACCTACGAGCCCGAGACCTCCGTTGCGCTCGGATTCGGTTTCCGGTGTGGCTTCCTCGGTCTGCTGCACATGGAGATCACGAGAGAGCGCCTCGAACGCGAGTTCGGCCTCGATCTCATCTCCACCGCACCGAACGTGGTCTACCGCGTGGTGCTCGAGGGCGGGCAGGAAACCATCGTGACCAACCCGTCGTACTGGCCGGAAGGCAAGGCCAGGGCGATCTACGAGCCGATCGTCAAGTGCACGATCATCTCGCCCAGCGAATTCATCGGTTCGATCATGGAGTTGTGCCAGTCCCGCCGCGGTGAGCTCGGTGGCATGGACTACCTCTCCGAGACCCGCGTCGAGCTGCGGTACACGCTGCCGATGGCGGAGATCATCTTCGACTTCTTCGATTCCCTGAAGTCGCGCACCCGCGGCTACGCCAGCCTCGATTACGAGGAGTCCGGCGAGCAGGAGTCGGCGTTGGTGAAAGTGGACATCTTGTTGCAGGGCGAAGCCGTGGATGCGTTCAGTGCGATCGTGCACAAGGACGCCGCGGCCGCGTACGGCAACAAGATGACCACCAAGCTGCGTGAGCTGATTCCGCGTCAGCAGTTCGAGGTTCCGATCCAGGCGGCGATCGGATCGAAAATCATTGCGCGCGAGAATATCCGGGCCATCCGTAAGGATGTGCTCGCGAAGTGTTACGGCGGTGACATCAGCCGTAAGCGCAAGCTGCTCGAGAAGCAGAAGGAAGGCAAGAAGCGCATGAAGACGATCGGTCGCGTCGAGGTGCCGCAGGAGGCATTCGTCGCGGCGCTCTCGTCCGACGCTGCGTCCGACAAGCCCAAGAAGTAGTTCCCGGAGTAGTTCTCGCGCGGCCCCACGAAGGAGAACCAGTGCTCGACACCTGGCTGACCCGGACACTCGGAATCTCCGTCCCGCTCGTGGGGGCGCCGATGGGCGGGCGCGCCGGGGGCGTCCTGGCGGGAGAGGTGACCAAAGCCGGTGGCCTCGGACTCATCGGAGCGGCCCGGTACAACACCCCCGAGTGGCTCGACGCCGAAGTGCGCGTCGCCCGCGACATCGGGGACGGGCCGGTCGGGTTCGGGTTGATGACGTGGTCGCTGGCCGACGACGATTCCCTGCTCGGTGCTGTTCTCGCGCACCGCCCACAGGTGGTCGCGTTGTCGTTCGGCGATCCGGCTCCGTACGTCGACCGGGTCCACGAGGCCGGCGCGCTGGTCATCTCACAGATCAACACACTCGGCGACCTGCGGGTCGTCGAGGCGGCGGGCGTGGATGCCGTCGTCGCCCAGGGACACGAGGCCGGCGGGCACACGGGCAGGGTCGGCACTCTGCCGCTGCTTCAGGAGGTGCTCGAGTCCACGTCGCTGCCGGTGCTCGCCGCGGGCGGAATCGCCACCGGACGAGGACTCGCCGCGGTCCTGGCAGCCGGGGCGCAGGGCGCGTTCGTCGGGACCGCTCTGCTGGCGAGCCCGGAAACGGTCGGCCCCGAGTACGCGCGCTCGAAGATTGTCGAGGCGGGAAGCGCGGATACGGTCTACACCGACGTTTTCGACAAGGCTCGGCATCAACCGTGGCCGTCACGGTGGGGTGGGCGCGCGCTGACGAATTCGTTCACAGACCGGTTCCACGGCACAGACGTCGACGAGGACGTTCTCGCCGAGGCGTACACCGGCGACGATCCCGATATCGGTGTGGTCTACGCGGGTGAGGCTGTCGGTTCGGTGCGGGCGGAGCGACCCGCGGGCGAGGTCATCCGCGAGATCGCCGCGTCGGCGGAAGCGCTCCTGGCCCGCTTCCGCTGACCCGGGTGGCGGGCACGACATCGGTCAGGTGACCGGGTGCCCGGGACGGAATTCCCCCGTGTGCACTCTGCTCTCGGCGCGGATGACGTGCACCACCGCGTTGATCTGGGCCAGGTGGGTGAAGGCCTGGGGGAAGTTGCCGAGATGCCGACCGGATTCGGGATCGATCTCCTCCGCGTACAACTTCAACGGACTGGCGTACTCGAGGAGGCGATGGCAGAGCATCGCCGCGCGTTCCACCTCGCCGATCTCCACGAGTGCCGACACCAGCCAGAAGGAACAGATCGTGAAGGTGCCCTCTTTGCCCGTGAGTCCGTCATCCGTGGTCTCGACGCGGTAGCGCAATACGAGTCCGTCTTCGGTCAGTTCGTCGGCCACAGCCAGCACCGTCGCGCGGACGCGCGGATCGTCGGAGGGGAGGAAGCGTAGCAACGGGATCAGGAGCGTCGAGGCATCGAGTGACGGATGACCGTATCTCTGTGTGAACACGCCTCTTTCGTCCACTCCGTGCTCGAGTATGTCCGCCTTGATCTCGTCGGCGATCGCCGCCCATCGTCGCGCGTGACTGTCCCGTCCGTGCAGATCTGCAAGTTTCGCGCCGCGGTCCAGGGCCACCCAGCACATCACCTTCGATGACGTGAAGTGTTGAGGCTCACCGCGCACTTCCCATATGCCCATGTCGGGTTCGCGCCAGTGGGTGGCCGCTTCCTCGACCTGCTTGCGCAGGATCGGCCACAGCGATTCGGGGATCTGCCGCCGAGAGCGCACGTGCAGGTACACCGAATCGAGAAGAGTTCCCCAGATATCGTGCTGGCTTTGGTGATACGCATCGTTGCCGACGCGGCAGGGTTTGGCGCCGTCATATCCGCTGAGGTGATCGAGTGTCGACTCGGGAAGCGAGCTTTCCCCTCCGACCCCGTACATGACCTGGAGTGTGCGGTCGCTGCCGTCGGCGTTCTGGGAGACGTCGAGGATGAACGAGAAGAAGTCGTCGGCTTCGCGGTCGAGACCGAGCGTGTGCAAGCCCCATAGGGCGAAGGTCGAGTCGCGCACCCATGCGTAGCGGTAGTCCCAGTTACGTTCTCCGCCCGGTGTTTCCGGGAGGGAGGTAGTGGGCGCGGCAAGCAGCGCGCCGGTGGGGGCGTACGTCAGTCCTTTCAGGATCACAGCGCTGCTCTGCAGGTACGTGCGCCACGGATGGTCCGGGAAGCGGCCCGTGGTGATCCACTCCCGCCAGAAGTCCTGCGTATTGCTCATCTTCGCGACCGCCTCGGTGAACGTGCGCGGCGGTGGGAGTTCCGACCACGACAGGGCGACGAACCCCGAATCGCCTTTCTTCAGCCGCGTGCGGGCGCGTGCTTCGCCGCTCTCGAGACCGATGCGCAGGTCGGTGGTCAACCGCAACTGGGGGTGCTCGTCGGGCGCCGCGATCTCCATCGCGGTGGCTTCCTCGTATACCTTTCCGGTGTAACGCCACTCGGCGACACCCCGGTGGTAATCGAAGGCCGGTTCGCACGACATGTCCAGTTCCACCGTGCCGTTCACGCAGCGCACAGTACGCAACAGCACGTGCTCGGCCTGCCAGTCCGACGGGGTACGCCGATGCGTGCGGGAGCGTTCGTCGACGTCGTACCAGGGCCCCATCACCAGCGCATCGCGCACGACCATCCAGCCCGTGTCGGTCTGCCAGGTCGTTTCCAGGATGAGCCCGCCGGGCAGGTAGCGGCGTGCAGCCGGGACGGTCCGGTTGTGCGGGGCGAGGCGGAAGTGGCCCGCGCTGCGGTCGAGCACGGCGCCGAACACGCTGGGGGAGTCCGGTCGCGGCAGGCACATCCACTCGACCGAGCCGTCGCGGGCCAGCAGGCACGTCGTCTCGCAGTCGGACAAGAACGCGTAATCGTCGATCGGCGGATGCGGACTGTCGTGCAGCGCGGCGATCTGCAGAGGTCGTGACCAAGCCATCTCCCCATGATCCCGCCGGAACGAGCGCACCGGGCCACATTGCCGGGCTGCGTACCGACGAGTTCGGGCAGCCACTAAGGTGTGGAGAGTGGATCGACTGGCATCGTGGTGGGACGGTTTCGAGCTGTGGCTCACGGGACTGTCCTTCGTGCCGCAGTCTGCGCTCGTACTCGTCGTACTGGTGCCGCTGTGCGGAGGTGTCGCCTGGCTGCTGGACCGCGTGATCGCTGGAGCGTTCGCGGTGGTCGGACGCCGCGAACCCGTATCGCCCGCCCCGGACCCGGAGGATTGCTGACATGCCGCGCTCGCGTGTGACCCTGGCGCTGGTCGCCCTGCTGCTGCTCGTCGTCATCGCCTGGTTACTGACCCGCTGACACCCTGTTCGTCGTCCGAAACGTCGGTTTCGGGAGCTCCGCAGCCTCTGCTAGAGTCTGCCGAGTGACCGCGACCACGCTACCTCGAATCCGCCATGAACTGGCGTTGATCGCTGTAGGTATGCCCTCGGTTGCCGATATCGACTGTTGTCGCTGACCCTGTTTCTCGACCCGGTCCCTCTTTTCGGCGGGGAGCCCTTGTCGCTCCCGTCCGCCACGCTCCCCTCACGGATGATTCCGTCGCCCTGACACACCCGGTTCGCGGTGTGCCGGGTGGCGTTGCCGTCATCCTTCGATCACCTCACCGAACAGCCCCTCAGGAGGCTTGTGTCATGAAGAAGCGCACCAGAGTTCTCGTTGCCGCAGTGGCGGCGGCCACCGTGACGGCACTGACCGCGTGCAGCGGCGGATCGAGCGACACCGCAGGCGCCGACGGTGGCGGCGACGGCTCGGCCGGCACGATCAACCTCTACGCCTACGCCGTGCCGAAGGTCGGATACGACCTGCTCATCCCCGCCTTCGAGGACACCGAAGCGGGCACGGACGTCGCATTCCAGCAGTCCTACGGAGCGTCGGGGGACCAGTCGCGGAAGGTGCGTGACGGGGCCGCGGCCGACTTCGTGAACTTCTCCGTCGAGCCGGATGTCACCCGCCTCGTCGAGGCCGGGCTCGTCGACGAAGCGTGGGACGAAAACGCCTACGGGGGTGTGCCGTTCGGCTCGGTCGTCACCATCGTGGTGCGCGAGGGCAACCCCAAGAACATCCGGGACTGGAACGATCTCCTGCGTCCCGACGTCGAGGTGGTCACACCCAACCCGTTCAGTTCGGGCTCCGCGAAATGGAATCTGCTGGCACCGTATGCGGCCACCAGCAACGGCGGCGAAGACCCGCAGGCCGGGATCGACTACGTCACCGCCCTGGTCAACGATCACGTCAAGGTCCAGCCGAAGTCGGGCCGCGAGGCTACCGAGACGTTCCTGCAGGGGACCGGCGACGTTCTCCTGAGCTACGAGAACGAAGCACTGTTCATCGAGCGCAACGGTGACCCCGTCGAACACGTCACTCCGCCTGTCACATTCAAGATCGAGAATCCTGCCGCGGTTCTGAAGAACTCGCCGAACGCCGAGAAGGCGCAGGCGTTCAACGACTTCCTCTACACCACGGAGGGCCAGCGCCTCTGGGCCGAGGCCGGTTTCCGGCCCGTCGATCCTGCCGTGGCAGCAGAGTTCGCCGCCGACTTCCCGGAGCCGGAGAAGCTCTGGACCGTCGCCGATCTCGGGGGCTGGGACACGGTCAACGAAGAACTGTTCGCGGACGGTTCCGGGTCGATCGCGATCGTCTACGACAACGCCACAAAGTAGAGCGTCGTCTTGAGCATTTCCGAGCAGGCGGCCGGTGCGGGAGCAACGCCTCCCGCGCCGGCAGCTCGTCGTCGCACACGCAGAGCACGGATCACCGGCACCGTCGGCCCCCTCGGGATCGGCGTGGCCACCCTGTGGCTGAGCTTGATCGTCCTGTTGCCCCTCGCTGCGCTTGCCGCCCATTCGCTGTCGGACGGATTCGGTGGGTTCTGGAACGCGGTCACCGCTCCCGCTGCTCTCGCAACCCTGCGCGTGACCGTCGGCGTCTCGATCATCGTCGCCGCGATCAACGCGGTGATGGGCACGATCATCGCCTGGGTCCTCGTCCGCGACGAGTTTCCCGGTAAGAAGGTCGTCAACGCCCTGATCGACCTGCCGTTCGCCCTCCCGACGATCGTCGCGAGCATCGTGCTGCTGTCGCTGTACGGGCCGCAGAGTCCCATCGGGCTGCAACTGAACGCGACCCAGCCCGGCCTGGTGATCGCCCTTGCGTTCGTCACCTTGCCGTTCGTCGTCCGGGCCGTGCAACCGGTGCTCATCGAGGTAGACCGGGAGGTGGAGGAGGCCGCCGCGTCGCTCGGGGCGAACAACTTCACGATCTTCCGCACCGTGGTCCTGCCGGTGCTGGCACCGGCAATTCTCGGCGGCACCGGCCTGGCGTTCGCACGTGCCATCGGTGAATACGGCTCGATCGTACTCATCGGCGGCAACATTCCGTATCAGACGCAGGTCGCCTCCCAGTACATCCAGCAGCAGATCGAGATCGACCGGCCCGTCAATGCCGCGGCCGTGTCCGTGGTGCTGCTGCTCATCGCCTTCGTCGCCCTCTTCGTGCTCCGCTGGGTCGCGAGCCGTGGCCTTCGCAGACAGGAGAACGACCGGTGAACGTGTCGCTTCCCGTCAAGATCTCGCTGCGCACGGTCGCGCTCGGGTATCTGTTCGTCCTGTTGCTCGTGCCCATCGGCGTGATCCTGTACCGCACGTTCGAGAACGGAATCGGGGCCTTCGCCGAGTCGATCAGCACCCCGGCGGCGATTTCCGCCCTGAATCTTTCGCTCCTGATCGTCGCGATCGTCGTACCCGTCAACGTGGTGTTCGGCATCGTCGTGGCGCTCGCGCTCGTCCGTGGCCGGTTTCCCGGCCGCCGCCTCCTGCAAGCCGTCGTCGATCTGCCGTTCGCCGTGTCGCCGATCGTGGTCGGTGTCGCGCTGATCATGCTGTGGGGTGCCAACGGCTGGTTCGGTGCCGTCGAATCCCTCGGATTCAAGGTGATCTTCGGGCTCCCCGGCATGGTGATCGCGACGATCTTCGTGACCCTGCCGTTCGTGGTCCGCGAGGTCGAACCGGTGCTGTACGAGATCGGTGAGGAACAGGAACAGGCCGCCGCGACCCTCGGGGCCGATACCTGGCAGACGTTCTGGCGGATCACGCTGCCGGCCATCCGCTGGGGACTGACCTACGGAGTGGTGCTGACCGTTGCCCGCGCGCTCGGTGAGTTCGGTGCCGTCATCATGGTCTCGTCGGGCTTCCCCGGTGTTTCGCAGACCTTGACTCTGCTCGTGCATGCCCGCTACATCGACGACCACAACACCTTCGGCGCCTACAGCGCCGCGACCCTGCTCATGGCCATCGCGGTGATCGTCCTGCTGCTGATGACCCTGCTCGACCGCAAGAGGAGCACCGAAGAATGATCACCGTCACCGGGGCACGCAAGAATTACGGCAGCTTCGCGGCACTCGACGATGTCAGCCTCGACATCCCGTCGGGGTCGCTCACCGCGCTGCTCGGGCCGTCCGGGTCCGGGAAGTCGACGTTGCTGCGGTCCATCGCGGGTCTCGAGTCGCTGGACGGGGGCACCGTCCACATCGCCGGCGAAGACGTGACCACCGTGACGCCGCAGAAGCGCGATATCGGATTCGTCTTCCAGCACTACGCCGCGTTCAAGCACATGACGGTGCGGGAGAACGTCGCGTTCGGCCTGAAGATCCGCAAGCGGCCCAAGCCGGAGATCGAGAAGAAGGTCAACGAACTCCTCGAGATCGTCGGGCTGGACGGTTTCCAGTCCCGCTACCCCGCGCAACTCTCCGGTGGTCAGCGCCAGCGCATGGCCCTGGCGCGAGCACTCGCGGTCGATCCCCGCGTGCTGCTGCTCGACGAGCCGTTCGGCGCACTCGACGCCAAGGTACGCACCGACCTGCGGACCTGGTTGCGGCGCCTGCACGACGAAGTTCACGTCACCACGGTGCTGGTGACCCACGACCAGGAAGAGGCGCTCGACGTCGCCGACCGCATCGCGGTGATGAACAAGGGCCGCATCGAGCAGGTGGGAACCCCGGAAGAGTTGTACGACCGGCCGTCCAACACCTTCGTGATGTCGTTCCTCGGCACCGTGTCCAAGCTCAACGGCCAGCTCGTACGACCCCACGACATCCGGCTCGGACGGCAACCGGACCTCGCGCTGGCACAGCACGAGGGAACGGCCGAGACGCTGGGCGTCACCCGCGCCACCGTCGAACGCGTCGTGCATCTCGGTTTCGAGGTGCGGGTGGAGTTGCGCAACGAGGCGACGGGCGAGCCGTTCTCGGCCCAGGTCACCCGCGGAGACGCGCACGCCCTCGGGCTGGCTGCGGGCGAGACCGTCTACGCCCGCGCTACGAGGGCGCCGCAACTGGACGCGGTCCCCGTCACCTAGTGCGGCAGATCGCCACCGGGCAGAAGCTGTGGTGGATGAGTCCCTGGCTGGTCGAGCCGAGTATCGCGGACGACTGCGCGCTGCGGCCGTGGCTACCGACGACGAGCAACTGCGCCGCGGCGGACTGCTCGAGCAGGACGATGTCGGGCTTGCCGCGCTCGACCCGGTGCTCGACCTGCACATCGGGAAATCGGGTGGCCAAGCCGGACATCGATTCGACCATTCCGGCCTTCTCGAATGTCGCGAAGTCCGTCCAGTCGGTGAAGCGAGAGTCTTCGCCGTAGGTGATCGTGGACTGTTCGACCCAGGTGTGCACGGCGACGAGCGGTGCCTCGAGCGCCGCGGCGAGACGATAACCTTCCGCGATCGCCGCGGAGCTGAGTTCGGTGCCGTCGACTCCGACCACGATCGGACGGCCGTCCGGGGGGCGGAACCCTTGCTCGCTCCGCCACGACACCACCGGACAGACCGCATGATTGGCGACGTAGACGACGTCGGACCTGCGGAACATGGATTGCAGTTCGCTGGTGGTGGTGTGCCCGAGCACGATCATCCGCGCCGACGCGGACAAGTCGGACAGCGCGTTGGCGGGCCGGCCCGCCAACGCGACCTTCTCGACGGCCAACTCGGCCGTGAGCTCGCTCCCTGTGGTCGTTTCCCGCGGCGCGGCCGCGTCGACTGCCGACACTGTGTCGAGGACAGCGGCTTCGGCACCGTCGAGCACAGCCCGGGTGGGTTCGTCGGCGTCCTCGGGACCCCCGGGATGGGCGTGGACGAGCCGGAGCGGTTCGCCGAGCCGGCGTGCGAGGACCGCGGCCCATCTGGCCGCATCGACGGCGCTGTCGGAGCCGTCGATGCCCACCACGATTCCGCCTCCCGGTGTTCCGATGCTCATGGGTCCTCACTCCCTGTCTTCTCCAGTCTGGGGCAGGGCGCACGGATCGAGCAACGGATCGACGGTATCGCGTCGGATCGGAGACTCAGTCGCCGACGGCATCCTTGCCGCGTTGCACGATGTTCGGATCGGCGGGAAAGACGACCTGTGTGTCCTTGTCGTCGTACTCGAACTGGTTCAGAAAGAAGCGCATCGCATTGATCCGGGCGCGCTTCTTGTCGTTGGACTTGACCGTGGTCCACGGGGTGAGGTCGGTGTCGGTACGCAGGAACATCTCTTCCTTCGCGGCGGTGTAGTCCTCCCACCGCTCGAGGGATTCGAGGTCCATCTCGGACAGTTTCCAGCGCCGCACCGGGTCGAGCTGGCGGATCGCGAAGCGCGTGCGTTGCTCCTCGCGGGTCACGGAGAACCAGAACTTCGTCAGGGATATCCCGGCGTCGACGACCAACTGCTCGAACATCGGCACCTGCGTGACGAACGTTTCGTACTCCTCGTCGGTGCAAAAGCCCATGACCCGCTCGACACCGGCGCGGTTGTACCAGGAGCGGTCGAACATCACCAGTTCCCCGGCAGTGGGGAAGTGCCTGATGTAGCGCTGGAAATACCACTGGCCCTGCTCGCGGTCGGACGGTTTGTTCAGTGCCACCACCCGGGCGTGCCTGACGTTGATGTACTCCTGGAAGCGTTTGATGGTGCCGCCCTTGCCGGCGGCGTCGCGCCCCTCGAAGACGATGATGTGCTTCGATCCGTTGTCCTTCGACCATGCCTGGAACTTGAGCAGTTCGATCTGCAGCATGTACTTCTCGACCTCGTAGGTCGCGCGGTCCATGCGCTCGTCGTACGGGTAGTTCTTGCGCCACGTGTTCACGGCCTTGCCCTCGATGTCGATCAGGTCGGGGTCTTCGCCGTGATCGTCGCGCACGGAGAATCCCTCGGTGCGGAGGCGGTCGATGTAGCGGCGTAACTCGTTCTGCACGTGCGCTCCCTGAAGTGATCCGAGCCCGAGGCCGTTCGTGTTCGATCGAACACTTACTTGTATAGGACAAAAGTGAACGCGGGGATATCGAACGAGATCGGGCGTGCGGTGTTCTCGGCAGCGGGCGGCAGTGTCAGGCGGCCGCGGGCGGCAGTGTCAGGCGGCCGCGCGAACGGTGGCTCGGCGAACCGCAGCGAAATAACGCTCCGCGACGACCTGCCCGACGGCGGCATGCGTGGTGAGGGTCGGGGCGATGCGCACGTCGGGATGCGCCTCGACGGCAGCGGCACACGCCCGGTCCCACAAAAGTCCCGGAGCGAGCATCCAGGGGGCGACCACGAGGGTGCGGCACCCGGATCGGGCCAGCAGTCCCAGCGCCGAGGCGGCAGTCGGCTCGGCAGCCGTGGCGTAGCACGGGACGGCCGACCACGAGGTGCCGGCGGTGACCCGCGGAACGACGCGCGCTGTGGCGGTATTCGCCTCGTCTCGGCGCGAGCCGACGGCACACAACGCGATCCCCACGGACGGGTCGTCCAGCGCGACACCCGTCGACACGATGCTGTCACGCGCGGCTGCGACGAGGAGTGCGTCGTCGCCGAGAATGTCGGCGCGCGTCACCTCCAGACGGGGATTGAGCGTGCGTGCGTCGGCGAGGATTGCAGGCAGGTCGACGCGGGCGTGGAACGCGCTGCCGAGCAGCAACGGTACGACGATCGCGCGGCGGTGCCCGTCGGCGGCGACGGCGTCGAGAACCTGCGGCACCGACGGTGTGTTCAGATCCAGGAATGCGAGGCGCACGTCCCATTCGGGGTGCTCCGTCCGCAGCACCGCGAGCGCGGCAGCCACGGCCCGCGCAGAGCGGGGGTCGCGGCTGCCGTGCGCGACGGCGATCAGCGGGATCATGCGGGGACGCGGTCTCCGAGTTCGATGTCCGCGAGGCCGTTGCCCACCAGCCCGGCGGCGAGAGTGTTGCCACCGGCCGGGTCGATCAGCAGGAAACTGCCGGTACGCCGGTTGACCTTGTAGTCGTCCGCCGCGATCGGCTCCGCGACACGCACCGTGATACGTGCGATCTCGTTGAGCTCCAAGGACTCCGGGTGATCTTCGGAGGTGAGGGTCTGCTCGTCGAAACGTTCCTCGAGCGTGCCGACGATCGCCTGGGTGGTGCGCGTGCCGTGCTTGAGGAGCAGACGCGCGCCGGGCCGCAGAGGCTTCTCGGCGAGCCAGCACACGGTGGCCTCGAACTCCGAGAGCGGTTCGGGTGCGTCCCCGGGGGAGGCGAGCAGGTCGCCTCGGGAGACGTCGACGTCGTCGGTCAGAACGAGGGTCACCGAGCGACCAGCGTGTGCGACGTCGAGTTCACCGTCGGCGGTGTCGATGCGCTGTACCGTGGACCGGACTCCCGACGGCAGAACGACGATCTCGTCGCCGGGCCGGACCGATCCGGCGGCGATCTGACCGGCGTACCCGCGGTAGTCCGGGAACTCCGCGGTGCGGGGCCGGATCACGTACTGGACCGCGAATCGCAAACCGACCTCGTGCCGTCCGTGCACGTCGGCGTCGACAGGCACCGACTCGAGGTGCTCGATCAACGTCGGGCCGTCGTAGTACGGCGTGTTCTCGCTCCGGATCGCGATGTTGTCACCGTGCAGCGCCGAGACCGGAATCTCCTGCACGTCATCGGGAGACCAGCCCAGCGAACCTGTCAGTTCGTTGAACTCCGCGCTGATCCGGCCGAAGACTTCGGCGGGGTCGTCGACGAGGTCGATCTTGTTGACGGCGAGCACCAGCTTCGGCACACCGAGCAGCGCGAGCACCGCGGCGTGCTTACGGGTCTGAGAGATGACCCCCTTGCGCGCATCGACGAGCAGCACCACGAGCTGGGCGGTCGAGGCGCCGGAGACGGTGTTGCGGGTGTACTGGACGTGACCGGGGGTGTCGGCGAGGACGAAGCTGCGCTTCGGGGTAGCGAAGTACCGGTAGGCGACATCGATGGTGATGCCCTGTTCGCGTTCGGCACGCAGGCCGTCGACGAGCAACGACAGGTCCGGGGTGTCGAGGCCTTTGTCGACCGAAGCTCGTGTCACAGCGTCGATCTGATCGGCGAGCACCGACTTGGTGTCGTACAGGAGCCGGCCGACGAGGGTGGACTTACCGTCGTCGACGCTGCCCGCGGTGGCGAGGCGCAGCAGTTGCGTCTCGCTCTGGGGGCCGCGCTCGTGGAGGTCGCTCATGTCAGAAGTAGCCCTCTCGCTTGCGGTCTTCCATGGCCGCTTCGGAAACACGGTCGTCGCCCCGGGTGGCGCCCCGTTCGGTCAGCCGCGACGCGGCGACCTCGTCGAGGATGTCTTCGTTGGTGACCGCCTCGGACAGGATCGCGCCGGTGGTCGAGCCGTCGCCGACGGTGCGGTAGCGCACCGAGCGGGTTTCGAGGGTCTCGCCGTCGGCGGGGCCGCCCCACACACCGGGCGTCATCCACATGCCGTCGCGCCGGTAGACCGGGCGCTGGTGCGCGTAGTAGATGCTCGCGAGTTCGACGTCCTCGCGGGCGATGTAGCGCCAGATGTCGAGTTCGGTGAAGTTGCTCAGCGGGAACACCCGGACGTGCTCTCCCGGCGAGTGACGGCCGTTGTAGAGGTTCCACAACTCGGGGCGTTGCCGCTTCGGATCCCACTGGCCGAATGCGTTGCGCAGCGAGAAGATCCGCTCCTTGGCGCGCGAGCGTTCCTCGTCGCGCCGGCCACCGCCGAAGACCGCGTCGAAACGGTTCTCGGTGATCGCATCGAGCAGCGGGACGGTCTGCAGCGGGTTGCGGATACCGTCGGGACGCTCGGTGAGCCGCCCGTCGGCAATGTAGTCCTCGACACTCGCGACGTGCAGACGCAAGTTGTACTTCTCGACGATGTGGTCGCGGAAGTCGAGTACCTCGGGAAGGTTGTGCCCGGTGTCGACGTGCAGCAGCGCGAACGGCAGCGGTGCGGGCCAGAATGCCTTGATCGCCAGGTGCAGCAGGACGGTGGAGTCCTTGCCGCCGGAGAACAGGATCACCGGTCGCTCGAACTCGCCGGCGACCTCACGGAAGACGTGGATCGCTTCGGACTCGAGTGCATCGAGAGTGTCGAACTTGGTGCCGTCCAACGCGGGGCGGGCAGTGGTGGGATTCGGATCGGTGAGTGTCATGAGGCGTGCAACCCGCATTCGGTCTTGGCTCGGCCGGCCCAGCGTCCGCTGCGCGGATCCGCCCCGGGAAGTGGTTTGGTCGTGCACGGGGCGCACCCGATGGACGGGTAGCCCTCGTCGACGAGCGGGTTGACCAGAATTCCGTGCTCGTCGATGTAGTTCTGCATGTCCTCGTCGGACCACGCGGCAATCGGGTTGATCTTCACGAGGCCGAACGCATCGTCGAAGGAGATCAGCGGAGCGTTCGCCCGAGTGGGTGCCTCGACCCGGCGGATACCGGTGACCCACGCGCGGTAGCCCCGGAGGGACTCGGTCAGCGGCACCACTTTGCGAAGGCGACAGCACTCGTTGGGATCCCGCGCGAACAGATCCTTGCCGAGCAGCGCGTCCTGTTCGGCGACGGTGGCCGCGGCGCGGGCGTTCACGACATTGACGCCGTACACCTGCTCCACGGCGTCGCGGGTCCCGAGGGTCTCGGCGAAGTGGTAGCCGGTGTCCAGGAACAGCACATTCACACCCGGGCGCTGCTGCACCGCCAGATGGACGAGGACGCCGTCCTGCATGTTGGACGCGACGATGTATCCGCTGCGTGCGCCCTCGACGGGCGCCCCGAATGTCTCGTCGGTCCACCGCAGAAGTTCCTGAGTGGACGCGCCTTCCAGTTCTTCCGCACCTCGCGCGGCTATTGCTCGCAGCTCGTCGGCTGTCGCGGTGTCGATCGTCATCTGCCCCGTCCGCTCGTCGGTTGTCTCGGTCATCGCAGATCGGCTTCTTCCGCGCGTACGGCCCACTGCGCGAAACGTTCGCCCTCGGTGCGGTGCTTCATGAAATTGCGCACGACGCGCTCGATGTAGTCACCGAGCTCTTCGCTGGTCACCTTGTGCTGCCGCAACTTCCGGCCGAATGCGGAGTCCAGGCCGAGGCTGCCGCCGAGGTGGACCTGGAAGCCCTCGACCTGTTTCCCGTCGCCGTCGTCGACGAGCTGGCCCTTGAACCCGATGTCCGCGATCTGCGACCGGCCACAGGAGTTCGGGCAACCGTTGATGTTGATCGTGATCGGCACATCGAGGTCGGCGTTGATGTCGTCGAGTCGCTGCTCGAGCTCCGGCGCGAGTGCCTGCGAGCGCTTGCGGGTCTCGACGAACGACAACTTGCAGAACTCGATTCCGCTGCACGCCAGCAGATTGCGGCGCCAGTGCGACGGCCGGGCACGCAGCCCGAGCGGCTCGAGTTCGCTGATCAGCTCTTCGACCTTGTCGTCGGCGACGTCGAGGACCACCAGCTTCTGGTACGGGGTGAACCGGATGCGGTCGGATCCGATGCGCTCGATCGCGTCCGCGACCTTGGTCAGCACCGTGCCCGACACGCGGCCCGCGATGGGGGAGAAGCCGACTGCGTTGAGGCCGTTGCGAAGTTTCTGCACACCGATGTGGTCGATCGGCCGGGCCGGCTTCTCCGGGGCGGGACCGTCGATGAGCGGACGCTTCAGGTACTCCTGCTCGAGCACCTCACGGAACTTCTCGATGCCCCAGTCCTTGATGAGGAACTTCAGGCGGGCCTTCGACCGCAGGCGGCGGTAACCGTAGTCGCGGAAGGCCGAAACCACCGCTTCCCACACGTCCGGGACCTCGTCGAGCGGCACCCAGGCGCCGACGCGTTGCGCGAGCATCGGATTGGTGGACAGTCCGCCGCCGACCCACAGATCGAAACCGGGGCCGTGCTCGGGATGCTCGACACCGACGAATGCGACGTCGTTGATCTCGTGCACGACATCCTGCTGACCGGAGATCGCAGTCTTGAACTTGCGCGGCAGGTTGGAGTATTTCGGGTCGCCGATGTAGCGGCGGACGATCTCGTCGATGGCCGGGGTGCCGTCGATTACCTCGTCGAGGGACTCTCCGGCGAGGGGTGACCCGAGCACGACGCGGGGGCAGTCACCGCACGCCTCGGTGGTCTGCAATCCGACCGCTTCGAGGCGGCGCCAGATCTCGGGAACGTTCTCGACCTCGATCCAGTGGTACTGCACGTTCTCGCGGTCGGACAGGTCGGCGGTGTCGCGGGCGAACTCGGTGGAGAGTTCGCCGACGGTGCGCAGTTGCGCGGCGCTGAGCGCGCCTCCGTCGCACCGCACCCGCATCATGAAGTACTTCGCCTCGAGCAGGTCGAGGTTCTCGTCACCGGTGTAGGTGCCGTCGTAGCCCTGTTCGCGCTGCGTGTAGAGGCCCCACCAGCGGAAGCGGCCGCGCAGGTCGGACTTGTCGATGCTGTCGAAGCCCTGGTGCGCGTAGATCTCTTCGATCCGCCGGCGGACGTTGAGGGGGTTGTCGTCCTTCTTCGTCTGCTCGTTGGCGTTGAGTGGCTCGCGGTAGCCGAGAGCCCACTGGCCTTCGGCGCGAGTCTTGGTGGGCCGCCCCGCACGCCGGGCTGGGGTTGCCGAGCCGTCGGTGGGAGTGGCGTCGGTGGACGACGTCATGCGGGGTCTCCTGGATTGTGGCTTGACGGGCCGAGTGCGCAGGAGGGAGTTGTACCTCGTTGCGAGCACGCCTCGACCCGGCGGGATCTGGGGATTGCCGGGTGGTGCCGACTACAGACAGTCGGCGCAGAAACAGGCGGCGCAAGGCAGACAGCATGACGCACAGACGCGCTTGAGGTCGACGTGGCGGCGAGCCACGAGTCGCACTCCGGGTCCGGTCATGTCGCCAATTGTGCCATGTCATCGGCGCGATTCCGAAACCTGGCGACTATTTCCACCGAATTCGGGGGAAATGTCGAGGTAGGCGCCCCGGCCGTGGTCGCGGGCCCGCGCGTGTCTGGGACACTGGAGGTGTGAGTACGACGGAAATCGGTGAACGCACCGCGGGAAAATCAGGTGTCGCCGATGCCGAGGACGGCTTCGCGCTGTCCGAGCACGCCCTCGAGGGAGTAGGCACCCGGCCCTTCGGGGTGTACGTCCACGTCCCCTTCTGCGCGACGCGCTGCGGCTACTGCGACTTCAACACCTACACGGCGGGTGAACTCGGCACTGCTGCCTCGCCGGCATCGTGGCTCGAGGGCCTGCGCAGGGAACTCGCCGCCGGCGCGGAGATGCTCGGCGGGACCGGCCGGGGCGCACCGCTCGCGCAGACGGTGTTCGTCGGGGGCGGCACACCCTCGCTCCTCGGTGCGGACGGACTGGCCGACGTCCTCGGCGCCGTCCGGGAGTCCTTCGGCCTCGCTCCCGGCGCGGAAGTGACCACCGAATCGAATCCGGAATCGACCTCGCCCGAATTCTTCGAGCGCATCCGCGCAGCGGGGTACACCCGGGTGTCGCTGGGCATGCAGTCCGCCGCGCCGCACGTGCTCGCCGTTCTCGACCGCACCCACACGCCGGGTCGTCCCGTCGCGGCGGCGCGGGAGGCCCGCGCAGCGGGTTTCGGCCACGTGAATCTCGACATCATCTACGGCACACCGGGGGAGCGCGACTCGGACCTCGAGGCATCGCTCGACGCCGTGCTCGACGCCGGCGTCGATCATGTGTCCGCGTACGCGCTCATCGTCGAGGACGGCACCGCGCTCGCCCGGCGGGTGCGCCGGGGAGAGCTTCCGGCCCCCGACGACGATGTGCTCGCCACACGGTACGAGCGGATCGACGCACGTCTCCGGGATGCAGGCATGACCTGGTACGAGGTGTCGAACTGGGCTGCCGCGCAAGATCCTTCGGCGCGTTGTGCCCACAACCTCGGCTACTGGGACGGCGGCGACTGGTGGGGAGCGGGTCCCGGCGCGCACAGCCACGTCGGCGGAACCCGGTGGTGGAACGTCAAGCATCCCGCGCGGTACGCGGGCATCCTCGCGGACGGACGTCTGCCGGTCGGCGGAAGCGAGCGCCTGAGCGCCGAGGACGTGCACACCGAGGTCGTCATGCTGGCGGTCCGGTTGAGGACCGGGTTGCCGCTCGGCGTCCTCGACGCCGGGGAGCGCGTCGCCGCCGACTCGGTGGGAG
>NZ_JBHXRF010000013.1:0-18082 GCF_042717545.1 Rhodococcus sp. NPDC058639
TCCGCGGGAAAAAACACCCCCGAGTTCACAAAAACACGCGGGCCCTCCCGTGTCACGGGAGGGCCGGCGAGTCGATTGAGGGTCGGATCGACCGATCAGCAGCCGATCAGGCGCTGCGCGAGGTAGCCCTCGACCTGGTCCAGGCTCACCCGTTCCTGCGCCATCGAGTCGCGCTCGCGGATGGTGACCGCGTGATCCTCGAGGGTGTCGAAGTCGACGGTGATACAGAACGGCGTGCCGATCTCGTCCTGGCGACGGTAGCGGCGGCCGATGGCGCCGGCGTCGTCGAACTCGATGTTCCAGTGCTGGCGCAACTGGGCGGCGAGATCCTTGGCCTTCGGGCTCAAATCGGAGTTGCGGCTCAGCGGCAGCACGGCGGCCTTGACGGGCGCGAGGCGGCGGTCCAGCCGCAGCACCGTGCGCTTGTCGACCCCACCCTTGGCGTTGGGTGCCTCGTCCTCGGTGTAGGCGTCGACGAGGAACGCCATGAGCGAACGGGTGAGGCCCGCTGCGGGTTCGATGACGTACGGCGTGTAGCGCTCGTTCGTCGTCTGGTCGAAGTAGCTCAGGTCGGTGCCCGAATGCTGCGAGTGCGTCGACAGGTCGAAGTCGGTGCGGTTGGCGACGCCCTCGAGCTCACCCCATTCGCTGCCCTGGAAGTGGAAGCGGTACTCGATGTCGACGGTGCGCTTCGAGTAGTGCGACAGCTTCTCCTGCGCATGCTCGTACAGGCGCAGGTTGTCCTTGTTGATGCCCAGGCCGGTGTACCAGTCCATCCGGTAGTCGATCCAGTACTGGTGCCACTCCTCGTCCTCGCCGGGCTTGACGAAGAACTCCATCTCCATCTGCTCGAACTCGCGGGTGCGGAAGATGAAGTTGCCGGGGGTGATCTCGTTGCGGAAGCTCTTGCCGATCTGGCCGATGCCGAACGGCGGCTTCTTGCGCGACGTGGTGAGCACGTTCGCGAAGTTCACGAAGATGCCCTGAGCGGTCTCCGGGCGCAGGTAGTGCAGGCCCTCTTCGCTCTCGATCGGACCGAGGTAGGTCTTGAGCATCATGTTGAAGTCGCGCGGCTCGGTCCACTGGCCCTTGGTGCCGCAGTCCGGGCACACGATCTCCGACATCTGAACGGCGTCGGGGTCGTCGAGCTTGTGCTTCTCGGCGTACGCCTCCTGCAGGTGGTCCTGGCGGTGGCGCTTGTGACAGCTCAGGCATTCGACGAGCGGGTCGTTGAATACGCCGACGTGGCCGGACGCGACCCACACCTGGCGCGGGAGGATCACCGACGAGTCGAGGCCGACGACGTCGTCACGGCTGGTGACCATGTTGCGCCACCACTGCTTCTTGATGTTTTCCTTGAGCTCGACCCCGAGCGGCCCGTAGTCCCAGGCCGACCTGGTGCCGCCGTAGATCTCACCACAGGGGTAGACCAGTCCTCGGCGCTTGGCGAGGTTGGCGACGGTATCGATCTTGGATTTGGGTGCCACTCGGATTCTCTCCATCTTCGATGCGGGTTTTCGCAGCTTGCGTCAACTACTTAGCCTATCGCTCCCTGCCACGGCGACGAATTCCTGGCGGTTGACATGCACATCCATGCATATCAAAATGGTATCGGTTTGCAATAAGCCCCGAGAGCGCGAGGAGTCCCGTGAGTGTCGACGCCGTTCACGACGAGTGCCGCACGGACAACCAGACCACCCGCGCGACGCCGGCCCACCCGCCGGTCTCGCACGACGCGCTCGTCGCCGCGGGCGAACTGCTCCGCGCACTCTCCGCACCGGTCCGCATCGCTATCGTGCTCGAACTGCGCGAGTCCGCGCGGTGCGTCCACGAACTCGTCGGCGCACTCGGCGTGACCCAGCCTCTGATCAGCCAGCACCTGCGCGTTCTCAAGACCGCAGGCGTGGTGCGGGGCGACCGCACCGGCCGCGAAGTTCTCTACCGCCTGGCCGACGACCACCTCGCTCACATCGTCATCGACGCAGTCGCGCACGCTCAGGAAGGATGACGGCCGTAGTGACCTCCGCACGCAAGCCCCTGGTGGGGGTGCGCTCGACCAGACAACGCAGCGCGATCGTGGATCTGCTCGACAACACCGAAGAGTTCCGTTCCGCACAGGACCTGCACGACGAACTGCGCAAGCGCGGGCACGGCATAGGCCTGACGACCGTCTATCGAACCCTGCAGTCCCTCGCCGAGACGGGCAGCGTCGATGTGCTCCGCACCGACTCGGGCGAATCCCTGTTCCGTCGCTGTTCCTCCGGACACCACCATCACCTCGTGTGCCGCCACTGCGGGTTCACCGTCGAGGTCGACGGGCCGGAAGTCGAGCGCTGGTCGCACGAGGTCGCCGACACGCACGGGTTCGACGACGTCAGCCACACGGTCGAGATCTTCGGAACCTGCCGCGACTGCGCACTGTCGAGGGCGTGACCGGCGAGTAGTCAGCCGCAGGTGCAGTTGCCGCATCCGCAGTCCCCGCCGAGCAGGTTCTCACCCACCACTGTGTCCGCAGGCCCGTCGAACACGCACGCGTCGCCGCCGAGCCTGTCCGCCAGCGCACGTACCTGCCCGACGAGCGGAACCACGGCGCCCACGGCACGCAACAGGTGCAGCGGCACGAGCGGGCACGCAGCGACACGCTGCTCGGCGGTGACCCGGTCGTTGTGCAGAACGAACTTGAAGTCGGGGAACTCGAGTTGCAGGTCGGCGAGCACTTCGGCGGCGCGCATCCGGTCGGCGACATTCTCGGCCAGGAACGTCGCCAGGTGCACGACACCTGCTTCCGCATCGACGGTCGCGAACGTCGGCACGTCCTCGATCCAGACCGGGACGTCACCGTCCTCGTCGGGTTCGGGTGCGTCGTCCATCGCCTGCGCCAGCGTGCGGATCACCAGGTCGCGCAGCGCGTCGTCGCCGCTGGTCGTCACCGCGAGGTCCCACTGCTCCTCGCCGATACCTGCATCGCCGGTCACGCGCTCCCCGTTCCGGATGTGCCCGCGACGTTGTCGCGCGCTTCGGCCACTCCGTCGAGGACGAGCAGCAGCATGGTGGTCAGCGGAGAATCCTCGAGGCCGGTGGCGGGGAACGAGTAGCGGACGATCACGTCCGCGACGGATTCCCGGTCGATGACATGGATGGAACCGAACTGCAGCGCCTCGGCGGCGGACGCGACGCGGGTGCGCACCTCGTCGCCGAGTGGGAGATCCCACGCGAGCACGCCGGTGAGCGACACCACGTCCAGTCCCTCGGTAAGGGTGACGACCTGCAGTGCGAACGGGACGGCGCCGTAGTCGAATCCGAACGAGCCGTCTCCGTTGTCCTCGGCACCGGGAGTGCGCAACTGGACGAACGGCGTCAGCGCGGCGGAGATCCGGTCTCTCAGAGTGGTCATTTCACACCTCCGAATCGGCGGTCGCGCGATGCGTACTCGACACATGCGGCCCACAGGTCGCGGCGGTCGAAGTCGGGGAACATCTTGTCCTGGAAGACCAGTTCGGCGTAGGCGGACTGCCACAGCAGGAAGTTGGACGTGCGCTGCTCTCCCGACGGCCGGAGAAACAGGTCGACATCGGGCATGTCGGGTTCGTCGAGGTATCGCGCGATGGTGGCCTCGGTGATGCGTTCCGGATCGAGGTCGCCTGCCGCGACCCGCCGCCCGATTTCCCTGGCCGCGTCGGCGATCTCGGCGCGACCCCCGTAATTGACGCACATCGTGAGAGTCATCACGGTGTTGTCGCGGGTCAGTTCCTCCGCGGCTTCGAGTTCCTTGATGACGCTGCGCCACAACCGCGGACGACGCCCGGCCCACCGCACGCGGACACCCATCTCGTGCATCTCGTCGCGGCGACGGCGGATCACGTCGCGGTTGAAGCCCATGAGGAAGCGCACCTCGTCGGGGCTCCGCTTCCAGTTCTCGGTGGAGAACGCGTAGGCCGACAGCCACGTGATGCCCATTTCGATGCAACCGCACACGGTGTCCATCAGGACTTCTTCACCGCGTTCGTGACCCGCGGTGCGGGGCAGTCCACGTTCCTGCGCCCAGCGCCCGTTTCCGTCCATCACCAGCGCGACGTGCCGGGGAATCAACTCGGGTTGGAGGATGGGCGGCTTGGCCCCCGACGGATGCGGGTCGGGCGGCCGGATCGCGCGATCAGGCGATGGGTGTGGGGCGCGTCGTCGAATCACGGCTCCCATCCTGCCTGACGCCCGAACCGCCCCGTTCGGCCACGTAGGTGCCACCGCGTTCGACGAGCGGCAAGGATCGCAGTTGACGCTCGAGATGCCATTGCAGGTGCGCGGCGACGAGCCCGCTGGCCTGGCTCCGGACCCCGGCCTCGGTTGCTTCCGTCTCGGCCCATCGGCCGTGGGCGAGCGCGTCGAGCAGGGCGAACACGGCGGGAGCGGGCGTCGCCGCGCCGGGGGGACGGCAGTGTACGCACACGGCGCCGCCGGCAGCGACATGGAAGGCAGTGTGCGGACCGGGACGGTCGCACCGCGCGCAGTGCGTGATCGCGGGCGCCCATCCGGCGTAGGCCATCGCGCGCAGGAGATACGCGTCGAGGATCAACTCGGGTGGGCGCGTGTGATCACACACCGCGCGCAGGGCACCCACGGTCAGGGCGTGCAGACGGGGGGCGGGTGCCCGCTCTTCGCCGGCGAGCCGCTCCGCGGTCTCGAGGATGGCGCACGCGGTGGTGTAGCGGGAGTAGTCGTCGACGATGCCGACCGCGAATGCGTCGAGGGTCTGCACCTGGGTGACGATGTCGAGGTTGCGTCCGGGGTGGAGTTGCACATCGACGTGCGCGAACGGCTCGAGCCGGGCCCCGAACTTGGACCGGGTCCGGCGCACTCCCTTGGCGACGGCACGGACGAGGCCGTAGCGGCGGGTGAGCAGTGTGACGATGCGGTCGGCTTCGCCCAGCTTGTGCTGGCGCAGCACCACCGCGTTGTCCCGATACAGCCTCACCACTCGAGTGTTTCACGTCGTCACGACAGGCGGCACTGCGCCGCCGCCCCCGGCCGCGTGAAATCCTCGACGCCGTAACGAGAACACGTTATCGTTCGTTCGAACGAACAGTGAGGGAGAACGATGAGCGCACCTGCCCGCCCCCGCGGTCTCGCCGATACCGCGAACGACCTCGCGAACGGCACCGTCACCTCGCACGACCTGGTGCGCACCGCTCTGGACCGGATCGACGAGTCGCAGGCGGAGCTGAACGCCTTCCGGGTCGCCCGGCACGACAGTGCGCTGTCCGAAGCCGCGGACGCGGACCGGCGCCTCGCGGCCGGCGAACGTCGCGCGCTGCTCGGAGTGCCCGTCGCGATCAAGGACGACACCGACATCGCGGGCGAGACGACGATGTTCGGATGCGCGGGCACGTTCGCCGCCAAGGAACACGACGCGGAGGTGGTGCGCCGCCTGCGCGATGCCGGAGCGGTCATCGTCGGCAAGACGCACTCCCCCGAACTCGGTCAGTGGCCGCTCACCGGCGGCGACGCGTTCGGTCACACCCGCAGTCCGTGGTCACGTGACCACACCCCCGGCGGTTCGTCGGGAGGCAGTGCCGCTGCCGTCGCCGCAGGGCTCGTTCCCGCAGCACTGGGCTCCGACGGCGCCGGATCGGTCCGTATCCCCGCGTCGTGGTCGAACCTGGTGGGCATCAAACCGCAGCGCGGCCGCATCTCCATGTGGCCCGACGCGGAGGCCTTCCAGGGCCTGACCACCCACGGCCCGCTGGCCCGGACGGTCGCCGACGCGGCGCTGTTGCTCGACGTCGTCTCGGGAAACCATCCCGGCGACCGGCACGCGCGGGAGAAGGTCACCGTGTCCGATGCGGTGGGGTGCGACCCCGGAAGACTGAAGATCGCTCTGTCGCTGAAGCTTCCGTTCACGGCGACACCGACTCGCCTCGATCCGCGGGTCCGCATCCGGCTCGCCGCGTTCGCGGCCATCCTGCGCGATCTCGGTCACGACGTCACTCTCGCCGATCCCGACTACGGGATCCTGTTCGGCCTCAGCTTCCTGCCCCGCTCGATGGCCGGGATCGAGGACTGGCTCCACCGGCTGCCTGACCCGGCCCTGGCCGATGTGCGGACTCGCGCCAACGCACGCACCGGACGGATGCTCCACGGTGCGCCCCTGCGCGCGGCACGGGGCGCAGAGCCTCACCTCCGCCGGCGGGTCGGCCGGATCTTCGACCGGTTCGATGTCGTCGTCACTCCGACGACGGCGACACCTCCGCTGCCGGTGAACGCGATCGACGATATCGGCGGGTGGGCCACCGACAAGGTCATCACGGCCGCCTGCCCGTACGCGTGGCCGTGGAACGTACTCGGCTGGCCGGGGATCAGCGTCCCGGCCGGATTCACCGACGAGGGCCTTCCGGTGGGCGCCCAGCTCCTCGGTCCCGAGGACTCCGAGCCGCTGCTGGTTTCCCTTGCGTCGCAACTCGAGTCGGTTCTGCGCTGGCACGAGCAGACCCCGGAGCCGTGGTGGTGACCGAGTCGGTTTCCGTTCGGTCACGCATCATCGACGCGACCCTTCACCTCGTCGGAACCGACGGGATCGCCGGAGTCACGAACCGCCGCATCGCGTCCCGCGCCCAAGTGTCGCTGGGCTCGATCACGTACCACTTCCCCACCCAGGAAGATCTGCTGCGCGCCGCACTGACGCACTTCGCCCGCGAAGAGACCACGAGGTTGCGGGAGATCGCGGATTCGTATCGGGGCAAGGATATTTCGGTGCAGGATGTGGCGACCCTCACCGAGCAGGTGGCCGAGAGTCTCGCCTTCTCCGCAGAACGGATCGCACCGTTCGAGTTGTACGTCCAGGCCGGCCGCGACCCGAATCTGCGCATCGCCGCCGACGAGTGCTGGCGCGCCTACGACGCGCTGACCTTCACCATCTTGACCGAACTCGGCGTACCTCGCGCCGACACGCTCACCCCCACGCTCGTCGCGACGATTGCGGGGCTGCAACTACGGCGCTTGTCGACGGGCGGGGGTGCCGACCTGGCCGGCGCGGTGCTGCTTCTTCTTCGGCAGTCCGGGATGCCCGGGCACCTGGATCCGGAACCCGGTCCAGGCTAGAAACCGAGGCGGCCCAGCTGTTTCGGGTCTCGCTGCCAGTCCTTGGCGACCTTGACGTGCAGATCGAGGTAGACCTTCACACCCAGCAATTTCTCGATCTGCGTGCGGGCCGCGGTCCCCACCTCACGCAGCCGCGCACCGCCCTTGCCGATCACGATGCCCTTCTGGCTGGGACGTTCGACGTAGAGCACAGCGTGCACGTCGAGCATCGGGCCCTGCTTCTCGGTGCGTCCCTCGCGTTCGACGACCTCGTCGATCACGACCGCGAGCGAGTGCGGCAGTTCGTCGCCGAGACCCTCGAGGGCGGCTTCGCGGATGAGCTCGGCCATGAGGGTTTCTTCGGGTTCGTCGGTGAGCTCGCCGTCCGGGTAGAAGGCGGGACCCTTCTCCATGTTCGACGCGATCACGTCGACGAGTACCTCCACCTGCTCACCGGAGGTCGCCGATACGGGCACCACGTCGGCGTTGTCGCCGAGCAGTTTCGACACGGCCAAGAGTTGCGCGGCGACCTGCTGCTTACCGACCTTGTCGATTTTGGTGACGATCCCGATCAGCGGGGTCTTCGGCGCAACGTGCCGCACCTGCTCGAGGATCCACCGGTCGCCGGGGCCGATCTTCTCGTCCGCCGGGAAGCACATGCCGATGGCGTCGACTTCGGAATACGTGTCGCGCACAAGGTCGTTGAGCCGCTGGCCGAGCAGGGTCCGCGGACGGTGCAGGCCCGGAGTGTCCACGAGGATCAACTGCGCGTGGTCGCGGTGGACGATCCCGCGAATCGTGTGCCGCGTGGTCTGCGGCCGCGACGACGTGATGGCGATCTTGCTGCCGACGAGCGCATTGGTCAGCGTCGACTTTCCGGTGTTCGGCCGGCCGACGAAACAGATAAAGCCGGAACGGAAGTCGGGGTCGGTCATGCGTGCTCCTCGGTGGTGTCCGTGCTGGTGTCGGTGCTCTCGGGTTCGGGCGCCCTTTCTACGAAGACGGTGCTCACCCGCACCCGCCCGCGCACGTCCGGGCCGCCCTCACCGCGCAGGATGAGCCCGTGTGTGGTGACCTCGGACCCGGGCAGCGGGACGCGGCCCAGTTCGTAGCCGAGCAACCCGCCGACGGTATCGACCTCGTCGTCGTCGATCTCGATGTCGAACAGTTCCCCGAGATCTTCGACGGGAAGTCGCGGCGATACGCGGAAGGTTCCGTCGCCGAGATCCTCCACGTCGGGGATCTCCGCGGTGTCGTACTCGTCGGCGATCTCACCGACGATCTCCTCGATGACGTCTTCTATCGTGACGAGCCCCGCGATGCCACCGTATTCGTCCACGAGCACCGCCATGTGGTTGCGGTCGCGCTGCATGTCGGCCAGCAGGTCGTCGAGGCGCTTGGAGTCCGGAACGAAGACGGCCGGACGCATGACGTCGGCAACCGAGACGCTGTGGCCGCCGTCGTTGGAGTAATACGTCCGCTTGACCAGGTCCTTGAGGTAGACGACGCCGCGGATGTCATCGACATTCTCACCGATCACCGGGATTCGGGAGTGTCCACTGCGGACGGCGAGGGACGTGGCTTGACCGGCGGACTTGGTCTCCTCGATCCACACCATCTCGGGCCGGGGCACCATGATTTCGCGGGCCGTGGTGTCGCCGAAATCGAAGACCGACTGGATCATCCGGCGCTCTTCGTCGGCGACCACGCCGCGCGCCTGCGCGAGATCGACGAGTTCGCGCAGTTCGATCTCGTTCGCGAACGGGCCGTTGCGGAATCCACGACCTGGGGTCACCGCGTTACCCACGAGAATGAGGATGCGGCTGACGGGTCCGAGGAGGACACCGAGCATCCGCAACGGAACGGTGGCGGCCAGCGCGAGCGGATACGCGTGCTGCCGCCCGAGCGTGCGGGGGCCGACACCGATCACGACGTAGTCCACGATCACCATTACGGCAGCGGCGACGACCAGCGCCCACGTCCGGTCGAGGACGTCGAGCAACGCGCCCGCGAGAACGACGGTCGCGGCGATCTCGCACAGGATTCGCAGCAGCACCGAAAGATTCACGTAGCGGGGCCGGTCGTCGAGGATTCCGAGCAGGCGCTCCGCGCCACCTCTGCCGTCCTTGGCGAGTTCTTCGACACGCGCGGGCGAGACGGTGTTGAGGGCGGAGTCGAGTCCGGCGAACAACCCGCCGAGGATCACGAGTACGACGGCGAGAACGACAAGTGTCAGTGTGCTCACGTGGTCCGACCTCCCCGAGAGGACTCGATCCTTACTCGTCGACGACGCCGGCTGCCGCCGGGTCTACCGTCCCCCGTCATGATTCGGGAGTGTCGACGAAGCCGGCCTTGCCCAGCAGGCTGCGGTCCCGTTCCGCGAGCCGCGCTTGCTCCTCGGCTCGGCGCAATTCCTCGTACCACTCGGTGAGGAGCTGGTTCTGCAGTGCAAACATCTCCTTCTCCTCGTCGGGTTCGGCGTGGTCGTATCCGAGGAGATGGAGCATTCCGTGCACGGTGAGCAGCGCGAGTTCGTGAGCGACCGGGTGGCCTGCCTTCTCGGCCTGCTCGGCCGCGAACGGCGGGCACAGCACGATGTCGCCGAGCATCGCCGGCCCGGGCTCGGGCGCGTCGGGGCGACCGCCGGGCTCGAGTTCGTCCATGGGGAACGACATCACGTCGGTCGGGCCGGGCAGATCCATCCAGCGCATGTGGAGGTCGGCCATCGTGTCGGAGTCGACGAGGACCATCGATAGTTCTGCCGCGGGATGGACATCCATCCGGGCGATCACGAAACGGGCTACGTCGAGGAGGTCTTCCTCGGAGACCTCCATCCCTGATTCGTTCGAGATCTCGATGCTCATCGGTGTCGATCCTTCTTCACTACGGCCCTCTGTACGACGGCCTTCTGCACTACGGACTGGACGGGGAGTGGGGCGGCCGTCACCGGCGCGGCACCCGCTGCTGCGATGCGGCGCGGCGCTGGGCGCGGTTGCCCTGGCCGGAGCCGTCCTCTCGGGCTGCCTCGAAACGCCCGTAGGCGTCGACGATGTCGGAGACGAGACGGTGGCGCACCACGTCGCTGCTGTCGAGGCGCGCGAAGTGGATGTCGTCGATGCCCTCGAGGATCTCGGTCGCGGCTGCGAGACCCGAGCGGGCACCGCCCGGCAGATCGATCTGGGTGACGTCGCCGGTCACGACGATCTTGGCCCCGAATCCGAGGCGGGTGAGGAACATCTTCATCTGCTCGGCGGTCGTGTTCTGCGCCTCGTCGAGAATGATGAACGCGTCGTTGAGTGTGCGTCCTCGCATGTAGGCGAGCGGCGCGACCTCGATCACCCCGGCTTGCATGAGCTTCGGGATGGCCTCGGGATCCATCATGTCGTGCAGCGCGTCGTGCAGGGGCCGCAGATACGGGTCGATCTTTTCGTGCAGGGTGCCCGGGAGGAATCCGAGCCGCTCCCCGGCTTCCACCGCAGGCCGGGTGAGGATGATGCGGTTGACCTGCTTGGTCTGTAGCGCCTGCACGGCTTTCGCCATGGCCAGGTACGTCTTGCCGGTGCCGGCGGGACCGATCCCGAACACGATGGTGTGGGAGTCGATGGCGTCGACGTAGCGTTTCTGGTTGAGCGTCTTGGGCCTGATCGTCTTGCCACGCCGGGACAGGATGTCGAGGCTGAGAACGTCGGCCGGTGACTCCGAGAGCCCCTGGGTCAGCATTCCGACGGTGCGGCGGACGGCATCGGGGCCGAGGGTCTGGCCGCGGCGCACGATCGTCACGAGTTCTCCGAATACGCGTTCGGCGAGGGCGACGTCGGCGGGGCTGCCGCTCAGGGTGACGGTGTTGCCGCGCACATGGATATCCGCGGCCAGGGCACTTTCGAGGGCGATGAGGTTCTCGTCCGTCGCGCCGAGAAGAGGCGCAGCTACATCCGGCGGAAGGTCCAGGCTGGACCGAACCGGAGTGGGTTCGATGTTCTCAGGGTCGCGGGTGCGGTCTGGTTGACTCACGTGGACGGTACGGCCTGCTTTCCGTTCAGCTCCGGCACGACGGTCGTCGTGTCCGCACCAGTCTAGCGCTGTACGTTGGCACCCTTCACGGCATTGATTTCCGTGCCGCGCGGGTCACCGCGCCGACCTTCTCCCGCGTGAGTGCTCGCCACCCATCGACGCGCGTCGTCGAGCACGTCCGGCGACCGGTCGACGGGCACTCCTGCCAGCACGAGAACACCGAGTGCCATGCTCTCGCCGTCGTCACGGACCAACCCGAAGTTGGCTTGTTCGAGCACGGACATGGTGAGCCCCTCCATCATCCCGACGAGCACCGCCGTGGGCAGGTAGGCGGGAAAGAGGCCGGAGTCACGTCCCCGTTCGACGACGTCGACCGTCCGGGTCCGCACCGGAGCGATGAGTTCGGCGATCCGGTGGTCGCCCACTTCCTTGCGGGCGAACGACAACAACATCCGGAAGCGGTCGCCGACCGGCCACGTGCGCAGGACCCCGACCGCGAGGGCGACCGCGGGATCATCGGGTTCCGGGTGGTCGAGAGCGTCCGCGAGCGCTGCCGACGCTTCGTCCGAGAGACCGTCGACGAGGGCTTCGCGGTTGGGAAAGTGGGCGTACACGGTCCGGCGCACCACGCCGGCCGCACGCGCGACGTCGTCCATGCTGGCGTCGGGGTCCGCGGCGAAGCACGTCATCGCGGCTTCGAGGATGCGGCCCCGGTTGGCGTTCGCTCGCGTCCGCGGCCGTCCGGCCGAATCCTCCACGCTGTTCATCCTCTTTCCCGACTCCCGCTCGAGCTTCCAGTCTACTTGCACAGTCGTGTGCAAATAACTAAGTTGCACACGGCTGTGCAAATAGAGCGTCCCCGCGACGCCGACGCAGGAGGAACCATGTCCGCACCCGTTGCCGGGACCGGCCGCACTCTCGGAGCCGAGGCTCCCTACCGCCTACGGTGGGCGGGTCTCGGAGTGTTGTGCCTGAGCCTGCTCATCGTGGTCATGGCCAACACGGCCCTGATCGTCGCAGCACCGAGCATGCTGCGAGATCTGCAACTCACCAGCGCCGACATGCAGTGGATCATCGACGGATACACCGTCCCGTACGCCGCGCTCATGCTGCTGTGCGGCGTGCTCGGCGACCGGTTCGGCCGGCGACGCGCCCTGCTCGCCGGCTTGGCGGTCTTCGCCGCGGGTGCCGTGTACGGCAGTCTCGCCGACTCGGCCTTCGACGTGATCGCCGCGCGGATCGTGATGGGCGTCGGCGCGGCGGTCATCATGCCCGCAACGCTGTCTCTCCTGGTCGCCATGTTCCCCGGCCACGAACGCGCCCGCGCGATCGCCGTGTGGGCCGCGACATCCGGGCTCGCCATCGCCCTCGGCCCCCTGCTGGCGGGCTGGCTGCTCGAATCGCACGGATGGGGCTCGACGTTCCTCATCAACGTCCCTATCGCCGCGGCCGCCGCCATCGCCGCGCTTGCGCTCGTACCAGCGTCCAGAGCGGCGGATCTCGAGCGCACCGACTGGATCGGTGGCGCCCTGTCCATCGTCACCGTGGGTGGTCTCGTCTACGCCATCATCGAGGGCGCCCACGCCGGCCTGCACGGCATGGTGCTGGTCGCATTCTTCGCCGCGGCCACCGCCGCCGCGGTGTTCGTCGCATGGGAACTCCGGCACCCCCAGCCGCTGCTCGACCTGCGACGGGTCGCCGACCGCGCAGTCGGAGGCGCGAGCATCTCCGTGCTGCTGCTCTTTTTCGCCACCTTCGGTGCGATCTACTTCGTGGCGCAGCAATTCCAGTTCGTCTTCGGATACGGACCACTCGAGACGGGGCTTCGGCTGCTTCCCCTCGCTGTGGCGGTATCGCTGGGCGCCGCGCTGAGCAACCGGGTGGCTCCGCGCTGCGGAGAACGTGTCGCCGTGGGCGGCGGCCTGCTCCTCGCCGCAGCAGGTGTTCTCGTCCTGGCCGTCTTCGACCCGGCGTCCGGATACGGCCCGTTCCTCGCCTCGTTGCTGTTGCTCGGTGTGGGCATCGGGGTTGCCACGCCGCCCGCCACCGACCTCATCATGGGCGGTTTCCCGGAGTCGGAACTCGGTGCGGCGGGAGGCCTGAACGACACGGCCGTCGAGTTCGGCGGCTCGCTGGGCATCGCTCTGCTCGGATCCGTGCTCGCCGCCTCGTACCACCGCGGCATCTCCGAGTTCCTCGACGGTCTGCCGCTGAGCGAGGTCGCGGGTCCGATGGCCGCGCGCGCCGCCGAGGCAGTTCAGGCCGCAGGCGATTCCGTCGGTGGCGCTGCCGTTGTCGCGGAGGAACTGGCGAAGAACCCGTTCACGTCGTCGTACACCGAGCCGCTGCTCGAGGCGTCGGGAGCAGCGTTCTCCCATGCGGTCGGGGTGGGCAGCCTGGTCAGCGGTGTCGTCCTCACGGTCGGGGCGGCTCTGGTGATCGCGCTTCTTCCCCGTCGGGCCGAACCGGCCGGAACAGATCAGGCCGTGAGCAGTTCCCGCGACAACGCCCAGGACCGTGAGGTCTTGTCCAGAAACGCGTAATGGTCCTCGCCGTCGACGACGTGCAAGGTCACGTCGTCTCCGGCGGCACGGGCAGCCTTCTCGTAGCGAGTCGCAACCGAGACCGGTACCTGGGCGTCCTCGCTTCCGTGCACGACGGCGACCGGCACACCGATCGGAACGCAATGCATCGGCGACGCCGACCGGTACAGCGCGGGATCGTCGTCGTACTGCATCCCGAAGAGATCCTCGATGTAGTCGATCCGGCGGCCGCGTTCCCCCGCCGACGCCAGGTCGAGCGCACCGGCCTGCGCGACCACCAGTTGCGGTCGCGGGGTGACGGGCTGGGCTGCGAGCCATACGGCGAGTTGGCCACCGGCCGAGTGTCCGACGATGCGCACGCGATCCAAGTCCACTGCGACACCCGACTTTTCGGCACACTCCGCAACCAGAGTGGGTATGGCGTGGTACGCGGCAAGGATATCGGCGGACATCTCCGGCCAGCGCCCACCCGCCCCGATCCGGCGGTACTCCACGTTCCACGCGACCACCCCGTGGCGGGACAGATCCAGTGCGATCGGCGTACCGAGATTGAGCCCGTACCGGCCGCTCCAGTACCCGCCGTGCACGACCATCACCACGGGCACGGGGCCGCTCGCGGCCTCGGGGAGATAGAGATGACCGAACTGTTCGGGGCCGGGACCGTAGGGGATTCGCGTGCGGGACATGCCGAAAACGCTAGTGCAGCGGTTGATCGTGCCAGCGGCCGGTGAGGACCCCGATGGCGCCGAGCGCGACCGCCGCGGCCGTCGAGGTGCGCAGCACAGTCGGGCCGAGCGACACCGCGACGGCACCTGCTTCGACCAGTGCCCGCACTTCCGTGTCGTCGAGTCCGCCTTCCGGACCGACCACCAGGATCACATCGTCCGCTTGGCGCAGGGGCAGTTCCGCGAACGGTGTGGTCGCCGACTCGTGGAGAACGGCCACCACACCCCCGTTCGCGACGGTGTCCCGCACCCGCTCGAGCACGTCCGCGGTCCGGTGCAGAGCCGCCACCGGCGGCACGTAAGCACGACGGGACTGTTTCGCAGCCGCCACCGCGACAGCCTGCCACCGCGCAACACCCTTGTCCGCCTTGGCATCCCACCGAGCGACGCAGCGCGCCGATTGCCACGGCACGATCGCGTCGACACCGGCTTCCGTCGCGAGTTCGACAGCAAGTTCGGAACGATCGGATTTCGGCAGCGCCTGGACGACGGTCACAGCGGGCCGCGGCGCGGGCACCGTACGTCGCGCGCGCACAACCGCTTCGAGCTTGTCCTTCGCCGCGGCGGTGACGTCCACCTCGGCGACGCCGCCCCGCCCGTCGGAGAGCACCAGTGGCTCGCCGACGGAGATGCGGCGAACCGTCGCGGCATGCCGGCCCTCCTTGCCGTCGAGCACGGCGATCTCACCGGGCTCGGGCAGCGGATCGAGATAGAACAGGGTGGCGGCCACGGCGGCTAGCGGGCGCTGAACGCGTCGCGCAGGCGGGAGAACAACCCACCGGAATGCTGCGACCCGTTGGTCACCACTTCGGCGTGGTCACGCTCGTTGTGCCGGCGCAGTTCTTCGAGCAGCTTGGTCTGCTTGCTGTCGAGCCTCGACGGTACGACCACCTCGAGGTGAGCGTGCAGGTCGCCGCGCGTGCCGGAGCGGAGCTTCGGCATGCCGTGCCCGCGCAGCACCGTGACGGAGCCGGGCTGGGTTCCCGCATCGACGGTGATCTCGCTGGGCCCGTCGAGAATGGTCTCGAGAGTCACCGAGGTGCCGAGTGCCGCGTCGACCATCGGCACGCGAACCGTGCAGTGCAGATCGTCGCCGTCGCGCACGAACACCTCGTGCTGCTGCTCGATCACCTCGACGTACAGGTCGCCTGCGGGGCCGCCGCCGGGGCCGACCTCGCCCTGCGCCGCGAGGCGGATGCGCATTCCGTTGCCGACGCCCGCCGGCACCTTGACCGTGATCTCGCGACGAGCCCGGACCCGGCCGTCGCCACCGCACTTACGGCACGGATCGGGGATGGTCTCACCCGCTCCGCGGCAGGTCGGGCACGGCCGCGAGGTCATGACCTGCCCGAGGAAGGACCGTTGCACCGACTGGACCTCGCCGGCGCCACCACACGTCTCGCATCGCACGGGCTTCGAATCGCCGTGGGTGCCGGACCCGGTGCACTCGTCGCACAGGATGGCCGTGTCGACCGTGACGCTCTTGGTGACACCGCGCGCGCATTCCTCGAGGGTCAGGCGCGTACGCAGCAAGGAGTCGGCGCCGGGCTGCACGCGGCCGCGGGGTCCGCGGCTGCCGCCGGCCCCGCCCCCGAAGAACGCTTCGAACACGTCGCCCAGGCCGCCACCGAAGCCGGCGCCTCCGAAGCCGCCGCCCCCGCCGCCACTCGTCTCGAGGGGGTCGCCACCGAGATCGACGATCCGGCGCTTGTCGGGGTCGGACAGCACCTCGTACGCCGCAGAGATCTCCTGGAACCGCACCTGGGCGGATTCGTCGGGGTTCACGTCGGGGTGATGTTCCCGCGCCAACTTGCGGTACGCCCGTTTGATCTCCTGGTCGGTCGCGCCTTTGGACACGCCGAGCGTCCCGTAGTAATCCCGTGCCACGTTGAGTTCTCGTCCTTACTTCTCTACACAGATGTGAACAATGTCCGGCGTCGAACCGTGCTCAGCGCTCGCCGAGTACTTCGCCGATATATCTTGCGACGGTCGCAACCGACGCGATGGTTCCCGGATAATCCATCCGGGTGGGGCCGAGCACCCCGAGCCCGCCGAAGACCGTGCCTGCCGCACCGTATCCGGTGGAGACGACCGAGGTGGTGCGCATCTCCTCGACCTGCGTTTCCTCCCCGATTCGGACGGTCACCCGGCCCGTGTCCTGGCTGGCGGCGAGCAACTTGAGCACCACCACCTGCTCCTCGAGGGCTTCGAGGACGGCACGCAGCGATCCCGGCACCCCGTGGCCGTGACCTTCGAAGTCTGCGGCGTTGCGGGTGAGGTTGACGGTGCCGCCCAGCACGAGGCGTTCCTCGGGATGTTCGACCAGGGTCTCCACGAGAATCGTGGCGCACCGGATCACGGCGTCGCGCAGGTCCTCGGGCGCATCGTCGGCAAGTTCGGTCACGGCGATCGACGCCGCCGCGAGCCGCTTGCCCGCAAGGGCGGCACCGAGCAGATCGCGCAGTCGCGCGAGATCCTCGTCGCCGATGACGTCGCCGAGTTCCACGATGCGCTGATCGACGCGGCCGGAGTCGGTGATGAGCACGAGCAGCAACCGTGCCGGCGTGAGTGCGACCACCTCGAGGTGACGCACCGACGACGCGGACAGCGTCGGGTACTGCACGATCGCGACCTGCCGGGTCAGCTGTGCCAGCAGCCGTACGCCGCGCCGCAGCACGTCGTCGAGGTCGACTCCGGATTCGAGGAATTGGAGGATCGCCCGTCGTTCGGCCGCCGACAGCGGTTTGACCTCGGCGATGCGGTCGACGAACTGGCGGTATCCCTTGTCCGTGGGAACCCGGCCCGAACTCGTGTGCGTCTGGGTGATGTACCCCTCCGCCTCCAACGCCGCCATGTCGTTGCGCACCGTCGCGCTGGACACACCGAGATTGTGGCGGTCGACAAGCGTCTTCGAGCCGATGGGCTCCTTGGTGGACACGTAATCCGCCACGATCGCGCGCAAGACCTGAAATCGTCGTTCCTCGGTGCTCGACAACCCGCCCACCTCCGTTTCCACATGTGCGTGCTACATGTCCCGTACCGGACCAGTCTAATCGTGTCCGAAATGTGCAGGCACGTGCCACACCGGGCAGGCCGTCCGCCCGGAGCACAGCGCCTACCGCCGTGAGGGCCCGGGCGGGGTCACCCGTACTGTGTGCGCATGATTTTCAAGGGCGTCCGGGACGGGAAGCCGTACCCCGATCACGGGTTGTCGCTGCGTGACTGGTCGCGAATCCCACCGCGTCAGGTGCGTCTCGACGAAATCGTCACCACAACCAAGGTGCTCGAACTCGACAGACTGCTGTCCGAGGACTCGACCTTCTACGGCGACCTGTTCCCGCACGCCGTGCAATGGCAGGGCGTGCTGTATCTCGAGGACGGCTTGCACCGCGCGGTGCGGTCGGCGCTGCGCAACCGCCCGGTGTTGCACGCCCGCGTCTTCGACTACGACGCGCTGGCACCCGCACCGGATGCGCCGGCCGAACTCCCGCCGTCGGAGCCGTTCCCCGCACCGGGCGAGGCGTCGGGTTCCGAGCCGGACTCGCCACCGGACTCGCCCGGAGTCGGACGCCACCGGAGCGACGACACCGGCGACGAATAACGCCGCGCTCGGCGCCGGGCGGGATCAGCCCTCGGCGCCGAGCAGGATCGTCCGGACCACCGCGTCGGCGAGCAGTCGCCCGCGATCGGTGAGGACGAGATGTTCGTCGGAGATCTCCGCGAGGCCGTCGG
>NZ_JBHXRF010000014.1:0-13706 GCF_042717545.1 Rhodococcus sp. NPDC058639
GTGCGGTGGAACGCCGATGGTGAGTTGGAGTACATCGGTCGTTCCGATTTTCAGGTGAAGTTGCGGGGGTTGCGGATCGAGCTCGGTGAGATCGAATCTGCTCTTCTGGGCTTGGATGGTGTCGGTCAGGCTGTGGTGCTGGTGCGTTCGGATGCGCATGCGGGTGAGCAGTTGGTGGCGTATGTGGTGCCGGCTGCGGGTGCGTCGGTGGATTCTGTGGTGTTGTTGCGTCGGTTGGGTGCGGTGTTGCCGGGTTATATGGTGCCGTCGGCGATGGTGGTGCTCGATGAGTTTCCGCTCAACAGCAGTGGGAAGCTCGATCGTAAGGCGTTGCCTTCCCCTGTCTTCGAGGCTCGCGAGTTCCGGGCGCCGCAGACAACCGTCGAACAGGTTGTGGCGTCGGTGTTTTCCGAGGTGCTCGGTGTCGAGCGTGTCGGGCTCGATGATGATTTCTTCGCTTTGGGTGGTAACTCGCTGATTGCGACCCAGGTGCTGGCGCGTCTGGGTGCGGCGCTCGATACTCGGGTGCCGGTGCGGGTGTTGTTCGAGGCGTCCACCGTCGGGGAACTTGCGGTGCGGGTGTCGGAGGCCGGTGGCGGGCCGGGTGTGGCGCTGTCGGCGCGGGAGCGTCCGGCGAAGATTCCGTTGTCGTTGGCGCAGCAGCGGATGTGGTTCCTCAACCGGTTGGATCCGGGGTCGGCGGCGAACAACATTCCGGTGGCGATCAGGTTGTCGGGATCGTTGGATGTCGATGCGTTGCAGGCGGCGGTGTCGGATGTCGTCGCACGGCACGAGTCGTTGCGGACGGTGTATCCGGAGGTCGACGGAGTCGGATTCCAGAACGTGCTCGGTGCCGACGACGCGGTCGTGGAGGTGCGTGTCGAGGACGTCGCCGCCGACGAGGTCCTGGCACGTGTCACGGAGGTTGTGACTACCGGTTTCGATCTGACGCAGCAGGTTCCGATCCGAGTGCGCCTGCTGCGAATCACGCCGGAGGAGCACATTCTGGTGGTGGTGGTTCATCACATCTCGAGTGACGGGTTCTCGATGGGGCCGTTGACCCGTGATGTGGTCACCGCGTATGCGGCGCGGGCTGCGGGTGCGGTCCCGGAGTGGTCGGCGTTGGAAGTCCAGTATGCGGATTACACGTTGTGGCAGCGTGAGGTCCTCGGCGACGAGTCGGATCCGGAGTCGCTGCTGGCGCGGCAAACCGAGTTCTGGCGCACCACCCTCGCGGATCTGCCGGAGGAGTCGACGTTGCCGGCGGATCGGCCTCGTCCGGTGGTGTCGAGCTACCGGGGTGCGTCGCACGGTTTCACGATCGATCGACGCGTCCGTGCGGGTATCACCGAGGTGGCACGTCTCAGTGGCGCAACGGAATTCATGGTGGTGCATGCCGCTCTTGCGGTGTTGCTGTCTCGGTTGGGCGCACAGTCCGATATTGCGATCGGCACACCGATCGCGGGGCGTGGTGAGGCTGCGCTCGATGATCTGGTGGGCATGTTCGTCAACACGCTCGTATTACGGACGTCGGTCGACGGCGCCGTCCCGTTCGGGGAGCTGCTCGATGCCGTACGTGGGGTCGATCTCGAGGCGTTCGCGCATGCGGATGTGCCGTTCGAGCGGTTGGTGGAGGTGCTCGATCCGGCGCGTTCGCAGGCACGTCATCCGCTGTTCCAGGTGATGCTGGCCTTCCAGAACTTGGCGGCTGCGGAGCTCGAACTGCCCGGGCTGAGTGTCTCGGGTGTCGACTTCGATGCGCAGATCGCGAAGTTCGATGTGCAGTTGACGTTGTCGGAGGGGTACGCCCAGGACGGTTCGCCGGTCGGTTGGAGTGCGGAATTGACGTACGCCACCGATTTGTTCGATGCGGTGACGGTGGAGGGGTTCGCGGATCGGTTCGTGCGGATCCTCGAGTCGGTCGTGGCCGATCCGTCGTGCCGTGTAGGGGATATCGATCTGCTGGGTGCCGACGAGCGCGTTGTGGTGCTCGAGCGGTGGAACGATACGTCGCATCCGGTGCCGGAAGCGACGTTGCTGGACCGGTTCGATATCCAGGTCCTTTCGAATCCCGACGCGATTGCGGTGGTGTTCGAAGACGAGTCGTTGACATACGGCGAGTTCGATGTTCGTGTCAATCAGCTTGCGCGGTATCTGATCTCGCGGGGTGTGGGTCCGGAGACGACGGTGGGGTTGGCGGTTCGCCGGTCGTTGGATCTGCTGGTGGGGATGTATGCGATCGTGCGTGCGGGCGGCGCCTATGTGCCGATCGATCCCGACCATCCGGCCGATCGCATCCGGCATGTGCTCGATACCGCTGACCCGGTGTGTCTGGTGACGACGGCCCGCGATGGGTTCGAGGTGCCGTCCGGGGTAGATGTCGAGACGATGGAGATCGATCGGCTGGATCTGGCGGGGGTCTCTGCCGAGCGGATCGGTGACGAGGAGCGGCGGGACGCGCTCCGCCCGGACAACACGGCCTACGCCATCTTCACGTCCGGTTCGACGGGCAAGCCCAAGGGTGTGGCCGTGACGCACCGCGCGATCGTCAACCAGATCGACTGGATGCTGCACGAGTTCGCGATGACGTCGGAGGATGTGTATTTCCAGAAGACCGCCACGACGTTCGACGTGTCGTTGTGGGGGTTCTTCATGCCGCTGAGTGTGGGTGCGAAGTTGGTACTCGCGACTCCGGACGGACACCGCGATCCGATATATCTGTCGGAGGTCATTGCGCGGGAGAAGGTGACGATCACCGATTTCGTGCCGTCGATGCTGACCGTGTTCGCGGCGCACGCTGCTGCAGAATCGTGCAGCACGTTGCGGGAGATCTTCGTCATCGGTGAAGCGCTGCCGCCGGAGACGGTCGACGGGGTGCGCCGTATCAGTGCGGCGGGGATCGACAATTTGTACGGGCCGACGGAAGCTGCGGTGTCGGCTACGTTCTGGCAGGCGCCGTCGGAGGGATCGGTCGATGTTGTGCCGATCGGTGTGCCGGAATGGAACGTGCAGGTGTACGTGCTGGACGGCCGCCTGCGTCCGGTGCCGGCGGGGGTGCCGGGTGAGTTGTACCTTGCCGGCGTGCAGTTGGCGCGTGGGTATGTGCGCCGGCCGGATCTGACGTCGGATCGTTTCGTGGCGAATCCGTTCGGGCCGGCCGGGGATCGGATGTATCGCACGGGAGATCTGGTCCGGTGGAACGGCGACGGTGAACTCGAGTACATCGGGCGAACCGACTTCCAGGTGAAGTTCCGGGGTCAGCGCATCGAGTTGGGTGAGATCGAGAGTGCCTTGCTGGCGCACGGGTCGGTCAGCCAGGCTGCGGTGGTCGTGTCGTCGTCGGGCATCGGGGATCAACTCGCGGGGTACGTGGTTCCTGTTCCGGGGGGCACGGTGGACCGCGACGAGTTGATCGCCTTCGTGTCGGGGTTGTTGCCGTCGTACATGGTGCCCGGCGCAGTGGTGGTCCTCGACCAGTTCCCGCTCAACACTTCCGGGAAATTGGATCGAAAGGCGTTGCCTGCGCCGGTGTTCGAGACTCGGGAGTTCCGGGCGCCACGGACCCCGGTGGAAGAGATTGTGGCGTCGACGTTCGCCGGCGTGCTGGGCGTCGAGCGGGTCGGGCTCGACGACGATTTCTTTGCAATGGGTGGCAACTCGCTGAACGCCACGCAAGTGGTCGCACGGCTGGGCTCGGCGCTCGACACTCGGGTGCCGGTGCGAGCCCTGTTCGACGCACCGACCGTCGAGGCGTTGGCCGCACACGTCGGGCAACATGCCGGCTCGGGGGGAACGGTGCCTCTCGTCGCTGGGCCGCGTCCGGACCGGGTTCCGTTGTCGCTGGCGCAGCAGCGGATGTGGTTCCTCAACCGGTTCGATCCCGACTCCGCGGCATACAACCTGCCGATCGCGTTGAGACTCAGCGGACGACTGGATCTCGCTGCATTGCAGGCAGCCATCCGCGATGTGCTCGAACGACACGAAATGCTGCGCACCTCCTACCCGCAGTCGGACGACGGTGCCGTTCAGATCGTGTTGCCGGTCTCATCGGCAGCGCCCGATCTGGAGCCCGTCTGGACGGACTGGGATCAGTTGCCCGGCCTCGTTCGTGAGTTGGCGAATACGAGCTTCGACGTCACCGCCGAGGTGCCGATCCGAATTCGCCTGTACGCGGTGGGGGACGACGAGATCATCGTCGCGTTCGTCGTCCATCACATCTCTGCCGACGGTTCTTCGATGGGACCACTGACCCGTGATCTGGTTGCGGCCTATGTGGCGCGTTCCGGCGGATACGAGCCCGGCTGGGAACCGCTTCCGGTGCAGTACGCCGATTACTCGATCTGGCAGCGTGAGGTACTCGGTGACGAGTCGGACCCGGAGTCGTTGGCAGCCAAGCAGATCGCGTTCTGGGCACAGTCCTTGGAGGGCCTTCCCGATCAGCTGGACCTTCCGACCGACCGGCCACGGCCGGCGGAGCAGTCCTTTGCCGGCGACAGGGTCGAGTTCGACATCGACGCGGATTTGCATCGTAAGTTGGTCGATCTCGCACGAGCCCGGAACTCGACGTTGTTCATGGCGGTGCATGCGGCTTTTGCTGTGTTGCTCGCACGTTTGTCGGGCACCGAGGACATCACGGTCGGCACACCGATTGCGGGTAGGGGACGTCGGGAGCTCGACGATCTGATCGGCATGTTCGTCAACACCTTGGTTCTGCGTTCCCATGTGGATGTGAGCGGTTCCTTCGATGCTCTGCTCGAGCAGACACGCGAGCGGGATCTCCAGGCGTTCGCGCACGCCGACGTTCCGTTCGAGCGCATCGTCGAGGTACTCAACCCCGAACGTTCCACCGCACGGCATCCGCTGTTCCAGGTGGGGTTGTCGTTCCAGAACCTGGCGACGACGAGCCTGGAGCTGCCGGGTCTGACGGTGTCGGGGTTGGATGCGCAAGTGCAGACCTCGCAGTTCGACCTGCATCTGGTCGCCGCGGACCGCTACCACGAGGACGGGTCTCCGGCGGGGATCAGCAACGTGCTGACGTTCGCGACGGATCTGTTCGACAGGTCGACAGTGTCCGGGATCGTGGAGCGGTTCGTGCGAGTACTCGAGCAGATCGTCGCCGAGCCGGAGCTTCCGGTGGGAGAGCTCGATATTCTCGGCGTCGAGGAGCGGGACCTGCTCCTGGAGGAGTGGAACCGCACGGGCCACCCGCTTGGTACGCCGGTGACGTTGGTGGACTTGTTCGACACCCAGGTACGCCGCGATCCTGCGGCGACCGCGATCGTTTTCGAGGGCTTGTCGCTGTCCTATCAGGAGTTCGATTCCCGGGTGAACCGGCTCGCCCGTCATTTGATCTCTGTGGGGGTCGGGCCGGAATCGACTGTCGCGCTGGCGATGCGGCGGTCGGTCGAACTGCTGGTGGGTATGTATGCGGTGGCCAAGGCAGGCGGGGCGTACGTGCCGCTGGATCCGGATCAGCCGGCGGAGCGCACGCACTACATTCTGTCGGTTGCGGCTCCCGCGGTGGTCTTGACCACCGCGCGTGACGAGTTCGATGTGCCCGAGGGCGGCGTGGGGTCCGGGATCGTCGTCGTTCGGCTCGATACCGCGGGCCTCGACGGGTACTCGGGCTTGCCGGTCACGGACCTCGATCGGCTTGCGCCGTTGCGGCCGGAGAACACGGCGTATGTCATTTTCACGTCGGGTTCGACCGGGCGGCCGAAGGGTGTGGCGGTGTCCCATGCGGCGATCGTCAACCAAATGCTCTGGATGCTGGCCGAATACGATCTCGGGCCCGGTGATGCTCTGTTGCTCAAGACCGCTGCGACGTTCGACCTGTCGGTGTGGGAGTTCTGGTCGGCGCTCGTATCCGGCGGTCGCGTGGTCGTTGCGGCGCCGGACGGTCACCGCGATCCGGCGTACCTCAACGACCTCGCCGCATCCGAAGGTGTGACGACTCTGCATGTGGTGCCGTCGATGCTCACCGCCTTGATGACGGACACGGACGGTGTCCTGCCGTCTTCCCTGCGCCGGGTGCTCGCCATCGGTGAGGCCCTGCCTGCGTCTACAGCCCAGCGGTTCCTCGCAGCCAATCACGCACGGTTGGATAATCTCTACGGTCCGACCGAGGCTGCGGTGTCGGTCACCGGTCACACCGTCGACGCGGACGATGCGGTGTCCGTGCCGATCGGGTCGCCGCAATGGAATACCCGGTTGTATGTGCTCGATACGCGCTTGCAGCCGGTGCCGATCGGTGTTCCGGGTGAGTTGTATCTTGCGGGTGCGCAGCTTGCTCGTGGATATTTCGCGCGGCCTGACCTTACTGCGGAGCGGTTCGTGGCGTCGCCGTGGGGCGATGGTGAGAGGTTGTACCGCACAGGTGATCTGGTGGCGTGGACGAGAGACGGTGAGCTCGAGTATTTGGGGCGTACCGATTTCCAGGTGAAGGTTCGTGGTTTCCGGATCGAACTCGGTGAGATCGAGTCGGCGCTGCGGCGAATGGATGACATTCGCGATGTGGCTGTGGTCGCTCGTGAGAGCGAGCGTGTGGGTACGCGCGTGGTTGCGTATCTGGTTCCTCGGCCCGATGCCGACCTCGATACCGGGGAGGTTGCAGTCGAACTGGGTCGGAGTGTGCCGGCTTATATGGTGCCGTCGGCTTTTGTGGTGCTCGAGGGGTTGCCCCTCAATATCAACGGCAAGTTGGATCGTAGGGCGTTGCCGGATCCGGTGTTCGAGACGACGGCGTTCCGAGCGCCCGAGTCCGGAATGGAACAGGTCATCGCGGACGTGTTCGCCGAGGTTCTGAATGTCGACAAGATCGGTGCGGACGACGATTTCTTCGCGCTCGGTGGGGACAGCATCGTTTCGATCCAATTGGTGTCGCGGGCAAAGGCCCGAGGTGTGATCTTCACGCCGCGAGACGTGTTCGGTCGTCGTTCGGTTGCGGGACTCGCCGAAGTGGCCACGTGGGCAGAGAACACCCGGCCTGCGTCGCTGGACGAGCTGCCGGGCGGTGGAGTCGGCGAGGTTCCGCTCACGCCGGGTATGCGCGAAGTGCTGAGCCGGCCGGGTGGCTTCGACCACGCCGGACAGATCGTGGCCGTGGAGCTCCCGTCGGATATCGACCGGAATGCACTCGAGCGCACGATCGGCGTCGTGATGGATCACCACGATGCACTGCGTTCAGCCCTCGAAGGTGGCGCCGACGGTGAACCGATGCTGCGCGTGCGCAGCGCAGGCACCGTCGATCCGGCGCAACTGCTCACCAGGGTCGAGGTTCCGGCCGATACCGACGATGCCCGGATCGCCGAGACCGCACGACCGCACCTAGACTCCGCTCTCACTGCCCTCGATCCGTACGCCGGGTCGATGCTGCGTCTCGTCTGGCTCGATTTCGGCCCGGGCGAGCGAAAGGGAATCCTGCTCCTTGTCGCACACCGTCTGGTGGTCGACGACGGTTCGTGGCGCATCATCCTTCACGACCTCGGTCTGGCATGGGAGCAGATCGCCGCGGGACAGGAGCCGCGACTACCCGCCGTCGGCACGTCACTGCGGCGGTGGGCGCACGGCGTTCTCGAGGTCGCACCCGAACACAGGTCCGAGTTGTCCTGGTGGGAGCGCGCATTGGACGGACCGGATCCCGAAATGGGGATGAGACCGTTCGATCCGGCCGTCGATACGACTTCGACGGTGCAACGGCTGGAGGTGTCCGTTCCTGCCGCCGACACCGACGCGCTGCTGACCTCGGTGCCGGCGCTCTTCAATGGCGCGGTCACCGACGGCCTGATGACGGCCCTCGGTTTGGCATTGGTGCGCTGGCGCCGCGATCGTGGTGTGGAGTCGTCGTCCGCGCTGGTCCGGTTCGAGGCCGACGGACGTGCGGACACCGCGGTGGCCGGGGCCGACCTGCAACGAACCGTGGGTTGCTTCACCGCTGCGTATCCGGTGCGAGTCGAACTTGCCGGTGTGGATATCGACGAGGCGTTCGCGGGTGGGCCGGCGATGGCTGCGGCGATGAAGGCGGTCAAGGAGCAGTTGCGGGTCGTTCCTGCCGGCGGGACCGGCTTCGGCGTGTTGCGCCATCTCGATCCAGAGGCACGGGATCGCCTGGCATCGGTGGAGCGGTCGCCGCAGGTGCGTTTCAGCTACCTGGACCGGCGGTCGCGCTCGGATGCAGAGCAGGGCGCGACCGAGTCCGTCTGGACACCGACCGGTGCCCTCGGCGAACTGGAAGTGCATCTGTCCACGGCGATTCCGGCCGACGTCAGCGTCGATGTCGAGGCTGTGATCTCGGACGGCTCCGATGGCACGCGCCTCGATACGACGATCGCGTTCCCAGCCGGGTTGTTCGACCGTGACGATATCGACGAACTGTCGCAGCATTGGCTGGAAGCGCTCGATGCGCTTGCACGGCTCGGGTCTTCGCCCGGTGCCGGTGGGCTGACACCGTCGGATCTCCCTCTCGTCGATCTCGACCAGAGCGACATCGAGATCTGGGAGCAGCGATACCCGTCGCTCACGGACGTGTGGTCGCTGTCGCCGTTGCAATCAGGTTTGCTCTTCCACGCTTCGATGACGGCCGACGAACGCACCGATGTCTATACGATGCAGGCGGTCCTCGATCTCGGCGGCGACGTCGATCCCGATCGTCTGCGACGCGCGGGACAAGCCCTGCTCGACAGACACAGGAATCTGCGGGCCGTGTTCGTCACCGACGAGGCAGGCCGATCGCTGCAACTCGTTCTCGACGAGGTCGAGTTGCCTTGGCGGGTCATCGACGCGAGCGATCTCTCCGGCCGTGCCGGTGAGAGTGGGGTGCCGGCGCTGCTGGCCGAGGAACAGGCTCGGCGTTTCGACATGGAGCGTGCGCCTCTCATTCGGTTCCTCCTCGTGAAGTCGCACGAGGACCGCTATCACCTGGCCGTCACCGCCCACCACATCCTTCTGGACGGCTGGTCGATGCCGTTGCTCATGCAGGACCTCATGGCTCTGTACGTGCTGCGCGGCGACCGTGCGGCCCTGCCACCCACGCGTTCCTACGCGGACTTCCTCGCGTGGCTCGAGCAGCAGGACCATGCCGCGTCGCTGGACAGGTGGGCCGAGGCGATGGGTGGCATCTCGGAACCGACGATTGTCGCTCCGGTCCAGCGGGACGCGGACAACGACACGATGTCGAAGATGTCGGTCCTCGTCGACACCGACCGAACAGCGCGGCTGACCGCGCTCGCCACCGAAAGCGGCGTCACGGTCAACACACTCGTCCAGGCTGCGTGGGGCGTTCTACTGGGCAGGATCACAGGGCGCGCCGACGTCGTGTTCGGTGCGACCGTCTCGGGTCGCCCCGCAGACCTGCCGGGCGTGGAGGCGATGGTGGGCCTGTTCATCAACACACTGCCCGTGCGGGTCCGGATCCACCCGGACGAACCCGTAGTGCAGATGCTGCGCCGCGTGCAATCGGAACAGGCCGACCTGCTGGATCACCACTACGTCGGGCTGTCGGAGATCGAGCAGCGGATCGGGACCCCGATCGGGTTCGATTCGTTGCTGGTGTTCGAGTCGTATCCGATCGACAGGGAGGCGCTGACCGACGCGGCCGGATCCCTCGACGGTATGACGATCACCGACGTGGTGCTGGACGATGCCACGCACTACCCGATCACCCTCATGGCCGTTGCGGATCGACAACTCGAGCTGACGTTCAAGTACCTGGAGAGGTTCTTCGACGAGGCAGGGATGGGACGGATCTCGGAACAGCTCGTGCGTGTACTGGATTCGTTCGTGTCCGAGCCGGAAGGAGTGGTCGGCGACATCGACCTGGTCGATGCGGACGAACGTGCACGTCTTGTCGCCGAGTCCGGGCCGTCCGCAGGCGCCGTCGACACCGGAGCGCGGACACTCGCCACGGTCCTGGCGGAGGTGGTCGAAGAGGACCCGTCGGCGCCCGCTCTGGCGGTGCCGGCAGATCCGTCGGTCGGAGGCCAGGGCACCGAGATCCCGTATCGGGAACTCGACGCGCGCTCGTCGCGTCTCGCCAGGCTCCTCATCGGCCGGGGGGTCGGCACCGGCGACGTGGTCGCGGTGGCGATCTCCCGATCGGTGGAGTCGGTGGTCGCTCAATGGGCGGTCGTCAAGACCGGCGCTGCCCTCGCCATGATCGAACCCGGCAGGGAGATGCCGGATCTGCCGCAGGGGCCTGTGGTGACCCTCACGGTCACCGGCGTTTCCTCGCCCGGTGGTGAACGGATCGTCGTCGACGATCCGGATGTACGCGACGAACTGGCCGCACTGCCGTCGGATCCGGTGACATACAGCGACAGAGTACGGCCGGTCGACGCGACCGACCTTGCAGTCGTCACAGCGTCGAAGACATTCACCAATGCGGAACTGATCAACCGTATCGGGTCGCTACGCGAGAAGTACGGACTGACGTACGAGTCCAGAAGCGCTGCTGTGGGCACTGCCGACATCGAGGTCGTGGCACTCGAACCCCTCGTCGTCACCGCGACAGGTGCTGTGGTCGTGGTCGTACCCGCGGACGCCATATCGGGTCCTGGCCTCGACGGAGTGCTGTACAACGAGTGGGTGACGCACGTCCACCTGCCGGGCGCGTCGCTGGGCACGTTGGAACCGGGGACACTCGAGGATCTCGCAGCCGTCGTCGTGCTCGACGACGTATCCGGGGTACCGCTGGAGGAGTGGGGTGCCGCGCACCGCGTGTACCAGCTTCCCGACCTGGGCTGATTCCGGTGGGGCCGATTTGCCGTCGGCCCCACCGGTGGCCCGGATCCGGCACCGCCGGAGGCACCGCGGGTAACGTCGGGGCCTGCTCCGGGGATGGACCGGGAAGATTACTTTCGATTAGCGTCGCCCGTTTCGAGGCGGCGAAGTGCTTGTTCGATTACGGGCGCGACCACTGGATTATCTGAAGCGAAGGGTGTGGGCTTTCCATGTCACGACACGACGGCAGTTCGAACGAGGCCACTCCGGTGAACGCATCTCGATCGGCACGTCCGGAGTCCCGCGACGCGGCAAGCGCCCGTACCGGTGCACGTAGCCAGCGACCCGAACGGGCACCACGTGCCGAACGTGCTCCGCGACCGGCGCGAGGAAACCGCGCGCACGGTCGGCGCGGTGTGCTGTTGCCGCAGTTGCTGGTGTCGGCGGTGGAGTCGCGTGGTGACGCGGTGGCGGTGGTCGCAGCCGAGGGATCGTTGTCGTATCGCGAGCTGGACGAGGTGTCGTCGCGGTGGGCGCGGTGGCTGATCGATCGGGGTGTCGGACCGGGCGACGCGGTGGTGGTTGCGGTGCCGCGTTCGCTGCTGTCGGTCGTGGTGTTGTGGGCGGTGGCGAAGTCGGGGGCGACTTTCGTGCCCGTGGATCCGGGTTATCCGGCTGAGCGCGTGCAGTTCATGGTGTCCGACTCCGGCGCGGTGTTGTGTCTGTCGGTGGGGTCGTCGGTGCCGACGGTGTCGTCGGTGGCGGGGTCGGTGCCTGTGATTGCCGTCGACGATGTATCGGTGGTCGCGCAGGTGGAGGCGCTGTCGTCGCGGCCGGTGTCGTATGCGGATCGGGTGCGCTCGCTGGAGGCGTCGGATGCGGCGTGGATGATCTACACGTCGGGTTCGACGGGGCGGCCGAAGGGCGTGGTGGTATCGCATTCGGGTGTCGGTGGAGTGATTTCGGCTGAGCGTGAGCATTTCGGGGTGGAGTCGTCGTCTCGGGTGTTGCATGTGTGTTCGCCGAGTTTCGATGTGTCGTTGCTCGAGCTGGGTGTGGCTTTCTCGGCGGGTGCGACGGTGGTGGTGGCGCCGGCAGGTGTCGGCGGTGGCGCCGAGCTGGCGGATGTGATTGTGACGCAGTCGGTGTCGCATGTGTTGATGACGCCGGGCGCGTTGGGGTCGATGAATCCGGCCGGTATGGATTCGTTGCGTGTGGTGGTGGTTGCGGGTGAGTCGTTCGCGCCGGAGTTGGTGCGGCGGTGGGCGGTCGAGGGTCGCCGGTTCTTCAATGCGTACGGACCGACGGAGACGACGATCCTGGCGAGCTCGGGGGAGTTGGTGCCGGGTGCGCCGGTGACGATCGGGTCGGCGATCGCGGGGGTGGGCTGTTTCGTGCTCGATGAGCGTCTGCGGCCGGTTCCCGAGGGCGTGGTGGGGGAGTTGTACGTGGCGGGGGCGCAGGTGGCGCGGGGTTATCACGGTCGGTTCGGGCTGACCGCGGCGCGGTTCGTCGCGGATCCGTTCGGTGCGGGTGGGCGGATGTACAGGACCGGAGATCTGGTACGTCGTGGTGCCGACGGCGTGTTGGAGTATGTGGGACGCAGCGATTTCCAGGTGAAGATCCGGGGATTCCGGGTCGAGCTGGGGGAGATCGACGCGGTGCTGTCGTCGCTGCCCGGCGTGGGGTTTGCGGTGACGGTGGGGACATCGTTGCCATCGGGTGAGTCGGCGTTGGTGTCGTATGTGGTGCCGGAGCCGGCGGCGGTGCTCGAGGGGGATCGGGTGCGTGCGGCTGCGGCCGAGGTGTTGCCGGGGTTCATGGTGCCCACGATGGTGGCGGTGCTCGATTCGGTGCCGTTGACGGCAGTGGGGAAGGTGGATCGAGCAGCGTTGCCGGAGCCGGTGTTCGAAGTGCGGGAGTATCGCGCGCCTCGGACGCCGGTGGAGGAGTTGGTGGCGTCGGAGGTGGCGCAGGTGCTGGGTCTCGAGCGGGTCGGGCTGGATGACTCGTTTGTGGATCTGGGCGGCAATTCCTTGGCGGCGACGCGCTTGGTGGCGAGGCTGTCGGCGCGGGTGGGCCATCGGGTCGCGGTGCCGGTGGTGTTCGAGACGTCGTCCGTGGAGGAGTTGGCGGCGCGGGTGTCGGAGGCCGGTGGCGGACCGGGTGTGGTGCTGTCGGCGCGGGAGCGTCCGGCGCAGGTGCCGTTGTCGTTGGCGCAGCAGCGGATGTGGTTCCTCAACCGGTTGGATCCAGAATCTGCGGTGAACAATATTCCGGTGGCGATCAGGTTGTCGGGATCGTTGGATGTCGATGCGTTGCAGGCGGCCGTGTCGGATGTGGTGGCGCGGCACGAGTCGTTGCGGACGGTGTATCCGGAGGTCGACGGGGTCGGATTCCAAGAGATCCTGCCCGCATCGGACTCGATCGTCGAGGTACGTCCGGAAACTGTCGCGGCCGACGACGTCCTGGCACGTGTCACGGAGATCGTGACTACCGGTTTCGATGTGACGCAGCAGGTTCCGATCAGGGTGCGGTTGTTGCGGGTCGCGCCGGAAGAGCACATTCTGGTGGTGGTGGTTCATCACATCTCCGGTGATGGGTTCTCGATGGGCCCGTTGACCCGTGATGTGGTCACCGCGTATGCGGCGCGGGCTGCTGGCGCAGTCCCGGAGTGGTCGGCTTTGGAAGTCCAGTACGCCGACTACACGTTGTGGCAGCGTGAGGTCCTCGGCGACGAGTCCGACCCCGAGTCGTTGCTCGCGCGGCAAACCGAGTTCTGGCGCACCACCCTCGCGGATCTGCCGGAGGAGTCGACGTTGCCGGGGGATCGGCCTCGCCCGGCGGCCTCGAGTTACCGGGGCGCCTCACATGGTTTCGTGATCGATCGACGCGTCCGTGCGGGTATCACCGAGGTGGCACGACGCAGTGGCGCAACGGAATTCATGGTGGTGCATGCCGCTCTTGCGGTGTTGCTGTCGCGGTTGGGT
>NZ_JBHXRF010000015.1:0-10524 GCF_042717545.1 Rhodococcus sp. NPDC058639
AACCCCCGCAACTTCACCTGAAAATCGGTACGACCGATGTACTCCAACTCACCAACAGCAGACCACCGCACCAGATCACCCGTGCGATAAAGACGTGCACCGTCCTCGAACGGCGACGCCACAAAACGCTCCGCAGACAAATCCGGCCGACCCACATACCCCCGAGCCAACTGCACACCCGACAGATACAACTCACCCGCAACACCCACCGGCACCGGCGCAAGTCGACCATCGAGCACATACACCTGCGTGTTCCACACCGGCGCACCGATCGGAACCGACACCACGTCAGCATCGGACACCTCGTGGAACGTCACATCCACCGCAGCCTCGGTCGGACCATACAAATTGTGCACAGCAGCATCCGGCAACAACACACGCGTGCGCGCCGCCAACGACGGCGACAACGCCTCACCCGACGCGAACACCAGACGCAGACCCGACAGATCCGACACCCCGGCTTCGGCCACAAACACCGCCAACATCGACGGCACAAAATGCGCCACCGACACCGAACGCTCCGCCATCACCGTCGCCAGATACGCCGGATCACGATGACCGTCCGGAGCAGCCACCACCAACCGCGCACCCACACCCAACGGCCAGAAAAACTCCCACACCGACACATCGAACGTAAACGGCGTCTTCTGCAACACCACATCATCTCGGGTGAGCGAGTATTCGTGCTCCATCCACTCGAGACGATTGACAATCGCCCCATGCGAGACCGCCACACCCTTCGGCCGGCCCGTCGACCCCGACGTGAAAATCACATACGCCGTATTCGACGGCCGCACCGGCGCGGTCCGCTCCGCATCCGACACCGGCGCGGTCGCAACGCCCGAAAGATCAAGCGTGTCGATCAACACCACCGGCACCGACACCGGAACGTCGAACCCGTCCCGCGACGTCGACACCACCAACACCGGCGCCGCAGACTCCACAATGAAACCATTACGCTCAGCAGGCTGATCCGGATCGATCGGCACATAGGCGCCACCCGCCCGCACAATCGCATACATCCCCACCAGCAGATCCAACGACCGGCGAACCGCCAACCCCACCATCGTCTCCGGACCCGCACCCCGCGACATCAAATAGCGCGCAAGCTGATTGACCCGCGCATCGAACTCGCCGTATGTCAACGACTCGCCCTCGAACACCACCGCCACCGCATCCGGCGACGCAGCGACCTGCGCATCGAACCGGTCCAGCAACGTTCCTTCGGGCACCGGATGCGCCGTATCGTTCCACCGCTCGAGCACCGTCACACGCTCATCGGCGCCCAGCAGATCGATATCGCCCACACGCCGCGCCGGATCAGCCACTACAGCTTCGAGGATCCGCACGAACCGCTCCGCGAACCCCTCCACCGTCGAAGCATCGAACAAATCGGTCGCATACGTGAACTCGATACCGAAACCCTGCGACTGCTCACCCGACCCGGCCAGATCGGTGACGGTCACCTGCAGATCGAACTTCGCGATCGCCGTGTCGAATTCCAGTGACTCGACCGACAGGCCGGGGAGCTCGAGGGATGTGACGGGCATGTTCTGGAAGGTCAACATCACTTGGAACAGCGGATGACGCGCCTGCGAACGCGCAGGATCGAGCACCTCCACCAACCGCTCGAACGGCACATCCGCATGCGCGAATGCCTCCAGGTCCACGTCGCGCACGCTGCCGAGCACCTCGTCGAACGAGCGGGAGGTGTCGATCGGAGTCCTGAGCACCAAGGTGTTGACGAACATGCCGATCGCATCGTCCAGCGCGGCGTCCCCGCGACCGGCGACAGGTGATCCGACGACAATGTCCTCGGTACCCGACAACCGGCCGAGCAGCACTGCCAACGCGGCGTGCACCAGCATGAACTCGGTCGAGCCCTGCCGGCGCGCGAGCTCTGCGATACGACGACGCAGGTCGGGACCCACGTCGAGCCGGTGCGACGCTCCTCGGTTGCTCGCCACCGCGGGGCGCGGGCGATCCCGTGGAAGCTCCAGCTCGTCGGGAAGCTCCGCCAGCGTCCGGCGCCAATAGTCGAGTTGTTGTGCCATGAGCGACGACGGGTCGTCCTCGCTGCCGAGCACCTCGCGCTGCCAGAGTGCGTAATCGGCGTACTGCACCTCGAGGGGTTCCCACTGCGGAGCACTACCCGAGGCCCGGGACACATAGGCGGACATGACATCTCGTGTCAGAGGGCCGGCGGAGAATCCGTCGGCGGAGATGTGGTGGACCACCACCACCAGCACGTATTCCTGGTCGGAGACACGCAGCACCCGCACCCGGAACGGCACCTGACGGGTGACGTCGAATCCTTCGGAGACGATGCCGGTGACGCGGGCGACCACGTCGTTCGGGGAGATCGGTTCGGGCGTCACATCGACGACGCATTCCGAGACCGGCAGCACCTGCTGACTGCCGACACCCTCGTCGTCCGGGTAGATGGTCCGGAGCGACTCGTGCCGGGCGATCACGTCGGAGACCGCGGACGACAGGGCCTCGACCTCGACCCGTCCCACGAGCCGTATCGCCAACGCGATGTTGTTCACCGCAGAGTCGGGATCGAGCCGGTTGAGGAACCACATCCGCTGCTGCGCCAGCGACAACGGCACCCGATCCGGACGGACCTGGGCGACCAGCGGCGCACGCGTGTCGCCCCCGGAAGCCGATGCGGCGTCGACGAGCACCGCGAGTTCGGCGGCGGTCGGCGCATCGAAGAACTCGCGGACGTCGATGCGGACGTTGTGGTCGGCACCGAGTCGTGCCACCACGCGGGTCGCACTGAGCGAGTTGCCGCCGAGGTCGAAGAAGTCGTCGTCCACGCCGAGTCCTTCGACGCCGAGAACCTGCTCGAAGGCAGCAATCACAGTGTGTTCGGTCGGGGTGGACGGCGCGCGGTACTCCCGCTGGAGTGAGCTGAAGTCGGGTTCCGGCAACGACTTTCGGTCGAGTTTTCCGCTCGCGCCCAGAGGGAAGGCGTCGAGTGCGACGAACAGCGAGGGCACCATGTAACCGGGAAGACGCCGCCGCACCGCCTCCGCGAGTTCGGTGCGGTCGATCTCGCGGCCGTCGGTGACGAGATAGGCGACGAGGTGGTCGCCGAGGGTGGGTTCGTGGTGCACCACCACCACGGCTTGACGCACCGTCGGGTGGTCGAGCAGCGCCGATTCGATCTCTCCGAGTTCGATGCGCAGTCCGCGGAGCTTGACCTGGAAGTCGGTGCGGCCGATGTACTCGAGTTGCCCGTCGGCGTTCGTCTTCACGAGGTCACCGGTCCGGTACATGCGGTCGCCGGCGTCTCCGAACGGGTCTGCGACGAACCGGTCGGAGGTCAGATCGGGGCGTTGCAGGTAGCCACGCGCCAACTGGACCCCGGCGAGGTACAACTCGCCCTCGGATCCGTCCGGAACCGGACGCAGACCCTCGTCCAGAACGTAGAGACCGGTGTCGGCAACCGCCGCACCGATAGGGACGACGGTGTCGCCGGGCGCGGTGGCGTAATAGGTGACGTCGACCGCGGCTTCGGTGGGCCCGTACAAATTGTGCAGGCTCGCCGAGGACAGTTGATGGAACCGCGCCACCGTCTGCGGAGGCAGCGCCTCACCGGACGCGAAGACGTAGCGCAGGGAGGTCACCGACGCAGCGGCAGGCTCCTCGAGGTACACCGCGAGCATCGACGGTACGAAGTGAGCGATGGTCACGCCGTGGTCGATCATGGTGCGGGCGAGGTACCCCGGATCGCGATGGCCGTCGGGCGCTGCGATCGTCAGGCACGCTCCCACCTGTAGCGGCCAGAAGAACTCCCACACCGACACGTCGAACGTGAACGGGGTCTTCTGCACGACCACGTCGTCGGCGCGCATTCCGTACTCGGCCTGACGCCAGGCGATGTTCGCGACGATCGCGCGGTGTTCGACCGCAACGCCCTTGGGCCGACCGGTGGACCCGGAGGTGAAGATGACGTACGCCAGGTGGTCCGCGGTCAGCGCGCCCGTCCGCTCCTCGGGCCGGACGGGTTCGTCGGAGACGCCCGACAGGTCGATCGTGTCGACTGCCACCGTCGGAACCGTGGCGGGCAGGTCCACGTCGTCTCGTGCGGTCGTGACGACGACTGCGGGTTCGGCGATCTCGAGGACGTACGCGAGCCGATCGGCCGGGTGATCGGGATCGAGAGGCACGTATGCGCCACCGGCCTTGACGATCGCATACATGCCGACGAGCAACTCGAACGAGCGCCGGACGGCGAGACCGACGCGCACGTCAGGCCCCACACCGAGGGCGATCAGATGCCGCGCGAGGCGATTCGCGCGCGCATCGAACTCGCGATAGGTCAGGGTGTCGTTCTCGAATCGGAGCGCCGTTGCGTCCGGTGTCGCCGCCACCTGCGCATCGAACTTTGCAGCGAGGGTGTTCGGGTCGGCTACCGCCGGCGCTACCGCGTCGTTTCCGAGCACCACCAGGGCGTCGGAGAGAAGCGACTCGACGACCGCGGGAAGTCCTGCGCCGCCGAGCAGTCCGGGAGCCACGTTCGACAGCACGACGGGGAGGAGAGCGTCGAACCCGAGCGCGCCACCCATCGCCGCGTCAAGGGTGGATATCTCCTGGTGCAGGCTGCCGTAGGTAAGCCGGGTCTCGCCGTCGACGAGGGCTACACGGTCGGGCTCGACGTCCGCCACGGCGGCGAGCACCCGAGGCAGATCGCCGATTGCCAACGCCGGATTGCCCGCCATGTCACTCGTCATCTACCCCATCCTCCTGAAATAACCTGCGCTCGCTGTATCGCTCACGCGACCCCCGACGGTACTGTCCGAGCGTCGAACGACATCCGATCCTCGATTATCCCGAACGGACCGACGCAGAACTAATCCGCGGAAATCACTCCCTCCGCCAGGGCGATCACCTCACGCACGAGTTGTGCGAGGCCGTCCGCCCCCAGTTCGGGCAGCATTCCCGGCACCAACCCGTTGAGCACCACCGATACGAGCGCTTCCGCGGTCAGCGCACCGCCTGTGGTCGTCGTCATCGTGTCCAGGCGTCCCGCGAACTCACCGAATGTGACTTCTCGTTCACCGTGCGCGAAGGCCACCGTGTCGGGTGCGACCGTGGCTGCTGCCGTCACGAGTGCGGGAAGATCCGCCACCGTTCGCGCCTTCCGCGGCCGTGCGGCACGCGCACGTTCCTCGTCCGAACGGATGTCGATCGACCGCAGCACCGTGCGAGGGTCGGTGGCGACGGCATCGAGGATCCGGACGAAGCGCCGACCGAACGTTTCCACCGTTGCCGCGTCGAACAACGCCGTGGCGTAGGTGAAGGTCACCGCGAGATCCTGAAGCGCACCACCCGGCGAGAACTGTTCGACGATCGTGCACTGCAGATCGAATTTCGCTTGGTCTACGCCCGCCTCGAGCGGAGTCACTGCCAGACCCGGCAGTTCGAACGTCCCTGTTTCGATGTTCTGGAACGTCAGCATCGCCTGGAACAGCGGAGTGTAGGAACTGCTCCGACGCACGCCGAGTCGTTCCACGACCTGTTCGAACGGCACGTCCGCGTTGCCGAACGCGGCGAGATCCTTTTCCCTGGCCTGTTCCAGCAGGTCCGAAAACGTCGACGAACCGGTGACGCGGGTACGGAGCACCAGGGTGTTGACGAACATGCCGACGAGACCGTCGAGTGCTTCTTCACCACGACCCGCTGTCGGAGTGCCCACGGTGATGTCGTCGCTGCCGGACAACCTGGAGAGCAGCACCGCGAACGCGGCGTGCATCGCCATGAAGACGGTGGCGTGGTACTCCCGTGCGACCTTCTCGATACGAGCGGCGAGTTCCTCACCGACGTCGAAGGTGATCGACGCTCCCGCCGTGGACTGCCGAGCCGGTCGCGGACGGTCCGTGGGGAGCGCAAGCACTTCGGGCGCGCCCGCGAGTTCGCTTGCCCAGTAACCGAGTTGGCGTGACAGCTCGCTGTCCGGATCGTCCTCGGACCCGAGGACGGACTGCTGCCAGAGCGTGTAGTCCGCATACTGCACCTCGAGTGGCTCCCAGCCCGGGGCATCTCCCTGCGCGTGGGCGGTGTAGGCGAGCATCACGTCGCGGACGAGCGGTCGCATCGAGTAACCGTCCGCGGCGATGTGGTGCGCCACCACGGCCAGCACATGTTCGCTCGCCGAGATCCGGAACACCGCCATCCGCACCGGAGGCAGCGAACCGGTGACATCGAATCCCGCCCCGAGGATTTCGGTGAGACGTTCGACGAGTTCGTCGGGCGCCACCTCGATCGGGGTGAGACCGGGCACGGCCTGCGCAACCGGCAGGACGACCTGCACGGGGCCGTCCTCGGTGTCCGGGTAGACGGTCCGGAGTACCTCGTGCCTCGCGAACAGGTCGAAGACCGCGTTCTGGAGGGCCTCGGTGTCGAGTTCACCGGTCAAGCGCACCGCAACCGGGATGTTGTAGACACCGGAGTTCGGATCGACCCGGTTCAGGGTCCACATTCGCTGCTGCGCCAACGACAACGGAATACGTTCGGGCCGCGGTCCGGCGACGAGGGGGGCGCGAGCCCCCGCCCCGACGGAAGGCTGGATATGGGCGGCAAGGGCCTCCACCGTGGGTGCCTCGAACACCTTGCGCACGGCCACCTTCGTGTCGAGCGCCGCGCCGAGACGTGCCGCGAGCTGTGTCGCGAGCAGGGAATTGCCGCCGAGCACGAAGAAGTCGTCGTCGAGACCTGCCCGCTCGACACCGAGCAGCTCGGCCACCACATCCGCGACGACCTCCTCGACCGGATTGGTCGGTGCGCGGAACTCGCCGGCCTCGACACTGGGATCGGGCAGTGCCGCGCGGTCGAGTTTGCCGTTGGTGTTGAGCGGGAGCGCACCGAGTTCGACGAACACCGACGGCACCATGTAGGACGGCAGCCGCTCGGCGAGCGCGGAACGGACCGCGGTTTCGTCGAAGTCCCGGTCGGTGACCGGAACGACGTAGGCGATCAACCGGTCACCGATCCGGGCGTCGGCGCGCACCACGACAGCGACATCGCGCACGCCCGGAAGGTCACGCAGAGCAACCTCGATCTCGCCGAGTTCGATCCGATATCCACGAATCTTCACCTGGAAGTCGGCGCGGTCGAGGTATTCGAGACGGCCGTCCCGGTTCCATCGAACGATGTCGCCGGTGCGGTACATGCGTCCGCCGCCGAACGGATCCGCGACGAATCTGTCGGCCGTCAGGTCCGGGCGGTGGTGGTAGCCACGCGCCAGTTGGGCGCCCGCGAGGTACAACTCGCCTGCCACACCCGGGGCGACCGGACGCAGCCGCCCGTCGAGAACGTGGACGGCGGTGTTCCACTCGGGCACACCGATCGGGACGATGACCGTGTCGTCATCGCCGACCTCGTGAACGGTGACCGAGACGGCAGCTTCGGTCGGACCGTACAGGTTGTACAGCGCCGCCGAATTCGCCTGGCGGAATTGCTGTGCCACCGGAGCCGGCAGGGCCTCGCCGATCGCGAGGACGCGACGCAGCGACGGGGAAAGCGGGCCCGCCGCCACGGTCATGAGCATCGACAGCATGGACGGAACGGTGTGCAACGTGGTGACGTTGCGGTCACGGAGCAGTCCGAGCAGGTAGTCGGGGTCCCGATGACCGTCCGCCGTTGCCACGACCAGACGAGCACCGGACGTGAGCGCCGACCAGAACTCCCACACCGACAGGTCGAAGGTGGCGACCGTCTTGAGGAGCACGGCATCGTCCGGGCCGAGACCGAAGAAGCTGCGCTTCCACAGCAACTGGTTCACGATCGCGGCGTGCGGAACGGCAACACCCTTCGGCCGGCCCGTCGAACCGGACGTGAAGATCACGTAGGCCGTGTGGTCCGGGCGCAGCGGCGCGGTCCGCTCGGCGTCGGTGACCGGTGTGTCCGCGACGCCGGAGAGGTCGACGTTGTCGAGTTCGACCACCCGAACCTGCCCGTGTTCGACCCGGTCCGCACTCGTCGTGACGATGGCGGCGGGTGCAGCGGTGTCGAGGATGTATGCGTTCCGCTCGGCGGGCTGGGCCGGATCGACGGGCACGTACGCGGCGCCGGTCTTGGCGATCGCGTACATCCCCACCAGCAGTTCGGGCGAACGCCGAATTGCCAGTGCCACGCGGTCTTCGGGTCCTACACCGAGCGAGATCAGATGACGGGCGAGCCGGTTCACCGACGAGTCGAACTCGCCGTACGTCCACTGCCGGCCCTCGTAGTCGAGTGCCACGGCATCACGCCGGGTGGCGACCTGCTCGTCGAACAGGTCGACGAGGGTGGCGGATACGCCGGTGTCGTGGGTGGTCTCGTTCCGTTCGGCAAGAACGTGGCGCTCGGACGGGAGAAGCAAAAGGTGGTCGCCGACCGGCGCAGCGGGATCCTCGACGAACGCACCGAGTAGCTGCACGAGCCTGTCTGCGACCGCTTCCACGGTCTCCCGCTCGAACAGATCCGTCGCGTAGGTGAGGATGGCGTCGATCCCGTCCGGCGTTCCGTCCTCGCGGTAACGGTCGGTGACGATCAGATGCATGTCGAACTGTGCGACGCCACCTTCGAGGTCGATCGGCGTTACGTCGAGACCGGGCAACTCGAGTTCCGAGCGGCGCTGGTTCTGGAACGAGAATCCGACCTGGAACAGCGGGTGCCGTGCGGTCGAGCGCGCCGGATTGAGCACCTCGACGAGTCGTTCGAACGGTATATCGGCATGCGCGAACGCCTGCAGATCCGTTTCACGGGCAGCGACGAGCAGATCACCGAAGGAGTTGCCGCCGTCCACCTGCAGCCGCAGCACGAGCGTGTTGACGAACATGCCGATGAGGTCGTCGGTCGCCTGCTGGTCACGGCCCGCGATGGGTGTGCCGACCGCGATGTCACCGGAACTCGACAGCCGGGCGAGCAGCGCCGCGAACGCGGCATGCACGGCCATGAACACCGTGGCATTCTGCGCCCGAGCGAGGTCGCGTAGCTCACCGTGCAGGTCGGCACCGATGCGGAACTCCACACGGTCGCCGCGGAAGTTCTGCTGTGCCGGCCGCGGTCGATCGAGCGGGAGATCCAGCTGGTCGGGCAGGTCGGCCAGGGACTCACGCCAATAGGCGAGCTGCTTCGCGGCGGTCGAGTTCGGGTCGTCTTCGGAGCCGAGCACCTCGCGCTGCCACAGCGCGTAGTCCGCGTACTGCACTTCCAATGGCGCCCATGCCGGTTCGGTTCCGGCGGTGCGCGCGGAATACGCTGTCATCACGTCACGCACCAGCGGCACCATCGAGGACCCGTCGCCACTGATGTGGTGCACGACCGTCACCAGCACATGGTCCTCGTCGGTCACGCGCAGCAGATGCATACGCACGGGCACGTTCGTCGTCACGTCGAATCCGGCCGAGACGATCTCGCGCATCCGGGTCTCGAGGTCTGTCGCCGTGACATCTTCCGGGGTCAGGTCCACCGACGCCTGCGTCGCCGAAAGGATGCGCTGAACGGGACCGGACTCTGTCTCCGGGTAGACGGTGCGCAGTGATTCGTGCCGGGAGACCAGATCCGCGACCGCGTCACGAAGCGCTCTGATGTCCAGTGCACCGGTCATCCGCAGGGCGAGCGGAATGTTGTATGCGGTGGAATCCGGATCGAACCGATTGAGGAACCACATCCGCTGCTGCGCCAACGACAACGGAATCTTCGCAGGCCGAACCCGAGCAACCAACGGAACCCCGGCACCCCTACCGGACACCTGCTCCACCCGCACCGCCAGTTCCCCGACAGTGGACGCCTCGAACAACTCCCGCACCGGCACCCGAGTACCGAGCGCCGCACCCAGACGCGCCACCACCTGGGTCGCAATCAGCGAGTTACCACCCAAGGCGAAGAAATCATCATCGAGCCCGACCCGCTCGACGCCGAGCACCTCGGAAAACACCGACGCCACCGCCAGCTCGGCAGACGACACCGGCGCCCGGAACTCCCGAACGTCCACCACCGGAGCGGGTAACGCCTTCCGGTCCAACTTGCCGGAAGCATTCAACGGGAACTCGTCGAGCACCACGAACGCCGACGGCACCATATAACCCGGCAACACCGCACCCAACCGACGCAACAACACCACAGAATCCACCGACGCACCCGCAGCCGGCACCACATACCCCACCAGCTGATCCCCGATATCGGAGCTCGACACCACTACCGTTGCCTGGCTGATCGACTCGTGCGACACCAACGCCGCCTCGATCTCACCGAGCTCGATCCGCAACCCCCGCAACTTCACCTGAAAATCGGTACGACCGAGGTACTCCAACTCACCATCGGCGTTCCACCGCACCAGATCACCCGTGCGATAAAGACGCTCACCGTCCCCGAACGGCGACGCCACAAACCGCTCCGCCGACAAATCCGGCCGACCCACATACCCTCGAGCCAACTGCACACCCGAGAGATACAACTCACCGACAACTCCGAGGGGTACCGGCACCAGCCGCTGGTCCAAAACATAGGTCCGGGTATTCCACACAGGTG
>NZ_JBHXRF010000016.1:0-5588 GCF_042717545.1 Rhodococcus sp. NPDC058639
GATCGCTCAGGCTGCGGTGGTGGTGTCGGCCTCGGATCTCGGGGATCAGCTGGTGGGGTATGTGGTGCCTGTTGTGGGGGCCACGGTCGATCGTGGCGAGTTGGCGGGGTTCGTCTCGGGGTTGTTGCCCGCGTATATGGTGCCGTCGGTGTTTGTGGTGCTTGATGAGTTTCCGCTCAACAGCAGTGGGAAGCTCGATCGGAAGGCGTTGCCTTCCCCTGTCTTCGGAGATCGCGAATCCCGTGATCCCGCAACCAAATCCGAGATCACGATCGCGAATGTATGGGCCGATGTCCTCGGAATCGATCGAGTCGGTGCAGACGATTCGTTCTTCGCGCTCGGTGGCAACTCTCTGGTCGCTACCCGGGTGATCGCCCGAGTCAACGAGGCCCTCGGTTCTTCACTGGCGATCCGTGAATTGTTCGAGGAACCCACCGTCGCCGGCCTTGCGGCGCGTATCGATGCGGGTCCCGTCGCATCCGGCAGGCCGGAACTCGTGGCGAGAACCCGCCCCGAACGGATCCCGCTGTCCCTTCCTCAGCAGCGAATCTGGGTGCTGAACCAGCTCGACCCCACGTCCGGCTCCTACAACATCCCGCTCGGCATCCGGTTGCGTGGCGAACTCGATGTCGCGGGCCTGGGTGCGGCGGTGCGTGATGTCGTCGAACGTCACGAGGCCCTCCGCACCGTGTACCCACACGACGAACATGGCCCTCGGCAGCAGATCGTTCCGGCCACCACGGTGGAAGATCTGACGGTGGTGACCGCAGCCTCGGAGCACGAGGCGTTCGAGGCCGTGGCGGAGATCGCGGGGCGCGGATTCGACGTCACCACCGAGGTGCCCGTACGCGGTCGCCTCGTATCCCTCGGGCCGGACGACCACGTACTCGTGCTGGTCGTGCACCATATTTCGGCAGACGGTGCGTCGCTGCCCACGCTGGCCCGCGACCTCATGGGCGCATACATCGCCAGGGCGGCAGGAACGGCCCCGGCCTTGCCTCCGCTCGAGGTGCAGTACGCGGACTTCGCGCTGTGGCAACAGGAGGTACTGGGCGACGCCGATGATCCCGACTCGCCCGCCGGGGTCCAACTGGCCTACTGGCGTGAGAGGCTCGCGGGTATACCGGATCTGCTCGACCTGCCCACCGATCGTCCGCGTCCCGCCCAGGCGAGCGGCCGGGGTGCAACCACGACAATCGAGGTGTCGGCGCAGACCCACTCGCGTCTCGACTCACTCGCCGGGTCGCGCCGGGCATCCCTGTTCATGGTGGTGCACGCCGCTATCGCCGTCCTCCTCTCCCGGCTGAGCAACTCCCGCGATGTGATCGTCGGTACCGCGGTGGCGGGCCGTGGCGCCCGAGCACTGGACGACGTGGTCGGCATGTTCGTCAACACCCTGGCGCTGCGCACGGACGTCGATCCGGCCACGGACTTCGAGTCGCTGCTCGACGCAGTTCGATCCGGTGACCTCGAAGCGTTCACGCACGCGGACGTCCCGTTCGAGCGTGTCGTCGACGAATTGGGGATCGCCCGGTCGTCCGCTCGTCATCCCGCGTTCCAGACCGTCCTGTCGTTCCAGAACCTCGAGCAGGCACGGATGGAACTGCCCGGTCTGACGGTCGACACGATCGGCACCGGGGAACTCGCGGCCAAGTTCGACCTGCAGGTCACCGTCGAACCTCACGACACCCCGGAGGGAACGCCGGCAGGCATGTCGGTAGCACTCACCTACGCGACCGATCTGTTCGACAAGGGCACCGTGGATGCGTTCGCCCGTCGTTTCGTGGCTCTCTTGGATGCGGTGGCTGCGGATCCCGCCGCGATCGTCGGGGACATCGAACTCCGCACGGAGGACGAGATCACAGCGGTGACAGGCAGCACCCCGCGTCAGGACACCACGACGGTGCAGGACGCCGACGTCACCATCGCGCAGGAGTTGCGCGTCGCCGTCGAGTCCGATCCCGATGCGCCGGCAGTGGTGGTGGGCGACGTCGAGTCGACATACGGCGAGGTCGAACAACGCTCGTCGCAGTGGGCTCGCTACCTGATCGCCCTCGGAGCCGGCCCGGGTGAGACGGTCCGCGTCGATCTGCCTGTAGGCATCGACCTGGTGGTCGCTGCGTGGGCAGTGGTCAAGTCGGGTGCGGCACTGGCAGTCGGGTCGTCGGAGGCTGCCCGCTGGGTACTGACGACCACCGACCGCGACGTTCACGGCTCCGGCCGACGACTGGCTATGGACGCACCGGACCTGGTCTCGGAGGTGTCCCGCCTCTCGGCGCGGACGATTGCCTATACCGAGCGGACCGCCGTACCGAGTCCCGGGGATACGGGGATCTGCTTCCCGGACGCCGCGCTCTCGCAGGGAAGGGCGGTCGCGCTCCTCCGCAACGGTATCGTCGGCAAGGAGTTGACCTACGACGCAAGGATTCTCGTTGCCGGTCCGGACGCGGATCGGTGGGTGCTCCATGCCGTGCTCGCTGCCGCCCTCGCGGGTGCCGTAGTGGTGATGGCGGACAATGCGTCCGATGTTGCCCATCTCGCGGACGAAGAGTGGGTGACCCACGCGTTCGTGCCCCGCGACGCGGTGGATGCCCTGGCAGCGTGCGCCGACCTCGAGACGGTGTTCGTGATCGACGGCGAAGAGGTGAGCGCGCCGTCGGGTGCGGCATGGGTTCTCAGCCCGTCCAGAGATCCCTGGGTCACGGGTCGGTGAGGGAGTTTTTTCGCAGAGAGAACGCAGAGAGAACGGAGACCGCTCGGGTCACCCCGACGGCATCGTCGTCTACAAATGTCCTTGCAGCGCATTCACGCATCCCCCGCATTCACGCCATGGGAGTCGGGGCCGGCGGTCACTCGGAATACACACGAATTGCTCCCTGAACAGGAAGAACGACAAATTTCCTTGTGTTGCGGGGGCTCTCGCGAGGTCGCCCCAACGGGTGTGACCCACCAGTGGCCGTAACATGACCCCCGGCCCACGATGCTCTATTTGGGCAGCTGACGACTGTCCGGTAACCAACGGGCGGCGACGGCCGAAACGGAGATATGAGGGAAGCGAGACCAGTGGTGAGTGAAGCCTCGCGCAAGGCCGGCATGCAGCAGGGGGACGGCGTGGCACGGGAGAACGTCGGCGAACCCGAGAGTGGACGGCCGCCGGTGTCCGAACGTGGACGGGAGCGTCGACGTCCCGCACGTCGGCGCGGTTCGCGCGCGATACTTCTGCCGCAGTTGCTTGCGACCGCGGTGGAACGTGACCCTTCTGCTCCCGCGGTGATGTTCGAGGATCGCTCGTGGACGTACGCGGAAATCGACGCCGACTCTTCGCGCCTCGCGCGAGCGTTGATCGACCGTGGACTCGGCCCCGAAGACATTGTCGCAGTCTCACTGGCGCGGTCGTTCGAGTCCGTGCTGGCCATCTGGGCGGTGGCGAAGACCGGTGCGGCCTTCGTTCCGGTAGATCCGAACTACCCTCCCGATCGCGTCGCGTACATGCTCGCGGATTCGGGTGCGGCGATCGGGCTTACGCTCGCGGCGACGGTGTCGTCGCTGCCGGACACCGTGGAGTGGCTCGCGCTCGACGACCCGCAATCGAGGGCCGAAGTGGAAGCGTTGTCGCCCGCTCCGGTGTCCTTCGACGAGCGCGTGCGTGCGCTGCGAGCCGAGAACCCGGCGTACGTCATCTACACCTCGGGGTCCACGGGCCGCCCGAAGGGCGTTCCGGTCACGCACAGCGGTCTGTCCGACCTGGCACAAGAGATGGTGGACCGCTTCGGGGCCACTGCGGGCTCCCGCACCCTTCACGTCGCCTCGCCCAGCTTCGACGCGTCGGTGCTCGAATGGCTGATGGCGATTTCCGTGAGTGCTGCCATGGTCGTCGCCCCGCCCGATGCGTTCGCCGGCGCCGAACTGACCGAGCTTCTTCGTCGTCACCGGGTGACCCACGCGCTGATTACGCCCGCGGTGTTGGCGTCGCTCGATCCCGAGGGACTCGACGGACTCGAAATGGTGGTGTCGGGCGGCGAGGCGTGCCCGCCGGATGTGGTGGAGCGGTGGGCACCGGGACGGCGGTTCCTCAACGCCTACGGACCGACCGAAGCGACGATCATGACGCATTGCAGCGGTGCTCTCGAGCCGGGGCGGCCGGTGACCATCGGTACGCCGGTGCGAAATCTGGGTGCGTACGTACTCGACAGCCGCCTGAATCCGGTCGCGCCCGGTGTTGCGGGTGAGCTGTATGTGTCGGGTCCCGCTCTTGCTCGTGGTTATCGGGGCAGACCAGGTCTGACAGCCGAACGTTTCGTCGCGGGTCCCGACGGAACGAGGCTCTACCGCACCGGTGATCTCGTCCGTGCGCCGCGTAGTGGCGACGACGAACTGGTCTACCTGGGGCGCAACGATTTCCAAATCAAAATCCGCGGCCTTCGGGTCGAACTCGGTGAAATCGATGCGGCGCTTGCGGCCTGTGATGGAGTCGATTTCGCGATCACTGTGGGCCGCGAGACGCCGGCGGGTGAGATGCGACTGGTGTCGTATGTGCATTCCGCGGGAGGTGTCGAGATCGATGCCGGTGAGATATCCGCAGCGGTGTCGGAAATGCTTCCGGCGCACATGGTTCCGTCGGCGATCGTCGTGTTGGATGATGTGCCCTTGACGCCGTCGGGCAAAATCGATCGTGCGGCGTTGCCTGAGCCGGAGTCGGTTTCGGTGCAGTTTCGTCCACCCGCAACTGCGCTCGAGGTTGCCGTGGCGGAAGAGTTCGGCGCACTCCTTGGTGTCGAGTGCATCGGGCTCGATGACGACTTGTTCGCACTGGGTGGCAATTCACTCGTGGCGACCCGACTCGCCGCGCGCCTCGGTGAACGCCTCGGCACCCGCGTACCCGCGCGGCTACTGTTCGAGCACTCCACGGTGGGAGAGCTCGCGGCCCTGATCGAACCCCTGGCGGTCGGGAACGAGACCCCTCTCGTCGCGAAAACCCGTCCCGAACTGGTGCCGTTGTCGTTGGCGCAGCAGCGGATGTGGTTCCTCAACCGGTTGAATCCGGGGTCGGCGGCGAACAACATCCCGGTGGCGATCAGATTGTCGGGCTCGTTGGATGTCGACGCTTTGCAGGCGGCGGTGTCGGATGTGGTGGCGCGGCACGAGTCGTTGCGGACGGTGTATCCGGAGGTCGACGGGGTCGGTTTCCAGAAGGTGCTCGGTGCCGGCGACGCGGTCGTGGAGGTACGCGTCGAGGACGTGAGTGCCGACGATGCGCCGGGGCGGGTCGTTGAGGCTGTGACTACCGGTTTCGATGTGACGCTCCAGGTTCCGGTGCGGGTGCGGTTGTTGCGGGTCGCGCCGCAGGAGCATGTGCTGGTGGTAGTGGTTCATCATATTTCCGGTGACGGGTTCTCGATGGGGCCGTTGACCCGGGATGTGGTCACTGCGTATGCGGCGCGGGCTGCGGGCGCGGCCCCGGGGTGGTCGGCGCTCGAGGTGCAGTACGCCGACTACTCGATCTGGCAGCGTGAGGTACTCGGTGACGAGTCGGACCCGGAGTCGTTGGCAGCCAAGCAGATCGCGTTCTGGGCACAGTCCTTGGAGGG
>NZ_JBHXRF010000017.1:0-3412 GCF_042717545.1 Rhodococcus sp. NPDC058639
AACGGGTGTTCGGCGGTGTCCTACTCTCCCACACCCTGTCGAGTGCAGTACCATCGGCGCAATGGGGCTTAGCTTCCGGGTTCGGAATGGGACCGGGCGTTTCCCCCACGCTATAACCACCGTAACTCTATGAAACTCCACGCAAACACCAACCCACCACAGTGGACCGATATTCGTGTGTGCTGTTTCAGAAACCGCACAGTGGACGCGTAGCACCTTCGTTAGAAAGTCCTCGGCCTATTAGTACCAGTCACCTCCATGCGTTACCGCACTTCCAGTTCTGGCCTATCAACCCGGTGGTCTGCCGGGGGCCTTACCCCCTCGAGGGGGTGAGAAACCTCATCTTGGAACAGGCTTCCCGCTTAGATGCTTTCAGCGGTTATCCCTTCCGAACGTAGCCAACCAGCAGTGCCCCTGGCGGGACAACTGGCACACCAGAGGTTCGTCCGTCCCGGTCCTCTCGTACTAGGGACAGCCTTCCTCAAGTTTCTAACGCGCGCGGCGGATAGAGACCGAACTGTCTCACGACGTTCTAAACCCAGCTCGCGTGCCGCTTTAATGGGCGAACAGCCCAACCCTTGGGACCTACTCCAGCCCCAGGATGCGACGAGCCGACATCGAGGTGCCAAACCATCCCGTCGATATGGACTCTTGGGGAAGATCAGCCTGTTATCCCCGGGGTACCTTTTATCCGTTGAGCGACACCGCTTCCACATGCCGGTGCCGGATCACTAGTCCCGACTTTCGTCCCTGCTCGACTTGTCAGTCTCACAGTCAAGCTCCCTTGTGCACTTGCACTCAACACCTGATTGCCAACCAGGCTGAGGGAACCTTTGGGCGCCTCCGTTACATTTTGGGAGGCAACCGCCCCAGTTAAACTACCCACCAGGCACTGTCCCTGAACCAGATCATGGTCCGAGGTTAGATATCCAATACGATCAGAGTGGTATTTCAACAACGACTCCACAGTAACTGGCGTCACCGCTTCACAGTCTCCCACCTATCCTACACAAACCGAACCGAACACCAATACCAAGCTATAGTGAAGGTCCCGGGGTCTTTTCGTCCTGCCGCGCGTAACGAGCATCTTTACTCGTAATGCAATTTCGCCGAGTCTGTGGTTGAGACAGCAGAGAAGTCGTTACGCCATTCGTGCAGGTCGGAACTTACCCGACAAGGAATTTCGCTACCTTAGGATGGTTATAGTTACCACCGCCGTTTACTGGGGCTTAAATTCTCAGCTTCGCCACCGAAGTGACTAACCGGTCCTCTTAACCTTCCAGCACCGGGCAGGCGTCAGTCCGTATACATCGTCTTACGACTTCGCACGGACCTGTGTTTTTAGTAAACAGTCGCTTCTCTCTGGTCTCTGCGACCACACCCAGCTCAGACCGTAAAGGCCATCACCAGACATGGTCCCCCTTCTCCCGAAGTTACGGGGGCATTTTGCCGAGTTCCTTAACCACAGTTATCTCGATCGCCTTAGTATTCTCTACCTGACCACCTGTGTCGGTTTGGGGTACGGGCCATGTGAAAGCTCGCTAGAGGCTTTTCTCGGCAGCATAGGATCATGGAATTCCCCTCAACGGGTACGCATCACCTCTCAGGCTATATGCGACACGGATTTACCTATGTCACGCCCTACAGGCTTACACCAGTATTACCACTGACTGGCCCCACTACCTTCCTGCGTCACCCCATCGCTTGACTACTACCACCGAAGATCCCGTGCATCCAATCCCAGATCCCCCGAAGGGAAAAAGGAACCTTCTGGACGGTTAGTACCGATGATTCATCATGGGCGCGTTCACACGGGTACGGGAATATCAACCCGTTGTCCATCGACTACGCCTGTCGGCCTCGCCTTAGGTCCCGACTCACCCTGGGCGGATTAACCTGGCCCAGGAACCCTTGGTCATTCGGCGGACGAGTTTCTCACTCGTCTTTCGCTACTCATGCCTGCATTCTCACTCGCATGGCCTCCACACCTAGGTCACCCCGATGCTTCCATGGCCACACGACGCTCCCCTACCCATCCACACCACTGCACACACTTCCATAGAAACATGCGGGTGTTATGTGAATGCCGCGGCTTCGGCGGTGTACTTGAGCCCCGCTACATTGTCGGCGCAGAACCACTTGACCAGTGAGCTATTACGCACTCTTTCAAGGGTGGCTGCTTCTAAGCCAACCTCCTGGTTGTCTCAGCGATCCCACATCCTTTTCCACTTAGTACACGCTTAGGGGCCTTAGCCGGCGATCTGGGCTGTTTCCCTCTCGACTACGAAGCTTATCCCCCGCAGTCTCACTGCCGCGCTCTCACTCACCGGCATTCGGAGTTTGGCTGATTTCGGTAAGCTTGTAGGCCCCCTAGACCATCCAGTAGCTCTACCTCCGGTGAGAAACACGCGACGCTGCACCTAAATGCATTTCGGGGAGAACCAGCTATCACGGAGTTTGATTGGCCTTTCACCCCTACCCACAACTCATCCCCTCAGTTTTCAACCTAAGTGGGTTCGGGCCTCCACGACGTCTTACCGTCGCTTCACCCTGGCCATGGGTAGATCACTCCGCTTCGGGTCTAGAACATGCCACTGCAACGCCCTATTCGGACTCGCTTTCGCTACGGCTACCCCACACGGGTTAACCTCGCGACATGCCGCTAACTCGCAGGCTCATTCTTCAAAAGGCACGCCATCACCCACCATGAACTAAATCATGCACAGGCTCTGACGGATTGTAAGCGCACGGTTTCAGGTACTATTTCACTCCCCTCCCGGGGTACTTTTCATCTTTCCCTCACGGTACTTGTCCGCTATCGGTCACCAGGGAGTATTCAGGCTTATCGGGTGGTCCCGACAGATTCACACCAGATTTCACGGGCCCGGTGCTACTTGGGTATTCACATCAACAGTCACCATGTTTTCGTCTACGGGACTCTCACCCTCTACGACAGGCCGTTCCAGACCACTTCGACTAACACGATGATTTCTTACTGTTGGCCGGCTCAGCAGCGCCGACACAATGAACCCCACAACCCCGCATACACAACCCCTGCCAGGTATCACATGTACACGGTTTAGCCTCTTCCGCTTTCGCTCGCCACTACTCACGGAATCACATGTTGTTTTCTCTTCCTGTGGGTACTGAGATGTTTCACTTCCCCACGTTCCCTCCACACACCCTATATATTCAGGTGCGGGTAACACGACATCACTCGTGCTGGGTTTCCCCATTCGGAAATCCTCGGATCACAGCTCGGTTGACAGCTCCCCGAGGCATATCGCAGCCTCCCACGTCCTTCATCGGCTCCTGGTGCCAAGACATCCACCGTACGCTCATAAACACTTACTAACAAAGATGCTCGCGTCCACTGTGCAGTTCTCAAACAACACACAACAACCCCTACCGG
>NZ_JBHXRF010000018.1:0-2702 GCF_042717545.1 Rhodococcus sp. NPDC058639
CGCTGGTCATGGTCTCGTTCCCCATCGAGGTCTGGAAACAGCCCCGCGTCCCCGACAGCGGCGCCGCCTGGGCCACCATCACCAAAGAACCGGTGATCTGACCCCTCCGCCCGATGCCTACAGCGCCCGCGTCCGTGCACCGACCCCCCTCGGGTTGGGGTACGGATGCGGGCTTTGTTTTCTGTCACAAATTTTTACGACTCCTCTGGTCGAACATCACAGAGTCCGAAATGTACGATAGCTCCCCAATTTCGGGGTCAAGATCAACATGGTTGGATGTGGACCAGATCCTGGTCGGCTGCTCTCATCTCGATAGTGGCCCCGGTTCCTTGCACACCCGCAGCTCCACTTCTTCTGAGAGGAAGAAACATGACCGAACTCGAGAAGTCGAACTTTTTCACCGACCCCACCCTCGTCGGCGACCCGAACCCGTACTACGACGCGATGCGGGAGAGTTGCCCGGTCAAGCGCGAGCCGCACCATAACGTCATGATGGTCACGGGGTACGAGGAAGCCATCCAGGTCCTCAACGACGAAGAGAAGTTCTCGTCGTGCATCTCGGTGACGGGCCCCTACTCGGGATTCCCCCTCCCCACCGACAGCGACGACATCACCGATCTGATCGAAGAGACGCGTCCCAAGCTGCCGATGAACGACCAGCTGCCGACGATGGATCCGCCGCAGCACACCGACCATCGCGCCCTGCTGATGCGCCTGATCACCCCGAAGCGCCTCAAGGAGAACGAGGAGTTCATCTGGCGCCTGGCCGACAAGCTGCTCGACGACCTGCTGGCCAAGGGCGAGGGCGAGGTCATCAGCGAGTTCGCCGCTCCGTTCGCCATGCTCGTGATCGCCGACCTGCTCGGCGTCCCGGAGAGCGACCACCAGGAATTCATCGAGGGCCTCAACCTGGTGATGAAGGACGGCATCTCGATCGGCAGCACGCAGGGTACCGAGCTCAAGCTCAACCCCATGGAGTTCCTCTACAAGAAGTTCGGTGCCTACATCGAGGACCGGCGCGCGAACCCGCAGGACGACGTCCTGACCGGTCTCGCCAGCGCGACCTTCCCGGACGGCACGCTTCCGCCGGTCGACGACGTCCTGCGCATCGCCGCGAACGTGTTCTCCGCGGGCCAGGAGACCACGGTCCGCCTGGTGAGCTCCGGGCTCCGCATCCTCGCCGAGAACCCCGAGCTCCAGCAGACCCTGCGCGAAGACCCCGAGCGGATCAACAACTTCATCGAGGAGACGCTGCGCTTGGAGAGCCCGATCAAGGGCGACTTCCGGCTCTCCAAGGTTCCGACCGACGTCGGCGGTGTCGAGGTCCCGGCCGGCACGATCATGATGCTCGTGAACGGTGCCGCCAACCGCGACCCGCGCCAGTTCTCCGACCCGGCCGAGTTCGATCTCGACCGTCGCAACGCGCGTACCCATATCGCGTTCGGCCGCGGCATCCACGCGTGCCCGGGCGCCCCGCTCGCTCGCACCGAGGCGCGCGTCGGCTTCGAGCGACTGCTCGAGCGGACCAGCAGCATCACGATCTCGGAGAAGGCGCACGGCCCCGAAGGCGACCGCAAGTTCGACTACCTGCCCACGTTCATCCTCCGCGGTCTCATGACGCTGAACCTGGAGTTCACGCTCGCGGAAGCCGACGCGAAGTGAAGGTTTCCGTCGACGACGACTCCTGCCGCGGCCACGGCGTCTGCCTTGCCCTCTGCCCCGACGTGTTCGATCTGAGCGATGGCGGATACGCCGTCACTCTCGTGTCGGAGGTTCCGGCCGAACACGAGGACTCGGTTCGTGAAGCAGCAGCAAGCTGCCCCGAACGGGCGATCACGCTCACCTGACCCACCTCTCTCGACGATCGCCGTCAGCCCGGGCCCTCGCGGCCCGGGCTGACGGCGTTGTACCGCCCGTGGGGTCTGCCCTCCCGGCCCGAGAGTCGTTGCATCCCTCGCACGCCCGGTCTGATTCTGATTCTCTTCGTGGATACAGGAATTCGTCGGAAACCGATGATCGGAGCCCCGCGTTCCGTCTCCTGAATCCCGGCGGGGTTCCGCCACCGACAAGGAGAGTCATGCCCAAGGCATACGTCGTCCTCACCGAAGCCATCAACGATCCCGACGGGATGAACGCCTACAGTGCCGCTTCGGCCCGTTCGCTCGGCCGGGGCGGTGCGTCCGTGCTCTCCGTAGACGCCCGACCGACGATCCTGGAGGGTCAGTGGCACGGCGACCGGACGGTCGTTCTCGAGTTCGAATCCGTCGAGGCCGCTCAGGCGTGGTACGACTCGGAGGAATATCAGGCGGCAGCCCCTTTGCGCCATGCCGCTGCCGACACCAACGCGGTCATCCTCGAGGGCTTCGAGATGCCGGCCCGCCCGTCCTGAACGGCGGCGACCCACCCCACGCTCCCTGTACACGTAGGCCCGGACCTCTCGGTCCGGGCCTACGTTGCTTCTTCTGTCGCGAGTCGACCCGTTGACGTGGTACCGGTTGTGTGAAAATCTGATGTTCATGAATGAGAGCGTCATTCTCATTCAAGAGATCACACAGCGGGTGCGATCGGGTTCCGGGTTGCGGGCAGATGGTTCCGCACACGGCGACAAGTTCGAAGACGAAAGGTAGAAAGCCTTGCCCCACTTCACCAAACCGGCCGAGGGAAGCTGGACCGAGCACTATCCCGAACTCGGTACCGCCCCG
>NZ_JBHXRF010000019.1:0-1869 GCF_042717545.1 Rhodococcus sp. NPDC058639
GGGTTCGTCTCGGGGTTGTTGCCCGCGTATATGGTGCCGTCGGTTTTGATGGTGCTCGACGAGTTGCCGGTGGGTTCGTCGGGCAAGTTGGACCGGAAGGCGTTGCCTTCCCCTGTCTTCGAAGCTCGGGAGTTCCGGGCGCCGCAGACCGCCGTCGAACGGATTGTGGCGTCGACGTTTGCGGACGTGTTGGGTCTCGAGCGGGTCGGTCTCGGCGACAACTTCTTCGAGCTCGGTGGTAACTCGCTGATTGCGACCCAGGTGGTGGCGCGTCTGGGTGCGGCGCTCGGTACTCGGGTGCCGGTGCGGGTGTTGTTCGAGGCGTCGACTGTCGGGGAACTGGCGGTGCGGGTGGAGCAGGTGTCCGGTAGGGGTGCCGGGGTTCCGTTGGTTGCTCGGGCTCGTCCGGCGCAGGTGCCGTTGTCGTTGGCGCAGCAGCGGATGTGGTTCCTCAACCGGTTGGATCCGGGGTCGGCGGCGAACAACATCCCGGCGGCGATCAGGCTGTCGGGATCGTTGGATGTCGATGCGTTGCAGGCGGCCGTGTCGGATGTCGTCGCGCGGCACGAGTCGTTGCGGACGGTGTATCCGGAGGTCGACGGGGTCGGTTTCCAGAAGGTGCTCGGTGCCGACGACGCGGTCGTGGAGGTGCGTGTTGAGGACGTCGCCGCCGACGAGGTCCCGGCACGTGTCACGGAGGTTGTGACTACCGGTTTCGATGTGACGCAGCAGGTTCCGATCAGGGTGCGGTTGTTGCGGGTCGCGCCGGAAGAGCATGTGCTGGTGGTGGTGGTTCATCACATCTCGAGTGACGGGTTCTCGATGGGGCCGCTGACCCGTGATGTCGTGACGGCGTATGCGGCGCGGGCTGCGGGTGCGGTCCCGGAGTGGTCGGCGTTGGAAGTCCAGTATGCGGATTACACGTTGTGGCAGCGTGAGGTCCTGGGCGAGGAGTCGGATCCGGAGTCGTTGCTGGCGCGGGAAACCGAGTTCTGGCGCACTGCTTTGGCGGATCTGCCGGAGGAGTCGACGTTGCCGTCGGATCGGCCTCGCCCGGCGGTGTCGAGCTACCGGGGTGCGTCACACGGGTTCACGATCGATCGACGCGTCCGTGCGGGTATCACCGATCTCGCCCGTCTCAGTGGTGCAACGGATTTCATGGTGGTGCATGCCGCTCTTGCGGTGTTGCTGTCGCGGTTGGGTGCACAGTCCGATGTTGCGATCGGGACGCCGATCGCGGGGCGTGGTGAGGCTGCGCTCGATGATCTGGTGGGCATGTTCGTCAACACGCTCGTATTGCGGACGTCGGTCGGCGGTGGGGTGTCGTTCGGGGAGCTGCTCGATGCCGTACGTGGGGTCGATCTCGAAGCGTTCGCGCATGCCGATGTGCCGTTCGAGCGGTTGGTGGAGGTGCTCGATCCTGCGCGTTCGCAGGCACGTCATCCGCTCTTCCAGGTGATGCTGGCCTTCCAGAATATGGCGGACGCGCATCTCGAACTGCCCGGTCTGAGTGTCTCGGGTGTCGACTTCGACGCGCAGATCGCGAAGTTCGACCTGCAGTTGACGTTGTCGGAGGGGTTCGCGGAGGACGGTTTCCGTGCGGAGTTCACCTATGCCACCGATTTGTTCGATGCGGTGACGGTGGAGGGGTTCGCGGAGCGGTTCGTGCGGATCCTCGAAGCTGTAGTGGCTGATCCGGCGTTGCGGGTGGGCGATATCGATCTGCTGGGCGCCGACGAGCGTAGTGCGGTGCTCGAGCGGTGGAACGATACGTCGCATCCGGTGCCCGAAGGAACGTTGCTGGACCGGTTCGATGCGCAGGTCGCTGCGTCGCCGGATGCGGTGGCGGTGGTGTTCGAGGGCGAGTCG
>NZ_JBHXRF010000020.1:0-1433 GCF_042717545.1 Rhodococcus sp. NPDC058639
ACGGCGTATGCGGCGCGGGCTGCGGGTGCGGTCCCGGAGTGGTCGGCGTTGGAAGTCCAGTATGCGGATTACACGTTGTGGCAGCGTGAGGTCCTCGGCGACGAGTCGGATCCGGAGTCGTTGCTCGCGCGGCAAACCGAGTTCTGGCGCACCACCCTCGCGGATCTGCCGGAGGAGTCGACGTTGCCGTCGGATCGGCCTCGTCCGGTGGTGTCGAGTTACCGGGGTGCGTCGCACGGTTTTACGATCGATGGTCGTGTTCGTGCCGGTCTAGCGGAGGTGGCACGACGCAGTAGTGCAACGGAATTCATGGTGGTGCATGCTGCGTTGGCGGTGATGCTGTCGCGGTTGGGTGCGAGTTCCGATGTTGCTATCGGCACGCCGATCGCGGGTCGTGGTGAGGCTGCGCTCGATGATCTGGTGGGTATGTTCGTCAATACGTTGGTGTTGCGGACGTCGGTTGATGGTGGGGTGTCGTTCGGGGAGTTCCTCGATGCCGTACGTGGGGTCGATCTCGAAGCGTTCGCGCATGCGGATGTGCCGTTCGAGCGGTTGGTGGAGGTGCTCGATCCGGCGCGTTCGCAGGCACGTCATCCGTTGTTCCAGGTGATGTTGACCTTCCAGAATATGGCGGACGCGCATCTCGAACTGCCCGGTCTGAGTGTCTCGGGTGTCGACTTCGATGCGCAGATCGCGAAGTTCGATCTGCAGGTGACCGTCACCGATCTGGCCGGGTCGGGTGAGCAGTCGCAGGGTTTCGGTATCGAGTTCACGTATGCGACCGAGCTCTTCGATGCTTCGACGGTCGAGGGCTTTGCGGAGCGGTTCGTGCGGATCCTCGAAGCTGTGGTGGCTGATCCGGCGCGGCGGGTGGGCGATATCGATCTGCTGGGCGCCGATGAGCGTGTGACGGTGCTCGAGCGGTGGAACGATACTTCGCATCCGGTGCCCGAAGGAACGTTGCTGGACCGGTTCGATAGCCAGGTCCTTTCGAATCCCGACGCCATCGCGGTGGTGTTCGAAGACGAGTCGTTGACATACGGCGAGTTCGATACGCGGGTCAATCAGCTTGCGCGGTACCTGATCTCGCGGGGTGTGGGTCCGGAGACGACGGTGGGGTTGGCGGTTCGCCGGTCGTTGGATCTGTTGGTGGGGATGTATGCGATCGTCCGTGCGGGCGGCGCCTATGTGCCGATCGATCCGGATCAGCCTGCCGAGCGTAATGGTTTCATTGTGGAGTCGGCGGCGCCGGTGTTGGTGGTGTCGACGTCGCGGGACGGGTTCGACGTTCCGGTGTCGGTGCCGGTGGTGTCGATCGACACGCTTGATCTTGCCGACGTGTCGACCGCGCCGGTGTCGGATGCGGAGCGGACCGCGCCGGTGCGGCCGTCGAATACGGCGTATGTGATTTTCACGTCGGGGTCGACGGGCCG
>NZ_JBHXRF010000021.1:0-1117 GCF_042717545.1 Rhodococcus sp. NPDC058639
GCATAGGATCATCCACTTCACCACAATCGGCTCGGCATCAGGTCTCAGCCTCAATGTGTGACGGATTTGCCTACCACACGGCCTACACCCTTACCCCGGGACAACCACCGCCCGGGCTGGACTACCTTCCTGCGTCACCCCATCGCTTACCTACTACAAGTCTGGTTCGTCGGCTCCACCACTACCCTCAACTCCGAAGAGATCGGGCCGGCTTCACGGACTTAGCATCGCCTGATTCAGTATTGGGCGTTTCAAAGCGGGTACCGGAATATCAACCGGTTGTCCATCGACTACGCCTGTCGGCCTCGCCTTAGGTCCCGACTTACCCTGGGCAGATCAGCTTGACCCAGGAACCCTTAGTCAATCGGCGCACACGTTTCTCACGTGTGTATCGCTACTCATGCCTGCATTCTCACTCGTGAACCGTCCACAACTCGCTTCCGCGGCTGCTTCACCCGGCACACGACGCTCCCCTACCCATCACAGCGGGCGTTGGCCCTATTGCTGCAATGACACGACTTCGGCGGTACGCTTGAGCCCCGCTACATTGTCGGCGCGGAATCACTTGACCAGTGAGCTATTACGCACTCTTTCAAGGGTGGCTGCTTCTAAGCCAACCTCCTGGTTGTCTCTGCGACTCCACATCCTTTCCCACTTAGCGTACGCTTAGGGGCCTTAGTCGATGCTCTGGGCTGTTTCCCTCTCGACCATGGAGCTTATCCCCCACAGTCTCACTGCCGCGCTCTCACTTACCGGCATTCGGAGTTTGGCTAAGGTCAGTAACCCGGTAGGGCCCATCGCCTATCCAGTGCTCTACCTCCGGCAAGAAACACACGACGCTGCACCTAAATGCATTTCGGGGAGAACCAGCTATCACGGAGTTTGATTGGCCTTTCACCCCTAACCACAGGTCATCCCCCAGGTTTTCAACCCTGGTGGGTTCGGTCCTCCACGAAGTCTTACCTCCGCTTCAACCTGCCCATGGCTAGATCACTCCGCTTCGGGTCTTGAGCGCGCTACTATATCGCCCTATTCGGACTCGCTTTCGCTACGGCTTCCCCACACGGGTTAACCTCGCAACACACCGCAAACTCGCAGGCTCATTCTTCAAAAGGCA